>SFDM01000004.1 GCA_004558205.1 Pyramidobacter piscolens
TTTGTAGTACTTCAGGGCGCCGGGGTGGACCTCCATGGAGCAGCCGTCCAGCGCGTGCTCCAGGCTGAAATCGGCGAAGTAGTTCGGAAGGCGTTCCTTCAGTTTCGCCGCGTTCTCAAACATGCCCTTCACCGTCTTGTACACCACTTCGTCGCTGACGCGCTCATGAGTCACGATCGCGCCGATGGCGGCGATGGTCTTGATGTCCTCGGGATAGCCGTCATAAGCGCCGCCGGGGATCACCGCAAGGGAGAAATAAGGATGGGCCTTCACGATAGCCTGGCGCTTGTCGTCATCGATGGAGAGCAGGCGCACGCCGCCGGTCAGCATGTCCGTCACCTGAGCGTTGGGGGCGGTGGTGGTCCAGAAGTTGCCCTTCACGGCGCCAGTCTTGATAGCTTCAGCGCTTTCAGTCTTGCCGTAACGGTCGACCTTGATGTCGTTATCGGTGATGCCATAGGCGTTCAGGATGATGCGGCAGTAAGTCTCGATGCCCTGGCCAATGGCGCCGTAGTCCACGCGTTTGCCGCGGAAGTCGTTGATGCTCTTCATGTCGTCGCCGTTCACGAGAACGTGGCAGGGCATGGCATAAACCGCCGTCACAAAGCGAAGTCCGGGAACGGGCTTCTTGAAAGCGCCGGTGCCCTTGACGCCTTCGTCGATGGTTGCCGACTGGCACAGGCCGAACTCGATGTCACCCTTGGCAAGGGCGTTCAGGTTCTTCGTGGAACCGCCGGTCACCGCCGAATAGTTGATGCCGAGATTCAGCGAGTTGCACAGCTGAGCCACCGTGTTTCCGATCAGATAGAAACCGCCGCCCACGCTGCTGGTGCCGATGCGGGCAAACTCAACAGCAAAGCTGCTCCCCGCCATAATACCAAGAACAGCCGCCGCCGCAAAAATGCTCTTCAAACACTTACGATACATACTTAATAGCCTCCCCTTAAAATATGATCAGGTTTTACTTCTCTGCCGTAAAGGCAGTGCCGCCATTATACAGGAAAACATAAAAAGAGTCGCACAAAAACATTACAAAGAATGGAACGTTTTTCTTTTTATTCCATATAATGAAATTTTACTCTACATTGTGATATCCTGTATGAGAAGTATTATGAATAAAAATGAGCCTATTGTCAAGGAGCAAAAGCCGGATTTTTAACCATGTAATCAAAGGACGTCTCTGAAACTGAAAAAGAGAAACAGCCCTTTGTCGATATGACAGCGGCGTTTTTCCATCTTGGGAGAGGCTCTGATATGCCAATCCATGGGGCAGCCTAATCCGACGTCCGACGCGGCGGCGCCCCTTGAAATTCCCTTTGAACGCTTCTATAATCGGTACGAAGTTCTACATTGTGGAATATTGTTCTATGAACGCCCCATCGCAAGAACTGGCAATATCTTTTTTAATTCTATCTATGTAAGGAGTCTATCCATAGCCATGCCTCAAAAAACGGAAGGAACCGCGTCCATACGCAAGGCCTTAAGCGTCATGGACTGCTTCACCTGGGACAGGCGCTCCCTCTCCCTGACGGAGATCGCACAAAAACTCGACGCGCCCAAACCCACAGCGCTGCGGATTTTGAACGCCCTCCGCGAAGAAGGCTACCTTGAACGCGGCAGCGACCGGAGCTACACTTTAGGATGGAAATGCTACCGCCTCGGGGTGCTTTTTGAGACGGAAGAGCAGCTCAAAACGGCGGCCATGCCCGCCATGATCAGGCTGAGGGATCAGTTTAACGAGACTGTAAACCTCTACATACGGAAAGGGATCTGGCGCATCTGTTACGCCCAGGCGGCCAGCACCTACACGCTGCGCAGGGCCGCCGCGCTGGGCGACCGCCTGCCCCTTTGGGCGGGAGCCGCGGCAAAAAACTTCCTGGCCTGGATGCCCTCCGAAGAGATCGACGCCGTTTTCAACGCTGCGCCCGAGGAACACAGGGCAAAAAAGGCATACATGCTTCAGCAGACGGCGGAAACTCGGCTGAGGGGGTACGCCATCAGCCGGGCCGAGCGTGAAAAGGAAGTCTATTCCGCCGCCAGCGCCATCTTCGACTGCATGGGGCGGCCTGCGGCCTGCTTCTCCGTGTCGGGGCCAAGTTTCCGGTTCAGCGACGGGCTGTTTCTGGCGCTGGCGCGGGCGCTTCTGCAGGAAACCCGGGAAATGTCAAGAATACTCGGCGCGCCTGCAAGCCAGCTCAGCTTTCCGGAGCCGCTCCGATTGGACGAAGAGTTGGATACCACGCAAGCCTGGCAATTCGGGCAGCCATAGAAAGGGTTAACAGATGCAGACCAAAAAAAACGAAGGAACGTCCTCAATCCAGAAAAGCCTTGCGATCCTGGATCTCTTCACGTGGGAGAATCCCACCCGCTCCCTGTCAGAAATTGTGGAGGCCATGGACATGCCTCTGCCTACGGCCTCACGAATCGTGAACACGCTCTGCGATAAAGGCTTTCTCGAGAAAAACCGCCGGCTTTACCAACTCGGCTGGAAATGCTGCAGAATGGGGGCCCTCTACCGCGCCAGCGACCAGACCAAGGCGCTGATAGAACCGGCCATGCGGGAGCTCCGCGACCGTTTTAACGAGACGGTCAACGCCTACAAGCGCAACGGCAACTGGCGCATATGCATCGAGCAGGTTCCAAGCACCCACGTGCTGAAGCGGTTCGCCAACCTCGGCGACAGCCTGCCCCTGTGGGCGGGCGCTTCCGGCCGCTGCTTCATGGCCTGGATGACACCCGAAGAGCTCGCGGGCCTCCGCGCGGAAGTCCCCGAAGAGGTGCTCTCCCGCTGGGACATTCTGATGGAGCGCTGCGCGCGGGTCCGCAGAGAGGGCTTCACGATCAGCGTGGCCGAGCGGGAGCAGGGAATCTCGTCCATATCCAGCCCCGTCTTCGACTTCAGCAGACTCCCCGTGGTCGTGCTGGCCATTTCTGGGCCAAGCTTCCGTTTTACCGACAACCTGGTCGCGCAGATCATTCCAACGCTGGTATCGAAGGCCCAGGAACTTTCGCTGGCCCTCGGCGCCCCCGAAAAAATGCTGAACTTCACACTGCCCCAACAGTTCCCGGCAGGGCAATAGCAAGAGGCAGTCTGACTCTACTCAGCAACTGCGGATGCTGCGCTTCTCAGCGCTTCCCCTCCCGCCGACATACTGCCCTGCCAAATACCGACATTAAAAAGACACCCATAATAGACTTCTTCATGAACTGTTTTATTCATTTTAGACAAGAGCGAGGTAGGATACCCATGAGCGACAGAACGCTGATCAAAAACGTGAAAATCTACGACGGCACGGGAAGCCGCCCCTTTTATGGCGACGTGCTGACCGGGGGCGGGCTGATTCAGAAAGTCGGCCCTTTTCTCAGCGAGCAGGACTGCACTGTGACCGATGGCGCCGGCAAGATCCTGACGCCGGGATTCATCAACTGCCACAGTCATTGCGAGCTGCATCCCTTCTACAATCCACAGATGCTCCAGTCCGTCGGACAGGGAATCACCACGGAGCTCGTCGGCCAGGACGGCCTGTCGGTGGCGCCTATCGACGGCCAGCATGCGGCCGAACTGACGGAGAACATGATCTGCCTGTGCGGCAAGGCGGAAAAGACCTTTTGGTGGCGCAGTTACAGGGAATACATGGATCTGGTCGAACAGGCCAAACCGGCCTGCCGTTTCGTCGGCCTGCTTGGTTCGGGCACGATCCGCATGAACGTGATGGGCAGCGAAAACCGCCCCGCGACGACGGACGAGATCGGCCGGATGCAGGATCTGATCGAACAAGGAATGGCCGAGGGCGCCCGCGGGATTTCCTTCGGACTGATCTACCCGCCCAGCAGCTACGCCTCCACAGACGAGATGTGCCAGGTCTGCAAGGCCGTCGCCAAGTACGACGGGATCATCATGGTGCACATGAGAAGCGAAATGGACCAGCTGCTGGAATCCTTCGAGGAAATGGTCCGCGTGATGAAAGAGAGCGGCGCGCGGCTGGAGATCTCCCACCTCAAGTCCCTAGGGCCGAAGAACTGGGGCAAGGTCCTCAAAATCCTCGAACGCATGGAAGAACTGCAGCAGGAAGGCTACGACATCGGCTTCGACCAGTATCCCTGGAACGCCGGGAGCACGGGGCTCAAGGCCACGGTACCCAGCTGGGCCTACTCCGGCGGCGAGGACGCCTTTGAAGCGCGCCTGGCCGACAAAGAGACTTACGCGAAGATCTACAAGGAAACGGCTGAGATCCTGCACAACCGCGGCGACGGCGCCCGCGTCCAGGTGGCTTCTGTTCCGCAGAGCTCGGAAGATTTCTCCTGGATGCCCGGCCTGAGAATGGACAAAATCGCCGAGAGGCTTGGCATGGACGAAGTCGCGGCAGTACTGTACATCCTCTCCCGCACGAGGTCGTCGGTCCTGTGCGTGTATCATTCCATCAGCGAAGAGGACGTGCGCGCGGTCATGAGCAGCCCCTACCACGTGGTCTGCACCGACGGCATCATAGGCGCAGTTCCCCATCCCCGGGCCTATTCCTCCTACCCCCGCTTCCTCGGACACTATGTGCGCGACCTGGGGATCATGCCTCTGGAAAGGGCGGTCAACCACATTACCGGCGAGCCGGCGCGCCGGCTGCGCTTGTGGGATCGCGGCCTGATCCGCGAGGGCCTTTCAGCGGATCTCGTGCTGATCGATTATGACCGCGTCATCGACACCAACAGCTATGTAGACCCGATCAAGCTGCCTGCGGGGATCCGCAAAGTATGGGTCAAAGGCGCCCTGCGCTACGAAGAAGGCATGGGACTCTAATCAACCGCAAAAAGCCTCTCCTTTTGAACCGGCGCATTTTTCACTGCCACCGGAACGACCTTCACAAGAAAAGGCAAAGCGAGCCGTCCATGGCGTTGACCATGGGACGGCTCGCTCTTTTTTTACTCTACGAACTTAGGCAGATATTCTTTCTCAAGATCGCGGAACTTGTTATAGCCGATCAATTCCTTATATTCTGCAAAGGAAGACACCAGATCCGTACGGCCAGGAGCAAAACCGTCTTTGATAACGTTCAGATAATTGGCCATCCCCTTGACCGCCGCAAAAAGAGGGCCTACGGGAACGCTGATCCGCGCGACGCCGATCGCTTTCAGCTCGTCCACAGAAATCAGAGGCGTCTTGCCGCCCTGAACGAAGTCGAACAGGTTGATGCTGACCAAACCGTGAATTACCTTTACAGCTCGCTTAATGTCCTCAACGGTCCTGGGCGCCTCGACGAAAATCATGTCGGCGCCGGCGTCAATATAAGCGTTGCCGCGGCGGATCGCTTCATCGATGCCGGAAACCGCGATGGAGTCCGTGCGGGCGTTGATGATGAAATCGAGATCCATCTCATTGCGGACTTTGGTGCAGGCCTTGATCTTGAGCGCCATCTCCTCCATAGTGACAATGGTCTTGCCCTCCATATGGCCGCAGCGCTTCGGGAACATCTGGTCCTCAATGTTCATCCCCGCGCAGCCCGCTTCGATGTACTTTCTGGTCACGTACATGGCGTTGATCGAGTTGCCGAAGCCAGTATCGGCGTCGGCCATCAGCGGCACGTCGATGGAGTTCGCGATGGTGCGCGTAAAATCGCACATCTCGCCGAAGGACAGAAAGGCCATGTCGGGCAACCCGAGCAGCGTCGCCGCCAGCCCCAACCCGCTGGCCTGCACCGCCTTAAATCCCGCCTTTTGAACGAGCTTAGCGGAGAGCACATCGTGAACGCCGGGAACGACCAGAGCTTCCTTCTTTTGAAGCATCTGGCGCACCTTTGTACTTTTTTTCATTACAAAGACCCCAGAAACGGCAAAGAGTCCAACAACAGCGGGTAAAAGTTGAATCCCATCCTCGAGGTAAGCTATGCTAAAAGTGTAACGGGTTGTTCCAGAAATCGAACTGCCATAAGTAGCGTCACAGTAAACGAAACCAAGAAGAATTAAAGCTCCTGCGGGCTTCATCCAAAACGTAAAGGGCAAAAGCAACGCCATCGTTATTGTCGAACCAATACCCAGAAAGGCTCCCATGATAATTCCGAGCACAGTGCCGCCTAAGGCCATCAACAAATTTTGAAGCGCAAAAGCTTGTAAAAAACCTGTAAGTAACATTCTGCACTCCTCCTTAAAAACCAATTATGCTCTCAGGCAGTACTACGTTGAACAGCCGGACAAAAACAAAATACATCAAAACCACATACCCCAAAGTGATAGCAGCGATCATAAACGGTTCTTTATAACCAGAAAACCACATAACTACCGCTACAAACAGTGTGGTAGAGATTAAAAAGCGGATGATAAAGGTTTCGCCCGAATAGCCCACGAAAAGCAACAGGGCAAAAAGTAAAGTCTTCTTTGAAACGAATACTTTCTTCCCATTATCTTTCTCCAGAACAATCTGACAGTTACGTACAGCAACCAGAATGAGAATCATTGAGCAGACAAGCACCGGTATCATCTGCGAGATTTCAGGATAGTTGATTTAGATTGAGATTTCACTTTAAAAAACTAATACTCTATGCACGTTTTGAAATACTTCAAAAAACACACATCAATTCCAACTTATAAGAATATTTATATTAAAAAAAGCATAATTGATCTGCTATAATACTCCCGAGAACTCAGAGCCCGCTCACGGAACACCTCTCGGGCGGAAAGCAGAGAAAGGTCTGCCATCTCCATTCAAGGCCGCGAACAGCATCGTCTTATTTGCGAGGGTATCAGAGAAAACATATTTTCACATCAACAGGAGTGATAACAAGATGAGATCATGCTGTAAATTAAAAAACGTGGCCGTTCTGACCACCATCCCGTTTTTTCTTGCACTTCAATCGCATCACGCCGGCTGGCTTCACGGTTACTATCAAAATCAGCTTCTAAGCGCGTCTCTTTATGGCACAGCTGGATTTGCCACCGCGGCGCTTCTGTTGCTCCTGCTGCTCAACGGCAAGACCCGTCACAGCCGGGAACTTCTCAGGATCATCAACACCGATCCCGTCACAGGAGGCCTCAGCTTCTCGAAATTCCGCAGCGACGCGTCAAAGCTGCTTCAGAACGGGAAACAGGACTATGCCTTAGTTTACGCCGATATTCAGAATTTCAAGTACATGAACGACACCTACGGGCGTTCCCATGGGGATGAAACGCTGAAATCCATATCGGAGATCCTGGAGGCTTCCCTCGTTCAGGGGGAACTGGCGGCACGGCCCTACGCCGATCACTTCGTGCTGCTGCTGAAGGCCGGGAACGCCGACGGGCTGATGGCGCGCCTAACCGATCTCTGGCAGAGCGCCAGCGATCGGATCTCGCAGAACCAGGAGTGCCGAATCCTCTTTAAAACCGGCGTTAGCCTTTTCGATCCTCAGGAACCAGGTATGAACGTGGATAAGGCGCTGGATCAGGCGCTTTACGCCATGAACACGCTGGGGCGGCTATCCGAAAACGGCGTGGCGTTCTTCTCGCGCGAGATGTCCCATGCGGCGGAGAGGGAAAAGGACCTGGAACGGTGCATGAACGACGCGCTGCAGCAGGGGGAGTTCGTGCCGTACTATCAGCCCAAGGTGGATCTCGCCACGGGGAAAATTATCGGATCCGAGGCCCTCGCCCGCTGGTTCCACCCCGTACGCGGCCTGATACCGCCCGGGGACTTCATCCCCTTTTTCGAAAAAAACAATTTTATCATCAAATTTGATTTCTCAATCTTCGAAGCCGTATGCCGCCACCAGAACCGCCTTCTGGAGCTGGGAATCCAGACGTGCCCTGTTTCGGTGAATTTTTCAAGGCGCCACCTGCGCCATCCTGAGTGGAGCGACAGGCTCAAGGAAATCGTCAGCCGCCACGCTCTGCGGACGGAACTTTTCGAGCTGGAACTGACTGAAACCGTCGCGGAGAACGACCTGTCACTGCTGAGCGCAGCGGCGTGCAAGCTGAAAGCCGACGGATTCAGGATTTCCATCGACGACTTCGGCGCCGGCTATTCGTCGCTGCAGCTGCTCTATCGTATCCCCATAGACGTGCTGAAGCTGGATAAAAGCTGCCTCTCGTCGGTCCGGGCCCCGCTGATGGAACACGAGATCCTTTCAAGCCTGATCGATATCGCCCAGAGAAACCAGATTCAGGTCATATGGGAAGGGGTCGAAAACCAGCAGCAAGAAGATTTCATAAAACAGCATGGATGTACCCGCGCCCAGGGGTTTTATTATGCCCGTCCCATGCCCTTCGAGGAGTACGCCTCGGTTTTGCGGAAGGGAACGCTTTTCCGCGGAGCGGAACTGGAAAAACACATTCCCACTCCCTCTTTATAACGGGCTTCCTTCAACGGAACCGCCGCGGGTTCTCTTCTAATACCACTTTGCAATAAAAACGCAAAATGGGTACGGAGGGGCCGACCCGAGGGGCATCCATCAAGCGAGTATAGGCAGGCCGAATAGGCCGAGATAGTCTTTAGCGACTGCATAGCCCCTCGGGTCGGCCCCGGCCTCTAATTTAGCCGTTTTATTGCCAAATAGTATAAAACCGATCTCGCCGTGCCGGCTTATAAAAACGCTCCCCTTGGGGCGGCTCCGAAATAGCGAACATTTTGGAGCCGCCCCAAGGGGAGCGTTCTATTTTTACCGTGGCCTGTACTCCAGTACACGTCTCACGCTATACTTTATTCACCATCATCGCCGCCGTCGGGACGCAGGATTTTTACGGTCTCCTCGCAGAACCAGTCGTAAAGCGTGTCCTTGGTTTCTTTCTGCGACCTCAGGCGTTCGACGCTGCTTCCCGTGATGAACAGGGGCCTGGCTGGGTCGATAAGCCCCTGGCCCCAGCTTCTGAGCTTTTCCGTCAGTTCGGCGAGCTGGTCTTCCCTGTCGGTCACGAGGTTCAGCAGGGTCCAATTTTCCTGCTCCTCGCTGTCGATGTCGGCATACCCCGGCACGTAGACGCGCCGCTGCCCCATCAGGAAAACATGGAGCCTGCCGATGATCGGGAGCAAAGCTTCGGCGCCGCTCCCGGCTTTCACGCAGAAGACGCGGTCGGCGTTTTGAAAGCGGAAGAGGTCGCTTGCCAGAGGCGGGTGTTTTTTATAAAGCGTGAAATCGTAGCGGCTTCTCAGCACCACGTCGAAGGTCACAGTCCCTCTCGGCGCGCCGCAGTTCAGGGCCCATTTTTCAAGAGCCTCGCCGCCTGGAGCGGGCAGGCCGCGGGCAGCGACTCCCCAATGGGGAAACTCTTTGAGGAAAGACTGAACAAAGGGGGATTCAGTCCAGAGGACTTCTAATGTGCCGTTCTTCAAGCTGAAGAACTGATCGTCGGCCAAACAGGGCGTCACGGGAAAGGTCTCGCCGCAGGTCATCTCTTTCACGCCCCAGCGCGTGTTGAAAGCGCGGTCAAGGAGCTGATAGAGCCGGTTTCGCTCCAAAGCGGCCCGGGCCGCCCTTTCATCCTGAAGGATACCGCGAAGGGGTTCTACGGGTACGCACAGCTCTTCGGAAAGGGCTTCGCGGCAGACCACACCGCAGGGCGACAGGCTGTAACCTCCGCCGCAGCGCAGCAGCAGGCGCTCCTCGCAGAGCTTTTCAAGCGCCGACGGATCTTCCCCCGCCAGCGCCAGCGTCTCCCCATCCCAGCAGGGAAACTCAGAAGAAAACAACAGCAGACAGCGTTCCATGGCAACCTCCTGGTCGCATAAATTGCAATTTACCGGGGTGACGGCGTCACTCGCTAAACGTCCCAGCTGCTCGAAGCCTTCCCCGGCCCAATCCTCACCGTACAAACGTACGCCTCCGGTTGGGCCGGGGAAGGCTTCTTCGCACCTGGGACGTTTAGCAAGCGCCGCCGGTGACCGGCTATTTACAGAATCCCCTGCTCCTCATCGGTCGCGAGCATCTTCCAGAGGGAGACGCAGGCGCAGACCATGATGATTGAGAAGGGAGGCGCGGCGGTCAGGGAGATGGTCTGCAGGTTCTGCAGCCCCCCTGTCATGAGCAGCACCACCGCCAGAGCGGCCATCAGGACGCCCCAGACGGCCATCTTGGATTTGGGCGGGTTCAGGTCGCCGTGAGTGGAATACATGGACAGCACGAAGGTCGCCGAGTTGGCCGAGGTGACGAAGAAAGTGGTGATCAGCACCACCATGGCCACGGACATGATGGATCCCAGAGGATAGTGCTTGTACATCTCGAAGATGCCCACGGAGATGTCCTTGAGCACGTCGGCGGAAATGGCGATGCCCTTCACGACCTCAAGATGCAGCGCCGAGGTTCCGAAGATGGCGAACCAGGTGAAGCTGCCCAGCGCGGGGACCACCAGCACGCCCGCCACAAACTGGGCGATAGTGCGGCCGCGGGAGATGCGCGCCACGAAGGAACCCACGAAGGGCGCCCAGGCGATCCACCAGGCCCAGTAGTACAGCGTCCAGCTCTTGAGGAACTTTTCATAGGGGCCGCCGTAGGGAGCCAAGGCGAAACTTTCCTTGACCAGGCCGCTCATAAAATCGCCGATGCCCGTCATGAGCGCGTTGATGATGGGCAGGCTGGGGCCGACGAGGAACAGCAGCGCCATCAGCGAAAGGCAGACGGCCAGGTTGAAGTCGGCCACCTTCTTGATGCCCTTCTCGATGCCCAAAACGGCGGAACCCGTATAGAACAGGGCCAGGATCACGATGATCGCCACCTGGATAAAGGTGCTCTTGGGCAGCCCCATAATGGCGTTGACACCGCTGTTGAGCTGGAGGGTGCCCAGGCCCAGGGACGTGGTGATGCCCGCCAGCGTGGCGAAGATGGCCAGAACGTCCACCACCTTGCCGAAGAGCCCGCGGACGGCCTTTTCACCCACCAGAGGGATGAAGATGGAGCTGATCAGCCCCGGCGCGTCATGACGGAACTGGTAGTAGGCCAAGGGCATGGCGATGACCGCATATCCGGCCCAGGGATGAAGCCCCCAGTGGAAGAAGGAAATCTGCATGGCGTCGCGGGCGGCCTGAATGGAGCCGGGGGCCGCGCCGAAGGGCTGGGAGCCGAAGTGGATCAGGGGTTCCGCCGCGCCGTAGAACACCAGCCCTACGCCCATGCCGGCGGAGAAAAGCATGGCAAACCAGGAGACGGTGCTGTATTCAGGCCGGGAATCCTTCGGTCCCAGGCGGACTTTGCCGAAGCGGCTCAGGGCGACGATAATGCAGAAAGCGACGAAGACGTTCATGGTCAGCATGTAGCCCCAGCCGAAATAATCGGTCAGAACGTTAAAAAGAGTGTTTGCGAAAGCGCCGAAGCTCTCGGGCGAGATCAATCCCCAGAGCACTAGGGCCAGAGTGACGAAAATCGATGTGTAGTAGACGGAATTGCTTTTCTTCGCGGCGGTTTCGACGCCGTCGGCTGAACCGGTCACGAGAAAGTCACGGCTCTCGGTTTTCTTTTCGGGCATGGTGAAATGAGCTCCTTTCAGCACGTACAAAAGAACAGGCCCGGGGAGCGCAAAGAGCGTCAATCGCTTCTCAGCCCCCTGAGCCTGCTCATACCTTTTTATTGCCGATCAGCCACAGAAACGCTGGACGCCCTCGGACGCCAGGCACGAAGCCCCTCTATGGCTAATTTCCATCAATACTTGGAGGGGAACACCTTCGGCTCCGTGATGGCCGTCGCCAGAGAATCCAGCGCGACGCCAACGCGGCCGTAGCGAAGCTTCCACTCCGCCTCAGGGCTCATCTCGGGATCGCCCAGAGGATAGGGAACGGACACGGTCTGGACCATGCGGTTCGAACCTACGGTCTTCGCCACGTCGATCAGGTTGCACATCACCACCACGGGAATGCCGGCGCGCTCAATTTCCTTGCCCATCGTTGCACCGCAACGAGTGCAGGTGCCTCAGGTGGCGGTGAGCACCACGGCGTCCACCTTGGCGGCGAGCAGCTCCGCGGCGATCTCGCGGCCGAACTTGGCGGCGAAAGCCTGAGTGGTGCCCGTGCCAACGGTCACATAGTAGTAATCGTAGAGCTTGGCGATCTTGCCTTCCTTCTCGTAGGCGCGCATGGCGTCCACGGGAACGCCGCGGTCGGGGATATGGCACATGGCCGCGGGGTCGAACCCGGCGTGGATGGTCTTGAAGACGCCTTCGGGCAGCTTGTCCAGCTTGGAGATGTCGTACTTGCCCCACTTCTGGGCGGAAGCGCTCTGGATGCGGTCGGGGTTGTCCACCGGCACCACGCCGCTGGAGGAGACCAGGGCGATAGTGCACTTGCTCAGGTCCTTCACAGGCACTGCGGGCGGGATCTTATCCATCTTGGGGATGACCAGCTCGGTCTGGAAAGGCTCGCCCTTGATCTTGGCCAGGAGCATGTCGATCACGCGGTCGCAGGCCATCCTGCCGCCCGGATAGGGGATCTCGGAACGGATGCCGCGGCCGAAATAGCCTTCCTGCGCGGCGGGCAGAAGTTCCTCGCCCTGCGCGATCTTCTCGGCAAACTTCGCCATAGCCGTCAAGTCTTCCTTCATGTAGGTGGCTTTGCGGCCGCCTTTAAACACGTAGGCACAGGCTCTGTACTCCTCCACTCCGGGGTTTTCCTCGTTCATGGAGGTGATCACCGGCACGTTGTAGCGCTCGGCAACAGCCTTGCAGACCAGGCCGCAGCCTACGCCGTAGCGTCCCGCCATGAAAGCGGGGCCGGCGAAGAAGATATCGAACTCCTTCGTGTCGAGCCAGGCGAAGATCTCGGCCAGGGCCTCGTCGGTGTGGTTGGTGATGTAGTTGTCGCCGCAGACCACAGTGTGGGTCACTTCGACGTGAGGCATCATGCCGTTCAGCATCATGGAGCAGCCGATCAGCTTATCGTGGAAAATGGGAGCCGCGTCGGCCGCGGCCTCGCCGCCCACCTGTCCGAAGAACTGATTGATATAGTGAATAGCTTTCATTCTCGTATTCCCCCCGGACTAAAATTCAGCGCAGGTTCTCGTGGAATAGCCGCTGATATGATTGGCGCAGAACATGCCGTTGTTCTCCATCACGAAGGAACCGTCGGCGTTGATGCAGCCTTCCCACCCGCCGGAGTTCCCGTCGCGGGCCAGAGCTTCAAGCTCGCCGATCACTTCCATGGCGGGCACTTCGTACATCTGGGACACGTTGCCCGTGGTGACCAGCGCGTCGGTGGCGGGGTTCATGGACACCAGAGGCTGAGAAGCGCCGTCGCGGCCCGTGCACTCGTCGGAAAGGCCGATGGTTTTAATGCCAAGGCGCTCAAGCTCCACCAGCATGGCCGTGTAGTCCACGTCAGGGTTGCCGTATCCTTCCTCGGCGACCACCGCGGCCGCGGCGCCCAGGCTCTGGGCAATCTGGCCGGCCATCTTGACGCAGCGCACCTTCTCGTCCATCTTGACGTTCAGCGTGGACATGATCACGCCCAGGAAGTTGATGGTCTTGCCGTGTTCGGCGTAGAGACGTTTGACCATGGGATTGGTGGCGAACTCGTAGGTGGAGATCTTGGACGACGTGGGCATGAAGCTGCCCGATACCATGCAGCCGTCGAGCAATTCGTTGGGATGCATGTAGGTGGGCAGGATGTGGTTGCCGTCCCATCCGTAGATCAGCGTGTTGTAGCCCATGGTCTCCATCTGGGTCTGGGGCTGAAGCACGTAGACCACGCCGGGCAGAGCCTTCACGGCGTCGGAGCGGTCGGGGATGGCGGGCAGGTCGTAAACCTCGACGTTCTCGGGCTCCAGGTCCTTCACGCACTGGCCCACGTACTCGGCCAGACGCATGCCGGCCCAGCGGAGCGCGTGGTTCATCTTCTGCTGCTCATGGCGCTCAAAGTCCTCGTCAGTGTCGGCCACCAGCACCAGGTTGGGCATGTCGCCGAAAATGGTGTGATGCTGATACTTGCCGCCCATGGCGATGACGCCGTCCTGGAAGCCGCCGGCATGCTCGCCCACCACGATCAGCGAGCAGTCCTGGAGGCAGTGAGTGCGGCCCGAACCGGCGATCTCCATCTCGGAAAGCACGCCGGGGAAAATCCCGTGGCCGCCCGAGACCTTGCAGCGCATTTCAATGGCTTCCTTGACGGGGCACAGGATCACGTTGTCGCCGGGACGCACGATGCGCAGGTCGGCGGTGGTGATGTGCTCGTCTTCATGAACGACCTTCAGGAGTTCTTCCTTGTTGACCGTCAGAACGCCCTTGCTGTAGCCTGTGTGATCGCCGAACTGGATGTCGGTGACGTGGAAGGCTCCGATTTCAAGTT
Source organism: Pyramidobacter piscolens (assembly GCA_004558205.1). Taxonomy (GTDB): domain Bacteria; phylum Synergistota; class Synergistia; order Synergistales; family Dethiosulfovibrionaceae; genus Pyramidobacter; species Pyramidobacter piscolens_A. The sequence continues at coordinate 14,222 of SFDM01000004.1, forward strand.
TCATAACCGAAATCACTCCTTTGAAAAATTAGGGAACAACGCTTCCCCGGACTCCATGGACTTCGGGGCGCTCATCAAAAGGGCACAAGCTCCGGCCAACCGTCCATTCCTCATAAGTTCTGCTTCTATGGCCGGATTATAAGAGAAAAGAATGGAACGCCGCTATAACGAAAAAAATGAAACGTCAGTAGTAAAAAACATGATCTGCCCCGTTGGCGCCCGCCGCAAAAAAAACGCCTCCCCAGCCCTGAACGGGCCCGAGGAGACGCTGGGCGTTACGCTGTGATCGAATGGGCTTCTTATTCCCGTCTTTCGAGAAACAGCCATGCACTTATTTTTCCGGAATCAGGCGGATGAATTGGAGCTCATTGAAAGAACCAAGCCGCATCCACGGCCCGAAAGTTCCCGCCCCCTGAGAGACCAGCAGCGTCGCCGCCCCCTCGGCGTATCTCCCGCAATTCTGCGGAAAAAGCAGCGTCGTGAACAGCATCCCCGGGAACACCTGCCCGTTGTGCGTGTGTCCCGAAAGCATCAGGTCGACACCGCCCTGCGCGGCATAATGAAAGCCTTTCGGCGTGTGATGGGCCAACAGAACCGGACGCATCCTGTCTCGCGCAATTTTCGGAAGTTCCTCCTCCACCGTCAAATCGTTCACCCGGTGGGCGTCGAAGGTGGTGCGGTCGGCGTTCATGTATTCAAGACCGATCAGCTGAATTCCGTGCGTTTCAACCATCCGATTGCGGAGGATGTTCACGCCGTTGGCCTCAAGCAGCCCGAGAACCCGCGGCGTATCGATGTAATACTCATGATTGCCCATCGTAAAAAACTGTTCGCTCTTCACATCGCGGAACAGCGCGAACAGCTCCGGTCTCAGCGCCGCGTTGCTGTCGGCCACGTCCCCGTTGTAAAGGACGAGGTCGGGATGGCGTTCGTTGATCGCGTCGACGACGTTCCGCAAATACCTTTCGCCGCGCTGGGTTCCGAGATGCAGATCGGAAACGTGCATGACCGAGACCTCGCAGGTTAGGCCAGGAAGGGCGACGGCCTGTTCAGTCACGGTGAATCGCTGCGCGTTGAAAAATCCGACCCCGACGAAAAAGAGGGAAATCAGCACGGCGGCAGCGGCGATTTTTCGCTGAGAAAAACTTTTCAGCCAATGCGCCGCCGGCCAGGCCACAAACAAGGCACAACCAACATAGAGGATGAACATGAAGAAAAGCCCGAGCGCGTTGTAGATCCACCCCCAGGGCGCGCCGCCGGTCGCTGACCGCCCGGTCCCAACGACCAGGCCGAATCCGGCTACGCCGAGGAGGATAAGGGCGAACAGGCCCCACATCAATGCGGGCTTGAATCCGAGCATCCTTCTGAGCCGCCAGGGGATGAACCACGCGACGGCAAACAACAATACAAGGGCGGCGATACCCATCATTTGAGTTCCTCCGAGATCCGGCATATATCATAACGCATCCACAGCGTTCCGCTTGGATATTGATGGACGCTTTTCAGTTTGAGAGGAACGGGCTTTCGCGCCGTGTCGGCAAGTCCGTCAAAGACCGCCGTGAACCCTGACCGCCCGTCGATGCCGGGAGCGAGCAACAAACTCACCTCGTCGATCAGGCCTGCTTCCAGAAACGCGCCGTTGATGTGCCCACCGCCGGCAAGCTGCAGGCGCTTGACGCCGAACAGGCTCCCCAGCTCTTCCATTGCCCTGGCAAAGTCAATACGCTCCTTACCCGCAACGATGAAGGAGATTCCCTGCCGGCGAAGGACCTCAAGGTATTCCGCCGGAGCCTGTTCGCAAACGACAACGACCAGAGGCAGGCCGTCGAGTTCCCTGCCGGGCCAGCGCAACCTGCCATGAGTGTCAATCGCGACCGAATAGGCGCCGGCTTTCCTTGCGACGTACGGCGCTTGCGCTCCCGCCGGACGCTTCGAAACGGGAACAAAGGGTGTCCTTTCCGCGAAATAATGTTCGGCGGTCACGCGTCCGGTCAGCGTGGACAGACAGTCCAGCTGTTTCTGAGCGTCGTAGTAATCGTTTTCGCCGCTGATCCGATCGACCATCGCGCAGTCGATGCGCCCGTCCAGCGAGGCGATCATGTGACAAATGATATAGGGTCTCATTTTTAATAACCATGCCTTTCTCCGCGCTCAGGCGCAAAAGTGAGTGAAACGGACTTATGCCAGAGCGCAAATTTATTATGATTTTTAATGTCCACACTGCTGAATATTATGTTTGACGCAGAAACGAACCATGTTTCGTTCATCTCCCAGGCTGCCTATGACCGAGCCGTAAATATAACGATGTTGCTGAAAGGGCCATGAGTCATAACAATAGAGACGTTATCAGTAACATCCGGCTGGCCGACAACGGCCCTTTCCCCTCTGACCTTCAGCAGACGACATACACGAGGGGGATCGTGGCCTCCGGTATCGTGCTCAAAATAAAATCGTTATTCGTCTTTGTCAGCATCCATGGCAGCCTTGTTTCCGACATTGACAAGATTCCCCCCCCTTTTTTCAGCTGAAGCTCCTTTGTGTTCGTTAATATCAAAGACCGGAATATCCGTTTTTTTCTTGAAAGAATTTAATAGCCATGTCGCCCAAACCACCTGAACCAGCTACGCCAACCTTTTCTCCTCCCATTTTTATTGACTTCCAGTGGATTTTACTATAACATTAAAGCTAAGATTAAGGTCAATGCTTTTTAAAAAAAATCAAAAAAAGAAAGATATGAAATATACTCTGCGGCTTCTTGGCGGCTCCTTGGCGGCTCCTTGGCGGCTCCTTGGCGGCTCCTTGGCGGCTCCTTGGCGGCTCCTTGGCGGCTCCTTGGCGGCTCCCAACCTGCAAAACCAGAGCCATACAAGAGCGGAGGCGAACCCTTTAAAAAACCGCAGGGTTCGCCTCCGCTCTTGTATGGCTCTGGCTATCATCAAACTCGCTTTATCTCAGGCGTCCCACAAGCCCGAGGGAAAATAGCGCCGCGCGGGCGGTCCTGGGCGCGGCGCCGCGGAGGACACGGGCTTGGCGGATCCCCGCTGCGTCCTATCCTCCGCACCGATCTTGTTTTTTTACGGAAAACAGCATAAATCGTTACAGAGTTCCCGTTCTGACATCTTTTTTTTCCAGAGCGTCAGCGGTGATCAGCGTGTTCCTGGCGAGGTACCCCGAGGGGCGTTTCCCTTCCTGGAAGAAATCCCTGACGCTGTTCAGCACGCCGCGGACCACGTCTTCGCCGCGGGGCCCCACGGTAGCGGTCAGGCCGCCTTTTTTGATGGAAAAGACCGCCGAGGGAATCAGGTCCACGCCGCCCACGGGCAGCGCGGCGTTCTTTTCTTTGAGCAAGTCGAGGGCGCCTAGTGCCATCAGGTCGTTGGCGCAGAAAACCGCGCGGGGGTCCATCGGCAAAAGCTGCTTCATAGCCTCGTAGCCGCCCTCGCGCGTAAAGTCGCTCCACAGCGCGGGCAGGCAAGGGACGTTCATGGCCGCGGCCGCCGCGACGGCTCCCTCAACGCGCATCCGCCCCTGACGGGCCGCCGAGGGACCGCCGACGCAGGCCAAAGGCTTTCGCGAGCGCCCCGTCTTCTGCAACAGCGCCTTCGCGCAGAGCAGCCCCTGCTCATGAAAATCGCAGACCGGCAGAGGAACATAATTGGCTATGCCGCCCGCCAGGGCAGAGCTGCACTTGGGCCCCACGTCGAAGAGGAGGCACTCCGTCTTGACGTCCGCCGCGCTCTTCGCAAGTGCCGATCCGTCCAGAGGATTCACGATCAGCCCTCTCAGGCCGGAGTTCAGCAGCCTTTTGCACAGCCCAGCCTGAGCCTCGGCGTCGCGCGGAGGATCGGCGAAAAAGAACTCGGCCTGAAAGGGGTATTCCGGCAGAAACTTCCGATACCACAGGATCTGCTCCTGCCAGAAAGGGTTCTCCTGATCTCCAAACAGGATTCCAAGAGGATAGACCACGTTATTTCCAGCCTTGGAAGTTCCCGATGTTGTCGGCCGTGACCAGGGTGATGGGGATCCCCAGGCGTTCAGGTACAGCGACACCTTTACTGAGCTTCAGAGTGTAGATCAGGGCGCCGCGGGTCCAGGCCGCCTGCGAGAAAGTGGTGCTGCCCGTCAGGCGTCCCGCCGCGATGGCTTCCTTCGCCTGGGGGATGAAGTCGGTGCCGTAAACCAGGATCCCCTTTCTGCCGGCCACTTCAAAGGCGTCCACGGCGGCGAGGGCCATCACGTCGTTGGCGCAGTAGAGGCCCTTCAGCTCGGGATGGGCTTTGGCGACGTTCGTTGCGATATTGTAGGCATTGTTCCGGTCCCAATGGCCGGCCTCCACGGCGACCACCTTCATCCCCGCGGCCTCGAAGGCCGAAAGGGCGCCCTCGCGGCGCGCCTTGCTCTGGGCCGCGCCAGGCTTGCCCTCGATGACGGCCACTTCGGACCCGGCGGGAAGCTTTTTCACCATGTCCTCGGCGCAGAGCCGTCCCTGGTCGAAAAAGGCGGCGGAGATCCAACCGTCCATCGTCGCACCGGCCTGAGCCAGCCCTTCGGCGCTGACCGCGGGACCTGAACAGACCACGGGGATCTTCCTCTCGTTCGCCTTCAGCACTCCCGGGACAAGGTTCATGCCGTCCAGAGGCGTGATGATGATCGCGTCGTACTTCTTGGCCAGCATGGCTTCAAAGATGTCAAGCTGCGCGCGGGGATCCTTGTCGGTGGCGGGAGCCATCACTTCTACGGCAATGCCCATGGCTTTGGCCCACTCGCCGTAGCGTTCCTTCATAGTGACCCAGTAGGGGTTGGACAGCGAGGTGACCAGCACGCCAATGCGCTCCTGGCCCGTCAGCGCGGGAACGTCGCCCAGCTGTTTTTCAAGGCGGGCGATGGAATCGGCCACAAGCGGGTTTTCCGCCCCAAGGACAGGCGCCGCTAACAGCGCCGCAAGGCAAACAAAAGACAAAATCAGTTTTTTCACAATAAACCACTCCCTGCTTAAAGATAAAGTCCGGCGCGAAGCGCCGCGCTTTTCCAAAGGTTAACGGTCTCCGCTTCTCCGGCGGCTTTCGGACAGCACGATGGCGATCAGGATGATCAGCCCTACCGCCAGTTCCTGGTAGTAGGACGACACGCCCCACATGGTCAGGCCGTTTTTCACAAGGGCCAGCAGCACCCCCGCCAGCACGGAACCAAAGAGCGCCGCCCTTCCGCCCCGGGGCGCGGTCCCTCCGAGGACCGCCGTGGCGATGGAATCCAGGTTCATCATCGCCCCGGCCAGAGGCTCGGCGCAGTTGAGGCGCGACGTGACCAGTATGGAAGCCACGGCGGCGCAGAGGCTGCATGCGCAGAAGGTCCCAGTCCGCCACAGGCGGTCGCTGACGCCGCAGCGCCGCAGCGCTTCCGAGTTGACACCCAGCGCGACGATATAAAGGCCGCACTTGGTCCAGCGGAAAAGGACCGATATCAGAAGGTAAAGAGCCGCGCAGACCAGCACCGAGACAGGAAGGCCTATCAGACGCCCGCGCCCGATCCAGGTGAAGGAAGCGGGCAGGCCGTAGACCGGCGAAGCCTGGGTAATCACGAGGGCCAGCCCCGAAAGCACCGACATGGACGTCAGCGTTCCCATGAAGGGGTTGACGCCGATTTTCACGATGATCAGCGAGTTCCACAGCCCCACGGCGATCCCCAAAAGGAGCGCCAGCACACAGGCCGCCCACGCGGGCAGCCCCGCCTGCATAGCCAGGGCGATCAGAACGCCCGTCAGGGCCGACGCCGCGCCCACCGACAGGTCCGTCACGCCCGAGGTCAGCGCCAGGGTCATGCCCAATCCCACGATCACGTTGACCGTGCTCTGGTCCAGGATGTTGCGCAGATTGTCCATATCCCAGAAATAGGGCGACGTGAAAGCGAAGAGGGCGCAGAATCCGGCGATCACGCCCAGCAGCGCGGCCTGCTGCCCGTGCCGCTTCAGAAAGAGCCGCGTCACGACAGGGCCCCCGACATCCACCCAGCCAGCTTGAGAGGGTCCAAGCCAGCGGCGGAAGCCTCACGGACGGTGCAGCCGCCGCGCATCACCGTCACGCGGTCGGCGGCCTGCAGGATCTGCGGAAGGTTGTGGCTGATCCACAGGATTGAAAGGCCCTGGGCTTTCAGAGTCCCCATGATGTCCATAAGGTGGTTCGACTCGCGCACCCCCATGGCGGCGCTGGGTTCGTCCATGATGAGGATGGAACCGCCCTGAGCGATGGCGCGGACCACCGCCACGGCCTGACGCTGGCCGCCCGACAGGCTGCCCACTGGCGTCCCCGTGGGGCGGAGATTGATCGACAGGCGGCGCAGCAGCGCTTCGGCATCGGCGATCATCCTGTCGCGGTCCAGAAACAGGCCCCATCGACACGCCTCGGCGCCAAGCCAGATGTTGGAGACCACGTCCAGGGCGTCCACCAGCGCCAGATCCTGATAGACCACGGCGATCCCCAGAGAGCGGGCCTTCCTGACGCTGTAGCTTTCATAGGCCCGTCCGCCGGCGAAAATCTGCCCGCCCTCGGGCCGCAGGACCCCTGAAAGGCATTTGATCAGCGTGGACTTGCCCGCGCCGTTATCCCCCACCAGAGCCATGATCTCGCCTCTTCTGAGCGTGATATCGCCCTCAGCCAGGGCCCGGATATGGCCGAAGGATTTCCGGAGGCCGCGTGCGGCAAGCGCCGCCGCGTCATGGCCGTCAATCTTCATTGTCATCACTCCTCTTTTGAAAAGAGAATATAACAACGGGCTATCGTTATCATTCTAAATTTAGAATAGGTTTTATGCGTCTTTTCTGCCTATATTCCCCTTAGAACGAGAAAAAACCCGGAGGCGTCCCTCAACCGGGTTTACTGCGCAACCTGGCCGATGAAACGGCTGATCCTGGGGTTGGCGCTGCCGAAGACCTGTTCGGGCGTGCCCTGCTCCAGGATCACGCCGCCGTCCATGAAAAGGACACGGTCGGAAACTTGACGGGCAAAACGCATCTCATGGGTGACGATCAGCATGGTCATGGTATGGCTGGCGGCCAGCTTCCGAATGACGTTCAGCACCTCGCCCACCAACTCGGGATCTAGGGAGGATGTAGGCTCGTCGAAGAGCATGACCTTGGGGTTCACGGCGATGGCGCGGCCAATCCCCACGCGCTGCTGCTGCCCCCCCGACAGATGTGCGGGATAGGCGTCTCTTTTGTCCAAAAGCCCAACCGACGCCAGAATCGTTTCGGCCTTTTTTACAGCGTCTTCTTTGGACATGTTCTGAACCTGAACCATGGGTTCCATGACGTTCTCAAGGGCGGTCATGTTCTTGAAGAGATTGTAAGACTGAAAAACCATGGCGGTTTTGCTTCGCAGCTTGTAAACGTCGCCGCGCCGTGATTTACCGGCTTTCACGGTGACGCCATCAATGGTGATGGCGCCAGCCGTGGGTTTTTCAAGGTAGTTGATACAGCGAAGCAGCGTGGATTTGCCCGTGCCCGAAGGGCCGATGACGGACACCACTTCGCCTTCGCAGATCGTCAGATCGATATGCTTCAGCACTTCCAGAGCGCCAAATTTTTTTTGCAAGCCCGAAACGCTCAATATCATTTTTCCGTCCATTTATTTTGCCTCCTGCGCATAGGGCTTGTTCATATGCGCTTCAAGCATGGCTTGGCCGCGGTTCACCAGCGCCAGAATGACCCAGTAAATCAGCAGCAGGGCCACGTAGCCTTCAAGGTAACGAAAATTCAGGTTCACGCGATTTTTGGCATAGGCCGTCATGTCCATCACGCCCACGGTGAAGCACAGGGACGTGGACTTAAAGAGGTTGGCGAAGCTGTTGGCCATGCCCGGCAGAGCCACGCGGGCCGCCTGGGGAATGATGATGCGCTTCACCGTCTGCCAGGGCGTCAAGCCAATGGAAATTCCGGCTTCGAACTGCCCTCGCTCGATGGAAGCGATGGCACCGCGGATGTTCTCGCTCATATAGGCCGCAAAGCTCAGGGAAAGAACGATGATTGTGGACCAATAGCTCGATATGGCCTTGACCGAGGCAAAAACCTGAGAGAGGCCGTAATAAAACACGAAGAGCTGCGCGATAAAGGGCGTACTGCGAAAAAAGGAGGTAAAGACAGCCGACAGCTGCTGAAGCACCGGGACTCTGTAATGGCGCACCACAGCCAAGACCAACCCCAACAAAACTGAGAAAAGGAGAGACAGCGACGAGATGGCAACGGTGTTTTTAAACCCCGTAAGAATGATGGGAAACATCTCGAGAAAATAATTCAGCTCAAATGTCATGTAGCGCCTCCAAAAGTGATCGGGGATCAAAAGACAAAGGGCGGCAAGCGTCCGTAGGGATGCCTGCCGCGATTGCCGTCATATCATAAGCGGGGTTATTGTGCGTTGGCCGCCATGTATTTTTTTGCGGAGCCAGTCTCCATAACGTCGATGCCAAACCATTTTTTGCTGATCTCGCGATGGGCGCCGTCCTTGATCATGTCGGCCAGAGTCTTGTCCACCATAGCGTGAAGCGTCTTGCCGCGTTCCGTGCGGGCGAAAGGATAGCCGTTCACTTCGGTGTAGATGGGGTTGTCGATATCCACGGACTTCAGCTTCAGCTCAGGATTCTTTTCCATAAAGTAGGGGAGCACCAGGTAAGCGTAGGGGCAAGCGTCCACGCGGCCCATGTTGACTTCCTGGAGGATGACGCCGCTGGATTCATAGATGGCCTTATGGACCTTATTTTCGGGGTCCAGCGCGGCCACAAATTCGTTCATGGCGCTTCCTTCGGCCAGGGCGATGGTCTTGCCGGCCATATCGGCCCAAGTCTTGACACTGTCGTTGTCCGCTCGGACGGTCAGGCAGTAGGGGCTGAAGAAGAAAGGACGGGTGAAATCGTATTTTTCCTTGCGCGCGGGCGTGATGCTGATCTGCTTGGCCACGGTGTCGGCGTTGCCCAGTTCAACTTCGCCGAAAGCGCCGGGAAGGTCGATGCGGATGAACTCCACGGCGTACCCGTTGCGCTTGCCGATCTCTCTCCAAAGGTCGATCTCGAAGCCTGACCACTCTTTTTTTACGTCGTCATAGATGGTAAAAGGACGATAGGAACCGGGAGTGGCGATGCGGAGAACCTTCCCTTCAGAAGCAGCGACGCAGACCGACGCACTGAAAAGGGCTAAAGCGCACAAAAGCAAAGCACAAAAACGTTTCATGTTCTCTCTCCTTCGATCATGTGATTTTTCGCGTAATATAACCTAACGCAATAAAGATTATACTTCATACGTCAATTAAAGACCAGCGTAAAACAGAAAACGCCTATGGAATCTTACGGGGAATCGCGTCTCAAAAATGCTGCATATAATAGCAAACTATGTGACATATCGCCACAAGTATCCAGAGAGCCCGCCGCGCGGCGTATCTCGTGCGGCATGATACAGGTTTCTTAGAGCACCTCCTCGGCTTTTAAAACACGATTAACACCTCTTGCATCTTTTTGCAGCGTCAACTTGTATAAGAAGGCTTTCATGGGGAGCGTCTTGAAATAGGCGTACTGCTCCCCGGGACGCCACTCAGGCAGTTCGATCGCCAGGCCGCAGCTCTCGCTGACGGCGTTTGGAACGGGGATGATACGGGCGCCGGAAAAGCGTTTGCCGGCGCCGGCGAAGGCATCGAGCGTGTCCTGAGTCTTGGTGAAAGTCAGGACATAACGAAAAAACTCCGGCTCTCCCCGCGTCGCATTCATGACGGTTCCTCCCGGTTAGAGCGTAATCACCTGGTCAATGCCGGCGCCGCCGAGAGCGGCGTACAGGTTGGGAAAACAGCCGATCCCGGCGCCAGCCACCAGCTTATCGTCGATCCCGCGCTCGATGGCACAGAGATCGCACGCCATCAGGAGGGTGCCGTACTTCTCGTGAATCTTCTGAAGGCGGTCGCCGGTGCTGCTGCCTTGGGTGAGCAGGAAGGTGTTGTCAAAGAAGAACATCATGCCCGCCACTTCCACGCCGTGGCGGCCTTCGAGCATCTGAGGGATGATCATCTTGTCGAGAATTCTCTGAGCGTTCGTGGTGGAAAAAATATAGGCTACTTTCATAATCCTTACCAACCTTTCATTCAATCAATCTTTTCATCCTTTTCCATCGATTCATGGAAAGCCTTTCGCAGCAGATCCGTCAGGTCGTTGACGTAGTCCTTGAACTTTCGCGCGTAACGGTCGCGAGGGCGGGGCATAGGGACGCTCACGTCGGCCAAGAGCTGACAGCCTGACGCGCTCATGACCAGGACACGGTCGCTGAGGAACACGGACTCGCTGACGTCGTGAGTCACCATCACCACCGTCGCCGACACCTGCCGCACCAACAGATCGAGCTCGTTCTGCATGATCTCGCGCATTTGAAAATCCACGGCGCCGAGAGGCTCGTCCAGCAAAAGCACTTTGGGCCTGCTGGCCAGAGCGCGCACCACGGCTACTCGCTGCTGCATTCCGCCCGAAAGCTGAATGGGATATTTCTTTTCGTGCCCCTTGAGATGGGCCAAATCAAGGAGCTCTTCCAGGCGCTGCTCCTGTTCCTGTTTGGAGGCTCCGGCGATCTTCAGCGAATAGAGAATGTTGGACCGGACCGTCATCCAGGGGAAAAGCGCGTAATTTTGAAAGACATACCCCCGTTCCACTCCTGGACCGCTGATGGCCTTGCCCTCCAGAGTCAGCCTCCCCTCGGAACAGGGCTGAAATCCGGCCAGCATGGTCAGCAGCGTGGTTTTGCCGCAGCCTGAGGGACCGAGCAGGGAGACAAACTGCCCCTTTTCCACGGAAAAGGAAAGATCCCGAATCACCGCGCGGGAACAGCCTTTTTGGTCGGTAAAGGTTTTTCTCACATGTTCAACTGTCAGCAGCGCCATTTTTGTATCTCCATCCCGTCAGGCTCCGTTCCAGCAGAACGATGCTCTTGTCCATGGCAAAGCCCACGAGGGCCGACATGATCATCAGGGCATACAGCAAGGGCGTTTTCATCCTGACCTGGGCTTCCACCATGATGTAGCCAAAGCCCTTGCTCGTGGCGATAAACTCGGCGCAGATCACGGACATCCAGGCGCTTCCCAGCGCCAAACGGCAGCCCGTGAGAAAGCTGGGAATGGTTCCGGGGATCACCACGTCTCTGAGGACGTGCCAGGTGCTCGCGCCCATGCTTCGAGCCGCGAATTTGTAATTGGGGTCAATGTTCATTACGCCTGAAATGGTGTTCAGCATCAGCGGAAAGACGGCGCTCATGGCGATCATGAAGATGGTGGGGCCGTCGCCAAGGCCGAACCATATGATTGAAAGAGGGACCCAGGCCATGATGGGAACTTGCCGTATGGAGTTCACGTAGGGCGAAAGAGCTTCCAGCGCCGTGCGCGAGTATCCCATAAGCAGTCCCAGGGGCAGCCCGATAGCCACAGCGTAAGTGCACCCCGTAAACACGCGCACCAGCGTAATCATCAGGTTGGACATCACTTTTTTGTCAAACCAGCCTGTGAAAAAGGCCTTCATGGTTACCACAAAATCTGGAAGCACCAAATTCCTGTTGATCGCTTTGGCCGCAAAATACCAGGCGATACAGATCAACGCCGTGCCCAGCGTCATGTAAAGAGCGCCCTTCCGGCGTCCCAGAACGCCGCCGCGGTTTATCCCGCGTCCTGAAGAGTTAATAATTGCACTTTCATTTTTTGCCATAGCGTCGTTATTTCCTCTCTGCATTCAACTTTCAGGACTTCCGAGAACAACTCCCCACAGAGAGGTTCTTTAAGCCGCTCGATCACTTCGTTATAGTGCCTGACAAAATTTTTAAAATCCAGGTCGTCTCGAAGGTCCTTTCTGATTACAAAAACCGCCGAAGGAGCGTCGAAGGGAAGAGGGCCGCAGTCGTAATGCCCCAGCTTCACAGCGTCGGCGGCGTCGAGCACCACAGCGTCCACGGCGCCGCACTCCAAAGCGTAGGGCAGCGCCGCCGCCATAACGGGCTTCATCCGCGTTTCGGACCCCAAAGCCGCTCTGACGGCCTTTACCTGCAATTCACGGCCGTTCATGTAGCCCACGGCAGCGAGCGTTTTTTTGCCGGCACTGACCAGCACGTTGGCGTTCTTCACAAGCCCGCCCGCAATCGCGAAGGGAGCTCCCGACTCCAGGAACTTCTCCGCGGCGTCGGGGCAGAGCACCGCCATGTCGAACTTGCCGGCCGCCAGGGCGAACTCCGCCTGGGTTCCACAGCAGTCGCTGAGCTGAAGAAAGGAGATCTCCCTCATGTCCACGGTCCGAACCTTTGGCATACCGCATCGAACGGCATAGGCCACAAGCTGTCCCGCCAGGTCCTCACCGCAGGCGATGCGCAAATCCCCCCGCCGCGGCCGCGCAGAAAAAAAGGAAAGGGCCGCGGCCGCCAGCGCCGCGCAGAAAATCGTGGCAAGCGCCACGCGGCTTCTATTCAACGATACCGTCCACCTCGACGGCCTTCGCTCTCCATTCTTTATAGCTCATCCCCACGGGGAAAAGGGGATCGACGCGATCCTTGATGAAAACGTCAAAATCCATGGCCCCGCAGGCGTTGAAGTAGCTGAGGTCGATGTAGTCGTCCAGATTCACCGAGTTGATGTCGTCGCGAACGTGGTAATGCTTCATGGTGTCAAGCTGGTTCTGCATGTTCTGTTTGTTCAGCTTCCAGCTGATCGTACGGCCTTCTTCGTTAAGCTTTTTGTAAAGCGTCATCAGGCCCACTTCAAAGGGCACGTTGTAGTTCTCGGCAAAGATGCGGGCTGCCTTGTAGGGATGCAGGTACATGTACTGAACGCAAAGAGAATGAGCCAAAAGCATTCTGCTGGCGAGCTTGGGATGTTTCTTGGCAAAGTCGTAGTTCATGCATACCTTGCAGCAGGTGCCGTGGCCGTTGGCGCGGTCCGTATTCTGGCGAACCATGACCCAGCCCGTCTTCTCGTATTCAGCCATGGAGCCCCAGGGATCACAGCAGATAAAGGCGTCCAGCTTGCCCGCCGCCATGGAGAAGTACTCGTCGGCGTCGCTCATGGAGAAGTTCTCATACTGTTCGATGTCGTTCGGGATACCCAGCTGGTCGGTCCACTCCATCCAGTTGATGGCGTTCATGGGGTCGCCGCCGGCGGCGATTTTCTTGCCGATCAGGTCCGATGGCTTTTTGATGTTGAAGCTGCACACCAGATACTCGGCGCCGCCCGTATGGTTCTCCGCGGCGATGAACAGAGGCGTGCCGTTCTGCACCGCGCCCAACGTAGTGGTCCAGCCAGCATAGGCCATGTCCATTCTGCCGGCGCTCATGGCCTCGGGCACTTTGCCGTTTCCAGTGATCTCCACCTTCAGCCCCAGGGCCTTGAAGATACCCGAATCCTGCCCAATGCAGGCCGCCGTCATGTGATCGCAGTTGTAGTAGCCCAGGTTGACGGTGTAGTCAGCGTCTTCCTTCGACAGCGGTTCCAGCTTGTATTCCGCCGCCATGGCCGCCGCCGCGGGATCAGCCTCCGCAGCGCAGACCGCCTGATTTGAAAGGGCGGCGCCGCACAGCGCTCCCAACGCCAAGGCAAGGATCTTTCCGCACATTCTCATAAAAAAGACCTCCTCATAAAAAATAGGACGGAAAAGGATCAGCAGCAGCCGTCCATGTTATTGCCAAATAGGTTCACCCATTCGCCGCGGACAAAGCGAAAGACGGCGAAACCAAAATAAATGCCCTTCTGCCCTGAAACCAGAAGTTCCACCGGGGGAACTTCGTCGATATCCTTCCACTGCAGCGCACAGTTTTCCAAAGGAGCCTTGACCCACGGAGAGACCCGGTAGCCCCCATCCTGAGAATAGACGGCTACCATATGATTCTCTTCCGGATTTTCGCTGTAAACCACCACCAGATCCTCGATTCCATCGCCGTTGCAGTCGCCGGCCTTGACGAGAAGAATCTTTTTGTCGGGGCAGCTCTTTCTGAAAATGGCGGCCAAAGGATGGGACGGTTCGGCCATCGCGGGAAGCCCCTCCCCATTCAGGCAGCATAAAAAAAGGAAAAGAACGCCGGTCAGGATTCCCCTCACGCTCGATTCCTCCAGGACCGCCTCAGCTGCAGAAACCAGCCGTAGGCGCCGATTCCGACCACCAACACAGCGCAGAAAACTTTAAACCACTGGGGAAAGTCAACGGAGATATGGCTCACAAAGTCGATCTTGCCCTGAGACTGAGAAAGATCGAAAACCGGCATAAAACGACCGGCCAGTAAAAGATTGGTGATGTATCCAAAAATAAGCCCGAAGACCACTAAAGTACCCGTGTAAATAACCACGGCCCTTTTGCCGATAAGACGCCAGATGCTGACCATCTCGGGAAAGTTCGTCGCCACACTCGACAGGAGAAAAGTCACCGCTACGCCAGGTGCGGCGCCGGCGCTCACCAACGCCGCGATGAAGGGAATGTGCCCGAGAGCGCAGACGTACATCACACAGCCCAGCAGCGTGATGCCCAGTAAAGACAGGAGCCGCGGATTGCTCAGATAGTTCAGGATAAAGGAAGTGGGCACCACCGTCAGCAGCAGCGCCGCGAAGGCTGTTCCCACGATGATGAACCGGCAGGTCTGCACCGCCAGATCGTTGAATCCCCACTCGATGCCGCCGCGAAGGCGCTGCATCAGCGGCTGGCGCGGGTGAAGCTCCTCGCGCCCATCCCGATGAGAAGCAAGATTCGCCGCCATGGGCGATTGAAGCTCGCCGCCCGCGAAACGGTTCCCTATGAGGCCGATGAAAAATGGAATCACAAAACCGCTGACCAAGTAAATCGACGCGATCTCGGGCCCCAACATGGCATAAGCCAGAATAACCGCCGCCGGGTTGATGATCGGCGTCGACACCAGAAAAGCCAGAGTGGGCCCCAAATAGGCGCCGGAATAATAGAGCCCCAGCGAAAGAGGCACCACGCCGCAGCTGCATATGGGCAGAAGCATGCCCGAAACGGTGGCTTTAACGATGGAAGACAGTTTTTTGTTGCCCAGGGATTGCTGCAGCGCCTCGGGACGCAGTACCGCGTGAAGAATCCCGCACAGCAGAAAGCTGACGATCAGCCAGGGTCCGCTGGTTTCCAGCATGGCCCAGCCGTACTGAAAGAAGCGCGTCATAGCTCTTCGCCGATAGCCTCTGAAATCACCTTTTCTATGGCCCTGCGGTTCAGATCCTCGTAGCGGTCTTTGCCGTCGACGATCATAGTGCCGCGGGTAATCGGGCCGTACTTGGGCAAATAGTCAAAATCTTTGCCGGCGTAGTACACCGTCAGGTCGATCTTGTCGGGGAAACGCTTTTGCAGGCCTCTCAGGAGGTCGCCATAACCGTCGCAGCAGGGACACGTGTTGATAAACTCGATCTTCGTCATTTTCATCGCTCCAAATGTATCGTAGTGTGTTTTCGCGGTTCCGGCATGGATACCGCAACCGCGTTGAAATTATAAGTCTTATATGGAATAAAAACAAGAATAATTTTTCATAATTAAAATTCAGCAATACCAGTTGGCAATATCACTTTGGAGAATATTTCCCCGTGCTAAAGGAACAGTTCACAGAAGTTCTGTTCCTTTTTTTGGCACGGAAAAGGAGACTTCACCGCCGCATCTCACATTTATAGTCTTTATACCTTTCTCACAAAACAGGCCCCCCTTTCAAGCGGCCGCTCAAAAAGGGAGCCTGTTACAGCTCATAGCAATTCGCATTGTGCGTGTCACCTCAGAACCTACAAATGAGCAAACCTGCTCCCCTTTGCCAACATGCTATGGTCCCTTAGGCGTTTCCGCTCCCGGTTAGTTGGTTGGCATCACAGTTTCTCTTCAACTGAGGTCTCCTTGGAGACTCTCTGCAAAGCGCTTCACGGGCGCACATTGATAATTAGTATCAGTATCAGGGAAACTTTCTTGCTATGCGGGCATTGAGCAATAACAAGAGCTATCGTGCAAATTTTCTATTTTGAGCGCCCCGTCATTCCCCGTCCGTTTCCATGTTGAGCCAGTCAAACCAGCCGTCAAAGGCGCCACGCATCAGGGAATGCTCGAACAAAAAAAAGAAGCGTTCCTCGCAAAAACTTGCGGGAACGCTTCCTTTCAGCGTAATATAAAACTCCTGTCTTTAGGCCAGGCCGGTGGCGGCGTTGAACTGGTCGATCAGCGCGTCGATCTTCGGGGCCATGGCGCGCACTTCGCCCCAGTAGGCGTCGGCGTCGTACCACTGGTCGTGCAGCTCTTCGCTGGTCTTGCCCTGCTGCTCGATCCAGGTGTAGTACTTGAGGTCGTGAATGCGCTTCTTATCGTAGTAGGACAGCTCCTGCATATTGTCGGTCTTCTGTCCGGCAAGGCGGCCGCAGTAGTCCACGGCGGCGCGGGTGCTCGAGTAAACGCCCTCTTCAGCCTCCAGCTCTTTCAGGCGGGAGCCGTACATCTCCATGGAGTCGGTGAGAATCGTGAAAACCATGTCGTGCTCGTCCATCTCATAGTACTTGGCGGCCTTGATAGAACTCAGCAAGTTCGCCACGCCCGAGATGCCCAGAAGGCCCAGCTGGCCGATGATCTGGTCGGACACGCCCACGCTCTTCAGGTATTCGCGGCCTGCGGGCTCGTTGAACAGGCGGATCAGGGCCATGCAGTCGGCGTCGTCGATGGCGGTGATCATGTCGGTGTTGCGCACGTTGTGGACCCAGGGCACGTGCTTGTCGCCGATGCCTTCGATCCTGTGAGCGCCCCAGCCGTTGCGCAGCAGCGTGGGGCACTGCAGCGCCTCACTGCCCACGATCTTCATGCCGGGCCAGATTTGCTTCATGTGGTCGCCGCTGGCGATGGTGCCGGCTGAACCGGTGGTGTACACGGCGGCGGAGATCCTGTCGCCCTCGCGCATGTTGGCTTTGGCCACTTCTTCGATGGCGTTGCCCGTGACCTCGTAGTGCCACAGATAGTTGCCCATCTCGTCGAACTGGTTGAAGATCATCACGTCGTCGCGGGTGGCGCGGAGCTCGTGCACCTTGTCGTAGATCTCCTTGACGTTGCTCTCGGTGCCGGGCGTGGCGATGATCTCGCCGGCCACGGTCCGAAGCCAGTCGAAGCGTTCTTTGCTCATGCCCTGGGGCAGGATGGCGATGGAACGGCAGCCCAGAAGCTGGGAGTTATAGGCGCCGCCGCGGCAGTAGTTGCCCGTGGAGGGCCATACGGCCCAGTCATGGGTGGGATCGAACTGGCCGGTGACCAGCCGTGGCACCAGGCAGCCGAAGCTGGCGCCGACCTTGTGGGCTCCCGTGGGGAACCATTTGCCCACCAGGCCGAAGATGCGGGCCTTGACGCCCGTCAGCTCGCTGGGAAACTCGATGTAGTTCACGCCGCCGTAAAGGCCGCCGAAGGTCTTGGGCTCGTTCTTCCAGGTGATGCGGAACAGGTTCAGCGGGTTCACGTCCCAGAGGCCCGTCTTGGCAAGGCCTTCTTTGACGGCCTTGGGCGTGGCCACGTCGGGATTCTTCATCTGGCGGAACGTGGGAATGCGGATTCCCCGCTCCTTCGCCAGGGCGACGCCCTTTTTCAGCTTTTCTTCGTTTACAGTCAGGTCAATCTGATTATACACAGAAAATTTCCTCCTCATAAAATAGGTGTGAATAATGACAAAGATCTCAGCGCAAAGGGCGCGAAGGCCGCAAAGGAAAGTAAAACTTCAAACAAATAACAGAACTTCATTCCATCGGTCAAGCGGATAATTGAGTTCACGTTTAAATATATTCGCTCGCTTTTCCTTTGCGTCCTTTGCGTCCTTTGCATTTCAATCTTTCGCTCTGCGATTTTTCAGCAGTTCAGAAGCTTCTCGAGAGCCTCCATAGACGGCTCCACCTTTGGGGCGGGGGCAACGGCTTTCTGGGCCGAAGCCACGTCTTTCAGGCCGTTGCCCGAGATGATCACCGCTGCGCGGTCCGTGGGCTTCAGGCAGCCGTTCTGGGCCATCTTCACAAATCCGGCGTAGGCGGTAGCGCCCGCCGGCTCGGCGAAGACGCCGCTCTTTCTGGGCAGGCTCGCCACGGCGGCCAGGATTTCGTCGTCGCTCACAGCCACCGTATCGCCCTTGCTCGACCGGATGGCGTTCAGCGCCTTGGCCCAGTTGTGGGGCGCGCCCACGTCGATGCTGTCGGCCACGGTGTGGGACGGCCCGAACTCCACCCTTTTCGCGCCGCTTTGAACGGCCCTGTGAATCGGGCAGGCGCCTTCGGCCTGGACGCCGATGATCTGGGGAATCCTGTCGATGATCCCCAGGCGGTGCAGGTCGTAAAACCCCTTGTAGGTGGAGCTGACGATGCAGCCGTCGCCCACGGAGACGAAGACCTTGTCGGGCACGTCCCAGCCGCACTGCTCGGCGATCTCCATGGCGCAGGTCTTCTTGCCCTCCACCAGGAAGGGGTTGATGGCGCAGTTGCGGTCATACCAGCCATAGCGGTCGATAGCCGCGATAGCCAGCTCCACAGCGGCGGCGTAATCGCCTTTCACGAGGAACACCCGCGCGCCGAAGACCAGAAGCTGCGTCACCTTAGCGACAGGCGCGGCCTCGGGCACGAAAATCACGCTCTTCAGCCCCATGTTGGCGGCAAACCCAGCCAGGGAGCTGGCGGCGTTGCCCGTGGAGGCGCAGGCCAGGATGTCCCGGTTCTGCTCTGCCGCCAGCGTCACGGCCACGGCGCTGGCGCGGTCTTTCAGGGAAGCCGTGGGGTTGCGTCCGTCGTCCTTGATCAGCAGCTGCTTCACGCCGTACTCGGCAGCAATGCCGGGCATGTCGTAGAGCGGCGTCCAGCCCACCTGCAGCGAGGGGCGCCTGGAATCGGCGGCTGTGGGCAGGATCTCGCCGTAACGCCACAGGCTGCGCCGCCCGTCCTTCGCCA
This sequence comes from Pyramidobacter piscolens, assembly GCA_004558205.1. Classification (GTDB taxonomy): domain Bacteria; phylum Synergistota; class Synergistia; order Synergistales; family Dethiosulfovibrionaceae; genus Pyramidobacter; species Pyramidobacter piscolens_A. Next base: position 33,142 of record SFDM01000004.1, read on the forward strand.
GAGATTCGCGGCTGAGGCGCTTTTTGACGCCGTCGTAGTCGTAAAGCACGTGCATGGTACCGTGGATGCCGCAGTCGGGGCAGGTCTTGAGCCCGCTCGAGGCGGGGAACTCGCGCCCGCAGAGGGCGCATTTCAGCGTGTAGGAGGCCATGGGGAAAAGCTAGCGCAGCACGGCGCGGATGATTCCCTGATAGCCTTCGCAGGCTCTGTGAAGCTGGTCGATCTCGATGTACTCGTCGATCACGTGGGCCAACGATTCCAAGGAGCCGCCGAAGCCGATGGTGGGGATTCCCGCCTTGCCGGCGTAGTAGCTGCCGTTGGTGCAGAAGGCGTAGTGCGACAGTTCGGGCTTCAGGCCCGCGGCGTGCAGGCCTTCCAAGGCGGCCTTCACGAACCAGTTGTCGTCAGGGAACAGCCAGCCGGGAGCGTAGCGCTTCGCCTCGATGGTCTCGCCGGTGTAGCACTTTTCCGAGCCCACGGCCAGGTAGACCTTGGCGTCGAGCTTGGGATTGCGGACGGCTTCGGCGTCGATGATATCCTGGATCTGCTTCAGCACTTCCGCGTCGGTCTCGCCCACCAGCAGACGGCGGTCGTAGGTGACGCGGCACTTCTCGGGCACCACCGAGGCGCCGGGATAGGGCGTGGAGATGATGTCCGTCAGCTCCAGGATCCCCTTGCCGAGCACGGGCTGTTCCTTGGGTTTGAAGTCGCGCTCGATGGCCTCCAGCAGGGGAACCATGGTCTTCACGGCGTTCAGCCCCACGTCGGGGTTGGACGAGTGGGCGGGCTTGCCCTTAGTCTCCAGCACCACCTCGGCGCGGCCACGCTGGCCGCGCTTGAGGTTCAGCGACGAGGCCTCGCCGATGATCACGCAGTCGGGCTTCCAGCGCTTGCCCAGCTCTTCCGAGGCCACGCCCTCAAAGCATTCCTCATGGACGCCGCCGCAGACGATCAGCTCGCCGTCCACGCCAGCGGGGTTCTCCTTGATCAGTTTGGCCGCCATCAGGGCCGCCGCTAGGTTCCCCTTCATGTCGCTGGTGCCGCGGCCATAGATGCGCGTGCCCACGATTTCGGCGGCGTAGGGGTCGTGGGTCCACTTGGCGGGATCAGCCACGTCCACGTGGTCCATGTGGCCCTCAAACAGGATTTTTTTGCCGCCCCGGCCCAGCTTCATGCAGCCCGACACGTTGCCGTAGCGGTCGCGCTCCGTGGAGTCGAAGCCGAAGCGCTTCATGGCCGCTTCCACGTAATCGGCCATTTTATCCTCATGTCCCGAAAGGCTCTGGCGCTGAATCATGCCGCGGCACAGCTCCGCCAGTTCATTCTTCCAATTCTCGCTCATAAAAAAACCTCCTCAGAAACTTCAAGAATGTTCCACGTGGAACATTTTCTTTTTTTAATCGTTTATAGGGCTGAAAATCCAGGTCAAAAGATTTCAACGCGAAGGGCGCAAAGGTTCGCAAAGGAAAAACTGGAAGACTTTCAGAATCATAAAAACTAACCAAATCTACAAATTGTTATTATATTGGTTCGTTTTGAGTTATTGATTCAGACTTTGTCTTCCCTTTGCGGCCTTCGCGCCCTTTACGATTCAATCTTTTGATCCGTTTTTTTACGGCTCAAGGAATTACACTCTAGTCCTTTTCGAAGCGCAGGACCTGGCCGGCTTTGCCCTTGACGATCTGGCTGTTTTCTACGACGGGCCTGCCGCCGACGATGACGTAAGGAATGCCGGCTGAATACTGCATCGGGTCGGTGTAGGTGGCGCGGTCGGCCACGGTCAGAGGATCGAAGACGGTGATGTCGGCGGCGTAGCCCTCCTTCAGCAGGCCCCTGTTTTTCATCTTGAACAGCGACGCGGGACGGGAGGTCATCTTGCGGATCGCCTCGGGCAGCGTCATGAGCTTGCGCTCGCGCACGTAATGCCCCAGGATTCTCGAGAAAGCGCCGTAGACGCGGGGATGAGGGCGGGCGCCCAAGATGCCGTCGGTGCAGGGGTTCTGAAGCCGGTGGGCCAGGATCTTTTCCACATGTTCCTCCAGACCGTAGAAGTCCACCAGCCCCACCGCCAGATCCTCCTCGAGCAGCAGGTCGAAGGACGCTTCCAGAGGGTCCTTGCCGCGAAGCTGCCCGATCTCGATCATGCTCTTGCCCACCAGGTCGGCGTTCTTGGGCGTCTTCACGAAGGTCACGAAGATGTTGTCCATGCCCGCGAAGTCCACAAAGTTGTCCCAGCCGGGGATGCCGGCCATGATGTCCTTTTTCATGCGCTCGCGCTCGCCCCGGTCGGCCAGGCGCGCCAGGCATTTGTCGGCGCCGCCGTCGTGGGCCCAGGGAGGCAGGATCACGCTGAAGGTGGTGCTGCCCGCCGCGTAGGGATACTGGTCAAAGGACAGCTGAATTTCCTTTTCAGCGGCGTCCACCTTCTCCATGACCCGGTCAAACAGAGCGGCGTTCTTCATTCCCGCCACCTTGAAGTGGGAAAAGTGGATCGGGCAGCCCGATTTATGGCTTACGCTGAACACTTCGTCCATGGATTTCAGGATGTCGTCGGCCTCGCTGCGCTGATGGATCACGAAGGGCAGGCCGTACTTGGTCAGCACGCTGGTCACCGCGGCTACCTCGCCCTCGGAGGCGTAGTTGCAGGGCGGGTAGATCATGCCCGTGGAAAGCCCCACGGCGCCCTCGCTGATGCAGCGTTCAAGCAGATCCTTCATTTTCGCGATCTCTTCAGCGCTGGCGGGGCGGTTCTCCAGGCCCATGACGCACATGCGGATGTTGCCGTAGGGAGCCAGGTAGGCCAGATTGGGCCCCAGCGCCTGAGCGTCAAGGCGTTTCAGGTAGTCGCCGGCGCTGCTCCACTTCCAGTCCACGGGATACTGCCCCTCAAGGCCGGCCATGGACTTGGACCAGGAAGGGATATACTGCGGCAAGACCGGAGCCAGCGACATGCCGTCCTGGCCGATGATGTCGGTGGTGATGCCCTGGGTGGTCTTGTTGGCGATCTCGGGCTCCACCAGGGCCACCAGGTCGGAATGGCTGTGGGTGTCGATAAATCCCGGCGCGACGGCCAGCCCCTTCGCGTCGATGACTTTCGCGGCCTCGGCCTCGCCGAGAGCGCCGATCGCGGTGATTTTACCGTCCTTCACGGCCACGTCGGCGGCAAAACCCTCTTTCCCGTCGCCGGCGTAGCAGGTACCGCCCTTTATCAGCAGATCATACATGATGGTATCTCCTTTGGTTTCAGTTTAAAGGCAGGGGCAAAAGATTAAAACGCAAAGGACGCAAAGATAGAAACAAAGGCACGCAAAGAAAAGCCAGTTACAATTTGGGGGTAAAATTGTGCCAGTTTTACCGAAAGAAGGTTTGGCACGAGTTTTTTCTAATTTCAAGATTTGCTTTGCGCGCCTTCACGTTCCCTTTGCGATCTTTGTGTTAAAATCCTTTGACTTTAATTTTTCACCATCGTTCCCCTGTGCCTTGTTTTTACCACGCGCCGACCACCGACGCGCCCAGGAAGAACTGGGGCAGCCAGCAGGACAGGAAGGGAATGTAAGTCGTCAGCAGCAGCACGGGAATGGACACGAAGAACAGGAAGGGCATCATGGCGCGGGTCAGGTCGGCAGCGGAGATCTGCGACAGGCGCGACCCCACGAAGATGGACATGGCGAAGGGCGGCGTCATGACGCCGATGCCCACGTTGACCACCATGATCGAGCCCAGGTGGACCAGATTGACGCCCAGAGTCTGCATCAGCGGAAGCACCAGAGGCACCACAAGGATCAGAATGGGAATGCCGTCAAGGAACATGCCCAAAAAGAGCAGGAAGACGTTGAGCATGAGCATGATCATGACCTTGCTGCTGAACAGCGACATCATGAACGCCGCCACCTCCTGCGCCACGCCCTGGCGGGTCAGGTAGCGGGTCAGCACGGTGCCGCCGGCCAGCAGCAGCGTGGTCATGCCGAAGGTGCCCACGGTGCTGGACAGGGACTTTTTCAGCCTGGCCCAGGTCAGCTCGCGGTAGGCGAACCAGCCCACCAGAAGGCAGTAGACCGCCGCGATGCCGCCGGCTTCGTTGGGCGTGAATATGCCGCCGTAAATGCCGACCAGGATCAGTGCGGGGCAGCCCAGGGCCGGGATGGCTACCCAGCCCGTGCGGCAGATCTCCTTGACGGAAGCGCCGAAGGAAGTGGGGAGGATAGGCTTTTCAGCGCTCTCGGAAGTGTATTTCCCGACCGACAGATAGTTCAGGATGCCATAGCCCAGCGCCAGAAGCAGTCCCGGGAAGACCGTGGACAAAAACAGCGCCGCCACCGACTGGCCAGCCAGAAGGCAGTAGATCATGGCCGGCACGCTGGGAGGGATCAGATACCCCAGATAGCTGGACGAGCAGAGGAGCGCCGTGGTGTACACGCGGTCATAGCCGAACTTTTCCAGCTTGGGCACCAGAAGGGGGATCAGCGCGGCGATGCAGGGCACCGAAGAGCCCGTCAGAGCGCCCATGAACAGCGTGGCCACGATGCCCACAGCGGTCAGGCCGCCGCGGAGCCGTCCCACCAGAGCGTAGGAGAAGTTGACGATGCGGTCGGCCAGGCCCGCCTCGCCGATCAGAGCGCCGGAGAACACGAAAAAGGCGATGGCCATCACCGTCGAAGAGTCCAGCGAATGGAAGAAGGAGTTGGCGATGAACGTGGAAGAACCGCCGCCCACGAACACGCCCAGAGCCGTGGCGCCGATGAAAACCCAGCCGATGGGCAAACCCAGTAGGATGCCAATTAGAAAGCCGATCAGCGTCGTCGAAGTGCCGATATCAAACATTATTCTTTCGCCTCTCCTTCATGAGTCTCAATCCAGCGGAGTTTTTTCATCTCGTAGACGTCGGAGCAGGCGTGCCAGCCGTAGTGGAGCACCGTCAGCACCGTCATGGCCCCCAGGGCGTACACCAGCCAGCTCATGTTAAACCAGCGCACCAGCGTCGCGAACTCGGGATATTTATAGGCCCGCTTGACAACGCGCCACGTGGGCCCCCACATGGAGACCACCATAACGATGGTGACCAGGCTTTTCACCATGTCGAAGGCAAAGGCTTTGTACTTGCTGCCCTTGCAGAGGAACTCGGGCAGGATGTCCACGGCAATGTGGGTCTTGATGGCAGCGCCGTAGGAGATGGCCACGTAGATGGTAAAGATGAAAATATAGAGGGCCGCATCGCCGATCCACATGATCTCATAATGCAGCCAGTAACGGTTGACCACCTGGCAGAACGTCAGAACGATAGAGAGGATGAGCCCCAGAGCTCCGAAAAAGAACTCGGCCTTCTGGAGCAGAGAAAAAAGTTTTTTCACGAGCAGTCGCACCACCTTCGATAAAAAAACGGGGAGCGGCCCTTTCGGCCGCCCCCGATGCGTTTCAACTACTTAGCTGCGGCCTTCGCGGCTAACACCTTTTCGCGGTTGACGGCCAGGGCGTCAAGGATCTCCTTGACCATGTCCCTGCCGGGATAGTGCTTCGCGAGCCAGGGGGCGCAGATCTCGTTCCAGTTGTCCGTATTTCTGGCCCTGTTACGGAACTCCGTGCGCTCGGCGTCGGTAGGATAGTAGACTTCAAAGTTGGGCTGCTTGGCAAGGTAAGCCTTGAAGTTGGCTTCCTCGGCGATCTGGATCGCGTACTGGTCGGCCTCGGCCTCGTCGGCGGCCTTCTGGACGGCGGCCTTCAAGTCGTCGGGCAGGCTGTCCCACAGCTCGCGGTTCACGACCACCTGGTTGGCGTCCCACATCCAGTCAAGAGAGGTGTAATACTTCATGACTTCGCAGTGGCGCTCCTCCACCAGCGAGGGCCACATATCCCAGCAGCCGTCCACGACGCCCTTGGAAAGAGCGTTGTACAGTTCGCCCCAGGGCACCGTTTCTACGGTCATGCCCGTGCCTTCGGCCATGTACTGAAGCCCGCGGACGCAGCCCAGAGAGGAGGAAACGCGCATCTTCAGGTTTTTGAAATCCTCGGGGGTCTTAATGGGACGCACATTGTTGCCGATGCCGTAGGAACCCTGCGACACCGTGAACAGGATGTGGACGCCCACTTCCTTCATGGCTTCCTCCATGGGGACGTAGAGGCATCCGTTCGGACGCGAGAAGGCCATTTTGCACTCTTCCCAGGACTCCACGATCCAGGGCATCCAGTTGAACATGCCGCCGGGCACCAGGTTGACGTAGGGAGCGAAGCCGCACATCTCCACTTCACCGTCCTGGACAGCGTGGAAGATCTCGTCAAGGGTCCCGAGCTGGTTGTCGGGGAAGAACTCGACCTCGATGCGGCCGTTGCTGTACTTCTTGATGAGCTCGCAGAAAAGCTTATAGGACTTTCCCTGAGAAACTCGAACCGACGTCTGGCCAAAGCGCCACTTGTACTCCGGAGCCGCATAGGCAGCGACGGCCCCCAGAGCGGCGACGGCCGCCACTAAAGCCACAGTCCTTTTCATGAAACGAACGCTGAACATTACAAAATTCCTCCTTCTCACATCGCAAGTTAAAAACGGAAGCTCCATGCCTCCGGTAAAGCCGAAAAACGATTCAGCGGCTTTCCGCCGCTTCGTCCAGAGGAGGTTCGCCGAGACGCTGTTCATAGATCTCCATGCTGCACAGCCAGTTGTTCCGCATGGCCTCGCGGGCCCGGTCCCGGTCGCGGGCCCGGAGGCAGCTGATGATCTCCTGATGGGTTTGCGAAGACTGGGAATGAGCCTTCACCCACTTGAAATACTGGTACTCCACGCGTTCAATGTGGGACAGCAGTATGTCGGAAAACTCCTTGAGGATCCCGTTGCCGCTCACCCTCAGGATAATTCCGTGAAGCAGGGAGTCCGCCGCGATCACCGCCGAGATCTCCTCATGAGCCAGGGCGTGGCGGTAGCGTTCGTTCATCTCATCAAGCTCCTTCAGGTCGCCCTCGGTAATGTGGTCGCAGGCCAGCTCGGCCGCGAACCCCTGGAGCAGGGCCAGGGTCTGATACCAAGAGCGGAAGCTGTCGATCTCGATCGGGCTGACCACCGTTCCGCGGCCCGGCCAGACCTTGACCAGCTTCTGCATTTCCAGAAGCTGCAGAGCCTCCCTGACCGGCGTGCGGCTGACAGAAAAATACTCCGCGATGTCGGAATCGATCAGTTTTTCTCCCGACTTCACCACTCCCGTGATAATCCATTTTTTCAGTTCCGAATAGACCTTTTCCTTCGCAGACTGCCGATAGAGCTTCATAGGCTGGGCGGGAATGGGCATGAGTTCACTTCCTTTTCTGTTCTGACCGCACCCGGTTTGAAAAACGCGCCGATATCTAGTAAAGCCCGGGATAGAGGGGCTTGGTCGCGCAGAGCTCGTTAATCTCGGCGCGGACCTTGGCGTGAACGGCACTGTCGTCGATATGGGAGACCACGCGGTCGATCCAGTCGGCGATCAGGCCCATCTCGGCGGGGCCGAAGCCGCGGGTGGTGACGGCCGCCGTGCCGACGCGGATGCCGCTGGTGACCATGGGGCTGAGCTTTTCGAAGGGGATGGTGTTCTTGTTGACGGTGATGCCCGCCGCGTCGAGAGCGATCTGGGCCTGCTTGCCCGTGACGCCCTTGTTGGTGAGGTCCACGAGGATCAGATGGTTGTCGGTGCCGCCCGAGACCAGGCGGAAGCCCTTCTCGAGCATCCTGTCGGCCAGGCACTTGCAGTTGTCGATAATCTGCTTCTGGTAGACTTTGAACTCGGGCTTCAGCGCTTCGCCAAAGGCCACGGCCTTGGCGGCGATGATATGCATCAGAGGGCCGCCCTGCATGCCCGGGAATATGGCCGAGTCGACGGCCTTGGCGTACTGCTGCCGGCACATGATCATGCCGCCGCGGGGGCCCCTCAGCGTCTTGTGGGTGGTGGTGGTGACGAAGTCGCAGAAGGGGACGGGATCCTTGTGAAGTCCCGCCGCGACCAGACCGGCGATATGGGCGATGTCGAACATGACCATGGCTCCCACCTCGTCGGCAATGGCGCGGAACTTCTCGGCGTCGATCTCGCGGGGATAGGCGCTGGCGCCGCAGACGATCAGCCTGGGCTTGTGCTTCTTCGCCAGCTCTTCCACCTGGTTGAAGTCGATAGTCTCGGTCTCGCGGCTCACGCCGTAGGGGACGAAGTTGTAGAGCTTGCCCGAGAAGTTCACGGGCGAACCGTGGGTCAGGTGCCCGCCCTCGGTGAGGCTCATGGCCAGCACCGTGTCGCCGGGCTTGATCGAGGCGAAATAGACGGCCATGTTGGCCTGGCTGCCGGCATGGGGCTGCACGTTCACGTGGTCGCAGCCGAAGAGCTCTTTGGCGCGGTCGCGGGCCAGGTTCTCGGCCTTGTCCACCACCTCGCAGCCGCCGTAATAGCGATGGGCCGGATAGCCCTCGGCGTACTTGTTGGTCAGCACCGATCCCATGGCCGCCATGACGGCGCGGGACGTAAAGTTTTCGGAAGCGATCAGCTCGATCTGACCGTTCTGGCGGCGGTACTCCTCAACGATAATGTCCGCGATCTGAGGATCCACCTCGCGAAGGATTGCATCAGTATTCTTATTCATTCTGCTCCACCTTTCTCCTGTTTATGATCGATCGGCAGTTCTATATTTTTAAAAACCGGCGGCTCAGAGAAATATATCGCATATCGGCCACCGATTGAAAGATACTCCTTTTTCCGTCCATTGTCAAAAAGTATAATGTATACTTGACTTCAGAGCTGACGATTTTCCGTGCCAGAGGCCTATCAAGGTCGTGAATCCTGCATTTTATCAAGAATGCCGATAAATATTTAAGTTTTATGCTGATATGCTTAAATTTTTATTGATTTTCTCAAATAAACTTTACATCTTGAAAATTCCCCTTTAAACTTCAGCCAAAGGGAGCGTGGTGACATGGACGGTATCGACAGGGCAATTTTGGAAGAACTCAAACGCCATGGGCGCGTTTCAGCTTCTGAGATCAGCAAGAACGTCAACCTCTCGGTTCCCGCGGTGGCGGAGCGAATCCGCAAGATGGAGGGGGCGGGCGTTATCCGGGGGTACACGGCGCTGCTGGACCGGCGCAAAACGGGGGCGGGGCTTTTGGCCTTCGTCTTCGTGAACCTGGACAGAACGGAGCACGTCGACGCGTTCAGGCGGGAAGCAGTCCTCTTTCCCTGCGTCATGGAATGCCACCACACCGCCGGCGTCTACGACTACCTTCTCAAGGTGGCGCTGGAAGACACGGCGGCGCTGGAGCGTTTCCTCACGGACGGTCTGAAAAGGATCCCGGGCGTGGCCGCCACAAATACGATCATCACCCTGGCCACATTGAAGGAGGCCCCCAACCCATGACATTTCTCGCTCTCCGAAAAGGCTTCACCTTCGGCGCGCTGCTTCAGATCGCCATAGGGCCCCTGTGCCTGCTGGTGTTCCGCACGTCGGCCGCGCGGGGGTTTGCGGCGGCGCTGCCTCTGGTGTTCGCCGTCGCCATGGTGGACGCGCTCTACATTTTTCTGTCCTGTCTCGGCGCGGCGGCGCTTCTGTCGGGCGACAGGATGAAGAAGGCCGTGAAGCTCTTGGGCTGCGCCATTCTATCGGCCTTCGGCGCGAACATGCTGGCCGACGTCTTCGGATACTCGCTGCTGCCCCGAATTTCCATCTTTTCAGGAGCATCCGGCGCCAACCTCTTCGTCCAGGGGTTTTTGCTGACGGCGTCCAACCCTCTGACCATCGTCTTCTGGAGCGGTGTCTTCTCGGCCCAGATCGCCGAAAACCACTGGGACCGCGCCGGCCTGGCGGCTTTCAGCGCCGGCTGCGTGCTCTCCACGCTGGTCTTCATGTCGCTGACGGCCCTGCTGGGCAGACTCTGCGCCGGCTTCCTGCCGCCGGCGGCGATCCGCATCCTCAACGCCCTGGTCGGCGCGGCGCTGATCTATTACGGGATCAGGCTGCTTATGAAGAAATGAACGGGACTCTTTAATTCACATATCTCTAAAATCAGATAAAATCGCTCGTGAAATTTTTAAGCCCGTTTTCTTTCCCAGTAGAATTCTGCCGCTGCGGCTTTGTCCCCATTGACAATATCTGCCCGTCAAAATATAATGCCGGCGGGAATGAAGTTCTCCCTTGGGCAACCTAAACCGCTTAACAAGCTGATGACTTCTGTGATTTTATCGTCGCAGAAAGCATCAGCTTTTTTGCGCTCAAAGGAGAACGCACCTATGTTAACATCGCTCGCTTTCATCTTTCTCGCAGGATTGGCAACGGCGGCCCTTTGTCAAAGACTGAAGCTGCCCCGCATAATAGGCATGCTCGCTACTGGCGTCATACTGGGGCCCCATGCGCTGAACCTTCTCGACCCGTCCATTCTCGGAATCTCGGCCGACCTGCGGCAGATGGCGCTCATCATCATTCTGATCAAAGCGGGGCTGTCGCTGAACCTTGCCGACCTGAAAAAAGTCGGCAGACCGGCGCTGCTTATGTCCTTTATCCCTGCCCTCTCCGAAATAGCGGCGTTCGCAGCGTTCGCTCCCCTGCTGCTCGGAATGACGCGCCTCGAAGCCGCCCTTATGGGCGCGGTGCTCGGAGCCGTTTCCCCGGCCGTAGTGGTGCCGAGAATGGTCCGCCTGATGGACATCAATTACGGCAGGGACAAAGGCATTCCTCAGCTCATCCTCGCGGGAGCGTCGCTTGACGATGTGTTCGTCATTGTCTTGTTTTCCACCTTCGTAAGCATGGCGCAGGGTGAATCTGCAACGATTATGAATTTGGCGAACATCCCCCTTTCCATCGTTCTCGGCGTTTTGCTCGGCTGCGCCGCGGGATGGTCCCTGGCCTTGTTTTTTGAAACGGCCTATGCCCATCAGCATTGCGTCAGGAACAGCATGAAAGTCATCATCGTCCTTGGAGTATCGTTTTTTCTTGTAGCGGTCGAGAGCTGGCTTAAAGGGATCTTTTCATTCTCGGGGCTGCTCGCGGTGATGAGTATGGCCTGCGTCCTGCAAATAAAAAGCGCAAAATTCGTCTCGAAACGAATGTCTGAAAAATTTGGGAAGCTTTGGCTTGCCAGCGAGGTCATTTTATTTGTGTTGGTAGGCGCCGCCGTCGATATTCGATACACCTTCAACGCCGGCTTTGCCGTGGTAGGGATGATATTTCTCGCTCTTGCATTCCGTTCCGCGGGCGTTCTGGCGTGCCTTATAGGCACGGGCCTCAACGCCGGAGAGCGCTTATTCTGCGTCCTTTCCTACCTTCCCAAGGCAACCGTGCAGGCGGCTATCGGCTCTGTACCTCTCTCGCTGGGGCTTCCCTGCGGAAATATGGTCTTATCGGCAGCCGTCGTGTCCATCGTCATCACCGCTCCTCTTGGGGCGCTCGGAATGGACGTCGGTTATAAAAGGCTGCTTTCCGATGGAACCGCGGTGCCGACGCGCCGCTGGCTCATCAAATGACAACTCCCCGCGCGCGTCTCAAAAAAGTTCTTCGAGGCGCGAGCGGGGAGTCATTGTGCCGTTCTGCTTTTTGGGGAACTGCCTGTTGACGGCACAGCACAGCGCGGCGCGGCCACGGGCTGTGCTGTGATGGCTACAAAGAATATGAAATGCGGAAAGGATTCCTGTAGGAGCCGTCTGGCTTTACCTGTTCAGGATCTTCGCCAGATCGGGCTCGGGTGTGGAGATGGGGCCGATATTGTAGTTTTTGATCAGGAAGTCCAGCACCTTGGGCGAGAGGAAAGCCGGCAGCGTGGGCCCCAGCAGGATGTTTTTGACGCCCAGATGGAGCAGCGTCAGCAGGATACAGACGGCTTTCTGCTCGTACCAGGAGAGCACCATGGTAAGCGGCAGATCGTTGACGCCGCAGTTAAAGGCTTTCGCCAGAGCCGAGGCGACGGCGATAGCGCTGTAGGCATCGTTGCACTGCCCCATGTCGAGGATGCGCGGCAGGCCGCCCAGAGTGCCCAGGTCCAGGTCGTTGAAACGGTACTTTCCGCAGGCCAGCGTGAGCACCAGCGTGTCGGCGGGCGTCTTCTTCACGAACTCGGTGTAGTAGTTCCGGCCGGGCTTGGCGCCGTCGCAGCCGCCCACCAGGAAGATATGGCGCAGAGCGCCTGACTTGACCGCGTCAATCACCGTACCCGCGGCGGCGAGCACCGCGTCGTGGCCAAATCCAGTGGTGACCTGGGTCCCGCCGTTGACGCCCCTAAAGTGCCGGTCTTCCGAGTAGCCGCCCAGTTCGAGGGCTTTGGCGACCAAGGGCGAAAAGTCGCGGTCCTCGCCGACATGGACAATCCCGGGATAGGAGACCAGCGCCGTGGTGAACACGCGGTCGCCGTAGCTGGGCTTGGGCGGCATCAGGCAATTGGTGGTGAAGAGCACCGCGCCGGGGATGGAGTCGAACTCTTTCTGCTGGTTCTGCCAGGCTGTGCCGAAGTTGCCTTTCAGATGGGGATAGGCCTTGAGCTTGGGGTAGGCGTGGGCGGGAAGCATCTCACCGTGGGTGTAGACGTCCACGCCTCTGCCTTCGGTCTGGCGCAGAAGCTCTTCAAGGTCTTTCAGGTCGTGGCCCGTGACCACGATGAAGGGGCCTTTCTCCACGGTCAGGGGTACCGTGGTCGGCACTGGGGATCCGTAGGTTCCCACGTTGGCGCTGTCCAGCAGTTCCATGCACTTCAAGTTCACCTCGCCGACCTTGAGCGCTAGAGGCAGGAGCGTGTCGAAGGCGGGCTCCTCCACCAGAGCGGCGAGGCCTTCGGCGAAGAACTGGTCCACGGCGGCGGCGCGGCGGCCCAGGACGCGGGCGTGCCAGGCGTAGGCAGCCATGCCGCGGAGGCCGAAGAGGATCAGCGACTGAAGGGACCGCAGGTCCTCGTCGGAGTGCCAGATCTGCTCCATCACCGCCGTAGGGCGTTCTGTCCCGCCAATTTCCCGGGTTTTCGCCTTCACCTCGCCGATTCTGGCGCGAAGGGTCTCATCGTTGAAGTTCACATTCGTCACGGTGGTAAAAAGCCCGGCGATCAAAAGGCCGCTGACGTCGACCTCCAGCCCCTTCTTCACGGCGCAGCGGGCCAGGTCGATCATGGCGCCGGTCAGTTCGTCCTGCAGGCAGGCCGTGGAGGCCTGCTTGCCGCACACGCCGGCGTTTCCCCGGCAGCCCGTGCAGCCGGCGGTCTGTTCACACTGAAAGCAAAACATCTTTTCGGTCATATCAACTCACTCCTCGTTGTTTTTTTACTCTAGGACGCGGCCGTCCAGGGAAAGGGTCACGACCTGCCATGGGATAAATTTCCCGCTCTGCTGCAGCGCCTTCTTCACGGCCGCTTCGATGCCGCCGCAGCAGGGTACTTCCATGCGCACGACCGTCACGCTCTTGATATCGTTGTCCCTGATGATGGCCGTCAGCTTCTCGCTGTAATCGCCCTGGTCAAGCTTGGGACAGCCGATCAGCGTCACCCGTTTTTTGATGAAATCTCTGTGGAAGGCGCCGTAGGCGTAGGCCGTGCAGTCGGCGGCCACCAGAAGGTCGGCGCCGTCGAAGTAGGGAGCCTTCGCCGGAACCAGTTTGATCTGGACGGGCCATTGGGACAGTCGGCTCTCGCTGGGCGAAAGCGGAACACATGAAGCCTCGGACACCGCGGCGGCCCCATGGGCAATCCTGCGGGCGTTCGAGCCGGGGCAGCCGCAGGGCAGTTTCGCCGGCGCGGCAGCCGTTTTTTCAGCCTGAGCGGCCTTCACGGCTTCCTCATCGTAAGCGTCGGCCTCGCGTTCCTCCACGGTGATCGCTCCCGTAGGACAGGCCGGAAGACAGGCTCCCAGGCCGTCGCAGTAATCGTCCCTCAAAAGCCGGGCCTTGCCGTCCACCATGCCGATGGCGCCCTCGTGGCAGGCCGCCGCGCAAGCGCCGCAGCCATTGCACTTGTCCTGGTCGATTTTGACTATTTTTCTGATCATGATATCGGAACCTCCCGTTATGTTATCTTTATAAGTAAAAACCATGGCCAATAAAACTTCATCCTGAGACGTCACGTTCACATCCTCCTGGAAAAGGCGTATTTCTCTTTCGCCCCGCTCCCTTTGACGTGATGAGGTAAGTGTACTATGATGGCCCTTGAATGTCGGTTGTTTTTACAACATGATGAAAGGAGTTGTGTCCATGGACATCAATGTGTTGGGTCAATGCGCCCTTTTTCAGGGCATTTCGGGCGGGGACTTGGAATCGATGCTGCGCTGCCTCGCGCCGAAGGAATGCCAATACAAAAAGGACGAGATGATCCTCTGCGCCGGCGAACCACCCAGGGGCATCGGCGTCGTGGTCAGCGGCGGGGTTATGGTCGTCAAGGAGGACTTCTGGGGCAACCGGTCGATCATGTCGGCGCTGGAACCGGCGGAGATCTTCGGGGAGGCCTTTGCCTGCGCCCAGGTCGCGGAACTGACCGTCAGCGCCGTCAGCACGGGAAAGACCAGGGTGCTGTTCCTCGACCACCGAAAGATCCTCGGCAGCTGCCCCAAGGCCTGCGCTTTTCACAAAACACTGATCGGCAACACCTTGAGGATTCTGGCGCAAAAAAATATCCAGCTCCTTCAGAAGCTGGATTTCATGGTGAGGAAGACCACGCGGGAAAAGCTGCTGGCCTTTCTCTCCCATCAGGCGCTCAAACAGGGAAAGCGGGCCTTCGACATCGCTCTGAACCGCCAGGAGCTGGCGGACTACCTGTCGGTAGACCGCAGCGCCATGTCCCAGGAACTGTGCAAGCTGCGCGACCAGGGAGTGCTGACTTTCAGCAAAAACCATTTTGAGCTTATCGAGTGACGCCGGTAAATAACAATTTATAGACGATAGCAGCCGGATTCCATAATCGAGGGAGGGCCGGAAGAAATGTTCCACGTGGAACATTTCTTCCGCCCCTCCCTCGATTATGAAAAGCTATTATCTTGAGAAAACAGGCTCGAGCCGCAATCGCGCGCTCTTTTTTAAAATTCGACTTTCGGCGCGGCGGCTTCGGCGGGAGCGTCCAGCTCGAAGAAGTCGGCCTTGGAAAAACCGAGCATTCCGGCGATCAGGCAGGCTGGGAAGGATTCCACGGTCACGTTGTACTCGCGGGCCGTTCCGTTGTAGTAGCGGCGCGCCATCTGCAGGTCCTCCTCCACAGAGCTGAGCCCGGACATAACCTGCTGGAAGGCGGCGCTGGCCTTGATCTCGGGATAGTTCTCGGCGACGGCCAGGAAGCGTCCAAGGGCCTGGGTCAGCGAGCTTTCCGCCGCGGCCACTTCTTTGACGGCGGCAGAACCTTTGGCCTGGACCGCCCTAGCCTGAGTGACGCCAAGGAGCACTTCTTTTTCATGGCCCGCCAGGCCCTTGGCGGTGGCGACCAGATTGGGAATCAGGTCGTGACGCCGTTTCAGCTGGACTGAAATGCCGCTCCAGCCCTCGTCTTTCAGAGAGCGCCGGCGCACCAGCCTGTTATAGAGCGCGGCCACCCACAAAAGCGCGGCCGCGGCGATGATTACCACCCATAGAACATTGCTCATAGAAAAACCTCCTTACGCGATATGATGCGACGTTTGTATTGTACACGCCAATGCCGTTTTTTAACAGGGACGATCGAGCCGGGAACAACCGGGGCCGCGAAGTTCGCTGTGCCCCCGGCGGCTTGGCACCACTTCGATCTGGCAGCCGATGCGCTCGCGCATCCACTTGACGTGGGAGATGACGCCGATGATCTTCCCCGTATCGTGCAGGCGGTTCAAACAGTCCAGCACGGTGTCCAGGGTCTCGTCGTCCAGGGTGCCGAAGCCTTCGTCCAGAAACAGGGAATCCACCTTGACTTCCCTCAGGCCGTGGGACAGGGCCAAGGCCAAAGCCAGGCTGACGATAAAGCTCTCGCCGCCCGACAGGTTGCGGGAGGAGCGGACTTCGCCGGCCTGCCAGAGGTCGATCACGTCGAGGCGCAGGGCGTCTTCCTTCGAAACGGTCAGGCGGTAGCGGTCCGAAAGGCCGGCAAGCTGCGCGTTGGCCGCGCTCACCAGGCGGCGGAAGGTCAGCCCCTGCACGTACTTGCTGAACAGGTCGCCTTTGGCGGAGCCGATCTGGTCGCTCAGGCGTCCCCAAAGAGCGCAGACTTTCCGCTGCTCCCCGCTCTGCGCTTCCAGGTCGGCGAGGCGGCGGCGGCACTCATCGTCCTGGCGCAGAAGCTGCTCGTCGGCGCCCCGGTCTTTGAGAAGCCCGGTCAGCGCCGCGCCGCATTCTTTTCTCTTCAGTTCCAGATCCTCGCGGGGCTCTTCAGGCGCGGTTCCAAGCTTATGCCGATCCTCTTCGAGGATCGGCTTTTGGCGCCTGAGCCGCTCTGCGCGCCCATCCAGTTCCTCTCGGCGGGCGCGCAGCGATTCCATAGGCTCTTCGGGCATCAGGGCCTCGAGCCACTGTTTTTCATCGGCAAAGCCGCGGCGCTGGAGCCTCTGAGTCAAGCCGGCCTCGTCGCCGGCGCTTTCAGCCTCCAGATCCGCCAGCGCAGTCTCGGCGGCCTCCTGCGCCGTCCTGCGCTGAGCGGCGGCTACAAGAGCCTGATTGTTCTTTGTTTCGGCCCGGGCCAGGGCTTCTTCGGCGGCGTCGAGGCGCCGCTTCATGTCCTTCTCAGCGGCCCTGGGATCCTGACCGCCAAAAAGTGCCTGCCGTTCTTTCAGGAGCCGTTCCAACTCTTCGCCGCTGCCGGCCAGTTCCAGCGCAAGCTTGTCCAGCTGGGTTCGGAGCGATTGCAGGCGTGTCGCTGCCTCGGTTTGGCGCAGCTGGCACTGCGTCGCCTGAAGGTCGGAAGCGGCCAGCTGTTCCGTCAGTTTTTTCAGTTTTTTATCGGCGCTCTCGGCGGCGGAACGGAGCTTCAGGACGTCTTCGCCTCGCGCCAAGGAACCGCAGGGCGACGGATGATGCAGCGCCCCGCAGAGCGGGCAGGGCTGCCCTTCTTCGAGAACGGCGCTCAGGGCGCTCAAATCGGCGCGGTGAAGGGCTTCTATGGCCCGGTCTCGGGATTCGGCGGCGGCCTCGCGTTCGCAGCTCAAGCGCTGCCTGCCGGCGTTCAAATCGTCGAGCTCCTGCGCCGCGGCCTGCCCCGCGGCCTGATTGTCCTCAGAAAGCCGCTGGAGCGCCTGGAGTTCTTTTGATTGTAAGCTTTTCTTCTGCGAGAGCTCTTCAATCCGGAGGTCCATCCCGCGAATATGCGCCAGCAGCTCACGCCGCGCCTCCGCCTCGCCCTTCGCGGCCAGGAGGCGCTCCGACGCGGCCCGAGCTTCCGCTCCGGCGTCTTCCAACATCCGTGCTTCCCCGGCGGCGGCCTCCTGCAGTTCTTTCAGGCTCGCTTCCAGTTTGGACTTCCGTTCGCGCCGCTGCCGCACCGCGTCGTAAAAGTCCCTGACCTGGGCGGCCCGCTCCGCCTGGGCCAGGCGCTCCGACTGAGGCTCGAAAGCCTTCAGGTCACGTTCCAGCGCGGCCTGTTCCCTCTCAAAAAGGGCGCTGCGCTCCCGCCAGTCCTCAAAGAGGGCATACCAGTCCAGGGCTCGCCGCAGCCGTTCTTCTTCCGCGCGAAGCTCCTTTTCGCGGCTTTCGCTGGCCTCGGAACGCCGCAGCGCCGCCGCCCGCTCTTCGTCGGACAGGGGGGCGTGCTCGGCTTTGGAGCTTTCGATCTGCTCAAGCTTGGCGCGTTCGCGCTTGTTTCGCTCAAAGACCTCCCGGGAAATCTTCCGATAAATCTCCGCGCCCGTCAGCTCTTCCAACATCCGCGCGCGTTCCGTGCCGTCGGCCTGAAGGAACGCCGCGAAGCCGCCCTGGGGCAGCAGCACCGTCTGGGAAAAACGCTCAAAGTCAAGGCGGCATATTTCCTCCATGGACTTCGCCATGGAGTTCACGCTGTCGGCAAGCACGGCCTCGTCGGGAGACAGCCTGGAAAGGCGGCATTTCGGCGCCTGCAGGGCACCCGACGAGTTCTTGCGCGTCGCCCGTTTCTGGGACCAGAAGGCGCTGTAACGCTTTCCTCCAATCTCAAAGACCGCCTCGGCAAAGCATTCGGAAGCGCCGCGCGTCATGATCTCGTTGCCCGAGTTGTTCACGCGGTCCAGCCGCGGCGTCCTCCCGAAAAGGGCCAGGCTCAGCGCGTCGAGCAGCGTGCTTTTTCCCGCGCCGGTGGGGCCGGTAATCGAAAAAAGCCCTTCGCCGAAAGCGGGATCCTCGAAGTCCACGGCCCACTCCCCGGCAAGAGAGTTCAAATTTTTCAAATGCAGCCTGCACAGCTTCACGACGCCGCCTCCTCGGACAGAACCGCTTCCAGGGCCTGACGGTAGGCCGCCGCCAGCTCGCCGGCCTCGTCGCCTTCGATATGGTGCTCTTCCAGATAGAGCCTGAACACTTCCAAGGGGGACCAATCTTCATTCAGATCACCGTCGCCCGAAAGGGCGGACGCTGCGCCAACGCCGGCAGCCTTGACGCGGAGGACCTGCACGGGGCTTCCCTCCTGAAGGCAGGCCTGAATCCGCCCGTAAAGGCTTTGCCCTCCGTCGGTGCAGTCCGCCTCGACCCAGACGGAGCGCCGCGACATTTCAAGCTCCGCCAGCCGTGCGGCGATCTCGTCAAAGCTCCCCGCCAGTCTCCGCAGTTCCTGCCAGCAGGGAACGGGCTGAATCCTGACGCTGGGGCGCCGCCCTTCAAAATCCACGATGAGGACCTGTTTTTGCTGCCCCGCCTCGCCAAACCCCATACAGATAGGGGACCCCGAATAGCGCCGCGATTTCGCGCCCGAACAAGTCTGGGGCAGATGCAGGTGTCCCAGTGCCAGGTAGTCCACCGTTTCGGGGAACGCCGATAGGGGGACCGCCTCGATGGAGCCGACGGACAGGTCGCGAACGCCGTCGTCTCTCGTCAGACCGCCGGCCGCAAAGCAATGCCCTGTGGCGACGATTGGCAGGTCACGGCCGCCGCGGCGCGCTTCCGCCTCTTCGGCCGCCTGGCGGTAGCGGGCGCGGAAGCCTTCAAGGGCCCGCGCCGACGTGATGTCAGGGGTCTCGCCCGACGCGGGCGTGCAGAGGTCGCGAAGGCGCAGAAAGGGCACGGCGCAGCACAGAGCGCCGGCCTTCCCCTCGGAGCCGGGCAGCTCGAAAACCTCTTCCGCGGGATGGACGGCAGGCGTTCCCACCACATGGATATCAAGGCAGTTCAGCAGCCCCTTCGGCGCGTCGAGCAGCGCCGCGGAATCGTGGTTTCCCGCGACGATCACGGCGCTGCGGCAGGGAGTGCCTCGAAGCCCCGCCAAAAAGCGATAGTACAGTTCCTGCGCCCAGACAGGCGGAGTGGACGAATCAAAGACGTCGCCGGCCACGATCAGGCTGTCCACGCGCTCGGCTTTCAAAAGCTCCGTCAGCCAGTCAAGAAAACTCTGAAACTCGCCGCGCCGTTCCTGTCCGTAAAGCTTCCGTCCCAGATGCCAATCCGACGTGTGCAGTATACGCAAAGCAGATTCTCTCCTTTCGCGCATCATAGTAGCTCAAAAGACGGCGATGCTGTAGAATACATCTTATCACAACTCGCAGTTTAACGGCATAACCGGCGTCACTCGCTCAACGCCCTGCGCTATTGACGTAAGAACCAGTTCAGAAGCAAGATCAAAAGATTGAATCGCGAAGATTCGCAAAGGAAAAACTTAAAGATTTTTAGAACCGCACACCCCGACAAAATCTATAAATTATTATCATATTGGTTCGTTTTCAGTTATTGATTCAGGTTTTTATTAAGTTACATTCCAAACAGGAGGGGACAAAGATGCTGGGAGCCATTGTGGGAGATTTTTGCGGCGCGCCCTATGAAAGGCGGGGGGCGCGCTACGACGGCAGCGTGCCTCTGATCAACGCGGCGTGCCGCCTCACCGACGATTCCATACTGACCTTCGCCACGGCAGAGGTCCTTCTCGGCAGCGACCTCAGCGCTGAAGCCTTCGCGCGAAGTTACATGAGCTGGGGACGGGACTACCCCAACCGCGGTTACGGCAGCGGCTTCAGCGCTTGGCTGGGCGCGGGGCAGCTGGTGAAAAACGGCAGCTTCGGCAACGGCTCGGCCATGAGAGTCTCCCCCGCCGGCTGGGCGGCGCGGAGCCTTGAGGAAGCCCTCGCTCTGGCCGAAAAGAGCGCTCTCTATACCCACGGACACCCCGAGGGAGTCAAAGGCGCTCAGGCCATCGCCGGTTCGGTGTTCCTGCTCCGCCAGGGGGAGGACAACGCGAGGCTGAGCCGGTGGATTGAGTCCGCTTTCGGCTACGACCTGAGCCGGTCCGTCAGCCAGCTGATCGCGGAGGGCTGCGGTTTTAACGCCACGTGCCAGGGCAGCGTGCCCCAGGCCGTCCGGTGCTTCCTCGACGCCGGCTCCTACGAGGAAGCGATCTCCAACGCCTGCAGCCTGAACGGCGACACAGACACACAGGCCGACATGGCGGGCGCCCTCGCCCAGGCGCGATGGGGCGTTCCATGGGCTATGAGGCTGGCCGTCCAGGACGCCATGGACGATAGGATGAAATCGACGCTTCACGCCTTCGAAGAACGCTTCGGCGGCGCATTCTGATAAGGAAGAGGGATTTGTCATGAGAAGAAACGATCGCGAAGTGCTGTCACAAGAGTGGATGCTGGACGTGCTCAGAGAAGGGACCTATCTGGAGCTGGCCCTGTGCGGCGGGGACGGGCAGCCCTATGTGCTGCCGCTGAACTACGGCGTCGGCGACGGATATCTCACACTTCACGGCGCGAAGGAGGGGCTTAAGATCGACCTGATCAAAGCCAATCCGCGCGCGGCCTTCAACGTAACCGTGGGCGCTGAAATTATCAGGCATCCCGACACTCCTTCAAAGTTCAGCTGCAAATACCGCAGCGTCAGCGGCCACGGCCGGATCCGCTTCGTGGAAGACCTGGCCGAAAAAAAGGCCGCGCTGGAACTGCTGATGCGCCACTACGACGGCCCGACGGCCCCCATGCCCGAGGCTATGCTCCAGAGCCTGTGCGTCATGGTCCTGGATATCGCCCAGATGACGGGCAAGGTGAACCGCTACGAAAAACCGGCGGAATAGCCCGCGCCGCGGCAACGAAGGAAGTTTTTTAGTCACTTTTTTACGCGCCTCTTGCGCGCGGGGCCCCAAACGTTTAAAGTAACCCCGAAAAAAGATTCCATGGAAGGGGGTGCGGGATGAACACACTCTTGCTGCTCGACCGCGCTGCGTCGTCAATTTTTGATTCGCCCGAGGCGATCGAGCTCTTTAAAGAACTGGAAAACAAGGGATACCGCATTCAGCGTCCAGAGATGGACCGAAGTTTGGTGGACGTGCTGGAACTGCAGCCTCAGTCAGGCGGCGTCATTATCGATTGGAACACCATGGGAGCGGAACTGTACGCCTCCATGCTCGACCTGAACGAAAAGCTTCCTTTTTTCGCGCTGACGGTCAAGGAAGCGGCGCAGGCCATACAGCCGCCTAACCCCCAGGAGCTGACGCTCTTTCTGGTGCCGCTGCCGTGCCGCAACGCAGAAAAAGCCGCGTCGCGCATCGACCGCGCCGTGCGGCGCTATCAGAACCTGCTGCTGCCGCCCTTTACGCGCGCCCTGTTCAAGTTTGCCGACGCGCGGAAAAACACCTTCTGCACCACGGGGCACCTGCTGGGCTCGGCCTACAAACACCACGCCATGGGACGGGCTTTCTTCGATTTTTTCGGGCCTAACCTGTTCCGCGCCGACACGTCGGTCTCGGTGCCCGACATGGGGTCGCTGCTGGACCACACGGGCGTGCACAGGGACGCTGAACAGATCATCGCCGACGCCTACGGCGCCGACCGCAGCTACATCATCACCAACGGCACGTCGACGGCCAACAAGGTGGTAGGCATGTACTGCGTCTCCGAGGGGGATACGGTGCTGATGGACCGCAACTGCCACAAGTCCATGACGCATCTGCTGATGATGTGCAATGTGGTTCCCATCTACCTGCGGCCCACGCGCAACGCCTACGGCATGATCGGGGGCATTCCCGCGTCGGAATTCACCGCCGAGGCGATCGCCTCCAAGCTGGCCGAACGGGACGACGCAGCCTGGCCTTCCTACGCCGTGATTACCGACAGCACCTACGACGGGCTGCTCTACGACGTGAACTGGATCAAGGCGAACCTGCCAGTCAAGCGCATCCACTTCGACAGCGCCTGGTCGCCCTACACCCCTTTCAACCCCATCTACGGGAACAAGTACGGCATGTGCGGCGACGCCACGCCGGGCAAAACGATTTTCGAGACCCACTCGGCCCACAAGATGCTCGCGTCCTTCGCGCAGGCGTCCTACGTCCACGTCAAGGGCCCTTTCGACGAGGACCTGCTCGACGAGACCTATATGATGCACACCACCACGTCGGCCAACTACCCGATCGTCGCCAGCGCCGAGATCGGCGCGGCCATGATGACGGGCAACCAGGGGCGCCGCCTGCTCCAGAATTCCATCGACCAGGCTATGGCCTTCCGCCGCAAAATGGCGCAGCTCCATCAGGAAGCCGAGAACTGGTTCTTCCAGTGCTGGCAGC
Source organism: Pyramidobacter piscolens (assembly GCA_004558205.1). Classification (GTDB taxonomy): domain Bacteria; phylum Synergistota; class Synergistia; order Synergistales; family Dethiosulfovibrionaceae; genus Pyramidobacter; species Pyramidobacter piscolens_A. The sequence continues at coordinate 55,721 of SFDM01000004.1, forward strand.
CCGAAGACATCTCGGAGACGAAGTGCTGGCCCATATCCCGGGGCGAGCGTTGGCATGGGTTCGTCGGCGCCGACGAGGACTTCAACTACCTCGACCCTCTGCGCGTGTCCGTGCTGACGCCGGGCATGGGCGTCGACGGGCAGCTTCGCGAGCAGGGAATTCCAGCTTCGGTGGTGTCGCGCTATCTCAACTGCCATGGCGTGGTCACCGAAAAGACGGGCCCCTATCACATGCTTTTCCTGTTTGCCCTCGGAGTGGACGAGAACCGCACCATGGCCGTCATCCGGGCTTTGCAGGATTTCAAGAAGGACTACGACAACGACGCGCCGATTCGCGAGGCGCTGCCCGACCTGTTCAAGCTCGATCCCGTGTTCTACATGCACATGACGCTCCAGCAGCTCACGCGGGGCCTGCACCGGCTCATGAGGAAGCGCGACCTGCCCAGGCTCATGTATCACGCTTACGACGAACTGCCCGAGATGGACTACACTCCCTATCAGGCCTTCCAAAAAACGCTGCGCGGCGAAACCCACGAAGTCCCGCTGTCGGAGCTGCTAGGCCAGGTCAGCGCCGACATGATCCTCCCCTACCCGCCCGGCGTGCCGCTGGTGATGCCCGGCGAAAAGGTCACAGAAAAAAGCCAGGCCGTGCTGGACTTCCTGATCATGCTGACCGAGATCGGCGAACAGTTCCCCGGCTTCGAGACGGAGATCCACGGCGCTTACCGGCGCAAAGACGGCTATTATGTAAAAGTGCTGGACGAAGAATAAAAGAGAAGCAGCGGGCTGGAAAAATAGTTTCCAGCCCGCTGCTTCTCTTTTATTCCGCATATCCTCTTATTCGCCGCTGATCTTGAGAGCTTTTTTCATGATCGTCAAGAAGAGCGCCAGCGTCGCCAGAGAAAGGGCGGCCATAGACAGGTAGGCGTTCCTGTAGCTTCCCGTCAGGTCGTAGGAGTAATTCAAAAGAGGGTTGCCAACGGCAATCCCCATCTGGCAGCCTGCCGTGAGAATACCCAGAAAGGTCCTGTACTCGCGCCGCCCGAACAGCGACGACGCCAGCATGGACATGCTCACAGTCTCCAGAGGGATGGAGACTGCAAAAACCAGCGCGAAGAGCCAGGCCTGCCAGGCGTGGCGCACACAGGCCAGCAGGATCAGGCCGGTAAAGTTCGCAATCAGGCACATCGCGGTCGCCCGGCAGGCTCCCAGACGGTCATAGGCCGCGCCCAACAGCACCTTCGCACAGGCAAGGCCAAAGAACAGAGCCCCGCTGACCGACGCCGCAAAAGAAAGCGAAAAGCCTGAATCCGTCAAAAAAGCAGGGACTGAGCCATGAACTGGATTATTCAGCGCGCCGAACAGAAAAGCCAGGATCACACATCCATAAAAATAGGGCGTTTTAGCCGCCTCGGCAAGGGTCAGGCCGCTTTCGCAGGACGGCTGAAAAGCCTGTTCCGGCCCTTCAGCCGCCGAACCCAAAGGGCTCAGCCCGCAATCTGCGGGACCTTCGCGGATCACGGAGATAAAGACGGCGCCGACCGCAGCGAGGATCAGCGCGGCCAGCCGGTAGGCCGCCCGCCAGCCCCACTGCGTAATCCAGTACCCCACGATGGGGCTGAAGACCGCCCCGCCAAGCCCCGTAGACGCCATCACCACTCCGATCACAAGGCCGCGGTGAGCTGAAAACCAGCTTCGGAGCAGCACAGTCACCACGTTCAGAGAAGCGAAAGCCATCCCCGCGCCGAGCAGCGCGCCGCCAAGGTAGACCAGCGCCAGCCCTTCAGCCATGGAAATCACGAGACAAGCGCCAATCAGCAAAAGAAACCCGGCGACGATCATCTTTCGCGATCCCAGCCTTGAGGAAAACCAGCCGAAGAGCATCGTCAAAACGCACTGCACAGCAAACTTCACGCTGAACATCAGGGAAAAAGCCCCGCGCCCAACACCCAAGGACTTCGTAATCGGCACCACGTAAAGGTTGTTGGAGTTGTTCGTCAGGCCATAGGTCGCAAAAAACATCGCAAAGCACGCGGCGGCGATCATCCAGGCATAATGCACTTTTCTGCAGGGCTTGTTCATAGGGGACCTCCCAGGGTCATTTATAAATATTTATCAGGACGAGGCATCAATACTCCCATTTACTAAAATGATTTTTGTCATATAATAAAAGAAAATTCTAATTCTCAAAAAGGGAAGTGATCACAACATGCCAAAGGACGAAAACACCGAATCGGCGGCAAAAACATTGGAACACGGCCTCAACGTGCTGACCTGTTTTCTGGATTATAACAGAGAACTGTCGCTGACGGAAATAGCCAAGATCGTCCAGCGCAACACCAGCAGCACCTACAGGCTTATCCTGACGCTCGAACAGAACGGCTTCCTCACGAAGAACCCCGTCAATAAAAAATACTTTCTGGGAACGACGGTCAAAAAGCTCGGCGAGCTGGTCGACAACAACCAGGACCTGATCCTGGCAGTTCACCCCTATCTTGTCAAGCTTCATGCGGAATTCAATGAAAACGTCTCGCTCTACGTCTATCACAACTTCAAGAGGCTGTGCGTCGACAGGATCGAGAGCACTCACGCCCTGCGCCAAAGCGTACAGATCGGCGAAGAACTGCCTCTGACCATGGGCGGAGGCGGCACGGCGCTGCTGGCCTGGCTGCCTCCGAAGACCCGCGCCGCCGTCATGCGCTCAGAGCCAGGAACCAGCGAAGAAGCCCTTGCCAAAATCCGCGAAGCGGGCGTCGCCATATCCCGCGACGAACTGGGGCACGGCACCATCGGCCTCGGGGCGCCGATCCTCGACGGCGAAGGCGTCGCTCTGGCGTCGCTGAACCTGTCCGCCCCGATCAGCCGGATGCCTGAAGAGGTCATCCGAAAAGGCGCGCAGGCCCTGTGCCAGGCCGCGGCGGAGATTTCAGCGTCACTGAACAAAACATAGCTTCCTAAAAGACAAAGGCGCTTCAGGGATCCCTGAAGCGCCTTTGTCTATCTGTTACATTGTAGGAATTTAGGAGCGGTAGACGTCGTCAATAATCTCGCAGCCCTTAGCCGCCAGCGTTTTATCCACCCAGTCCCGCTTCGCGCAGCCCTCCTGCGCGGCTTTCAGCTTGCCCTGATCGGCCGCCATGAACTTCTGAGCCGCTTCGAGCACCGTCTGGGCGTCGCGGGCGGGGATCACGATCACACCGTCGGGGTCGCCTACAATGATGTCCCCAGGGTTCACCATGATACCGCCGCAGGCGATGGGCACGTTAATCTCGCCGGGGCCCTCTTTGAAGGGGCCGCCGGGAGTGGTGCCCGTCGCGTAGATCGGCACGCCGCCCTCGTAGAGGCTGTCGATGTCGCGCATGGGACCGTCAAAGACGAACCCCGCCACGCCGCGGCTTTTCGCGTAAGTCGCCATAACCTCCCCCATCAGGCACTGGCTGCGGTCGCCTTCGTTGGACACCACCACCACGTCGCCGGGCTCGATCATGTTCAGCGCCTTGTGAAGCATCAGGTTGTCGCCGGGACGGGCCTTGACGGTCAGCGCGACGCCCACCATGTTGCCGTCGCCGGGCTTGGTCATCAGATGAATCTCCGAACTGATCGCGCTCAAGCGGCCCATGGTGTCGGCGATGTTCGAAGCGGGTATGTGGCGGAAACCTTCCACCAGCTCTTTGGGAGGCAAAATCCTTTTCGTGAAAACTCGGAAACCTACTGACATGTTATTAACCCCTTTTACAAAAGATGCAGATTTATAATGCGTAAAATTCAAACCGACCAAGATCAACAACCGCTTTAAAGTTCCATGCTTCTATAAGCAAAACGCCCCTTCAAAAGAGTCATCGCCGGCACCAGCAGCTTCTCACACAGCAACGTGTCGCCGCGATGATCATTATAACGCCGCGGTAATTCTTTTATCTTGAAAACAGCTACGTCGCCGCAAGCCCCGGGCGCCAGAGTCCCTATTTTTTCAGACTGACCGAGAAACTTTGCCGGCGTTGCAGTACAAGCTTTTACCACATCAAAAAGGGGCATTCCAAGGGCAAGATAGCGCGACATCACCATGGGCAGGCCAAAAACGGCAGGATCGAAGAGATTCCCACGCGTCTGGTCGGTGCTGATCGTATGTGGCAGTATCCCCTCTTCGAGCGCTTTTCGGATCACGGAGATACAGGAATGAGCTCTGCCATCGGCGGTGTCAAATAAGACCCCACGGCGCCGTGCCTCTTTGATCTCCGATATCAAATCCCCCGCGTCGCTCACGATATGGCTTCCTTTACCGTTAAAAACGTGACAGAGCACGTCGCCCGGACGCAGCAGACTCACAAGCTCTCCCATAGAGCGGGGTGGATTGGTGCTGTGAACCGCTACCGGACAGCCCAGTTCAGCCCCCATGCGAACCGCCGCAGCCAGAGGTTCAAGCTCCAAATTACCGGCGATTTCCCGGCTTTGGCGAACTTTCAATCCCAAAAGGCGTCCCGGATATCTTTCAAACAGCTCCGCCGACCTATCCAAATCAAAGTGCTGAGGGTCGATGTTTTCCATGTAGCGAGTCGTGACCAGCCCCGTCGGCGAAACGTTCAGGAACGCATAGCTGTGAAGCTGCGTCGCCTCCATGCAGGAATGATAGAAATCCTCAAAATTGCCGATTCCCGCGCTTCCCTGATCGACGACGGCCGTCACTCCCTGGGGCAGAAAGGCGCTGTCGGGAAATACCCCGATCTCGGTACCACAGTGATAAAAATGGCAGTGGAAATCGATCAGCCCCGGTGTGACAATGCAATCCGAAACGTCAAAGACAAACTCGGGACATTTCGACCGATCATATTCGGCACAGCGTCCATGGCTTATATAGACTTCTCCAACGCCGTCAATATTGCGGGCAGGATCAACCACGCGGCCGCCGCGCAGCAGAATATCCCCGTTACCGGCCATCAGGACCGCACCTTGCCGGAAGCAGGCGCCTTTGCAGCCCCTTGCTGCACATTTTTAAAGAAGAGCGGCGAGAATAAAAAGACCACTACCAGAACAATCAGCAACACAGACAAAGGACGGCCAAGCATATAGCTCAGCACATTGCCTTCGCTCAACGTATAGGTCTGAAGAAAACGAGACTCCGCCATGGGTCCCAGGACCATGGCGAGGACGATCGGCGCGGGATGGAACCCCGCTTTTTGAAGCACATAGCCCAAAAGGCCGAAGACGACCATGACGCCCACGTCGAAAAGGTTGTTGTTGATGCTGAAAGCGCCCACAAAGCAGAGCGCCACGATGATCGGCGCCAAGATCTTCTTGGATAGTTTCGTGACCTGAGAAAAGGGCTTTACGAGGAACAGACCCATAAGCATCATAAGGATATTGGCGACCAAGAATCCAAACATCGCCGTGTAGGTGACCGTTGCGTACTCCGTAAAGAGCTCACGGCCCGGGACCATGCCGTGAATCAGCAAGCCGCCGAGGATGATGGCCGCCACAGAGCTCCCTGGAATGCCCATCGTGAAAAGAGGAATCAAAGCTGCGCCGGTAACGGCATTATTGGCCACTTCAGATGCGGCGACGCCAACCAGACTGCCCTTTCCTATTTCATCACGCTGTTTTGAGACCCTTTTTTCCGTGTTGTAGCTGATCCAAGAACCGATTTCAGCTCCCGCGCCAGGCAAGATGCCGATGATAATGCCGATGATGGATCCTCTCAGCATGGTTCCCCAAAGCCCCTTCAGCTCAGAACGCGAAGGGAAAATACGGTCATTCTCGAAGGCTGCGGGCACTGCGTCGGAAGCTTCTCTGTTCTCAGCCATTTTCAGAACTTCCGACAGCGCAAAGAGACCGATTAAAGCCGGCACAAAGGAAATTCCTGACTCCAGGTTCAGAATCCCGAAAGTAAACCGGGGAACGCCCAATGAATAATCTGTGCCAATGGTGGCAAGAAAGAGGCCCAACACCCCAGCCAGAACACCCTTGATGATCGAGTTGGCCGCCAACGTAGCCACAGCGGACAATCCCAGGCATGCAAGCAGGAAATATTCCGAGGGCCCAAAGAGCAGCGAGATCTTTGAAAGAGGCGGCGTAAGCAGAAGCAGCGCCACAGCGCTCGCCACGCCGCCAATACCCGACGTAAACATGGAAATGCGCAGAGCCGCAGCGCCGCGGCCTTTCTGAGTCAAGGCATAACCATCAATAGCCGTTGCGGCCGACGACCCCGTTCCCGGAGTGTTGATCAAAATTGCTGAGATGCTTCCGCCGTACACCGACGCTGTATAAATAGACATCAGCAGCAGGATGCCCATGCTGGGATTCATAGAAAAAGTGAAGGGCAGCAGAAGCGACACCGACATGCTGGAACTGATACCCGGCAGCGCTCCGCCGATCATGCCGACGACGACGCCAGCAGCCATCACAAAAAGCGCCTGCCAGGAACAAAGAGAGAGAAGTATTTCGCTCCAATCCATAGTAATATTCCTCCTCAGATAATATCAGCCGGCAAAATCGGAAGCGGCACCGACAAAAACAGGACGAAAACTCCGTAAAGAATCAGCATGAACAGGACGGCGATAACTCCCATCATCAGCCAGCGGCGCTCCCCAAAATAGTTCATCATCACGATTAGAAATAGGACTGTAGGGACGGCAAAACCAACGAACATAACTCCGGCGGCATAGAGCGCGATCATCAGGAATACCAGGGCGACCGGTACGTAATGCTGAAAGTTGAATCCCTCTTCCGAAGCTCTTTTCTGTTTCAGCAGCGACTGAATAAACGCTATGAGACTCAGCGCTATGGCAATACAGAGCAATATCTGAGGATATCGAACCACCTGAATGTCATAGCTGCCGGTACCATAGAGAAATCCGGCAAAAGAAAACAACAGCACGAGGGAAATCCACCCGTCTAAACGGAGTTTTAACACCATAATCAGACTCCTTTACCAGCCAAGAGCGTCTTTATACTGCTTCTCCACTGACTTCAAAAACTTCATGTAATCCGCCGAGTTCATATAACGAACTTCAAGTCCCATGAAGTCCATTTCCTTAACGTGATCAGGATCGGCCATAACCGAGGCAAAGGCGGCGTTCAGAACTTCCGAAGCTTCCTTGTCGAGTTTGCCGGGAGCGGCATATCCGCGCGCGGCAAAGGCCTGAAGGTTAACGCCCGTCGCCTCGGCAAGCGTGGGTACTTCGGGCAGGAAGGGAGAGCGGCGGTCGCTCATAACCGCAAGAGCCTGGAGATTTCCCTCTTTGACCTGCTTACGCACGTCGCCGGCGCCCAGGGACACGATATCCACATGGCCGCCCAGAGCCATAGCCAAAGAATCCGACAGGCCGTTGGTATGAACGGGTTCCATCTTGTAGCCAAGCTTTTCAAGCTCAATCAGCAAAATATGATGCTGGGTGTTAACGCCGGATGTAGCCACTTTGACCTTTCCGGGGTTAGTCTTTACATACTCAAGAAGTTCCTTCATGTCCTTGTGGGGAAAGGAAGGCAGCGCCGCCCAGGCGGTAAAGTCGATCACATGGTTGACCAGAGGCGTCAGGCTGGTCAGGTCCATATTCCGCTTTGTGACAGGATTCAGATAACCGGCTACATAGGGCAGTGCAAACATGGAAAGTGTATAGCCGTCAGGCTTCGCGCGAGCTAATTTGTTCCAGGCGATCCAGCCGCCGGCGCCAACTACGTTTTCAACGATGACAGGCTGTCCCAGAACCTTCTCAAGATGTTGAGAAAGCCGGCGAACGCCAAGGTCGCTACTTCCCCCCGCCGAGTAAGGCACATACATGGTAATCTTTTTTGTTGGATAGGCAGCTTGAGCTGAAAAAACAAGAACTTCTGCCCCGAGAAGAACAGACATCATTACTAAACATATTTTCAATGTGTATTTCATGTTTATTTTCCTCCTCCACTGTTATAAATAGAACAATCTCCTCAAGAAGTGCCTTTGTATATTTCTAGTTATACTTTTTCTGATCCCACAGCGCGTACACTTCATCAAGCCCCTTGGGCGTCACGCCCTGTAAATCTTTGCTGAATCCGAAAGACGCTGAACGGGCCAGGCGCTCCTTTGCGCCCGAGGCGATCAGAGGTTCCACCCCCAGCGCCTTCATGAGCTCTATGGACTCGCCCACCTCGAAGGAACGGCGCTCGGCGTGGATCGTGTCGGCCGCCGCCATACGAGCCGCGAGTTTTTTAAAAGGATCCTTGTCCATAGAACCGGCTACGGAATCGAGAATACGCTCCTCAATGCCGCACTTGCGCGCGAAGAGCAGCGTCTCCACAATCAGCGCCTCCAGCCCCTTCATAAACACGCTGCGCACCAGTTTGATGCGCGAGGCCTCGCCCGCCGGCGCCCCCTCGCCCACCAGGTCGATCTTCATGCCATAGGGCGTCATCAGGTCGTGCCACCGTCGAGCGCCTTTTCCCGAAGCCAGCATGGGGACCTTGTGTCCAAAGACCACCAGCGACCCCAGCATGGCCGAGTCCACGTACTCCGCGCCTCTTTCCGCAAAGAGCTGGGCCTGGCGTTCCTTGACGTCGGGCAGCGCGGTGGTGACATCCACAAAAAGCTGACCTTCCTCTGCGAAGGGCAGAAGCCCTTCGGCAGTAGACGCGGTGAAGCGCGCCGGCACGGCGATAATCACCGCATCACTGTTTTTGACAACCTCTTCAGAAGACGCAGCCGCCCTTACGCCAGCTTCCGCGCAGCGCTGCATCACCGTTTCCCTGTAGGCTCCATCCGAACCGAGGGCCACGTCATAGGCGCAAATATCCGCCACCCCTTCGCCCTTGAGCCCCTTCGCCATATTGTAAGCGGCCTCGCCAAAACCGATATACCCCAGTGAAACGCCCATCTCAAAACCTCTTTCCTATATTTGAAATTATTTTATTTAAAATATGAAAATCATCATAAGGTAAAAAAGTTTCTTTGTCAATAGGCCCCTTTCCGACAACTTTACTTTATACAGTATACATTCTTAAAGTTCATTTTTTCACAAAGAGCGATATCATGCGCGCTTATGCCGAGCAGCTTGAATGCTGAATCATGAGAGCGTCATTGGCTTGGGCGCAATAGATTCTTTGATCGTATAGAGACGAAAAGAGAGGCGGCTCCCGCGGAATGTGTCTGCGGAAGCCGCCTCTCTTTATCTGATTTTCACAATTTCTTTGCCTGCAGGCTGCTTTCTGGGGTACAATAGCGGTCGCTGTACATATTGAAAAAAACTAAAGGAGTCCTGTTTATGACCGTCCGCGCCCGCGCCGTGCTCTGCGCCGTCCTCTGTTATCTTGTCTGGGCTGTTCAGCCCCTGTACTGGGTTTGCATGCCCCAGTTCGACCCCATGTTTATCCAGTCGGCCCGCGTGGTCATGTCCTGTATCTGCACGAGCCTCTACCTGTGCTTCATCGGGCGTGGGGCTCAGATCGCCGCGCTGATCAGGGACAAAAAGAAGATGCGCTTTGTCGTTCCGGCAGCTGTCTTTATCGGCATGGACTGGGGATTCTTCATCTGGGCAGTCAACAACGGACACCTGCTCGACGCCAGCCTGGGCTACTATCTCAATCCCATGATCATCTTCCTGATGGGGCTGCTGATGTTTCATGAAAAGGGACGGACCTGCGAATACGCGGCCATGGCGCTGGCCTGCTGCGGCTTTCTCGTTTTCACGGCCATGAGCGGAAGCTTCCCGCTGCTCGCTCTGATTTTCGCCGTGGTCTTCCCTCTCTACGCTCTGATGAAAAAATTTGCCGGAGCTGACCCGCTGGTCAGTATCGCCGTGGAGTCGCTGATCCTGTCGCCATTTTTTATCCTCTGGACTCTTCTGAACCTGCGCGGCGAGGGCGGCCTGGCTTCGGTCACATGGGAAAGCCTGCCGCTGCTGCTGGGGTCGGGAGTGGTGACGGCGCTGCCCATGATCCTCTACACCGCTTCGGTCAACCACATGCCCATGAAACTGATTGGAATCATGCAGTATTTCTGCACCACCATCAGCATGATTTTCAGCGTCACGCTGCTGGGCGAGAAAATGACCTTGCCCAAGGCCATCATGGCGGCCTGCATCGTCGCTGGGATCGTGGTTTTCACGGCGGGCAGCTTTAGAAAAGAGGACGCTCAGGAAGGGAACGGCTGATCGATCTCCCCAAGGAGCCTGATCTCCCGCTACCGCGCTTCCAGGCGCATCTTGCCGCCGTCGGCAATAGAAGCCAGGTTCTCCAGATCCGAGGTGATTCTGCCAATGGGACGGAATTCGCTGTTATAGGACCGGGGTTTGTCGTCATAGAACAGGATGAAGTAATTGTAATGGCACAGCGCCAATTCGCCTTTGCGGAAGTCGCTTCTGTATTCGCCCTGGGCGGGACTGAAACTGCCGCCGTAAATCAGTCTGGCTCCCGGCAGGCGGGACATGGACAGTTCCATGGGCAGCCGGGAAAGGATCTGCTCCGTATCGGCGTTCTGTTCTATTTCCGCCTGAAAGGCTTTTCCGCCGATGGTGATGGTCACCTCCCGCATTGTGCCGCCGGCGTTTTCCCGTACCGCGGGCAAGCCGCTTCTTTCGGCGGCGGAGCCCGTTCCAGCCTGGACAAAAAGGCCGACCAGGGCGATGAACGCTGACGCGCAGATTAAAATGATTTTTCTCATCGTCTTTTCCCCTTTGGATAAATATAAGCTTTGAAGATATCCCTGTACGATTCGCCTCTCATGGCGCTGCGGCCCTTTTCATGCCTCTCTATTTCAATTTGTCGTAATCTTCGTCGCTGACCGGCTCCAGCCATTCGGCCGCCGCGTTTTCACCGGGGACTTCGACGGCGATATGGGCGAACCAGCTGTCTTTCGCGGCGCCGTGCCAGTGTTTCACTCCGGCGGGGATAGAGACGGCGTCGCCGGGGTGCAGCTCCCGAGCTGGCTTGCCCCATTCCTGGTACCAGCCGCGGCCTTCGGTGCAAAGCAGGATCTGGCCGCCGCCCCGAGTCGCGTGATGCACGTGCCAGTTGTTGCGGCACCGTGGCTCGAAGGTGACGTTCGCCGTGAGGACGCCCTCCCTGGTGAGGATGTTCAAATAGCTCTGCCCCGTAAAATATCTGGCAAAAGCGTCGTTTTTGCCGCCGCGGGGAAAGAGGTCCCTAATCTCTTGTATCTCCTTTTTCTGGTTCATTCCCATCATTTCCTTTCCTCTCAAAGAGAATAACAGTACCAAAATGGCTCCACACAGGACTGTCTTTTTCGTGAGCTTTCTTTTAGCCATCGATCGAACCTCGCTTCCTTTCCAACCTTCGCAGATCTGCACATGACGCTCGTTCAACCGATTCTCATTGATGGACGCGCTGTGGACTGTGCAGACTATAGCCTCTGGAGTTAACTCTAAGTCAAGTCCTTTTTACAGATTCGGGATAAAAGACGAAGAGAGAGGCCTTCAGCGCGGGTATAGCCGCGTAAAGGGCTCTCTCTTCGTCTTTTTATTGATTATTCTTTCACGATGAAGTCTTCGCGCATGGGCGTGAACACGTCGACGCAGCGAGCCTCCTCTAGGACGGTCACCTTGTGGGACACGTTCGGCCCCATGTAGGCGCTGTCGCCGGCCGAGAGGATTTTTCTCTCTTCGCCGACCTGAAAATCCAGCTTGCCCGAGATCACGTAGGTCACCTGCTCGTGGGGATGGTGGTGCTCGGCGAGCACGGCGCCCTTTTCGAGGGTGAAATCGCACATCATGATTTTTCCGCCGTGGGCCAGCACTTTGCGTCCAATGCCTGGCGCTACGGTCTTGCGTTCCACGTCGTTTCCAAAAAACAACATCAGGGTTACTCCTTTAACTTTTAGCCGTCGGGAAAATGTTCCACGTGGAACATTTTCCCGACAGACATTTTTTTACAGGCTTTTCTGCTCGAAACGGTCGAAGCTTTTCTGGAGGTGGTTCGTGTCGCCCAGAAGGCCCAGCTTGGGAAAACCGTCTTTAAATTCCACGAAGGAGACGCTGCAGTTGGGGATCTGGAACCGCCAGAAGCTCGACAGCGGCGCGCCCACAAAACTGCACAGCAGGACGCGGATCACGGCGTCGTGGGTGGCGAGCATCACGTCGCCGTCAAACTTGAAGGCCGTCCGCTCCAGCGCCGCCAGGGCGCGGGCCTGCACGTCGGCGATAGTTTCGCCTCCGGGGCCGGGCATCTTCACGAGATGGGGCGCGCTCCTCCACTGTCCGAGCAGGCTGGAGTAATCCCGTTCCACGTCGGCGGCCAGGCGGCCTTCCCAGTCGCCGTGATTGATCTCGCTGAAGCCCTCGTCGACGATGAAAGAGCCGCACTTCGACGCCTCGTAGATCTTCCGCCCTGTTACGGCGGCACGGGCCAGCGGGCTGACCACCACGGCGTCAAAGGGATAGCCGCGGAAACGCTCGGCGGCCTGGCCGGCCTGGGCCAGCCCCGTCTCGTTCAGCTCGATGTCCCGCTGTCCCTGAAAACGGCTCTCGCGGTTCCAGGCCGTCTCGCCGTGACGAACGATAAACAATCTCATATCAGTCCACGCTCCCCCTATAAGTCGACCTGAACGGACCAGACCATGTCGTTGTGCTGGCTCAGTTCGCGCTCGGCCTCTGCGGGTATTTTATCATCTATTTCGAGAATCCCCAAGGCCAGGCCGCTGCCGTCCTTGCGGCCGAGGCTGAAGTTGGCGATGTTGACCTGCCGCTCGCCCAGAATGCGGCCGATGGAGCCGATCACGCCGGGACGGTCGTGATTCTGGAACACGAAGAGCCGGCCGCGGGGCACAAAGTCCACCCAGTAATCGGACACCTTGACCAGGCGCTGGCGGCCTTCTTCGGTGATGGTCCCGAACAGGTCCAGAGGCCCCTTGTCGGTTTCCAGGGTGATTTCCAGAAGGTTTTTATAGGTGCGGGACTCGCTCACGCCTTCGTCCACGTCGAGATGGCGGTCGCGGGCCAGGATGGGCGCGAGCATATAGTTCACCTCGGGGCCGTGGCTCACTTCCAGCAGGCCCTTTAAAAAGGCGATGCTGTAGGGACGTAGGCTGCCGGCCGCCGCGGGCTCCTCGTCGAGGAACTGGCTGCCGCGCATCATCACGTGGCAGCGGTGGACGCTGGCGCCTTTCGCCTCGGCGATCTTGGCGCCCAGGACGCCCATCTTGCGGGCCAGGTTCACGAAGGCGCGCTGGGTGGCGTTGAGGGTCTGTTCCATGAAAGGCAGGTTCACGGCGTGCTCGTAGGCCTGGCCGCGCAGCGCCGCCAGCATGTTGGAGGCGGCGATGCGCGACACCTCCGACTGGGCTTCTACCGTGTTGGCACCGATGTGGGGCGTCAGGATCACCCGGTCCTGCAGGTCTCCGGCGTGGAAGGGGTGATCCGCCGCCATGGGCTCCTCGGGATAGACGTCGGTGGCGAACCCCGCCAGACGCCCGTCGCGCAGCGCTTCCACCACGGCTTCTTCTTCGACGAGGCCGCCGCGCGCGCAGTTGATCAGATAGGCCCCCGGCTTGAAAGCCTTCAGCAGGTCGCGGTCGATCATGTTGGTGGTTTCTTCGGTCAGAGGTGTGTGGATCGTCACCACGTCGGCCAGAGACACGGCGTCGGCCAGGTTCTCGGCCAGAGGCACGTTCAGCGACTCGGCGCGGCGCTTTGAGATGTAGGGATCATAGGCCATGACCGACATACCGAAAGCCCGGGCGCGCACGGCGATGTTGCTGCCGATACGTCCGAGCCCGATGATCAGCAGCTTCCGGCCGCTGAGCTGGCGTCCCATAAATTTGCTGCGCTCCCAGCACCCCGCCTGGACGGAGGCGAAGGCCTGGGGCACTTTGCGCATGACGCCCAGCATGACCGACATGGTCAGCTCCGTCGCGGCCAGAGTGTTGCCCGTGGGGGCGTTGATCACGATGATGCCGCGGCGGCTCGCCTCGGGCAGGTCGATGTTGTCCACGCCGACGCCGGCGCGCCCCACCACTTTCAGCGAAACGCCGGCGTCGAGCATTTCCTTGTCCATCCGGGTTCCGCTGCGCGTCAGGATTCCGTCCATCTCTGCGACGCGCTTCAAGATCTCGTCGCGCTTGATGCCCGGTTCTTCAAAAAGTTCCACGTCGGGGGCCTCGCGCAAAAGCTTCAGCCCCGCCTCGCCCACCTTTTCGGTCACGAGTATTTTCCATTTTTTGTCAGTCATGGTTATTCCCCTTTATTCCATTCATGCCAGGCCGCGGCCAGGCAATCGCCGCCGCCCGCCCCGCCGCCGAGAGCGCCGTAAAGCGCCCCCAGGACCAGGCAAAGCTCCGGCCAGCTCCATTCCACGTAGTGCGCCGCGCGAAGCACCTTGCCTTTCAGCCCGTCCTGCCCGCCGGCGATTTCCACGTCCATGGAGCGCAGGCAGCGGCGCAGCTCTTCAATCGACGCGCCATCGGGCAGGCCGAAGGCCGTCACGCCCGCCGAACGGCGGCTGCGGTCTTTCACCAGAAGCTCAAATCCCAGAGCCTCGAGCCCCGCCGCAAAGGCGCGGGCCACGCGGCGGCGGTCGGCGAACCAGCGGTCGGCGCCGCGGGCGAGGATCTTCCCTAACGCCGCGTCAAGCTCATAGTACAGCGACACGGGCGGCGTGAAGGGGTTGGCGAACTGCGGCCCCGCCAGCTGGGCCAGATGAAGTTTTAGGTCAAAGAAATAGCTCGGGCATTTGAAGGACGCCAGCCTTTCGGCCGCGCGTCGGGATATCCAGACAAGCCCCAGGCCTGGGGCAGTCATCAGCCCCTTCTGCGACGCCGTGGCCACGGCGTCCAGGTTCCACTCCTCGGGGAAGCAGGGCATGGCGCCGACGGCGCTGACGCCGTCCACAAAGATCAGGGGGCGGTTCTCCATGGGGATAGCCGCCGCAATTTCAGCGATAGGGTTGGTGACACCGGTGGACGTCTCGTTCTGCGTCAGAAGCACCACCGAGCACTCGGGATGCTCCGTCAGCGTCCTCACGGCCGTTTCGGGCGAAAGGGCCTCGCCAGGCGTCACGTCGACGTTGATGGTTTTCGCCCCATAGCGCTGGACGATCTCCCGAAAGCGTTTCCCGAAGGAGCCGCAGGAAAGGGAAAGGCAGGTGGTCTCCGGCGTGCAGAAATTTGCCGCCAGGCACTCGAGCGCGCCGGTTCCCGAGGAAGGCAGAATCACCACGGGTTCGCCGGTACGAAGCAGACTCTTCAGCCGTGACTCGATAGACCCGAAGAGAGATGAAAATTCGGGACAACGGTGGCTGATAAGAGACCGCGCCCCGGCATTGAGAACGTCCTGCGGAAGTTCCACGGGACCAGGCGTGAGAAGATGATGGGACATGGCGAATTGCCTCCTCTATGATAATGTTGTTCTGTATCGGTGCTTTACCTCAGCAAATGCATGCTGAAATATCGGGTGATATTACCAAAAATGTCATCTTTTTGGAAGAAGGAATCGAGAAATATATCGGAGAAATACAACAAAAAAACAAAATCGGACCCATAACCGCTTTAAATTTCTCTTCAGCGCCGGGCATAGGGCGGATTCACTCTTCGTGAAGCGCGTCCTTTCCATTTTCAGGTTGTGGAAAAACGCTCTTTTTACGCCGCAAATCCACCGGCTTAGTGTAAAATAAGGAGCCAGAGATCCCATTGTCTTCCGGTGGCTCAGGAGCTCCCAAGCGCCTGAGCCACCGCAAAAAGGAGAAAACTCAATGAATCATCCTCATACAACGTCGCTCTTCGCAAACGGGCTGATCTGGTTCGGCGCCGCCCTGTCCCTCATGGAAATCCTGTTGGGAACGCTGCTGGCGCCTCTGGGGTTCACTTTGGGCATGACGGCTATCCTGCTGGGGCATCTGATCGGCTGCACGCTGCTCTGCCTGGCGGGACTCGCGGGCGCGCGGCAAAGGCTGACTTCCATGGAAACGGTCATGCTGTCCTTCGGCGCCCAGGGTTCGCTGTTCTTCTCACTGCTTCACGTCCTCAGACTTGTTGGCTGGACGGCCCTGGGAATCCTCAGCGCCGCCTCGGCCGCCCAAGCCGTGATGGACCTCGGCGGAATCCGGGTCTGGTGCCTGGTCATCGGCGGCCTTCTGGCCCTGTGGACCGTCATGGGCCTTCACAACTGGATTCGCCTGAACTGGTTCGTCATGACGGGGCTTTTCCTGCTGACGTTGGTTCTGAGCGCCGAAGTTTTCAGCGGGCTTCCCAAAATCCTCGCCAACGACAGTATCTCTTTCAGCATGGGCGTTGAAATCTCGGCGGCCACGCCGCTCTTCTGGATTCCCATGATCTCGGACTACACCAGCCGCGCCCGGAAGCCTTTCGAAGCCGCCTGCGTGAGTTCCGCCGCCTATTTTCTGACAAGCTGCTGGATGTATGCCATCGGGCTGGGAGCTTCGCTCTATACGGGCGCCTCCGAAGTGTTCCAGATCATGCTGAACAGCTACTGGCTGCGCACCATCGGCCTGACGCCGGGCATCTACATGCAGGCGGCAGATATCGCCGAGATCATGGCCAGTTCAGATACGCTGGCCGTCGTCACCGCGGTGATGGTCGTGTTTTCCGCGGCGACCACACTCTGCCTCTGCGTGCATTCTGCCGGCGTCAGCTCCCACAGCGTATCGGAGCGCCTGCGCGAGAAACCGGCGAGCCTGGCGGTCTGCGCGGCCGGAACGGCGCTGGCGTTCTTCACGCCCGTCGCGCTGGACCAGTATGAGGACCTTCTGTACCTGATCAACTCCATGTCGGTTCCAATGATAGCCGTCGTGCTGACCGACGTGTTTATCCTGAAGGCGGATCACTCTTGGGAGCGCGCCAACCTGAAAAATTTCCTGATCTGGCTCGCGGGTTTTGGACTGTATCACTGCCTTCTCGCTCTGGCCGACGATCCTCCTTTTGGGAAGGCTCTGCCCGTCCTGCTCGCCACGTCGGCGCTCTGCGTAGCAGCGGGGAAGCTGCAGCGCCGCTTCAGCGTCCAATGAAGCGGTGCGCGGCAGCGGAACCGGGGCGTTTTCCGCCCTCCGCCCTCGCCTTCGGCACAGCCCGCGACAGTTCATCATTTTCATGAGGAGGCTTTTTTCGTGATCGCCTTTCTTGAGTCGCTGAGTTCCTTTATCGTCACCCATTCGCTGATCATCGGAGCTGCCGTCTTTATCGCCCTGAGGCAGAAACTCTCCCGGCAGCTCAGCCAATGGATCGTCAGAAAATATTTTGCGGAACCCACCGCCGAACGCGCCTCCGCTCGCCGGTACGCCGGCTGGTACGACCAGCTGACCCATTACATTCCCGATGTCATCGAGGATAAGGTAATGCAGCGCGCCCGTGAGGCCAACGTGTCGAGGCAGGTGCGCCTGCAGTTTCTTGAGCTGGTCATCGGCAACGCCTTCCTGTTGGTCATCGCCATCGGCTTATTCCTGTCGGGCCTGATCCTCACAGCGCTGCGCCTGATGAGCCTTTCGGCCTTCACGTTCCTGATACGCCTTATAATCTACGGCATCCTAATCCAGAATGCCTATAAAGCCTATCGGTTCCGGAATCTATTGAGCCTCGCCAAACTCAAAGAGCTCTACGGCGAGTACAGGCTCAACCTGATCCGCTTCACGGAATGCCAGATCGCAGCCGTGGTCTACAGGCAGGCCTGCCGGCAGATCGACGAAAGCGTCCGGAAGATGGGCGCTCTGGAACGCTTTGTGTACCGGAATTTCAGCGACGGAACGCACCACTACGCCCACAGCATCTCGCGCCGCGTCCTTGACGAGAACCGCCGCTTCATCAGGCTGATCTTGGGGCTCGCCGCCCTGTCGGCCGGGGTCTACTACATCATCCTCTGTTTTATCGTCGCGCCCGCGGTCTGGACGGAAACCCACAGAGGGCTGTTCTCCTTTCTGTTCGCCGTACCCTTCGAAAAAACGGGACTTTTCGTCGCCGCGCACCCGTGGTGGCTGCTGATCTTAGCCGTCGGCGCCCTGGCCGCCTATCATTACCGGTGGAAAATATTTCTATGGATTGCACCCGTGCTGGAACGGATTCTGAAAGCTGTCGCGTGACAAAAAATCCGACGTCACGTCATTTATTGAACCAGAGGCCAAGCGGTCTATTAAGCTGAGTCATTTCAGCCTGATAGACCGCTTGGCCTCTTTTCCGTCCCCCCGAGCTGCCTGCGTAAAAAACGCTTGAAAACGCCCGTCTTTCAGAAATTTTTTTTAAAACTTTCATTTGCCGATTAAAATTTTTATAACACCCTCTTGACAGAAAATTTGGGAGGCTTTATGATGTGGTTGCTTAGTGGAAATTACGGTTGCTATATACAGCCTATATAGCACAGACCTCCCAAATTTTAGACAGGGTTATTCACAAGGTACGGTATAATGTCTTATCAATCGTGTCATTAATTTTGTGGAGGGTGATTGTGGTGGAACCTTTAAACTCAGCTGAGAATGTTATGCGCATCTTGTTTGTATGGAGCGAACATAAGCTTCCCGAATTGGGATTGACCGAAATAAGCCGGCTTACGGGAATCAATAAGAGCACGGTCTACAAGATCCTTCTGACTCTCCGAGACAGAAACCTTGTTTCGGTCAATCAGGAGAACAAAAAGTACAGCCTTGACGCGGGAGTATTGGAGTTGAGCAATTTTTTTCTGAAGAACCTGAATTTAAGGGACATCGCCCATCCATTCCTGGAGAAACTGGCTTCTGACTCGGGTAAAACGGTCACGCTGGCGCTTGGAATGGAAAAACATCTTGTTTTTATCGACCGCGTCGACGGCGCGGGCAGCGTCCGCTTTTTCTGCGATATCGGCAAAAACACCTATTACAACGGCGGCGCCGCGGCAAAAGCCGTTTTTGCCTATCTTCCGGAAAATCAGGTCAATGAAATCATGAAGGCAAAGGAACATTTTTTCACCGAAAAAACAAAAACATGGGCTGATTTGCTTCAAGAAATTCCCGAAATCAGAAAGAAAGGCTATTCGATCAGCGATGAAGAGGTGGACCGCGGAGTGATCGCCGTGGGAGCGCCTATATTCAATCAACAGGGAGCGGTTGTAGCCGGCGTCGCCTTGGCTACTTTAAAATTTAATTTGCCCGAGGCGGAGTTCTTGCAAATGCAGGACCTTGTCACAAACTGCGCCCGCAGTATATCTGAAAGATTGGGATACGCCCCTGCATAACGCCCCAAAGGGGCGCCATCTTCGCCAACTCCTATCCGCAGTTGCTTCAAAACACAGAAGTCAGCGTTAAGCGATTCCACTAAGCAGAATCACTATAACAAGCGGTATGAAAGGATGACCGGAGAATGAAAAACACAGATGTAAAGGGCAACTATTCACTGTGTCTGAAAGAGTTCAAAATCGCGGCCGCCAGCACCATGGCCTACATTCTCGTATGCTGCGGCCTTTGCTGGCTCTTAGGCTACAACAAAGAGCCGAGCCAAATCGCGCTGATCGGCGGAATTCCCTCATGGGTTGTCTGGGGCGTCATTGTCCCGTGGGTTGTCATGGTGTTTTTTACCATCGTCTACGGCTTTTTTATCATGGAAGGAGATGACCGCTGATGGAACGCTCGCCCGTAACCATTCTCGTCTTTCTCCTCTACTTCCTTTTTCTGATCGCCATCTCTCTTTACGCATATTATCGCCGCAAAAACGCCAAAAACTTTTCCGAAGAGTACTTTGTAGGAGGGCGCTCTTTCGGCGCATGGCTGGTAGCATTTATGTGGGCCACGTCATGGACCAGCGGCGGCACTTTTATCGGAACGCCTGCCGTCTATTACTCCAACGGATGGTCGGCATTGCTGTGGCAGGCCGGCGCCGGCGTTCTCGGCATGATCGGGATGCTGGCTATCGGACGCCGCATTTCCCGTTTTGCGGCTGAACATCACTGCGTTACCCTGCCTGACCTTTTTGTGGAACGTTTCCAAAACCGCCTGATGGGGATCTGCGCCGCCGTTTCCATCCTCGTTTTCGGCGTAGCTTATATGGTCTCGCAGTACGTGGCGGCGGCCCGCATCCTTGAGACCTTCGTCGGAATGCCCTATCTGTGGGCGATCGTTTTCTTCGCCGTTATCGTAGGCATTTACACCACGGTGGGCGGCATTCGCGGCGTGGCTTACAATACGATCATTCAGGGAATCGTCATGCTGGGCGGCTCCGTGATCATCGCCGTCGTCATGGTTCAGGCTGCGGGCGGCTTCCCCAGCATCGCGCAGAAGCTGGCTGAAATCGATCCCAAACTCCTTTCAGCGCCGGGCCCCAAGAACTTCCTGCCTCTGCCGACAGCGTTTTCCACGTTCTTCGTTCTCGGCGTGGCCGTAATGGCCCAGCCTCACGTGGTGACCCGCATCTTCACCGTAAGGAACATGAACTCCCTGAAACGGTCGGGAGCGCTGATCAGCATCATCACGATGGTCTGGTTCCTGTCGCTTTTCGCCAGCGCCATGGCCGCCAGAGCGCTGATCCCCGCCATCGCGGTGCCTGACACCATTTTCCCCACGATCGTGCTGAAATACACAGGCAGCGTGCTGTCCGGACTTCTGCTTTCGGCGCCTTTCGCCGCGGTGATGTCCACAGTATCGTCGCTGATCCTCTCCACCAGCGGCGCTTTGATGAGAGACATTTACCAGCGCAACGTCAATCCCAACGCGAGCGAGAAAACGATCAAGACCGTCAGTTATACGTCGACGATCGTCATCAGCGCCCTGGTTATGCTGCTGGCTCTCAACCCTCCCGCGTTTTTGCAGGATATCGTGATGTTCGCCATCTCAGGCTTCGCCGCTTCCTTTACGGTGCCGATCGTGCTGGGATTCTTCTGGAAGGGCGGCACGCCCATGGGCGGCCTTCTTTCCATGATCTCCGGCTTCGTCTGTCTCATCGCCCTTTACATGCGGCCCAATCCCAATCCTCTGGGATTCAACCCCCTGGTCTGGTCCCTCCTGGTCTCGGCCTTCGTCATGGTTGCGGTAAGCAAAGTGACCAAGCCCAACGACCGCGAGTTCATGGAAAAGATGTTTGAATAGGCCTTTCCACATCTGAAGGCTGCCCCAAATAAACAGGAGGCGGGAAGTTCTCGGCGGGATTCTCACGGATCCCTTACGACTCCCCGCCTTTTTCAATCTCTGAGAATCGGAGTGATAGAAACATGCTGGAAGATAACATTTTTCTGATCGACCGCTACAGCGACAGCGTAGGCGGAAACTGTGAAATGCACGGCTCTCTGAAAGACGGCGAGAGCTTTGTGGCCATCACGGCCCCTGGATGCTGGGGGCCCATGATCACGCCATCCATAAGAAGCGGACACGAGGTGACCTGCCCCGTGCGCATAGAAGGCGCCGAACCAGGCGATTCGGTAGCGCTGTTCATCGAAGAGGTGACCGTGCTCTCCCGCTATGCCGCTTCAGGAACGGGAAGGACTCACCCTGAACGGTATGCAAAGGATCCGTCTTTAGAGGCAAAATGCCCCGGCTGCGGCCGCCTTCTGCCGGAAACTGAGCTGAAAGGCATCGGAGAGGACGCCGTCCATTGCCGCCATTGCGGCGCCGTCGCAACCCCCCAGAGCTTCGAAAACGGCTACACCATCGCCTATGACTCTGACATGTCTTTGGCTGTAACACTGCCGCCCCAAGCGGCTCAAGAGGTGGCGCGAAAAACGGGACGCGGCGAAGTTTATAAACCGGCGCATTCCCGCCAGCATCTTTCCACAATTCTCGGAGCCGGTGACGTGGAAGATGTGATCATCCGAACCCGCCCCATGGTGGGAAATATCGCCTGCTCACCGGCAAAGAACATGGCGTCGTCAAAGAATTCAGGAGACCTGCTGGACTCGCTGAACCGCACGGGGCTTTACGAAGCCTGTGAAGCTTCGGACATGACCGACGGACACATGGACATCAATTTAGTCGGACAGGGCTGTATCGTGATCTCCCCCGTAAAAATCCCCGGGGCCGGCGTGTACGTCGGCGACGTGCATCTGACCCAGGGCGACGGAGAGCTGGCGGGACACACCATCGACGTCAGCGCGCGCGTAAAGGTGCGGGTCAAGCTCCTTAAAGGGGTAACTCTGGACGGGCCTATCCTGATTCCGGCAGCCAGTGAAATTGACTCCCGCTTCCGCCCCTTCTCCGCGGAAGAATACAAAGCCGCAGAGCGTATCCTGAAAAACGAGGGCGCCGAATTGAAAGCCAGGCGCTACCCGATCCAGGTAGTGGGGACCGGAGCGGGCATCAACGCAGGCATCGATTCAGCGGTAGCCCGCGCGGCCAAAGCCACGGGATTGCCCCGCGGAGAAATCAAAAATCTAGCCACGGTCAGCGGCGACGTGAGAATTGGCCGCACTACCGGCTCAGTATTTTTGACGGTGTCTTTGACAGAAGAAACCTTACAGCGAATAGGAATTCTGGATCTTGTAAAAGGACAGTATGCTCCCCTATCAAAGTAATACTATTTATCGACTGAAGCGCCAATTACCTCTGAAGGGACGGCCAGAAGAAGTCCAAAGCGGAATGGATTTTCTGAGGCCGTGCCTTGACGTTAGTTTAGCTGTTAATACTAATTCGCATTAAACATGCTTAATACAGGACCGAAGATCAAGGTCAAAAGATTTTCATCGCAAAGGCTGAAGAGGAAGGGCGCAAAGGACGCAAAGAAAAAACAAAACCTAAATTATCAACTAAAAAAACAAATTAACATGATGGAAATTTATAAATTTTACTTGATCTTGCAGTTCTAAAAGTCTTTCAAGGTTTTCCTTTGCGAACCTTTGCGCCCTTTGCGTTGAAATCTTTTAATGTGGCTCTTCGACTTGATATTAAGCACGTCGATGGAAAATTAGTATAAGAATGAACACAAAAGCCTCCGGTCGATAGGGACGTGAAATCCCTGTCAACCGGAGGCTTTTGTATTCATTGCAGAATTCAAGGAAATAAAATTCAGTTCGTCCTCGGGTACCGGCTTCGATCCCAGTTATGGTCCTTGGACATTTGGCTGTCAGTGAGCATGAAGTAGTCCCTGATAACCTTGCCTGGCTTGTCGGGAGTGGGGTCGTCGAAGGTCACGTCTATGTGGCGCCAGCGCCCGCCGATGCGCACCATGTTCCAGGCGTGCCAGTCCGCCGGGGATCCGGCCTTGCCGCAGACCATGATGCATTCGACGCCGCAGAGGCGGCACATCAGCTGGAACGCCGAGGCATAGCTCTCACAGATTCCCTCTTTGTCCACAAGCACTGAATGGGACTCCCGGTCCGGCGTCTGGTGGTTGTCGTCCAGGATGGCGTTTTTGCTGCGGTAGCGCGGGCGGTCGCTGTAACGAGCCGATTTGACCAGATAATCGTGAAAGCCTTTGATAAGCGTCAGCTGATCCCGGTTGCCGCCGGATTTCAAAACCTGGGAGATCACGTTCCACGCCGCGTTGCGCGTCTGATGGTCCCGCTCGGAGAGAACAGAGCCGACCTGGGGGTTCTGGGCCCCCCGGTAGACGCGGTACCAGTCGTAGTAGACCAGAGAAAGGCTGAAGAAACCGCCTTCGCGGTCGTAGGAATAGCTCTTGATGACCCAGTCGAACATGATCTCTTCAAGATAGCGCTTGACCGCCGAGTCGTCCAGCTGAGGGCTGACGGTCAGCTCGATCTTGCCGTCGAGGCGGCGGACAAAGGGCTCCATGGCCGCCTTGAACTGGGCGTAATTGCGGGGAGGATCGGTCTTGCGCGTTTTCTCTCCCGACGGCGGCGGCAGGTCCTTCGTCAGCGGCCTGAGCGGCTGGTCGGAGAAGTTGCTCACCCAGGGAGTCTTGCCTTCCGTTTTTTCAGGCCGCGGAAGCTGCACGACTTTGGTGACGCCTCTGGACTTGAACCATCCCGGCAGATAGAGACCGGCGGCTCCTGCCTGAGGCTCCGCAAGCCTGTACCAGAAGGGCAGGCCGCCCGCCAGCCGCCGTTCCTTCTGCTCGGGCGGCGGCGGCACCACAAGAGGCTTGGCCTTCTCGGGAAAGAGCATATTGCCGATGGACACGATCAGGCGGTTCTGATCCTCCAGAAGGACGTCGGCAGAACGGGCTTTGGCGAACCACGACGGCATCACGGCTTTCAGCGGAAGCCCTTCCTGCGCCAGCGCGGAACCGCCCTGCAGGAGCGCCTCCCGGGGCATGAAAAACCAGCGTGGCAGCAGTTTATTCAGGTCGTATTCGTCCGAAGCCGCGCCCGTTTGCCCCCGGCTGAACCACGACGGCATCACAGCGCGCTCTTCAAGGGCCGGCGCCTGAACGGCCAGGCATAGGAGCGCAAGGAAAGACAGCATAATTTTCTTCACGGACTCTTCATCTTCCCTTCGTCAGGCGAAGCGTGTAATCCTTCACCGAACCGTATTTCAGCTCTTTGAAAATCACGGCGCGGCGATTGCCCGGCGGGCAGGACTGGTCTTCGGTGTAGCTGAAAGGCGCGGAACTCACCAGGCGCCACTGCGAGCCCTGCTGTCCGTCTCCGTTCCAGGCGCTGAAACGGCCCTTGGAATCGGCCTCTTCTTCGGCATAATAATACAGGACGTCGGCACTGCTGTTCAGACGATAGACCGTTTTTCCGCCCCGCTCCACGGCGGCCCACCCCTGAGTGTTCCAGCGGCTGCTCTTGTCGTCGTACCAGGACAGGGCTATAAAAACTTTTTTGGGCGTCTCGTTGACCACGGTAAAGGTCTCCAGCGCCCGCGCCGGCAAAGCTCCCAGGCAGCAGAACAGAAGCAGCAGGACGCGGCAGGATCGTTTTATCATCCTTGTCCCCTCGGCGCTATTTCATCTGTATGGAGTCAAAAATAGCCGAGACGGTCTCGCCCTGAGCTCCCCATATGGTGATGACCGCGCACTCGCGGCCTTCGTCGTCCACGGGATAGATCTGAACGTAGAGATCCCTCTCGTCCACGGTGGCCACATAATCGTAGCAGTCGTCGCCCAAATCTTCAAAGTCGCGGCCTTTCATCTCCTTGCAGGACGCCTCGGCAATCTCTTTCACGCTGTGTCCTTCGGTGGGAGCCTTGGCGACGGTCAAAATAGTGTCCTTATCGGGCGCGACTAGGATCACGGCAGGCGATTTTTTCTGACTCGTCCAGCCGGAAGGCAGGTCGGCCGTAAAAAAGCCGCAGTCCACTTCCTTTGCCTCACAGCCAACCGCCCAGCACAATAGCAACAGACACAGCACAGCAACGCGTTTCACAGAAAAGTCCTCCTTCATAAATAGCCCCCCAAAGAAAGGGATAGCCTCTTTTTAAATTTTCCCCCGAAGCGCGGAGATTTTCGCCTTTTCGACGCTTCCCGGCGGCAGCTGGGCCAGCATGATCGCGCAGAACATGAGAACGCACCCCCAGCTCTCGCGGCAGCTCAGCACCTGCCCCAGAAGCAGCCATCCCGCGAGGACGCCGAAGACCGCCTCCAGGCTTAGAACCAAAGAAGCCACCGTCGGGTCAAGGTCCTTCTGTCCCAGCGTTTGAAGCGTGTAGGCTATGCCGCTCGAAAAGACGCCGGCGTAGAGCACCGGCTTCCAGGCCGCGCAGATGGACGGCCATTGGGGCGCCTCAAAGATGAACATGAATATCGCCGAGACCGTCCCGCTGACGAAAAACTGGATGCAGGACAGGCGAAGGCAGTCCACCCGCGGCGAGTAATAGTCCACAAGCAGGATGTGGACCGCAAAGACGCCGGCGCAGAGGAGCACCAGCAGGTCGCCCCTGCCAACGCTCAGGCTCTCGGTCATGCAGAGAAGATAAAGGCCGGTCACGGCAAGCGTCACGCCCAGCCAGAGCGCGGCGCCGGAGCGGCGTCCGCGGAAGGAGTTCACCAGCGGGACGATCACGATATAAAGCGCCGTGATGAAGCCCGTCTTGCCGACGGTCGTAAAAAGGATGCCGAACTGCTGGGCCGCCGCTCCGGCACACAGCGCAAGGCCGCAGAGGACGCCGCCCGTCCACAGCTCGCGGCGCGCCGGGAAAGCGGTCGCCGCCTTTTGGCCGCGGCGGGCCGCCGCGCGGTCAAAGAACGCGATGCAGGGGATCAGGACTACGCCGCCGATGATAAAACGCAGCGCGTTGAAGGTGAGCGCGCCCACATACTGGTTGCCCACGGACTGGGCGACAAAGGCCGCTCCCCAGATCAAAGCCGTGGTCAGCAGCATGGAAATGCTTTTCAGTTTTTGCCGGTTCATGAAATAATTCCTTTTCTTCTCAACGTAAAAAAATGGAGAGTGTTTTTTCATACTCTTTAACGATAAAAATTCAGAATCAATAGGAAAACCCAGCCCCCGGAGGCTCTGCTACTGCGCCGTGTAATGGACAAATCCTATTTGATCTCAAAAAGTTTTTTAATGAAACGCCGCGGAGGCAAAGAACGGGCCGGAATCCGCCCTTCGCCCCCGCGCGGGCCTTCCGTGATTTTTCAGTCTTTCAAAGGTTCGCGCGTCGTGGGGACGTAGACGCGGATGTGCGTGACGTCCTCAAAGGCGCGGTCGTCTTTCCCCGCGGCCGGATCGAAGCGCCGCCAGTCGCCGCGGCCGTAGCGGCACAGCACCAGCGATTTGCGGCCGTAGGTGGACCAAAAGTCCCACAGTTTTTCCCGGGCTTGAGTCCCCGGCACGAGGCAGCCGCTGAACAGAGGAGAACGGCCCGTCAGTTTTTCGCCGTCGGCCGAGCGGACGATCATCCACTGGGGGCTGTCCCAGGCGTGTTTCATTTCCTTCGAAAAGGCGTGTTCATAGGGAATGATCTGAAATCCGCCGATATCTCCCCAGTTGGAGGTGCTGACGCAGATCACGCCGCAATGATTCGCCCGCAGCGCGCTGCGGCGCTGGAATTTTCCGCCGCTGAAACGCCCCGAGCCCGTCACGGGGTGCTCCACCCGGGCGATCACCTCGCGGCGGTGGGTGTAATAGGCTGTCACAGCCCCGCCCACGCGGTTTTCGAAGTCGAACATGTAGGGCCACTCCCGGTCCTCGCCGACGGAGATCACGAGAGTCTCGTCGGGCTGGGGCATTTTGGCCGCCGACAGGTAGCGCAGCGAGCCGTCGGCGCGCCGCACTCTGACCTGCGATCCCACGGGAGGGGCCCAGCCGCCGAAAAGCCCCGTCCCGGCAGGGCAGTCCACGATGAACGACGCCGTACCGCCGGCGGCGGGAGCGATGGTTTCCGAAGGCAGGATGCTCACGATGCGCCCATGCTCTTTCTCCACCGCCACGGTCATGTGCAGCGCGTTGACCGCCGTGGCCGCCACGGTACCCGGCTGCGCCCAGGCGCTGGCCGTGTAGCCGGGGTATTTGGTGCCCGTGGGAACCAGGGTCACCTTTCCCAGCACCGCAGCGCTCCCGTCGGGCCTGACGGCCCGAACCTCAGCGCCAACCCGCGCCGGTATCTCAAGGCGGAAAATTTCCACTGGCGCCGCCAGAACGGGAGAACAAAAAAGCGCCGCCGCCAGCGCGTAAAAAACTTTCATCATGCGTTTCATTCACCGCTTTCTCAATAAATTTACCTTACATTGTAATGGCTCGAGCTGAAAAACAAAGTCAAAAGATTTCAACGCGAAGGTGCGCCAGGGCCGCAAAGGAAAGAAATAAACTGAATCAACAACAATTTACAGACTCGATTAGTTTTGAATGATTCTACAAGTGCCCAAGTTTTTCCTTTGCGAACCTTCGCGGCCATCGCGATTCAATCTTTTGACTTTAATGCTGTTGAAACGCCTCTCATGTCGACATCTGACTCGTTCAGCGAGCGACGCCGCTCGCGCAGCGCTATCTCCACTTGCTGTGGTGGCCTTTGCGCCCCTGGGCCACTCGCCAGATGCCGACGAAGGCCGTGATCGGGACCGTCAGGACGAGGCCCATAGTCCCCGCCAGGCTCTGCACGATCTCCTGGGCCACCATGGCGTCGTTGAACAGAAGGTGCCATTCAGGCTGGGCCTGGGCCATCAGCAGCACCGTGAATAGAGACCCCCCGAAGTAGGCCAGCACCAGCGTGTCCACCATGCTGCCCAGGACCTCGCGCCCCACGCTGACGCCCGACCTCCAGAGGCGGGCCACGCTGATCAGCGAGTCATAATCGGCCAGTTCCGCCAGCGCCGACGAGATGGAGATCGCCACGTCGTGTACGGCCCCCGTCGCGCCGATGATCACCGACGCGAGAAATACGCTTTCCATGTTCAGCCCCGGCAGGGTGCTCGCCAGAAGGATCCCATGGTCCGAAGCCATGCCCGAGAGCTGCCACAGCCAGATTCCCAGCCAGCCCATAAAAAACGCGGCCAGGCAGCCGCCGAGGGAGCCGGCAAAGGCCACCAAGCGCCAGCGTGGACGGCGGACCACCATAATCACCGTCACCAGCGACGAGACGCCCACGGCCAGCAGCGCCCCCCAAATTGGGGAATACCCCGCCAGGATCATGGGAAGAAAGACCTTGGTCAGATAGAGCAGCGACAGCCCCAGCCCGAGAATTGCCCGAAGCCCGGCCCTTCCCGCGCCGATGATCAGCAGCCCGCAGACGAAGAACACGAACATGGCCACCCAGGGCAGACGAAACCGGTCCGCCACGGACCATTGGACGACGCCGTCCTCATAGCGGTCGCGCATCAGCAGATAGGTCCGTCCGGAAAGCAGCTTCAAGCGGCTGTCCTCAAGCTGCTCCACCATGAGGCTTTTCGTCGTTCCCCGCTCCTCGCCGGTCAGGAAGGTGAACAGGGCGTCCACCTTTTTCACCTGCCAGTTCGGATCGTCGGGCGAGTCGGCCGCCTCGAGAGCCTCCTGGGCGCTGGCCTGATGGGGGCGCCACATTTCAAGGCGTACAACCCAGCTCTCTTCTTCGCTCCACAGGGAGAGCGCCGCGCTCTCCACTCCATACCCCACAGCAGCCGTGACAATCAGCAGCGCCGTAATTTTCAGCGCAAATTGTCTCAGCATCCTCCAACGCATTTTATTCACGGTCAATCCTCCATCACAGGAAAAAACTCTTTTTACGCGATTATTGTATCACTGTGGTATCATTTACGACATCAATATTTCAGTCTTTTATTCTTTGTAATTGAGTTCTATCTCAATAAAGGGGATGCTTCGCCAATGAAATCGGAACAAGCGCTGTTATTCGGCATCGTGGCCGTCTCCACGGGGGCGATCTTCGCACGGCTTGCCGACGCTCCCGCTCTGGCCGTCGCGGCCTGGCGCGTTGCCATCGCCGGGGCTCTGGTGCTTCCCGCGGCTCTGTGGTTCAGGGGAGCGGAACTGAAAAAACTTTCAGGCGCCCACTGGCGCGACCTGATCCTTTCGGGGTTCTTTCTGGCGCTGCATTTCGCCGCGTGGATCTCGTCGCTCAGCCTGACCTCCGTGGCCAGCAGCGTCCTGCTGGTCAATACGTCGCCGCTCTGGACGGCCCTTCTGGCGCCTTTCCTCAACCATGAGAGGATCGGGCGCGCGGCCGCGGCGGGCATTCTCGTCAGCATGGCGGGGGCCTGCGTGATCGGTTTCGGCGACGTTTCGGCCGACGGAAACGCGCTGAAAGGCGACGCCCTCGCTTTGGCGGGAGCTTTGGCGCTGTCGCTCTATCTTTTGATGGGACGGCGGGTCAGAAGCGTCCTTTCCACGCTGCCCTACATCGGCGTCTGCTACGCTTCCAGCGCGGTGTGGCTGCTGGCGCTGTGCGGTGTCACTGGCACGCCTCTTCTGGGCTGGAACGGCGGCACCTGGGCTTCCCTGGCCGCGGTGGCTCTGATCCCCCAGATTATAGGGCACAGCCTCTACAACTGGGCACTCAAGGAGTGCAGCGCCGTCCTCGTGTCGGTGTCGCTGCTCGGCGAGCCGGTCTGCTCGAGTCTGATGGCCTGGGCGCTCTTCGGCGAAAAGATCACGCCGCTCTTCGCCGCCGGCGGCGCTCTGACTCTGGCCGGGATCTGGCAGGTCAGCCGCAATCGGCCATAACAGCAGAAAAGGAGCTTCTTCGCCTCCGCGCAGGCGGGGTGAAGAAGCTCCTTTTTCAGAACAGACAAGAAGGGTTTGTCTTTCGTGGCGTTACTTCTGTAGTATAACCTCTTCATATACATCCTGTAAAATTACAGTTCATCAGTGCAGGCATAAAACTTTTTAATGTTTGTCGGCGTTCTTTTTCGCGTCTTTTAAGGCAAAAGCCGCCGCTTCGTTCTCCTCTACCCAGCGCCGCGCGAAATTGACGAAGGTACGGGTGGCCGGGGCCGCCGCCTTGATAGACTTGACCGCCAGCCCAAGGGTCCTGAAGCTGCGCAGTTCCAGCTCCATGGAGCAGACCTCCCTCTCGTGCCCCTTGACGAGAAGCCAGGGAAGAATGCTCATGCCCAGTCCCTGAGCGACCATGGCCAATGTGACGTTGTCGTCGTTGGCGTAAAACTTCACGTTGGGTGTCAGCTTGGCTTCCTTCAGGATGCGCCCCAGGTCGTAGTTCAGCCTGTCCGCCGGCATGATAAAGGGTTCGCGGGCAATCTGGGCCATAGGAAAGCGTTTGAGCTTCGCCAGCGGGTGATCCCTGGACACCACGGCCACCATCCTGTCCTTGCAAAGCGAGAACACGTCGAACTCGCTGGGCGACATCAGCGTGACAAAGCCGCAGTCCACGCTCCCGTCGGCGATCCAGCGTTCAACCTCGCGATAGTCGTCATGATTCATGAGGCTGAAATCAATATGGGGGTGCTTCTCCTGAAAGCCGGAGATGATCTTCGGAATCCAATGCACCGACACGCTGGTGATGCTCCCGATCCGTACCAGCCCGCTTTCAACGCCCTTGAGGGAACTGACGACTTGCGTCAGCTGCTCGTTCCAGTTCAGGACCTCCCGCATAGGCTTGAGGATCTGTTCGCCTTCGCTGGTCAGCCTGACGCCGTTTTTACCGCGTTGAAGAAGGGGGACGCCCCACTCTTCCTCCAGCGACTTGACGACATGGCTGACGCCGGCCTGAGTGTACCCCAAAGCTTCCGCCGCGCGGGTCAGGTTTTCAAGTTCCACCGCTTTGACGAAAATTTCATAACGCGCAAGGGTCATGGCGACGCGCTCCTTCTAATAAGAAATTTTATGCCTGACATTATAAACATTCGTTTTACTAATGGCAAGAGAGAGACTATCATACAACCAGAAAGAAAAAGACGAAATCAAAATAAAAAGGATCATTCCTAAGGAGGGATACGCCCATGACCAACAGAGGAAATTTGACCAAACCGGTACATACCGAGGAGGAAGAACGAGATCTCTTCTTTGTCAGGAAGCCCGAAGCGGCTGAAGCGCGTCTCATAGACCACAGGAAGCGAGGCCGCTGAAGCGAAGCGGATCGGATCGGCAGAATGCCCATTACAGCGCGGCTGAAAAACATCTTTTCCACGATCAGGATTGGTTTTACCCATTACTACAAATTTATTCACGAATTGAATCTCTTAAGGAGGAATAGCCATGACTAACAGAAAGAACCTGTTGAGCTCCGTGATGACCGAAGTAGACGCCTACCACAACAATTTCGTCCGCAAGATCGAAGCGATCGAGTCCGCTCTCGACGAACGCAGAAAACTTCGTTCCTAATTTCCCCCCCTAATTAGCTAAACCTCGCGCTTATCACTCACGCCGGACGGGCCTGATTCCCTCAAAAGGAATTGGGCCCGTCTGGTTTTTTATACTATTTGGCAATAAGACGGCTAAATTAGAGACTGGGCCGGCCCGAGAGGCATCCCCTCAATGCCCATTTTGCGTTTTCATTGCAAAGTAGTATTAAAGGAGCCTTTAGGGTTATAATTGCTGAAATTAAGATTTTTCAATCTGAATGCGAGGTGTTTTTTTGAAGTACAAAAGTTCTTTCAAAACTCTCTGTTTCACGCTGGCTTTCATCCTGGCTCTGAGTGCCGCCGCCGGAGCCGCGCCGCGGTATTTATTCCTGTTCATCGGCGACGGCATGGGAGCGAATCAGAGGACGCTGACGGAATATTACGCCGCCTGTGCCGGCGGCGCTCCCCGGCAGCCCGAGTGCGCGCCGCTGCGCATGAACCGTTTTCCCGTCCAGGGGATGATGCGCATCCACGCCCTGGACAAGTACATTACCGACTCGGCGGCCTCCGCCACGGCCATGGCCACAGGCCAGAGGACCGTCGACAGCGCCGTGGCGGTGATGTCCGACCGGAAAACGCCTCTGACGACCATCGCAGAACTGGCGCGGAGGGAGGGGCTGGCGGTCGGCATGATCACATCCACGCCCATCAACCACGCCACGCCGGCCTGCTTTTACGCCCACCACCGTTCCCGCGACGGCTATTCCATCGCGAAGCAGATCCCGCAGTCGGGCTTTGAGTTCTTCGCCGGCGGCGCGCCCAGTCGTCCCAGAGGTAAAAATAAGGACCTGCTGCCCGTTCTGGACATCGTCAGAAAAGCGGGATACGCCGTGGCCGAGGGCTTCGACGCGGCCGCGCGGGTCGCGACGGACAAAAAGCTGCTCCTGATCGCCTCCGATCCCGCCGGCGCCGATGGATTCCCCTACGCAGTGGACGCAGTGGACGACGGTGAAAACAGGCTGCGCCGCGCCGTGGAACTGGGGATCGAGCGGCTGTCGAAGAACGAAAAGGGCTTTTTTATGCTCGTGGAGGGCGGCAAGATCGACTGGGCCGCCCACATCAACGACACGCGCACGGTCATCGGGGAGGTGCTGAACTTCGACGAGGCGCTTCAGCCAGCGATAGAATTCGTCCAGCAACATCCCGCCGAGGCCACCCTGGTCGTCACGTCGGACCACGACACGGGGGGCCTGGCTCTGGGCTGGTACGGCGCAAAATACGCCAGTGATTTCGCCGTTCTGGCGGGGCAGAAAAGGAGCGCCGGGGCGATTTATAAGGAGCTTCAGCCGCTGCGCGCCCAAAGAGCGCCTTTTCACGAAGCCCGGCTCGCCGCCCGGTCTTTCTTCGGGCTGGCGGACCTGTCGGCGCGCGAGGAAGCCGACCTGGCCGAAAGCTGGCGGCAGGCGCTGAAACCATGGGACGAGCGCAGGGACGATCCCGAATACCGGCTGAAATACGGTTCTTTCGACCCCTTCGTCACGGAGTGCATGAGAATTCTCGCGCACAGGGCAGGCGTGGCCTGGACCAATTGGGCCCATACGGCGGCAGCCGTCCCAGTCAGCGCTATGGGAGCGGGGGCTCCGGCCTTCGGCGGCGTCTACGCCAACGCAGACCTTTTCGGCAAGATGAAAAAACTTCTTTTTTTCTCGAAATAAACTTCAAAAAACATTGTAGTTTTCTACACTCTAAAAAACATATAGAACAATACACACCGGAAAATTTTCGTGTATACTTATCCGCAGTCAGGAAGACGAGGATAAATCCCGGCACAGATGTGCCCGAAAACTGCTCTTTCCTAACAATACATTTAACTTTATGGGGGAATATCAATGAAAAAGCTTCTTGCGCTTGTATTCGTTCTCGCTCTTGCGACCATGGCTCCCGCGGCTGTAAAGGACTGCGGCTTCTTCACCGCCGACCTGCCCGAAGGCTGGAGCCTTCAGGAGATCGACAAGAACGTCTCGGCTCTGGTCGCTCCCGACAAGACTCTGGCATTCTCTGTCTCGTCCATGGACGCCGAAGGCCACAAGCTTGCCGAAATCGCCAACGCTCTCTGCGCACAGCACCAGGGCACCGATTTCGCCAAGATGGAAGGCGAGGGTGAAGCCTATGAGTACAAGGCCGTTGTGAACGGCGCGCCGACCTACGTTCAGATCTTCGAGCTCGGCGAGGGCAAAGTGGGTGTCATCAGCATCTCCGGCGACCATGAGAGCGACCTTGCCACTGAGATCTTCAACTCCATCGAATTCAAGTAAAAGAGATAATAAATTCGCGTTGCCCAGGGGACTTCTTCAGGAAGTCCCTTTTTTTTGCAACAATTTTTTTCAAAAAAAACTTCACATTTATTAATTTTTATTAGGCTCCCAGACGTGTAAATTTTCCTGAACGCTTGATTTTACAAGTGGAAAATGATAGGATTAGGCGGTAACAAATTTTACCTTTCCACAAATTTTTAGGGGGGAATCACAGTGAAGAAGGTTTTTGCAGTAGTCCTCGCAGTATTGATGTTCGCGCTCCCGGTATGCGCCGCTGAGACGGTCCGCATCGGCGAAATCGCCACGGTTACCGGCGACTTTGCCGCTTACGGCGTGGCCGAAGTGGAGTCCGTCAAGATCGCCATCGACGAAATCAACAAAGCCGGCGGCGTCAAGGTGGACGGAAAGATGCTTCCCATGGAAGTCATCATGTACGACTGCCGTACTCGCAACGAAGACATGGTCAACGCCGCCCGCCGTCTTGTCACCCAGGACAAGGTCGTCGGCGTGATCGGCCCCAGCGGTTCCGGCCTGTGCATCTCCGCAGCCGCGGTGTTCAACAGGGGCAAAGTCTCCCACCTGGGCACCCTTCCCACCAACCCGCTCGTCACCGTTGACGAAAAAGGCAAGGTCCGTCCCTACAACTTCCGTATCTGCTTCCTCGATCCCTATCAGGGCGCCATCCTGGCCGTGTTCGCCCACAAGGACCTGAAAGCCGCCAAGGCCGCGATTCTCTATGACGTGTCCAGCGACTACTCTCAGGGGCTTCGCGAGTTCTTCGTCAAGGAATTCACCAACTACGGCGGCACGATCGTCGCCGATGAAGGGCACCGCGGCGAAGACGTGGACTTCCGCGCACAGCTGACCAAGATCAAGGAATCCAACCCCGACGTGCTTGTGTTCCCCACCATGGGCAAGTGCACGCCTCTGTCGATTAAGCAGGCCCGCGAGATGGGCTTCACCTGCCCGATCATCGGCGGCGACGGATACGGCGACTTCTGGTGGGAAATTGCCGGCGACGCCATGAAGAACACCTTCTGGGTCAGCCATGTGGACAAGGGCGACCCCTCGCTTGCCCGCTTCTTCGAGGACTACAGGAAGGCCACCGGCACCGAATGCAAGGAATTCATGAACGCGATCATGGCCTATGACTGCGTGTACTGGCTGAAGGACGCCATCGAGCGCGCCAACAGCCTGGATCCTGTGAAAGTCCGCGACGCTCTTGAGCAGACCAAGGATCTGAAGCTCTATCACTGCACGCTCACCATGGACGAGTTCCACAACCCCAAGGGCAAAGACGGAATCATGCTTGAAGCCAAGGACGGCAAGGCTGTATTCTACAAGAAGATCCGGCCTTAATTCCGTTCGCTCAGGACTTTAGAAAATCAGAACCTTATGAAAGGCGGCGGCGACAGGCCGCCGCCTTTTTGGTGTAAAAAAACGAAAGGGTGATTCTGCTTGGCAACCTTTCTCCAACAGGTCATTAACGGCCTCTCCCTCGGCTCGGTTTACGCGCTGATCGCCGTGGGATACTCTCTGGTTTATTCTATTCTTTTATTCTCGAACTTCGCCCACGGCGGCTTTCTTGTCGTCGGCGGCTATGCCTGCTACTTGCTCCTGAAAACGGCGGGCACCGGGATCTGGGTCGCGGGAGCCGGAGCCGTCGCGGCGGCCGGACTGATCGCGATCGTCACTGAACGTCTGGCCTATAAGCCCATCCGCGAGCGCACTTCCACCACGCTTTACCTTCTGATCGCTTCCATGGGCGTCTCCATCGTCATAGAGAACATCTTCGTCGTCACCATCGGCGGACGCTACCGCGCCATCCCGCCGGTCTTTCCCGAGCAGTCCATTCCGATCGTCGGCGCCATCACCTCTTCGGCCGGCGAAACGGTCACCAAGTTCTTCCCCGCGGCGGCCGAAAACATGCAGCCTATCCTGTCGGTCAGCGCCTTCGACATCCTGTCCTTGGCCGTGGCGGTCATTTTCCTGCTGGGACTGCAGCTGTTCTTGATGCGCACCCGCTGGGGCCTGGCCATACGGGCCGCAGCCTGCGACCTGCGCACCGCCGGGCTGATGGGCGTCAACGTGAACCGCCTGATCGGCATCGTGTTCTTCGTGGCCGGCGCCCTGGCCGCCATCGGCGGCATTTTCCTCGCCACCCGCTACACGCTCTATCCGCAGCTGGGCAGCATGATCACCACCAAGGCCTTTGTGGCCGCGGTTATCGGCGGCCTCGGCAGCCTGCCGGGCGCCGTGGTCGGGGGCATCATCCTCGGCCTGGCCGAAATGCTCACCGCCGGATTTATCAGCAGCCAGATGCGCGACCTGGTGGTTTTCGCCCTGCTGATCGTCACGCTGCTCATCAAGCCTTCGGGGCTTCTGGGCCGCGACGTGCGCGACAAGGTGTAAGGGGGAAGGGCCATGAAAAAAAACTGTATGGGCGTTTTGTTCCTCGCCGCTCTTGGCCTCCTGTTCACCCGGATGCCGCTGGAACCCTATACCGAGGGCATTCTGGTGCTGCTGTGCATCAACATGATCGCCGCCATGGGCGTATCGCTGCTGACGGGCTTTACGGGCATTTTCACGCTGGGGCACGCGGCCTATATGGCCATGGGCGCCTACACCACTGCCATCCTGATCATGACCTATGACGTATCCTGGTTCCCGGCCCTGATCGCGGGCGGGATCATGGGCTCGGTGCTGGCCTGGGTGATCGGCGTCCCCACCATGAAGCTGACGGGCGACTACTATGCCATCGCTTCGCTGGGACTCTGCGAGGCCATCCGCCTGATCATCGAGAACTGGCAGTCCGTGACCCGCGGCGCGCGCGGCATTCCCGGCATCGATCCCTACACCACCATCGACGTGGCCGTGTGGAGCTTCGTCATCCTGGCGCTTCTGATGTTCAACCTGATCTACAGCCGCTGGGGCCGCTATTTCCGCGCCTGCCGCGACGACTCGACGGCCGCTTCGCTGCTGGGCTTCAACACGCCGCGCATCCGCCTGGTGTCGCTGCTGATCTCGGCCTTCTACTGTGGCATCGCGGGCGCCCTGATGGGCGGCTACCTCTCGTTCATCCAGCCGGCCATGTTCGACATGATGAAATCCACGGAGCTCACGTCGCTGGTGGTCTTCGGCGGCCTGGGATCCATGAGCGGCACGCTGCTGGCCACGGGCATCATCACGCTGATCACCGAGCTGTTCCGCCCCATCTCGCAGTACAGAATGCTGATTTACGGCGCCGTGCTGGTGCTCGTCATGGTGCTCCGCCCCGAGGGGCTGCTGGGCAACCGTGAGATCTGGGCCTGTCTGCCGGGCATGAAAAAATCTTCGCCTTCATCAAAGGAGGAATCGCGATGAGCGCGCCTCTTCTCGAACTGCTGAACGTGAATAAATCCTTCGGCGGCGTCCACGCCGTCAAGGACGTAAGCTTCCAGATCATTCAGGGGGAACTGGTGGGCATGATCGGCCCCAACGGCGCCGGCAAGACCACGATCTTCAACCTGATCACCAACGTCTACCCCGTGGACACGGGCGACATCATCTTCGACGGCCAGAGCACCATACGCCTGAAGTCCTACCAGGTCATCCGCCGCGGCATCGCCCGCACTTTCCAGAACCTGCGGCTCTTCGGGCGCTCGTCGGTGCTGGACAACGTGATGACCGCCGCGCAGACTCACTCGCCCTACTCTTTCACCGAGTCACTGACTCACCTTGGGCGCTGGAGCAGCCGTGAGGAAGAGGCCCGGCGCGCCAGCATGGAGCTGCTGGACCGGGTCGGACTGGCCGACCGCGCCGATCAGATCGCCGGCACTCTGCCCTATGGAATGCAGCGCCGCCTCGAAATTGCCCGCGCCCTGGCCCTGAAGCCGCTGCTGCTGCTCCTCGACGAGCCGGCGGCGGGCATGAACCCCGAAGAGGTGTTCCACCTGAACGACCTGATCACGGGCATTCACAGGGATCTGGAGCTCACGATCCTGGTCATCGAACACCACATGGACCTGATCATGCACATCTGCCCTCACATCGTGTGCGTGAACTTCGGTGCGAAAATCGCCGAGGGCGGCCCCGAAGCGATTCAGAAAAATCCCGAGGTCCTGAAAGCCTACCTCGGCGACGACGAGGAGGCGATCTGATGACTCCCATGCTGCAAGTCAAGGGACTGTGCGTCAACTACGGCGCCATACGGGCGCTGGACAACCTGTCGATTTCGATCAGCGAGGGCGAAGTTGTTTCGGTCATCGGCGCCAACGGCGCGGGCAAGTCCACGCTGATGAACGCCATCATGGGCATGGTGCCTCACAACGCGGGCGAGATCTTCTTCGAGAACTACCCTCTGCCGAGCCGCCCGTTCCAGGTGGTGCAGAGCGGCATTTCACTGTCGCCCGAGGGGCGAAAGATCTTCGCGCCTCTGACGGTGCTTGAAAACCTGCAGATGGGGGCCTTCCCCCGGGCCGACGCCAAGTCTCAAAGCGCTATCGACGAGGACATGGAATGGGTCTTTTCGCTGTTCCCGCGGCTGAAGGAACGTATCGGCCAGTACGCGGGCACGCTGTCCGGCGGCGAACAGCAGATGCTGGCCGTGGGCCGGGCGCTGATGTCCCGCCCCAAACTGCTGCTTCTGGACGAGCCCTCGCTGGGGCTGGCTCCGGTCATCATCAAGGATATCTTTAAGGAACTGCACCGCATCAGCGACCAGGGCGTGACTATCCTGCTGGTGGAGCAGAACGCCCGCCAGGCGCTGCTGCTGTCCCACCGCGCCTATGTGCTTCAGACGGGACGGCTGATCAAGGAAGGCCCCTCGAAGGACCTCCTGGCCGATCCCGAAATCGCCGCGGCCTACCTGGGCGGCGGCGCCAGGTAACCGGCGTCACTCGCTAAACGTGCAACTCTGCTCGAAGCCTTCCCCCGCCCAAGCCTCACCGTACGTAAAGTACGCCTCCGGTTGGGCGGGGGAAGGCTTCTTCGCACCTGGAACGTTTATCGAGCGCCGCCTCCCTGCGCTGCTGACGTGAAAGCCAGTTCAGCACCAAGGTCAAAAGACTGAATCGCAGAGGGCTCAAAGATTCGCAAAGGAAAACCTTGAAAGACCTTTAGAACCACAAAATCAAGCAAAATCTATAAATTACAACTATACTAAATTTTTATTAACATGCTTAATATCAAATCGAAGAGCCACGTCAAAAGATTTCAACGCAAAGGTCGCAAAAGCTCGCAAAGGAAAACCTTGAAAGGCTTTTATAACCGTAAAGTCAATTAAAATATATAAATCACCATCATGCTAATTCGTTTTTTTGGTTAATAATTGAGGTCTTGTTTTTCCTTTGCCCCTTTGCGCTGAAATCTTTTGATCCGGCTTTTCAGAAACGGCAAAGGGCGCTTTCATGATATCCAGATTCGCGTCGGGCACATATTTGCCCGACGCTGCGTTTGTACAAAAAAGCAGAGGCCATGGAACCTCGGTTTTCACCGGTTCCATGGCCTCTGTTCATTTTGCGCTTTTCTTTTTGGTTAACGCTGCATTTCCACGTTCTTGCCGAAGACCCAGCCCTCGCCGAAGTCGCCCTTCACATAGTACCAGGACGTAGAAGCTCCGCGGGGACGCTCCGACTTCAGGACTTCGACGGTCCTGTTCGTGATCCTGGCGACCACCTGAGAATCCTTGGCCGACGACGGCTTGGATCTAACTCTGACGTTGGTTCCGCGGACAAAGGCGTATTTCTTCGCCGCTTCTTCGGCGATGCTCTTCTCCAGGGAAGCCACTTTTTCTTTCAGAGAGTTCGCTTCAGCTTTCGCGCCGTCAAGGTCCGCTTT
Organism: Pyramidobacter piscolens; assembly: GCA_004558205.1. GTDB lineage: Bacteria > Synergistota > Synergistia > Synergistales > Dethiosulfovibrionaceae > Pyramidobacter > Pyramidobacter piscolens_A. The sequence goes on from SFDM01000004.1 coordinate 95,302, forward strand.
CAGCCCGGCAATCTGGGAATCAAGTTCAGCTCCATGCTGCTCCAGCTTCTGGATCTGCTGTTCCTTTTCCGCAGCGAGCGCCATCTGCTCCTGAAGCTTGGCGCCGGCCTCCTTCAGCGCCTCCTCATGCTTCTGAATCAGGGCGTCCTTGGCTTTCACGTCCTGGATCATCTGCTGGTAGGCGGGGTCGACGCTCAGGGACGCCTTCGACTTCTGTTCCATTTCATTCTTCCAGTAGGCGGACATCATGCCGGCGCCGATCACCACGGCGACGATCATCACCAGCACGGTGCCGAAGGGGCTTTCTTCCTTCCGGGCCGCCGCGGGCGCGGGACCGGCGATCTCTTCCGCCGCCTCGTCAGCCTCAGCCAGAGCGCTCTCGCCGGAAGTCTCTCCGGCGGTCTCCTCGGCCGTCTCTTCAGCAGCGGTCAGCTCTTCCTGCAGCTCCGAGATTTCAGAAACAGCAGCTTCGCCAGCGGCGGGCGCTTCAGCCACGAACACGGACGGGCCCGCAATTTTCTCGGCGGCCGCTTCAGCCTCGGCCAGCGCGCTCTCGGAAGCGGTTTCCGCGACGGTCTCCTCCGCGGCTTCCTCGGCTGCGGCAAGCTCCTCCTCCACGATAGGCGTCAGCTCAGGCTTCGCGGGCTCGCTGTCCGCCGGGACGGCGTATTCCTCCGCGGGCTTGGCGGAACCGGCGCTTCCCCACATGGCGGCCAGAGCGTAAAGGAGAACGCAGACCCATGAATAGGTGAAGGGAGCCGTAATTTCGACGTAGATCATCAACCCCGTGGCGGCGATCAGAGTCCAGGCAGCGATCTTCTTCTTTGAAGCGGCGAAGAGCGCGCCCAGAATTCCCAGCGCAGCCGACGCCAGCAGGCACTGCGTCCCCGTCGCCATGGAACCAAAGTCGGCGATCCAGGCCAAGTCAAACCCCTTCTCGGCGAGCGTCAATCCAAGGCCGCTCTGGAACATGGAAAATCCAGCGGCAAAAACAGCTAAAATGAAAGCAAGAATCCGCATTCAATCTCCTCCTAATTATTTTTCCGGTAAATGGTCAGTATAAGGCTTCTCATCGAAAAATTATAACCCATATTCTCCCGTAAATCCAGAGAAATCAGCGTTCTTTTATACATTGTAATTTTAATTAATTACAGGCCAGGACGCTACAAAAATAGGAGGAGGCTGTTTTGAGAAGGACCGGCACCGATTTCCTTTAGAAAATCATCCTGACGTCCCTCTCGAAAGGGCCCCTCGACGGGTTGCCTTCGCAGCGCAGCAGCTCGCCGCCCGTCAGGTCGCAGATCACGGACCAGACCGTGTCGCCGCCCTTGCGGCGGTCATACTGGCACATGAAGCCCTTTTTTCCCGACAGCAGGTCTTTCAGAAAATCCACATCGTACACCGCCTGCTCCGAGAGCGCCTTTCGCGCCGTTTCATAGCGCCGCGCGGAAAACATGTCCTCCTCCGCGGGCGGAACCACGCTGTTCTTGAGGCGGTTGAAGTGGTTCGTGGTACAGACAAAGGGCCTGTCCGCCGGCCGGATCACCGCCCTTTCGCGGGGCGAACATTCGACCACCGCCATGGCGCCGCCCCTGTCGGCGATGGTCAACGTCTGCGACGAACCGACCGTCAAGCCCTCAAGCGAGTCCAGACACTCCTCCAGCGTGGCGCAGCGCTCGAGAAGGCGGCGCACCAGCATACCCGAGTTCAGCCCCGGCGCCTTCTCCGGCGAGTAGACATAGGTCAGCCCCACGGCCAGCCCCGCGTCGTTCACTCCGTCCTCCATCTCCGCAAACGCCGTGGTGGTGCCGATAAATCCATGGCATCCCTTCAGCCGGTAAAAATAGCTTCCATAGCCTGGTTCGAGGGCCGTAAGAAAATCGCTGTTCCTGCCGAAAAGCGTGTGCCCATCGGCAGCGGCCATGGCCGCGCAGGTGCAGAAATTGAGCGCGTTGTAAGCGTACATTCCCAGCAGAAACGTGGACAGCAGCATGAAATCCGCTTCCAGCCCTTCGGCTAGGCCGCGGATTTCGTCGATCATTTCAGGGTATTCCCTCTCGTACACCTTCAAAGCCGCGAGGGCATAGTCCCTCCGCTCCCGCGGAAAAACGAAAGCAGCCGCCGAGCCGCAGCCCCGCGCCTTCAGCCAGCTTCCGCACTGGAAACCGGCCTCATAATGAGTTCCCGACACGTTGAGATGAAGCATTTTAAACGCTCTCCTTCAATCCAAGATAGAAGAGCCAGCGCTGACCTGAGAGAGACTAGCAGAATAAAATTTTATTGTCAAGGGAATAATTTTGAGAAAGGGGCATAGAGGGGCTTCTATGATTCGCCTTTCCGCCTAAAAGGGCCTTGGGGCGGATGTTCCACGTGAAACATCCGCCCTCAAAGCAAGCCCGCCGCATCAGCACTGTTCTTGGAAAATGTTCCACGTAGAACATTTCGCGTCCGTAATAAACAGCTCTGAAGATGCGCCACCGTAAAAGGCGTGCCCAATCTAAATTTTCTCTCCCGAGGCACAAACGCCTCGCCGATCATAGAAAGCAGAGAAACCCTGAAGAGGATAGAAAAGAAAAGGGAAAACCGCACAAATACAGTGCGACTTCCCCTTTCTGCGTCTCTATTGACGGCGTGCTAAAGCACGCCCTTCACTTTCAGTTCCGCCACCTCGCTGGCCGACAACCCGAAAACGCCTTCATAGACTTCCTCGTTGTCCTGGCCCGGCGTCGCGGGCGCGTGGCGCTTGATCTCCACCGGCGTGCCGACGAGCTTGACGGGGTTGCCGTTGACTTTCATCTTCCCGATGACGGGGTGATCCAGTTCCACGAACATCTGGCGGACCTTGGCGATGTGCTCGTCCTCGGTCACGTCCTTCATGTCCAATATGGGCGCTGCAGGTACGCCCACGCCAAGGATCATCTTCACCAGTTCGTCGGACTGGTAGTTCTGCGTCCAGCCGTTGATGATCTCTCCGAGAACTTCGCGGTTTTCCGGTTTGTTGCGCTGTTCGAGCGTGGCGAAGCGGGGATCCGCCAGCAGCTCCGGCATCTTCATCAGGGCCACAAGCCTCTCATAGAGCCGCTGGTTGCCGCAGCCGATAATGACCTCTTTGTCCTTCGCCCTGTAACTGTCGTAGGGGTAGACCACCAAATCCCAGTTGCCCATGCGCGCCGGGATTTGGCCGCTCTCGAAGTACCATTGAGGGAGGTTTTCAAGGCAGGAGACCACGCTGTCGGCCAGAGCCACATCCACGCGCTGGCCCAGGCCGGTGTCGCGCCGCGAGTTGAGCGCGGCGAGAATTCCAATGGTCAGATTCAGGCCGCCCAGCACGTCGCCCATAGCGCATCCGCTTTTGGTCGGCTGGCCGCCTCTCGGGCCGTTGAGGCTCATAAAACCGCCCATGGCCTGGGCGATGATATCGTACCCGGGACGGTCGCTGTAGGGGCCGTAATATCCAAAGCCCGACACGGCCCCGTAGATGATCCGAGGGTTGACTTTTTTGAGGACATCGTAGCCCACGCCCAGCTTGTCCATCACGCCGGGACGGTAGTTCTCGACGACCACGTCGGCCGTTTCGGCCATTTTCAGGAACAGGTCCCTGCCCTCGGGCGTTTTCAGATTCAGGGTCACGCCCTTTTTATTGCGGTTCACATTGGCGAAGTAAAGGCTGCTCCCGTTTCTGTAAGGCCCAAAGGCGCGCGAGTCGTCGCCGGAATCGGGAATTTCGATCTTAATGACCTCGGCTCCCATGTCGGCCAGCATCATGGTGCAGTAGGGACCCGCGAGTACGCGAGTCAGGTCCAGAACTCGGATTTTGTTCAATGCTCCGTTCACTGTCTTTTCCCTCCTGTTGTCTCTGATATGTTTTATTTTACATGCTCCGAGAGAAAAAACGTTGCCTGACTCAAAAGATTTCAGCACAGAAGAAAACGGATCGGCGATTCACGGAAGGTAAAACCGCAAGCTGGCCGCCGGAAAAACGCCAAGGCGGCGCAAGACCGGTCAACTCTGCATCAGCCGTTTGAGTTCCTTGACGAAGTCCTCCTCTATGGCTGTCAGGCGGTGTTGTTTCATGTGAATCAGAGTACAGTCCATCTTCACTTCAGGATTGGCGATCGGAACGAATCGGATGCCGTGAGTGCATTTGGAATTATTCCCCAACCGCAGCCCAATGTAATAGGAGTTGGTCGAACGCAGGAAATCATAGAGCGCGGCCCGATCGCTGACCAGGATCCGGCGGGCCGTGGTCCGATAATCGTAGTTATTGACGCCTGAACAGTAATTGGTAGGCGCCACGTCGCTCTGCGCCATGGTGGCGTGAGGATACTCGAGCAGCTGCATCGGCGTTACGAATTCCTCTTTGGCCAGCGGGTGTTGTTCGCCGAAAAAAGCGCAGGCCAGCTGGGTGTTCAGCACCGTGTAGGTAAAATCGTGGCTGATCGCCGTCGCGTGCCAGTAATCCCGCTTGTCAGTGGGCGTGATCAGAATACCAAGGCTGAAAAGCCCGTCGTAGACGTGCTCGACCACGTCTTCCAGAGAACCTTCTTCAAAGCATACGTTCTGAAATTCCTCGCCAATGTGCTGGTTATAGAGGTTGATAATCGCCCGGCACGCCACAGCAAAACGTACCGAGGTCACGCTCAAATAAAACACATCGGGCTTGTATCCCGTGAAATAGAGCTCTTCCAGCAGTTTGTACTGTGTTTCCAGGCGGCTGGCGTGCTTGAGAAATTCCTCGCCCTGATGGGTGAGGGTGATTCCTGAATTGGAACGCTCAAATATCCGAATGCCTATTTCTTCTTCCAGTTCTTTGATCCCGCGGCTCAGTGAAGATTGGGAGATATAGAGATGTTTGGCCGCGCGGTTGATGGAACCGCAATGGCTGATCTCCAGCGCGTAGCGAACGTAGTTGATATTCATAGGATTGGATTCCTCCATAAGGGTCGATGGGCCGCCTTAGTTATGCTTCACTAGTATACCCATTATCGCAAGCACGCCTATCAAAGTCCATTTTTTTCAAAACACGGCCATAGAAGAGACCGCTTGAAAGATAGTATTCGTCTCTGCGTCATCCCCCTGTTATTTTTTCACATCAGTATACTATTAAAATTAGCAAACACGCAAGAGCAGAATTCCCTTCTCGTTATGCCTTTATCATATAGCCTCTATTGCAAAATAAGATTACCTTGCCAATTAACATTTTTGATATACTTAGAATCAAAGAGGGCCGGCCTCTTCGTCACACCTCTCCATAGGGTCTATCACTTGCCGCGCGCCATTGGCGCGACGCGAAGGCCTGCCGGAGCGCTCAATTTTCCGATATTGCTATCTGCTGCGGAGACGTCCGCAGCGAGGCGAAAATGTCAGCCAAAGTTGTACACAGGAGGCTTTTGCATGTATGATATTTTGATCAAAAACGGTAAGGTCATCGACGGTCAAAACTCCGCGCCCTATCTCGCGGACGTGGCCATCAAGGGCGACGAAATCGTAAAAATCGGGAAAATCGAAGAGCCCGCGGCTCGCGTCATCGACGCGGCAGGCAAAATCGTCACGCCCGGCTTTATCGACATCCACTGTCATTCCGACGCCATCGTGTTCCACGCCGCGAAAAATCCGCTCAGGCTGCGCCAAGGCTTTACCACGGAAGTCATCGGCAACTGCGGCATTTCCGCCGCTCCGGTCAACCCCAAAAACCTCGGTCTGCTCAGCAAATACTGCAATCCCTTTTATTCCAACGTTCCTGTCCCCTACAACTGGCAGTCCTACGGAGAATATCTGGACGAGGTGGAAGCCCATCAGCCCATGCTGAACACCGCCGGCCTCGTAGGACACGGGACTCTGCGCATCGCCGTTTCCGGCTTCGAGGCGCGGCCTCTGACGCCGGAAGAAATGAAACAGATGGAAGACCTGATGAGCCGCAGCCTGGAAGAGGGCGCCTTCGGCCTCTCCTCGGGCTTGATCTACCCCCCGGGCGTCTTCGCCAATCAGGACGAGATGCGCCGCCTCGCCAAAGTCGTCAAGGATCACAATGGCATCTACACGTCCCATATGCGGAGCGAAAGTTCCGAGCTGGTGGAAGCCGTGCAGGAGACCATCGCTCTGGCCGAGGATACGGGCGTCAGCGTGGAAATCTCCCACCACAAGGCTCAGGGCGTTCAGAACAAGGGCAAGACAAAGGAAACTCTCCGCCTGATTCAGGAAGCCAACGAGCGGGGCGCTCACGTCAATTGCGACGTCTACCCCTACAACGCGGCCAGCACCCAGTTCAGCGCCTGCCTGCCGCCCTGGGCGATGGAGGGCGGCGTGGACCGTCTGGTGGCCCGCGTGTCCGATCCCGAAACCCGGGCGAAAATCATCGCCGACATCAAAAAGGAGAACCCGACCTACGAGAACTTCTTCCAGTACGCCGGTTCCTGGGATCGCGTGCTGATCAACGAATGCAGCGTGAAAGCCTACGAGGGCAAGACGGTGCTGCAGATCGCCCGCGAGAACCAGGCCGATCCCTACGAAATGGCGCTGGATATCATCAAGAACAGCGAGAATAACGTGATGATGATCGTCTTCACCATGGACGAAGAGGACATTTCCCGCGTGATGCAGGACCCCAATTCCATGGTATGCACCGACGGATTCCCCGGCTTGGGACCCTACCATCCCCGCTATACCGCAGCCTTTACCCGCGTGTTGGAGAAGTACGTCAAAGAGGACTATCTGCTCTCGCTGCAGCAGGCTATCCATAAGATGACGGGCATGCCGGCGAAAAAGCTGGGACTGAAGGACCGCGGCGTCATCGCTGAGGGCATGAAAGCCGACGTTCTCGTTCTGGACATGGGCAGGATTCACGACAACGCCGACTACCAGAACTACAACGCCTGCTCGGACGGCATCGACTATGTGATGATTAACGGGCAGATCGCCGTGGACGGCGGGGAATTCCATCCCCTCTGCGTCGGCCGCGTGCTGCGCCGCAAGGACTAGGCGGCTTCAAGCATGGCCCGGATCGAAAAAAGACGTCATACAAATTTGAACAGGAGGGGCAGATCGTGAACGAAAAAAAGAACAAAATTGATCCAAATAGCCGGAATTATGATTTTAAAAAGGACATCGACGTAGACCCCCGCTTCGAGGTGTGCCAGCGGGAACTGATCATCAGCTTCGGAATTTTCGTCCTCTTTGCGGCGGTCATGCTGTTTGTGGTCTTTGTCGTGGGCGGCGGCAATCCTCGGGAATACTCCTATATTTGGGGAATGCCTGCCTGGTATTTCTGGGTTTTTGTCGTCTGCGCCGCTACCGCCGTGGTCGTGTCGGTCGTTTTGGATAAGTGCTTCCGGCATATGAGCCTCGAAGCGGAAGGTGAACTGGAAGAGTAATCCCCATCATCGCGAGAAAGAGGAGGAAAACAACATGGAAGTATCAGCCTCAACCAAAATCATCGTTCTTGCCGTCTTTGCGCTGTACACGGCCATACTGTTAGTCGTGGGTTACCTTTACAAGAAAAAGCTGGATCAGCAGAAAGACCATTACGTCGAGAACTTCTATACCGGCGGCCGCGCCATGGGCCCGCTGCTGGTGGCCATGATGGTCGCTGCCGGCATATGCAGCGCCGGCACCTTCGTCGGCTCTCCCGGCAAGATCTACAGCGGCGGCCTCTCCTGGGCGGCAGTCGTCCCCGGGCAGATGCTCATGAATCTCATGGTCCTCGGCGTCATCGGCAAGAAGATCGCCATCGTCTCTCGCCGCTCCAACGTGCAGTCCTTTGTGGGGCTGCTTTACGACCGCTACGACCGGAATAAGCTTCTGGCGCTGATTTCCGCCGTGATCATGCTGGCCTTCGTGGGCTATTACACGGCGTCCCAGTTCATCGGCGGCGGACGCCTCTTCGAAGTCATGACCGGCATCCCCTATTGGGTCGGGCTCGTAGCCTTTACCGTCGTCGTGATCGTCCTCGCGGCGTTCAGCGGACTGCAGGGCGTGGCGGCCGCGACAGTCGTGCAGGGTTCCATTATGACCCTGGCCTGCTTCCTTCTGCTGTTCCTCGGCTTCGGCTACTGCGGCGGCGAACAGGCGTTCCGCACTATCGCGGAACAGAACCCCAACCTGGTCTCCGGCAAGGCCCTTTACAGCCCCTTGATGATGCTGAGCTACTTCATGACCTTCGGATTCTTCAACCCCGGTTATCCCCACGCGGTCATCGGCTGCATGTCCTACAACAGCACCCGCAAGATGAACACCGCCATTAAGATCGGCGTGGTGCTGGTCGCCGTCTGGAGCCTCTCCCTTTCCCTGCTGGCCGGCGTCATTCGCAACGCCTTCCCCGGCCTGCCCGTTTCCGACTACGCGCTTCCCACGCTGGCCGTGGCCGCCCTGCCCCATTGGGTCGCCGGGCTCACGCTGGCCGGCGTGGTAGGCGCTCTCCAGTCCACCGTCGGCACCATGGTGATCGTCATGAGCGCCTCCGTAGTGAAGGACGTCTACCAAACCATGATCAACCCCGGCGCGTCGCCCAAGACCATGAAGACCATGACCAACGTCTCCACCGTGGCGATTACGCTCGCGATCTTCGTCCTGTCCCTCACGCCGCCCGATAACCTGCAGAACGTGGTCATTTACGCGGTCGGCGGCATGGTTTCCGCGTTTTACATTCCCCTGATGCTGGGCCTGTACTGGATGCGCACCAACGAATGGGGCGCGCTGGCCGGCATGATCGGCGGCCTCGCCACCTACCTGCTCAACGGCATGGGCATCGTCAACTGGAAGATGGGGATGGAGTCGATCGTCATCGGCGTCATCATATCGCTGGTTCTGACGGTCGCGGTCAGCCTCGTGACGCCCAAGACACCCTATCACATCATCGACCGCTGGTTCTCCCGCCACCCCCAGCCCATGGAGTAATACTATAACCATCAATAACTCGCTTGCTCGACAACACAGGAAAGAACGAAAAGAGCGCCGGCAGCCTTCTAGGAAGGCTGCCGGCGCTCTTTTTCGCTGGTTATTTATAGGCCCGTTCCAAGATCGGTACTGCCATAGGCCGGCGATACTGCGGAGGGTTACAGCGCAAAGAGGTCATTCAAGGCTTCGGTCATCGTGGGATGAGTGTAGATACGGTCTCTCAGCTCTCTGTAATCCAGATCAAAATCCATGGCCAGCTTGAGCAGGTTAATGATCTCGTAGGACTCGGGGCACAGCAGCGCCGCGCCGATGATGCGCCCGCTTTCGGCGTGGACCAGGGCTTTCAGAAAACCCTCTGTATGGCGCAGCACCTGAGCCTTCGGAACGGCCGCCGTAGGAATTTTAAAAACCCTGAAGGGAAGTCCCTGAGCCGCGGCCTGCTCTTCCGTCAGTCCCACGCGGGAAAGAGGCGTGTTCATAAACACGCTGTAGGGCAGGTTAACACGGTCTTTTAACGTGAAATGGCCTCCGCCAAGCTGCGAAAGGATAATTCGAGAGTCGTCCAGCGAGACAAAGGTAAATTGAGGACCGCCGTTGACGTCGCCCAGGGCCCAGATCCCCGGCACCGCCGTTTGCAATAGTTCATTCACGGGAATTGCACCGCGGTTTGTCAGGGCGATCCCCGCTTTTTCAACGTTCAGCCCCTCCGTGGCCGCCTTGCGCCCCGTGGCAAGCAGCACCGCGTCTCCAGGCAGCACAGCGCTGACGCCGTCCCGCTCGTAGACCAGCGAAGCCCCTTCCAGCCGCACTGGCTTGGCGCCCAGTATAAAGCGCACGCCCTGCTTTTCCAAAATGCTGCGGATCTCCAGTGCCACGTCACGGTCTTCTTTGGGAAGGAAGGCGGTGCCGTCTTGTACGACCGTCACCTCTGCCCCGAAAAGGGAATACATCGAAGCAAATTCCATGCCGATATACCCCGCGCCGATCAGGGTGAGGCGGCGAGGAAGCTTTTCCTCGTCCATAAGGGTTCTGCTGGTATAAACATGAGGATTGTCAATGCCTTCGATGGGGGGCAGCACGGTCTCCGAGCCTGTATTGACGAAGACCCGGGAGGACTCGAGAACCGCCTTTCCGCCGCTGGTCAGGGACACTTCAACGCTCCTGTCGGACAGGAAGCTCCCCAAACCGTCATAGATAGAAACGCCAGGCAAATTTTTCAGTTTCTCGTAGTTCTTTCGGCGCAGCAGAGCCGTGACCCGGCGTTTCTCCTGAATCGCCGCGGCATAGCGCTCGGCCTTTCTCTCAAAGGGATCGCCAGAGTGGAGACGTGCCTCGGCCGCGCTGGTCACCAGTGACTTGGAGGGGATACAGCCTACGTTGATGCAGGTGCCGCCATACATCTCAGCGGATTTTTCCACAAGAGCCACGGTCTTGCCCTGCTTTGCGAAAGCGGCCGCCAGCGTTTTTCCTGCTTTGCCAAAACCAAGTATGATTGCATCGTAATTCAATCTTATCACTCCTTCGTTCCGAATATGCGATCGCTGATATTCGCGATAGTCTCGCCTTCCAGCCAATCCATACACTTCAGGTTCAGCGTATGATAAAGCTGATCCATGATCCTCCCCATGCCCGACGAAATCAGGCATTCCTTGTTCATGTCGCCGGAGCGCCAGTTCATGGAAATAGGTTCTTCCGCAAGGGCCTGCATCACCTGTTTCAGCGTCACCACACCGGTCATAGGCAAACAGCGGTATCCGCTTCCCTTTCCGCGTTCAGCCTCCACCAGGCCGGCGTGATGAAGTTTTGACAGAACTTTCCTGACTCGGGCAGAATTGGTGCAGATGTTGCCGGCCAGTTCCGCGCTGGTGGTAAAACGCTGTGTATGCAGCAGATAGACCAGTGCGTGCACTGCTAGAGGAAATTCCGCTTTCATCATCATGCCTCCTTTGGCGGCAGCGCTCATGCCGCCGTCAACGTCACGGCGCTGTGTCCGTGCTGACAATGCCCTCTCTTTTTTAATCATGACTTTTTCATATGTAATTGTATCAGTTACTTTTAACTTTATCAAGGGCCTTTTCACAGTTGCCCAGAGAAAAAACAACATAAAATAAAGGCCGAGGTCCCCCGCAAGAATGCGGGAATCCTCGGCTTTGTGCCAGGGTTATTATTCCATAAGCCTCCAAGCGCTTATGGCGGCGCCGATGCTGAGACACCGCCAGCGTTTCACGACAAGACTCAAATTCCCGTCAGTTCCACTCGATCACCGCCGCGCCCCAGGAGAGGCCGACGCCGAAGCCTGAAATGAGCACTTTCATGCCCGGCTTCAGGCGGCCTGAAGCGGCGCATTCGCCCAGGGCGATGGGGATCGTGGAGGATACGGTGTTCCCCTTGTCCTCCAGGGCGATCACGAACTTCTCCTCGGGGATTCCCAGATGCTCGCGAAGGCAGTCCAGCATGAGCTTTGTGGCCTGATGGAACACCACCAGGTCCATATCGTCCATGGTGCAGCCCGCCTTCTCGAGGACGCGGGCGATCGAACCAGGCTCCTCGGCCAGCGCGAACTCGAGCACCTTCGGGCCGTCCATGAACAGGTTTTCCTTGCAGCGCACGTTGCCAAACCGGTTGATCTCCAAGGCCGAGGTCTGGGGCGAATAGGGCATGGCCGACGCGCCGGCCTCGATGATCAGCATGTGGGAACCGCTGCCGTCGGTGCACAGGTCGAAGGCGGCGACCCGATCGGCTTCGGACGCCTCGAGAAGCGTGGCCGTAAAGCCGTCGCCGAAAATGGTACGCGTAGCCTTGTCCTGCTCGTTGATGTAGCGCGTCACCAAATCGCCCGTCATCAGAAGCACCCGCGAGGCCAGACCGCCGCAGATGAAACCACGGGCAATGGCCAGGCCGTAGACGTAGCCCGAGCAGCCCAGATCGTAATCGAAAGCGCCGCAGGTCTTTTTCAGCCCCAACCGGTCGTGGACGATGCAGGCCGTGGCGGGCAGGATATAATCCCTGGTTTCAGTGCAGACGATCAGCATGTCTATGCTGTCCCTTGAAATATGGGGGTGTTCCGCGAAGAACTTCTCGCCGGCCTGCGCCAGAAAGTCGGACAGCGGCGCGCCCTCGGCAATATGGCGCTGGTTGACTCCCGTCTTGCTGTAAATTTTGTTCGGCGTCCAGGCGCCGAATTCCCTCACCAAATCTTCATTGGTCTCTATCTTCTCCGGCAGCAGCCAGGAGATGGCCTTTAAGGTCATACCTCTGTTCATCTCTCGTCACCCTCAAAACGTCAGAAAATAAATTACAAACAGGTTTTAATACCTAGTAATAAATTTTACCCTCTGACTGGTTATTTAGCAACGCCTTATTACTTACATAAGAAGACGCGGCAAAAAAGAGCCCGCATCGCAGCACTGACGCCCTCATAAAGCAAAATTGAGGGTTATCGTTCTCCCGCCTCAGACACTGGGACTATAAAAAGATCTTCCAGAGACAGCAGTGTGACCTCACCGTTTTTTTGTTTTTCGAGCAAGCCCTCGGAAAAACCACTCTTTGAGAAAATATAATAGAAGCATTCATCATTGGCATTCGTGAAAACGGAAGCGTAGTTCTGAATCAATTCCAGCTCATTAACGCCGATCCGCTCGTTTTTATACTTGCAGGAACCGATGATAAAACGCTTCCCCGCTTTTGTGTTGCTCGCCTTAGAAGCGAGGACAACGATATCGAGCTGTACTTCTTTCTTCTTTTCGGGATGGGTTCCCCACCACTCGCCAATTTCGCTGATTTGAACCGGCAGGTTGTCGGCATAATGAATCAGATAGTGCTTACAGATGTCTTCAAACACCAATCCCATATAGTCTGAAAGATAGCTGCCTACGGCCGAGTCATATATTCTATCCATCGTTCCGGAGATGACGGCCATCATATTTGCCGGCACAAAACGGTACCAGAATCGGAAGAAGTTATCCCTGATGCGGTAAATGTTCCTTCGCTTCGACTTATCAACGACGGGCTCTATCTTTTGTACAATTCCAAGTTCCATCAGGACTTTGATATACTTTGTACATTGAGGCGTGTCGATTCCCGATTTCATGGAAATATCATTTAGCCGCGTCGCGCCTCCGGCGATAGCGGTGATGATGGAGTTATACGCCGCGGGTTCGCGCAGTTCCTGCTTCAAGAGATTTTCGGGCTCCTCGAAGAGATAGGCCGAAGTATCAAAAAGGTTCTCAAGCAAAGCTTCCCTGACATGGCCCCGAACGTCCAGCTTATTGATATAGTGGGGCACGCCGCCGGTAATGCCATAGATCAGGGCATTCTCGGCAAAGGATAACTCGGGATGAAATTTTGCGCTGTCCAGATAGCTCAAAGGCTCAAGTTTAAACTGCGCCGTCCTCCTGCCAAAAAGCGGGCTCTTTTCGCTCAACACCTCCTTTTCCATAAAACTCATGGATGAACCGCAGAGTATAAGAAAAAGCCTGCTGTCGCCCCAGTCATGATCTAAAAGGTGCTGAAGCCTTGAGGGAATAGAATCATCCGCTTTGACGAGGTAGGGCAGTTCATCGATGACAAAGATGATTCTTTCTGATTTTGCGATTCTGGAGATCTCCTGAAAAGCCGCGTCAAAGGACGAATAGACCGGCGCTTCCACAGCGCCGGGATTGAGATAGGCGTGAATCGCCTTTGACAGGCCTGCGAGATTCCCCTGTGCGTTTGTGTTTAAAGCCGGGAAATAGATCCTGGGCTTATCCCTTGTGAACTCATTGATCAACGCGGTTTTCCCGACTCTTCTCCGCCCATAGATGACGATACATTCAAGGCCGCCTTTATTATAACGCCTATTCATCTTTCGCAATTCCATCTCTCTGCCGAGGAACATGAAAAAGGCCTCCTTCTCTTACTATCTCATGAGATAGTATCTTACGAGATAGTATCTCATGAGTATATTGCGTCATCGGTTCAGAAAAGTCAAGAACAATTCTTTTCATACTACTTTGCTATAAAAACGCAAAATAGGCACAGCGGGGACGGCACAGGGGTATCCGCCAAGCGAGCATGGGCAGGCCGAAGGCCGAGATAGTTTTTAGCGGCTGGATGCCCCCCGGGTCGGCCCCGGCCCCCAATTAAGCCGTTTAGCTGCGAAAGCAGTATCACATCTTTTTCCCGCCTGTGAAGGGGATACACAGAAAGAAGGCGCAAGATCCCGCGGCAGCAAAGGATCTTACGCCTTCTCTTTTTTAAGACGGAATTTCTGCAAGCGATCTTCCCGCTCCAAACGCTTTCCAGCGCTGTTTTTTCAGCCTGGAAAAAGAACGCATCAGAGCTTGGAGCTGGAATAGGTTTCAGCGAGCTTTTTGGTCAGGGCCTTGGCGGTCGGAGTCATGGCGCAGCCGCCGCGGGCGGTTTCGCGCAGCGACGGGGGCAGGGCGCGGCCCACGTCGCCCATGGCGTCCACGACCTCGTCGGGCGGGATGATGGACCGGATCCCGGCCAGGGCCATGTCGGCGGCGATGGCTCCGAGGGCCACCAGGGAGCCGTTGCGTTTCACGCAGGGCGATTCCACAAGGCCCGCCACGGGGTCGCAGGCAAGGCCCAGGATGGACTTGAGCGCCAGCGCCGCAGCGTGGGCACAGGCTTCGGGAGATCCGCCCTCCATATGGCACAGCGCGGCGGCGCCCATGGCGCAAGCCACGCCGCACTCGGCCTGGCAGCCGCCGGCAGCTCCCGCCAGGGTCGCCCGGTTGGCGGCGATTTCGCCCACGGCGGCCGCCACGATCAGCCCCTCGAGAAGCTTTTCGTCGCTGCCCTGCCGGACTTCCTGCCAGGCGAAGAGCAGCCCCGGCAGAATCCCGCAGCTTCCGGCGGTAGGCGCGGCGACGATGCGCCCCATGGAAGCGTTGCAGGTGCCGAGAGCCACGGCGATCTGGCTGGCGCGCCAGACGAGCGTCCCCGAAAGGGGCTCGAGACGGGCGGCGGCGTATTTGCCGCGGTCGTCGGCAATCAGCTTGGGACGCCAGTCGCCCTCCAGCGCCCCTTCGACGGTCCGGCGCAGCACGCCAAGGCGCTCACGCAGGGCCGACTTCACAGCGCCGGCATCGGTCATCTGCTCTTCGGCGTCAAAACTCAAAATCGCGTCGGGCAGCGGCTTTCCGGCGGCCGCGACCGTCAAAATCTCTTCAAAAGAACGCATCAGGCTTCTCCTCCCTGATCGGAATTGACGAGCAGGATCACCCGCTTGCAGGCGGGGATCGTCCTCTCGATCTGTTCCGCCAAATCGGCGGGAACGCGGCCGTCGAGGCTGAAGACGGCCGCGGCCATGTCCCCGCGGGCGCGGCGGTTCAGTTCCATCTTCGCGAGGTTCAGCCCCCTGCGGTAGAGCTCGCCCGTGATGCCGGCGATCACGCCGGGCACGTCGCGGTGAAAGGAGATCAGCGAGGGCATGTCGAAGGAGACCTTCAGGGGGAACCCATCCACCTCCTGAAGCTCCACCGCGCCGCCGCCCACCGATGCGCCCACGATCTCGGTCCTGTCGCCGCCGTCGGTCATCAGGACGCGCACCGAGTTGGGATGCGCGCCGTCCACCTCCTCAGAGTCGAAACTGAACTTCAGCCCCGCCTCCGCGGCGGCTTCAAAAGCATGAGGAATGCGAAGGTCGTCGGGGTTCATGCGGAGCAGTCCCGCCACCAGCCCCCTGTCGGTGCCGTGCCCCCAATAGGTCGCAGCGAAGCTTCCGCGCAGGAAAAGCCGAGCTTCCCCCAAGGGGCGCTGCCAGCCCCAGATACGCCGCGCCAGCATGCCGATGCGCACGGCACCGGCAGTGTGGCTCGACGACGGCCCGATCATCACGGGCCCGATAATATCCATCAGAGACATCTGTCAGTCCATCCCTTCCCGCGCTTCAGCGCGCCAGCTCCAACAGGCAGTCCAGAAGCACTTCCGCGCCGTCGCAGATCTGGTTCATGTCGCTTGACTCCTGGGGGCAGTGGCTCTTGCCGTCCTTGGAGGGCACGAAGATCATGGCCGTGGGCACGCAATGGGACATCATCTGGGCGTCGTGGCAGGCGCCGCTGCACAGGCGGGTATAGGAGAGGCTGCGGGCTTTCGCGTATTTTTCGACGAGGTCCACCATGGCATCGTCAAAAGTGACAGGGTCGACGTCCACAGTCTGGCGCACATCCAGGGTCAGTCCGTTCTCCACGGCAATTTCGTTCATAATGCGGCCGATGGTCCCCTGCAGTTCCTTGACAGTTTTCGTATCAGGGTGGCGCATGTCCACGGTAAAGGAAGCTTCGCCGGGTACCACGTTGACAATGTAAGGCTCGGGACGGACGCGTCCCATGGTGAAGCAGGCGCCGCACTGGCGCGCCACTTCCGTCATGCGGCAGTGCAGCTGCGATACCGCCAGCAGGGCATCGCGGCGCATATTCATGGGCGTGCTGCCCGCATGGTTCTGCTGGCCGATGAAGCGGCCGTGCCACCAGTTGATGCTCTGAATGCCCGTGACCACGCCGAGAGCGAGCCCCTTCGCGTCGAGAAAAGGCCCCTGCTCAATGTGATACTCCATGTAAGCGCTGGGTCTGACCCGATCGGTCCCCTTATAGCCAATGCGCTCCAATTCGTCGCCCACGGACTTGCCTTCGTCGTCCACGGAAAGGTAGACTTCTTCGGGCGTCTTGCCGCCGCTGACCACCAGGCTGCCCATCATGTCGGGGTGGTAGCGCGCCCCCTCTTCGTTGGTAAAGGCGACGACTGCCAGAGGCTTGCGGTGAGGCAGTTTTTTCTCCTTGACGGTACGAAGCGCTTCAAGTCCGCTCAGCACGCCGACGCAGCCGTCGAACATGCCGGCGTCCTTCACGGTGTCGATGTGGGACCCCGCCGTCACGGGATCGCCTTCTTCTGTTCCGGGCAGGACGCCGAAGATGTTGCCTATAGCGTCGATCTTCAGTTCCAGCTCGGCATCTTTAATCCAGCGGCACAGCAGGTCGCGCCCCAGTTTGTCGCCGTCACTCAGGGCGAGGCGGTTTCTCTTCCCCTCTTCGTCCAGGCCCGTCCGTCCCATCTCTTCCAGCATGAAAACAAGCCGTTCGCGGTTCATTCTCCATTCCATTCTCAAATGACCTCCAGTCAGCGCGCCCGCCGTTTTTAACGGCCGGGGGCGTTCAACAAATCACTGCGCAAAGCTCAGCGCGCCAGCTCGAGCAGACAGTCCAGAAGCACTTCCGCGCCGTCGCAGATCTGGTTCATGTCGCTTGATTCCTGAGGGCAGTGGCTCTTGCCGTCCTTGGAGGGGACGAAGATCATGGCCGTGGGCACGCAGCGGGCCATCATCTGGGCGTCGTGCCCCGCGCCGCTGCACAGCTTTGCGTAGGCCAGGCCGCGTCCGGCGGCGCATCTTTCCACAAGACTCACCATCTTCTGGTCAAACAGGACGGGACGGGCGTCCACGGTCTGGCGCACTTCCAGGGTCAGGCCGCGGCGCCGCGCGATCTCCTCCATCATGGAAGCGGCCTGGCGGTTCAGTTCGTCCAGAACCTGGGGGTCTGGATGGCGCAGATCCAGCGAGAAAGAAGCTTCGCCGGGAACGATGTTAACCACGTAGGGCTGGACCTGCACGCGGCCGATGGTAAAGCAGGCGCCCCGCTCTTCGGCGATGCCCGTCATACGGCAGTGCAGTTCCGAAACCGCCAGAAGGGCGTCACAGCGCATGTTCATGGGCGTGGAACCGGCGTGGTTCGCCTGTCCGATGAAGCGCCCGTGCCACCAATTAATGCCCTGAATGCCCGTGACCACGCCGAGAGGAAGTTTTTTCGCGTCCAAAAAGGGGCCCTGCTCGACGTGGTATTCCAGGTAAACGCTGGGCTTCACGCAGTCGCTCCCCTTGTATCCGATGCGCTCCAGTTCGTCGCCCACGGACTTGCCCTCGTCGTCCACGGAGCGGTACATGTCCTCGAGGGACCGTTCGCCGCTGAGCACCAGGCTGCCCATCATGTCGGGATGATAGCGCGCCCCCTCTTCGTTGGTGAAGGCCACAAGGGCCAGGGGCTTACGGTGCGGCAACCGCTTTTCTTTGACGGCGCGGAGGGCTTCAAGGGCGCTCAGCACGCCGACACAGCCGTCGAACATACCGGCGTTTTTCACGGTGTCGATATGGGAGCCCGCCGTCACGGGGCTGCCCTCTTCCGTTCCGGGCAGGACGCCGAAGATGTTGCCGATGGCGTCGACCTTCAGCTCCAGGCCAGATTCTTTAATCCGGGCGCACAGCCAGTCGCGCCCCAGTTTGTCGCCGTCGCTCAGGGCAAGGCGGTTCCGCAGGCCCTCTTCGTTCAGCCCGATCCGTCCAAGTTCGTTCAGCAAAGCGGTCAGCCGCTCGCGATTGATTCTCTGTTCCATCGATAAGACATCCTCCCGTTGATAAGCTAAGCCGCCGGCCTTTTATCCCTGCCAGTTTCCAGATTCTGACATGATTCTAAGGGATAGACCGGCGCGCGTCAAACGAATCATAATTGGCGAAAACAACAGGTTGATTTTAGCGCCATCGCTGATTAAACTATAAGATAGTTTCTTTGGTTCAAAAAAATTTTCAAGGGAGGTTTGCATCATGAAAAAGATCTGCGCCATGCTCCTCGTTTTCGCGCTCGCATTTCCCGCCAGCGCCGCCGTCTATGACTTCGGATCATTTTGCGCCGACATGCCGGCCGGCTGGACCCACAAAAACGATTCCAAGGCCGTTTTCTTTGAAAACAGCGACGGCTCCTCCTTCATCGCCGTGGGGACGCGTCCGCTCAAGCCGGGACGCACTCTGAAACAGGTCGCCTCGCTCTACTGCCGCGAAGAAAAGGGCGTCAACTTCCGCAGGCTTCCAGGAGCGCAGGAGGCCTACGGCTTTGAGGACACCTACAGAGGAAAGTCCACCTACGTGCGGCTGACGGAAGCCCAAGGCGGGAAGGAACTGGGGTTCGTCTACATCCAGGGGAATTTCACAAACGACGCCAACGTGCTCTTCAACTCGGTCGCTTTCAAATAATTCAGATTCAGAAAGCTCACAACCCCAAACGCCCAAGCCGGCGCGTTTTTTCAGGAACAAAATAATTCAACGAGGAGCGATTGAAGATGAAAAAAATCCGTACTTCCGTTTTAGCGCTGGTAACGGCGCTGGCCTGCGTCGGCAGCGCATTCGCCATAACGCCTTCACAGCTGACGGCGTCGGTCATTCAAGGAGGCAGCTGGTTCGCCTTTGGCGGAGAGAATTTCAAAGACATTCTGAACGACGGCAAGAGCCCCTTGGCGATCATTCTGAGCGCCCAAATGCCGGAAGAGAAAAAGGCTGCCGTGACAAAGACCGTCGGAGCCTGGGATTTCCGGATGAAATACGACATGAAGGAAGATAAGCCTCTCGACATGGCCTTCGCCATTGAGGCCATAGACGAAATCGACGTCCTCAAGAGCGACGAAGGCGTATCGGCGCCCGATTTCACGCTTGGTGCCGTCCCCGAAGGCTGCGTCGTGACGCCCGTGGGCGTGAAGGACAGCCAGTACGGCAAACTCTATATGGCTCAGCTCGAGCGCGACGGCAATGTGTTCCTGATCGGCGCTTTCAAAGACGCCGATCTTCTGAACAAGATGTCCTCCGCTCCCGACGAGGATCCGCCCCTGCCGCGCCGCACCCGCGGCGTCCTGTGGACGCAGGCATGGCTCGACAACAAAGAATTGGCCCAGATCATGCCCGAGAACTCCAAATCCCTCAACCTGGACATCCCTGTGAAGCTCGAGTTCGGCCTTTACGACGATGAAAACTCGATCAAAGGACACCTGTGGGTCAATTCGGAAGAGCTGATGTCGTCCAGCGACTACTACAAGAGACTTATCGACCTGGTCCCGAGCCACAGCCCGCTCCTGCTGGGAAGCCAGTCCCTTCTGTCGCTGCTCACCCTTGAGAGCGCCATGGTTTCGCCCGATGCCCAAAAGGATCTGGAAGCGCCGCTGGGCAATCTCATCAAAATCGCGGGGCTCTCGTGGAACGACCTCGCAGCCCTCCTCAAGAATCGCGTGACGCTCGCCTTCGCCGGAAAATCCTCCACCATGTTCGGCGCCATGCCCGGTTTTTACCTCCACTTTGGCGGAGCGGACGAAAAAATTTCCGATTATGTGATCAAGCAAGTGGCCCCCATGCTGGCCCAGCAATCCGGCGTCAAACTGCAGAACTTCTCCTCGGGCAAATGGCAAGGAGTCCGCACCGCCAAGGGCTCGCTCTTCTCGATGTATATCGTAGCGGGGCACGACGGCCTCGTCGCCGCTTTCCAGGACAGCGATGAACTCAATCATGAGCCCGAAGTGGCCGGCGACATGCACACCGCCCTGGACAAAGAAAACTTTTTCGCCCTGACGATCGACTTTCCGTCGCTCTCCGCAAAGCTGAAAGCCTTGGAATCCCAATTCGGAACTATGCTCTACACCGACGAAAGCCAGAAAGAAAGCGCCAAGACCGCCTTCGAGACGCTGGACGCTTTCGGCGTCTTCAACCTGGCCATACGAAGCTCCAGAGAGCTTGAAACCGAGCTGTACGTCAACACTGAGGCCCTGAAAGCCCTGGTTGAGAAGTATACACCCAGCCCCGCGGAAATTCAGAAGCCCGCCGAGCCTGAAAAGCCGGCCGAACCCGAAAAACCAGCCGAGCCTGAAAAACCAGCCGAACCTGAAAAGCCAGCCGAACCTGAAAAGCCCATCGCGGCGCCTGAAGCCTCCGTGTCCACGGAGCTTCTGAACCGCATGTACAAACAGCTGAGCTCCACCGTCAGCAACGCCGAACTTGAAGCGGAAGACAGATACATCTACGTCGACTACGACGGCAAAGGCATGTGCCTTGAAGTCATCGAAAACGGTGAAAACGGTGAAAACGCGGAAATCTACTGCATTATGGAACTGAAAAACCTCAAAATCGGCAAGGACCGCGCCGGCCGCCTCGTCAGAAACTGGCTGAAAGACAACGCCAGCGAGGCTTATACCGTTGAAGTGATTGAAGACGAAGAGGAAAAAGACCAATTTATCTGGTTCTCGAAAAGATTCGCCTACAGCGCCGACACGAGCGACGCCGATTTCACCGCCCAGACGGAAGAGTTCCTGGACAAACTGGACAGCTTCTGCGACACTCTGCCCAACAAAGACTGACCCAGCATGATAAAGCAGCCGCCGCGCCCAAAATTTCAGGCGCGGCGGCTGCTTTATCATGCTGGGTCAATTACTTGCTAATACTCTTTCGCAGCTAAACGGCTTAATTGGAGACCGGGGCCGGCCCGGGGGCATCCAGTCGCTAAAGACTATCTCGGCCTATTCGGCCTGCCTATACTCGCTTGGTGGATACCCCTCGGGTCGTCCCCTCCGTGCTCATTTTGCGTTTTTATTGCAAAGTGGTATTACAGCTTTGCGATATCCTCCGCCAGCGCGCGGACGTCCTCTTCGCGGGTGGCCCAGCTGGTGCAGAAGCGCACGGCGTCGTGAGCGTCGTCCACCTTCTGCCAGAAGGAATATTCGTACTTGGCCTTCAGCTTTTCCAGGTCGGCTTTGGGAATGATCGGGAACTGCTGGTTCGTGGGCGACTCCATCAGGAAGCTCCAGCCTTTTTTGCGGCAGGCGTCGCGGATCTGCATGGCCAGCTTTACTGCATGGTCAGAGATCTTGAAATAAAGGCCGTCGGTAAATAGCGTCTCAAACTGGATCCCCAACAGACGTCCCTTGGCAAGCATAGCTCCGCGCTGTTTCATGATGTAGCGGAAATCGGTTTTCAAGCTGTCGTTCACGATCACCACAGCCTCGCCGAACAGCGCGCCCACCTTCGTCCCGCCGATGTAGAAGGCGTCGCAAAGCTCCGCGATCGTGGGCAGATCCAGGTCGTTGCCGGAGGCGCAGAGGCCGTAGCCCATCCGCGCGCCGTCCAGGTACAGATAGAGCCCCTTCTCGCGGCAGACCTGGCTGAGCGCCGTCAGCTCCGCTTTGGTGTAGATGGTGCCGAACTCCGTGGGGTTGGAGATGTAGACCAGCTTGGGCTGGACGATATGCTCATGGGTTTCGTCGCCGAAATGGCCTTCCCAGGCCGCGCGCACCTGTTCCGCGGTGATCTTGCCGTCCACGCCCGGCAGGGCCGAAACCTTATGCCCCGTGGCCTCCACGGCGCCCGTCTCGTGGACGTTGATATGCCCAGAAGCGCAGCACAGCGCGCACTGATGAGGACGCAGCGCCGAAGCGATCACCACGAAATTGGCCTGAGTGCCGCCGATCAGGAAATGCACCGCCGCGCCGGGCGCGCCGCAGGCCTCTCGGATAAGCGAGGCCGCATGGCGGCAGTGTTCGTCCTCGCCATAGCCCGGGGTCTGTTCCATGTTGGTCTTCGCGAGCGCCTCTAAAATTGCGGGATGGGCTCCCTCGCTGTAGTCGCAGTTAAAACGGATCATCATAAAATCTCCCTTTGAATCAAACGTAAATCTTTGCGGCTTCCGCGCCGCTGAGCACCCGGGCGCCGCCCTCGGCAAGAGCGCGAAGCTCGTCCTCGCCGGGATAGACTTTGACGGGGGCGATGAAGCCGACCCACTGCCTGATCTCGTCGTCGAAGGCTTCCGAGTAGGACAGGCCGCCGGTCAGGACGATGGCGTCCACCTTGCCCCTGAGCGTCACGGCGCGCGCGCCGATCTCACGGGCCACCTGGTAGGCCAGCGCCTGGAAGATCAGCTTAGCGTGAGCGTCGCCTGCTTCCACGCGCCTGCAAACCTCGCGCAGGTCGTTGGTCCCGAGGTGGGCCACAAGGCCGCCTTTCCCGTTGATCAGCTTTTTGATCTGATCCTGGCTGTACTGACCGCTGAAGCACAGGGCCGCCACGCCGCCGGCGGGAAGGGCGCCGCTGCGCTCGGGCGAAAAGGCGCCTTCGCCGTCCACGCCGTTAGTCACGTCGATCACGCGCCCATGGTCATGGGCACCCACGGTGATGCCGCCGCCCATATGGGCGACGATGAAATTGCATTCTTCATAGGCTTTGCCCAGCTCCGCCGCGGCTTTGCGGGCGATGGCCTTCTGGTTGAGAGCGTGGAACACGGAGCGGCGCTGAATCTGAGGCAGCCCTGTGACGCGCGCCACGTCCATCAGTTCGTCCACCACCACGGGGTCCACGATAAAGGCCTTCCCGCAGCCGCCTTCCCGCGCCAGGCTCAACGCCAACCCCGCGCCCAGGTTGCTGGCGTGGGAGCCGTACTGAGCGCTTTCCAGGTCGGCGAGCATGGCGTCGTTGACGGCGTAGGTCCCGCTGACGATAGGCTTCATCAGACCGCCGCGGCCGACCACGGCGTCCAGGTCGGAGGATTTCAGGCCATGCTTCGCCATGGCGTCCTTGATCGCGGCAAGGCGAAAATCGTGCTGGTCGGCAACGGTCTTATAGCCGCCGATCACGTCGGTATCGTAGCGCTGTGTGTCGTCCCACAGCTGGCGGCCGTCCTCAAAAAGAGCGATTTTCGTGCTGGTGGAGCCGGGGTTGATCACGAGAATTTTCATAGTCTTAGCCTCTTTTCGTTTCGTTCTAAAAAAGCCGCTCGACTGAGGTCGAACGGCTTTTCTCTTCAGCCCTGAAATGAATCAGAGAGTCCTTATTTCTTGGAAGCGTCGGACAGGACGACCGCGGCCGCCACGGAGATGAGCTTGGCACGGGGCGAGTCGGCGCGGCTTGTGAGGATGACGGGAGCAGCGGCGCCCAAGACCAGGCCGGCCGTCTCGTTCTTCGAGAAGTACACGATAGCCTTGGCAAGGATGTTGCCCGCGTCGATGTTGGGGACCAGGAGGATATCAGCCTTGCCGGCCACGGGCGATACGATGCCCTTGGTCTTGGCCGATTCTTCGCAGATGGCGTTGTCAAGGGCGAAGGGGCCGTCGACCACGCAGTTGGAGATCTGGCCGCGGTTGCTCATGGCCGTAAGGGCAGCGGCGTCAAGGGTGGCGGGCATATCGGGGTTGACCACTTCGACGGCGGCCAGGCAGGCTACCTTGGGAAGGGCGACGCCAAAGGCGCGGGCAAGCTGGACGGTGTTCTTGACGATGTCAGCCTTCTGGGCCAGGTCGGGATACATGTTGAAGGCGGCGTCGGCCACGAAGATGATGCGGTCATAGCCTTCAATGTGATGGAAATAGCAGTGGGAGATAGTGTTCTTGCCGCGGCGGAGGCCCACCTCCTTGTTCAGCATTCCGCGAAGGAAGTTGTTGGTGTGGATCTGGCCCTTCATGTAAATGTCGGCGTTGCCCGAAGACACTTCGGTCACGGCGGCGATAGCCATTTCAGGCTCGCTGGCGCAGTCGATAAGCTTATAGTTGGCGAGATCGACGCCGGCTTCCGCAGCGGCGGCTTCGACCTTGGCCTTGACGCCGGTCAGGGTAAAGGTGGCGATACCCGCGGCGCGGGCTTCCTCAAGAGCGCCCAGCAGGCCTACGTCGTCGGCCTTGGCGACGCTGATGCGCTTGGGGCCCTTTTCGGCCGTGACTTTCTTAGCGTAATCCAGAAGAGCAGACAGAGAACGGAGTTGTTCCATTTCAAAATTCCCCCTTGATATATTCGGCGTCAAAGGGTCTTCCCCCGACGCTCGTTCTGAAATCCATTATACACTTCAGGGCAGAAGAAAAAAAGTCCAAAGTGCAAACCGAAACAAAGACGAAACAGCGGCGTAAAACGGCGGGCTATTATGTAGTTTTCACCATTCCGCCCGGCGTTTTTTTCTGCTAGACTCATATCTGTTTTCAGATTCCATCAGGTGATACAGAAAGGAATGATTCACTATGAAAATTTCTCTGCTCATCGCGCTCGCGGCGGCTCTGTCGATCAGTTCCGCGGCAGGCGCAGCGCAGAAGGCGCCTCTGATCCCCGTGGAGGACTTTTTCCGCCTTCCTGAAAAGGCAAGCTTCCAGCTCTCGCCCGACGGAAAGCGCTATTCCTGGCTCGCGCCCTGGAACGGACGGCTGAACATCAACGTTGCCCAAGTGGGCAGCGCTGAAGGCACACGGATCACTTCGGCTACGGAACGCGATATCCAGGGCTACGGCTGGATCAGCAACGACCGGTTGATCTACGTTCAGGACAAGGGCGGCGACGAAAACTACCATATCTTCGCCATCTCCCCCGACGGCGGCAATCAGAAGGACATGACGCCCTTCGAGGGCGTGCGCTGCGGCATCGTAGACATTCTGGAAGAGGACGACAACCACATCCTGATCTCCATGAACAAGCGCGACAAGCGCGTCTTCGACGTGTACCGCATGGACGTGAACTCAGGCGAGCTCACGCTGGTCGCCGAAAACCCCGGCACCATCGTCGGCTGGGGCACTGACCACGACGGGAAGCTGCGCCTGGCCTACGAATACGACGGCACCACCAACCGCGTGCTCTACCGCGCGGCCGAGCAGGATCCCTGGAAGGTGATCTTCGAAACGAACTTCCGCGACTCTGTGGATCCCGTGGGCTTTACCGCCGACAACTCGAGGCTCTACGTCATTTCAGACCTGGGACGCGACAAGGGCGCCCTTTTCGAGTACGACCCCGCCACAGGCAAACAGGAATTGCTCTACGAGAACGACGAAGCCAGCGTGGGCGGCATCATCTGGTCGCGCCTGCGCAAAAAGCTTCTGGGCGTCACCTACTATACCGACAAATCCCAGCGCCACTACTTCGACAAAGAGGCCGAGGACTTCTACAACAAGCTCCAGGCCCAGTTCCCGGGGCTCCGCGCCGGCGTCAGCGCCATGTCGAAGGACGAAACGCGCATGATCGTCGCCGTCGGCTCTGACCGGGTGCCCGGACGGCTCTACTATTACGACAAGGCCGAGCCCGACAAATTTACGATGCTGGCCGACCTCTACCCCTGGCTTAAAGAAGAACATCTGCCACGGAGGCCCCGAAACCCGCGACACCTGGGGCTACGACACGGAAGCCCAGCTTCTGGCCAACCGCGGCATGGCCGTGCTCCAGGTCAACTACCGGGTGTCCACGGGCTACGGCAAGGCCTTCTGGGAGGCCGGATTCAAGCAGTGGGGGCTGAAACAGCAGGACGACATCACCGACGGCGTGAAATGGCTGATCGATCAGGGCGTCGCCGATCCCAAACGTTTCGCCATCTATGGAGGCTCCTACGGCGGTTACGCCACGCTGATGGGCCTGATCAAGACGCCCGAGCTCTTCGCCTGCGGCGTGGACTACGTGGGCGTGAGCAGCCTTTTCACGCTCTTCGAATCCATCCCGCCCTACTGGGAACCGCTCAGAAAGCAGATGTACGAGAAGATCGGCAACCCCGAGACCGACGCCGAGCAGTTCAAAGCCACGTCGCCCACATTCCACGCCGACAAGATCAAAGCGCCGCTGTTCATCGCCCAGGGCAAGAACGACCCGCGCGTCGTCAAAGCCCAGTCCGACGCCATGGTGGAAGCCATGAGGCAGCGCGGCGTGGAGGTGCAGTACATGGTCAAGGACAATGAAGGCCACGGCTTCCACAACGAGGAAAACCGCTTCGACTTCTACCGCGCCATGGATCAGTTCCTGGCCAAGCACCTCAAACTGGACCGCTGATCCTTGTTTTTTGCCCACAGATAGACATTTCCCCCTTGATGCCGCTCCTATTGCATTGTAATTTCAACATAAATACATTTGGAGTTAAGTTCTTTGCTCAGGCACAGGAGGCAAGGCTGACAACTCAGCCGCTCCCATGCAGTTTGCACCATTTCCCTGGCGCCGCTTTTGTGCTAAAATAAAATTCATTTTCAGTATCATCTCTACTTACAGAAAGGAATGATACATTATGAAATTTTCTCTGATCATCGCGCTTGCGGCGGCGCTGGCGTTCAATCCGGCGGCCGGCGCGGCCCAGAAGGCGCCGCTTATTCCCATGGAGGACTTCCTCCGACTTCCTGAAAAGACGGGCTTCAAGCTCTCGCCCGACGGCAAGCGCATCTCCTGGCTCGCGCCATGGGAGGGGCGGCAGAACGTCAACGTCGCCCTGGTCGGCAGCAAAGAGGGTAAGCGCATCACCTCCTCCAGGGAGCGCGACATCCCCAGCTGCGGCTGGATCGGCAACGGCCGTCTGATCTACGCGCAGGACCAGGGCGGCAACGAAAACGACCATCTCTTCGTCCTCTCCGCCGACGGCGGAGACGTGAAGGACATGACGCCCTTCGAGGGCGTGCGCTGCGGCATCGTAGACATTCTGGAAGAGGACGACGACCACATCCTGATCTCCATGAACAAGCGAGACAAACGGTTCTTCGACGTGTACCGCATGGACGTGAACTCCGGCGAGCTCTCGCTGATCGCTGAAAACCCGGGCACCATCGTCAGCTGGCGCACTGATCACGGCGGGAAACTGCGCATCGCCACAGAGTACGACGGAACCACCGCGCGCGTGCTCTACCGCGCGGCCGAACAGGATCCCTGGAAGGTGATCTTCGAGACGAACTTCCGCGACTCTGTGGATCCCGTGGGCTTTACCGCCGACAACTCGAGGCTCTACGTCATTTCAGACCTGGGACGCGACAAGGGCGCACTTTTTGAATACGACCCCGCCACAGGTAAACAGGAACTGCTTTACGAGAACGACGAGGCCGGCGTGGACGGCATCATCTGGTCGCGCCTGCACAAAAAGCTTCTGGGCGTCACCTACTACACCGACAAGCCTCAGCGCCATTACTTCGACAAGGAAGCCGGGGACTTCTACAGCATGCTTCAGGCCCAGTTCCCAGGGCTTCTAGCCGACGTCACTGCCATGTCGAAGGACGAAACGCGCATGATCGTGACAGCGGCGTCGGACCGGGTGCCCGGACGGCTCTACTATTACGACAAGGCCGAGCCCGACAAATTTACGATGCTGGCCGACCTCTACCCCTGGCTTAAAGAAGAACATCTGGGTCCACGGAGGCCCCGAAAACCGCGATACCTGGGGCTACCAGGCGCAAGTCCAGCTTCAGGCTAATCGAGGCATGGCCGTGCTTCAGGTCAACTACCGGGTGTCCACGGGCTACGGCAAGGCCTTCTGGGAGGCCGGATTCAAGCAGTGGGGGCTGAAGCAGCAGGACGACATCACCGACGGCGTGAAATGGCTGATCGATCAGGGCGTCGCCGATCCCAAACGTTTCGCCATCTATGGAGGCTCCTACGGCGGCTACGCCACGCTGATGGGCCTGATCAAGACGCCCGAGCTCTTCGCCTGCGGCGTGGACTACGTGGGCGTGAGCAATATCTTCGCGTTCTCTGAATCCATCCCTCCCTACTGGGAACCCGAGAGAAAGCGAATGTACGAGACGGTCGGCAACCCCGAGACCGACGCCGAGCAGCTCAAGGCCACGTCGCCCACGTTCCACGCCGACAGGATCAAAGCGCCGCTGTTCATCGCCCAGGGCAAGAACGACCCGCGGGTCGTCAAAGCCCACTCCGACGCCATGGTGGAAGCCATGAGAAAGCGCGGCGTCACGGTACAGTACATGGTGAAGGACAACGAAGGTCACGGCTTCCACAACGAGGAGAACCGCATCGACTTCTACCGCGCCATGGATCAGTTCCTGGCGGAACACCTCAAACTGGACCGCTGACCTTCGTTTCGCCCACAGATAAAAAGAGAGCGCAGGAACTTCCGCATTTTACGGAAGTCCCTGCGCTCTCTTTTTATCACCGCAGAGGCGATTTCTCACTGAAAATTTCAGCCCATTGCGGCTAGAATATTCAGCCTCAAGAAAAAAACATTCTCCCAATCCTTGGTCCCAAACCCCGAAGGACCGGGCAGCCCATTCAAACGACAAGAAGGCCTTTGAACGTATCGGCGGAAAATTATCCTTTCCGTTTCAGGCAGACCATATGGACAAGCTGCTTCCCGTCTTCAAACATCGGAGGGTCGTAGTTGTCCGTGAAAAAGCTTCTTATTCGATGTGACTCCCTGAAGCCGCATTTCCGATAAAAGTCGAGCGCGGAAGGAACGCCGCCAGTTCCGACAAGCATGGCGTCACAATCGGAGTAATGGCTCAACAGAAAATCTATCAGCCTTTTTCCATAGCCCTTTCGCTGACAGTCCGGCGCGACCGCGATATTTTTAAGCTCATACACGCCGTCCGCCTCTTTAGTAACCACGTATTCGACTTTGACCCCATCGTCGTCCAGAACAAACATTTCGCCGCGCTCAAGGTACTTGTCTATCATGCTTTCCTGTTCGTCGGCCAGCAACAGCAAGCCGAGATAGACTTTCTTGTCCTTTGCCGCTTTCCGTATATTCACAGACGGACACCTTCACAACCCCAGATTGGCCTTCGGCTTTCAATGTACAATAAAACACAAAATAAAAAAACAAGCGCCGAACCCTTCTTGCCGAAGGATTCGGCGCTTGCCGTTTTTTTAGGCCTACCGGTCGTCCACAGCCCATGAGGGAGCGGTTCTCTGGTCGCCTTTTGAGCCGTCCCAGCTGTTGTCCACGATGACGGCCTGGTTCGCAGAGGTCTCCATGTAGGCCGAGAAGTCGCCGCGGTAAATCCGGACCGCGGGGTCGGCGGTGGGCTCCCAGGGGTGGTTTTCAAACCAGCGTTCGTCAAACAGGTTCTCGGGCTCGCCGTCGAAAACGGGCATGTAGAGCACGTTGTCGATCTCCAGGTCGGAGAAGAAATGGGTGCCGTAGGACAGTTCGGGCATGAAGCCCAGCTTGGGGATGCCCAGCTCCACCATACAGCGGCAGTTGGTCAGCTCGTTGTACTGCACGGGCACGCCCAGCACGGGATTGCTGGAGCCGATCCGCCCCGGCGACACCAGGATATAGGGCTCGCCCAGCCGCTCGTTCACCTGGCCTATGGTGCGGGCCACGGCGTGGAAGTCGGGGCTCAGGTAATAGGCAGCGTTGTCCACGTACACCAGCGCCTTGACCTTTTCAAGGCGTCCCTGGGTGAACATGCGGTCGGTTTTGAGGATCACCCGCCGGTCCGTCAAGTCGGGCAGGCCGTCGCCGCCCACGGAACCGTTCCAGAAGGGGCGGGACTGCAGAAGGTAGAACTGCCCCGGCAGGGGCTCGCAGGAGAACTCCACGTCGGCCGCGATGCCCATGGCATTTTCCAGGAGCGCCAGCATCTTCTTCATGCGCTCGTAGAAGCCGGGGTACCTGCGCGGAAAGTTCTCAAAGGTGAAGCACACCTTCGACAGGGGCTGCATGGTCATCATGTTCTTCATCAGCGGCGAAAAGGAGCCGTGGTCGTCGTCGTAGCTGTAAAGCTGAGCGTAGGCGTCGAAGTCCGGGTGGTAATCGATGAGCTGGCGCCAGCACTTTTTGATGTCCAGCGTGGTGATTTCGCCGGGAACGTTCCGGGCCAGCACGTGAAAGCTTTCCTGGGCGTGGAAGGCGATCTTGTCGGGGTTCTGCCCCTCGGGACGCAGGCGCGGATTGGTCAGCGACAGGGTGCGCGCGTAGCCCCGCTTGGTGCTCATGGTGGGCAGCCCGAAGACCAGCCTCAGCACGCCGTCCTCCTGCTTCACCCGGGGGCTCCAGCGGCGGAAGTTGCGAGAATAGCCCACGCCGCCCACGGTGGGGTAGTAATACTCGCCGCGCCAGGTGCCCACGATGCGCATCAGCATGATCCCCATGTCGTCGTCGGGCAGGCCGTGCCGCTTGCGATAGCTCACCGCCTTGGGGAAGTAGGTGCAGGCGTAGATCCGGCGTATCTCGCCCTCCACGCGGCGCACGCGTTCCTCCAGGCTCCCCTCGTTGTTGCCAAAGAAGGTGGTCATGTACTTTCCGGCAAAGGAATATTTCAGCGAATCTTCCAGGACGCTGCTGCTGCGGATGACCACGGGATCGCTCACGGCGCTCAGGAAGCGGCGCACCGTCTCGGTAAGCGCCGCCGGCATGGGCACGGCGTTGAAGGCCGCCAGCAGTTCATCGGGCTCGCCCCGTTGGATCAATAGTTCCAGACGGGGCACCGACTCGAGAAATTGATGAAAAAGCTCCACGCTGAAATAGACCGACTGGGGGATCTGCGTGGACTGAAGCTGAGAATCGCCGCTCTCGCGGAGCTTCCGCAGCGCGAACAAAAGCGACCTTCCTTTGCCGCCGATGGCGCCGCGGCCGCAGATCAACGGGGCAAACTCGGGATCGTCCTGAGGCTGCCACGCAAAATATTCCCGCTGTATCTTCTCTGGCGCAGTCATGGTGATCCCCTCTCTCATGTTTTATCGACGACCACGCCGGTCTCGCTGTCCCCGTCGAGGAGCACGTCGAAACGTCCTTCATAGTGCCTGACCGCCCGATGGTCGGCAGCGGTCCAGGGGTGGCTCTCAAACCATTCCCGATTGTACAGGTTGTTTCGCTCTCCGTCAAAGACGGGCAGATAGAGGATGTTGTCGCAGTCCAGATCCAGGAAAAAATGCGTCCCGTAAGACAGCTCGGGGGCCATGCCTTTGTTTTTGATTCCCAGCTCGATCAGGCAGCCCGCGTTGGACAGTTCGTTGTAGCGCACGGGCACGCCCAGCACTGGATTCGAGCTTCCCCAGCGCCCCGGCCCCACGAGGATATAACGTTCGCCGTCGAGCTTCATGTTCAGTTCGCCCACAGCGCGGGCGATCTCGCTAAAGTCGGGCGTCTTGCCGTAGAGCTCTGGGTCGACGTAGACCAGGTGCCGGACGTTTTCAAGCCGTCCGTTGGCCACCATGCGGTCGCCCCGCAGAAGCAGCTTCTGCGGCGGCGCGTCGGGGATCTCCACGCGGCCGCGGTCGTCATAGACCGACAGAGGCCGCAGCTGCACCAGAGTAAACCGGCGTTCGTCGGTCTCGTAGGTGAACTCCATGTCGGCGGGCAGCCTCAGCTCCGACTCGAACAGGGGCAGAAGCTTCTGGATCCTCTGGAACAGGTCGGGGCAGCGCCGCGGCAGGTTGTCGAAGGTGAACACGGGGCGCGGATGGTCCATGTTCGCCGTGTTGGCCATCAGGCCGTAGAACATGTCGCCGTCGTACCACTGAAGGTAAGCCTGGGCGCCGCGGTGGTTCCGCATGACGGTTTTGACGGTACGCCCCACGTGAGCCGACGTAAAAACCTTCTCCTCAAGATCCACGAAGTCGTAGTTCTCCTGAGAGTGGGTCACGATCTGCGCAGGGCTGTTGCCCTCGAAGCGCAGATTGGGGTTGGAAAGGTAGAAAGTGCGCGCGTAGGCCCGGTCCACGGTGCGCGTGCCCAGGCCGAAACAGACCCGCGCCACGCCGTCTTCCTTCCGGATCTTCGGCGAGGGGCGGCGGAAGACTTTGGAGAAAGCCACACCCGCCAGTTCGGGATAGAACAGCGTTCCCCGGACCTGCCCGGACAGAGGCTGGATGAGCACGCACATGCGCTCGCCGCCCCATTGGATGCCGTGCTTGCGTTTGTACTCCCGCGCGGCGGCGTTGTAGGAGGAAGCGTAGACCCGCTTCACGGCGTTTTCAAGCTCGGCGCGGCGCTGGGCGCGGCCGCCGCAGTTGGCGATGAAACAGGTCGCGTACTTGCCGGCAAAGGACAGGTTCACGTCGTCCTCCAAAATCGACGACGAACGCACCGACATGGGGACTCTGATGGCGTCCAGAATCCGTTCAAGCGGCCCGTCGAGGCTGCTGGGCAGCTTCGCATCCATGCAAAGCTTTTCGAGCACCGGCGCGTCGCTGTAGGCGCGCAGGAACTCCAGCTTTTCCCACAGGCCGTTCTGCTCCATGTACTCGTTGAAGACCGACGTGCAAATCACGTAGGACTGGTCGGGAAGATGGACCTCCTCCAGCATGCCGTTCTTTTCAAGGACGGCATGGGCAAAGCTCAGCCCCTTGGCCTTGCCGCCGACTTGGCCGCTGCCTATCAGCCAGCCTCTGTCCTTATAGAAGGGTGTTGGATCAAAACTCCTGTAAAAATCGCCGTATTCCATTCGATTGCGCCTCCCGCCACAAAAGTTGATAAGACGCGCCGCCGGCAAAATAGCCGGGCGCCACGCAAAAAACAACCTGAAGAAAGCTCTACCTGAACGATGTCCATTTTTCAACTCCTTCAAATGATATACTTTACGTTTATTCCTTACAAGTACTAAATGCAATTTATAGCAAAAGCAACTTAAGTTTTTCTTTTTTAGGATAAGACACTCGGTGCCATCTGCCCGCGGCTCCCTGGCAAATGGGAGAAAATCCTTTCCGGTTTTATTGCTTTTATCTCCTGATGCGAGTAGAATACATCTCATTGGATTTTAATATTTTTTATCTTCATGGCCTTTTGACGTGAAAAAGGTTCATAAAAAAGGAATATGCCGGCAAGGAAGCGCGAAACCGCCGCGCCCGGCGCGGGGAAAACAGAAGAAAGGGTGAGAATCATGCGAGGCTCGCTCACAGGGAAAATAAGCGCCCTTTTGGCGGCGCTGCTGCTGTCCTCCGCCACGGCAGCCTCCGGCTTCACTCAGGACAAAAAGGACGCCCGGCCTCCTCTAATCCTGTTTCTGAGCTCCTACGCCTACAACTGGGACAGCGTGCCCAAACAGCTGGATGGATTTCGTGAGGCTATCGGCAGCACAGCCAACGTGGACTACATGTTTATGAACACCAAAACCGACGCCTACGAAACCGCCGCGGAAGAGGCCCGCAGAAAGATAGGGGCGGCTGTGGCGGCGCAGACCAAATACGACGTCGTCATACTGGGCGACGACGCGGCGCTGGACTTCGCCGTAGAATACCGGGAGGAGCTTTTTTCAGGCGTGCCGCTGGTTTTCGAGGGTATTAACTCACTTGAAAAGGGCTACGCCGCCGCGGCCGCAGACCCGCTCATGACGGGCGTCGTCGAGGCCTTTCCAATCCGCGAAACCCTGGCGCTGGCCCGGCGCCTCCGCCCCAAGGCAACGCGCGTCCTGGCCATCTCCGATTCG
The DNA here is from genome assembly GCA_004558205.1 of Pyramidobacter piscolens. Taxonomy (GTDB): domain Bacteria; phylum Synergistota; class Synergistia; order Synergistales; family Dethiosulfovibrionaceae; genus Pyramidobacter; species Pyramidobacter piscolens_A. The sequence goes on from SFDM01000004.1 coordinate 129,082, forward strand.
TCGGAGTCGGGGCGCGGTTCCACCGCGCAGTTTTTCGCCTGTATAAAGGACGAACCCCATCTCGACTTCGAGGCGCTGGACGTCATGACCATGACGAAGCGTGAACTTGCCGACAGGGTCAGATCCTGCGACAGCGACGTCATCCTGCTGTTTCTGATGATGACAAGAGACGCCGAAGGCAGCCTCTACTCCAACCTCAGCGCGGCGGAATTTCTCGCGCCCATCGCCCAAACTCCCATCTTCAAGGCCGACGAGCTGGGCATCGGCTACGGGATGTTGGGCGGCCAGGTGATCCTGTACAGCGAAATGGCGTCCATCGCCGGCCGCATGGCCCTGAAAATTTTGAATGGCGTCCCCGTTTCCGCCATCCCCGTGGAGACCGCGCCCATGCACGGCTATTTCGACTACGAGCAGGCGCAGCGTTTCGGCCTCAGCGTTTCGGACTTCCCTGAAGGTTCGCTGTTTATCAACAAAGCGCCCACCTACTGGGAAACCCATAAACAAGCCTTGATCCCCAGCGCGCTGGTCTCGCTGCTCCTCCTGCTCATCGTCATTTTTGCGGTGCTGCTGCGGAAAAAAGACCAGCGGTATATCAGGGAGCTCGACGAGAAGGACGCCATGCTGAGCAGCCTGGTCAAAAACATCCCGGGCGGCATCGCCATCTACAAGATAGGGAAACAGATCAGATCGGTCTACTTCAGCGAAGGCGTAGCCTCCCTCAGCGGCAGGACTTCCGACGAGGCCAGAGCCTGGGGGCAGGGCGATCTTCTGGAAAACACGATCCACCAGGACGATCTCGCCCGCGCACGCGCCGCCGTCTATGACGCGGTGCCTAAAGGCCTTCCGGTGGAATTCACCTACAGGATGAAGCACAAAAACGGCAGCTACGTATGGGTGCAGGTTTCAGCCGTCAAAATAAGCGAAGACGAGGGCTGTCCGCTGTACTATGCCGTCTATACCAAGCTGCCCGATGAGGCGGAACTTTACAAGCGCATCACTGACGATTCTTCCACGGGCGTCTTCGTGTGCGACGTCGACAGCTGCAAGCTGATCTACGCCAACGAGGCCGTCCTGTCCCTTCTCGGAAGCGGAGGCAATTACAAGGGAAGACGATGCTACGAATTCCTCCTGGGCAGAAAAACGCCCTGCGAGCACTGCCACATTTCGCAGCTTACCGGCAACCAGTGCCTGACCAAGGAGTTCTACCTCGCCGACCGCGACCTGTGCTTCATCGTGCGCGGAAAGCTGGCGAACGCTTACGGACGCCCAGTCCACATCGAGTACGTCACCGACATATCGGACATCAACAGGGAAAAAAGGCGCCAACAGGGACGGCTGGAAGCGGCCATGCAGGGAGCCCAGGCCGCCGACCGGGCGAAGAGCGACTTTCTCTCCCGCATGAGCCACGACATGCGCACCCCCATGAACGCCATTATAGGACTGACTGAACTGGCGCGGGACTCCCTGTCTCAGCGCGAGGTCGTGAAGGATTACCTCGAAAAGATCGACAGCTCGGCCAAATTCCTTTTGAGACTCATCAACGACTGCCTCGACATGGAGAAAATCGCCAACGGCAAACTGGAACTGCACCCCGCGCCCTACCGATACGATGATTTCATGAAGACCATGCGCATCATGATCGCGCCGCTGTGCACGCAGAAAGGCATCACCCTCAAAATCTTTGAAAAGCGGAACGCGCCGGCCCTGTTCCTGGACAGAATCCGTTTTGAGCAGATCTTTTTCAACCTGCTCAGCAACGCAGTCAAGTTCACGCCCAGGGGCGGCACGGTGGAGCTGCTGTGCCGGAATGAATCCTTCCATAAAGGCATCCTGACCTGCGACTTCGTGGTGCGGGACACCGGCATCGGCATCAGCGAAGAGTTTCAGGCCAAGATGTTCAAGCCCTTCGAGCAGGAATCTTCCTGCACCTCCATGAATCTGCAAGGCACGGGACTGGGTTTGTCCATCGTCAAAAGCGTGGTGGACCTGATGGGCGGGACGCTGACGGTCAAAAGCGCTCCGGGGGCCGGCACGGAAATAACCCTGCGCTTGAGCGTCCCCGTCGCGGACGGCGGCGCGGCCTCCTCATCAAGCCTGCAGAGGCCGGCAGCGAGGGAGCTCCTAACGGGAAAGAGAATCCTGCTGGTAGAGGATCACCCGCTGAATCAGCTGGTCGCGAAAAAAATGCTGGAAAGCGCCGGCGCTTCCGTAGTTTGCGCTGAAAACGGCAGGAAAGGACTGGATGCCTTCGAGGCGTCGCCGCCGCAATTTTTCAGCGCTATTTTAATGGATATCCTGATGCCCGTCATGACCGGCATGGAAGCGGCCCGGGCCATTCGATCGCTGCCAAGGGAGGACGCCCGCCAGGTTCCCATCATCGCCATGACGGCCAACGCCTTCGACGAAGACGTAAAAAAATCCTTTGCCAGCGGGATGAACGCTCACCTGACCAAACCCGTAGCTCCGCAGTCGCTCTTCGCCACGCTCAAGGGACTGATGGGCTGAAAAAATTTTTTCGGAAAAAATAACAGGGCAAAAGCGGCGCGGACTGTAAATCGGAAGATTTACAGTCCGCGCCGCTTTTGCCCTGTCTGCCAACGCTTGTGAGAACATATCAAGCATTTTAATTATTAAATAAAACTCGCTATTTAGGAAGCGTTTAACTGGCTGATTTCACTCCCGCACTGTCTGGCATAGAGAGATGTCTGGCAATACTTGACTCATACTAATTTGCATTTGACGTGCTTAATATCACACTGAAGATCAAAATCAAAGGATTTCAACGCAAAGGCTAAAGAGAAAGGGCGCAAAGGAAAAACAAAATCCAAATTATTAATTAAAAACGAATTAGTGTGATGGTAATTTATGTATTTTGATTGATTTTGCGGCTCTAAAAGTCTTTTAAGGTTTTTCCTTTGCGAACCTTTGCGCCCTCATATATTAGGAGATAAAGGAATGCTCTCAAAGTTCCTCAAGAAAAGCCTGACATTATTCCCTACATTGAAT
>SFDM01000023.1 GCA_004558205.1 Pyramidobacter piscolens
GCGCACACAACCAAAGGTCTTCGCAAACAGAGTTTTTTGCTCTTCGTCAGGATAAATGCGAAAACGATAGGCCCTATTCATTGTGGACACCTCTTTTCTATATTATTATAGTTATCTTTTCTGCTTCATGGCAATATACTACCCAAGATAATCTGAAAAAGCAAGTCAAAACCGTGGCGATTCATCCCGCCGCCTTAGAGACCGGGGAATTCTCGCCGCAAAAGGTTAAATAAGGAGGGAGCTTTTTGAGCTTCTTTAACAGAAAAAAACTGAACGAAGTCCCCAAGGACGTGGACTTGACGGCGCTTGAGAGAGACTCGCGCTACCGCCGCTTTTCAGGGGTGCCCCAAAAGCTTCTGGCGGCCATGCTGACGCTGTTCGCGATGTTTCAGCTTTACGCGTCGCTGAGCGGCATGATCCCGCAGCAGATCCTGCGTTACACCCACTTGGGCTTTGCGATCAGCCTGGCCTTTATCATGTATCCTACGACGAAAAAATCCGATCGCGGCAGGATGAACCCTCTGGACTTGATTTTCGCGGCGCTCTTCCTGTCCGTGGCCGCCTATTTTATTTACAACTTCAAGGACCTTCAGGTGCGGGCCGGCGACTACACTCAGATGGACATGGTCATGGCCGGCCTGGGCGTTTTTCTCGTGCTTCTGGCCTGCTGGCGCGTGGTGGGGCCGCCCATCGTGATTATTGCCTCGCTGTTCATGCTCTATGGCCTGCTGGGCGAAAAGGGCGCGGTCATCGCCCACATGCCGGGCTTCCTGAACCACCGCGGCTACGGCCTCGGGCGCGTGCTCACCCATCTGTTCATCACCACCGAGGGCGTCATCGGCAATCCCATTGGCGTCTGTTCGACCTACATGTTCCTGTTTATCATGTTCGGCGCCTGCCTTGAGAAAACGGGCATCGGCCAGTTCTTCATCGACGTGGCAAACGCCGCCGCCGGCTGGGCCGTGGGCGGTCCCGCCAAGGTGGCGGTGCTCTCGTCGGCCCTCCAGGGTACCGTTTCGGGCTCGTCGGTGGCGAACACGGTCTCCACGGGCTCCTTCACGATCCCTCTGATGAAGTCCCTGGGCTATGAGCCGGAGTTCGCGGGAGCCGTCGAAGCGGCCGCGTCCACGGGCGGGCAGATCATGCCGCCCGTTATGGGCTCCGCGGCCTTCCTGATCGCCGAATCGGTGGGCATTCCCTATTCGCGGCTCATGGCGGTGGCGCTGATTCCCGCTCTGCTTTATTTCTCGGGGATTTGGATCATGGTGGATTTCGAAGCGCGGCGCAAGGGCCTTAAAGGCCTGCCCCGTGAGAAACTGCCGCCCTTCAGGCCGCTTTTCCTCAAAAAGGGTCATCTGGTGCTGCCCCTGGTTGCCATCATCTATTTCATGCTGTCGGGTTCACGATTACGCGCTCGGCCCTGTGGGGCATCGCCATCGCGGCGCTCGTCCCCTTTCTGAGGCGGAGCACCTGGGTGTCGCCCAAACAGATCCTCGAGGCGCTGCCTCTGGCGGCGCGCAACGTGGTATCCGTCGCCACGGCTTGCGCCACCGCCGGCATTATCGTCGGCATGGTCACTCTGACGGGGCTGGGGCAGCGCATCGGCGCGGGCATGTTCCAGATCGTGGGCGGCAGCGTGTTCCTGGGGCTGGTCTGTGCCATGGTCACGTCGCTGGTGCTCGGCATGGGCGTTTCCACCACGTCGAACTACATCATCACCTCCACGGTGGCCGCGCCGATCCTGATCAACCTGGGCGTGCCTCTGCTGGCGGCCCATATGTTCTGCTTCTATTTCGGCATCATCGCCGATATCACGCCGCCTGTGGCCCTGGCGGCTTACGCCGGCTCGGCCATCGCCAAGGGAAACCCCTTCAAGACGGGGGTGAACGCCTCAAAGCTGGCTATCGCCGCCTTCCTGGTGCCCTACATGTTTGCCCTTAATCCCAAGCTGATCCTGATCGGCGGCACGGTCTGGGAAGCGCTGCCCATGATCGTGACGGCCCTTGTGGGCATCTTCGGCATCGGCGGCGGCCTGATCGGCTACATCAACGGCCCCGTCAGGTCCTACTGGCGCCTGCTGCTGATCGCCGGCGGCCTGGGGCTTCTGATTCCGGGGACCACCAGCGATATTGTCGGCATGGCTCTGGTCCTGGTGGTCTATTTCTTCAACCGCCGGACGGGAAAAGACAGAACCCTTTCATGATCGGCTCAAAGCGCCGCAGCGTCCCCAGCGCCGCGGGACAGTCCCGGCGCTCTTGACTTTTTCGATGAACGGTGGTATAAAACCGCCGTTCATCGGAGGGTTTTTCATTCAGGGAAATGATAAGCCGGATAAGATGACAGGCTGTGCGAGCCTGTTCTCTTATCCGGCTTTTTGGCGTTAAAGGATACTTTATACATAATATTAACTGAAATGTAAAACACATCTGATGCTAACTCCCTATTCACATACTTAATACGAAATTGAAAATCAAAGTCAAAGGATTTCAACGCAAAGGCTGAACAGAAAGGGCGCAAAGGACGCAAAGGAAAAACAAGACCTAAATTATTAACCAAAAAACGAATTAGCGTGACGGCAATTTATATATTTTGATTGATTTTATGCTTTTAAAAGTCTTTCAAGATTTTCCTTTGCGAACCTTTGCGCCCTTTGCGTTGAAATCTTTTGACGTGGCTCTTCGATTTAATATTAAGCACGTCAATGGAGAAATCGTATGAGGGGACGGCTTGAGGGAGATCGAGGCCGTTGTCGCAATGCCAAGAGAGGAAGAAATACATGGAAATGAATCAGAATTTTACACAGGGGAAGATCCTGCGGCCGCTGCTGCGTTTTGCCTTTCCCGTTTTGCTGGCGCTCTTTCTGCAGACCCTCTACGGGGCGGTGGATATGATCGTGGTGGGGCGGTACTGTTCTTCTGCGGAAGTCTCAGCCGTGTCTACGGGCAGCGTGATCATGCAGACTCTGACGATCGTCATCACAGGGCTGTCCATGGGCACCACGATTTTGCTGGGGCAGCGCCTCGGCGAAGGGCGCTCCGGCGAAATGGGGGACGTGGTCGGGGGCAGCGTCTGCCTCTTTTCCCTGATCGGCCTTGTGCTCGCCATTGCGATGCAGTGGCTGGCCCCGGCCTGCGTGGCCGCCATGCGCACGCCCGCCGAGGCCTCGGCCAGCGCCGAAAGCTATGTGATGATCTGTTCTGCCGGCGCGCCCTTCATCGTGGGCTACAACGTGCTGGGCAGTATTTTCCGCGGCATGGGCAACTCTCAGATCCCCCTGATCGCCGTGGCGATCGCCTGCGCCGCCAATATCTTCGGCGACGTGCTGCTGGTGGGGTACTTCCGTATGGGCGCCGCCGGCGCCGCGGCCGCTACCGTTGGGGCTCAGGCCCTGAGCGTGCTGCTCTCGATCCTGATCATCCGGCGGCAGGCACTGCCCTTTTCCTTCGGATGGAAGAATCTGCGTTTTCACTCGAAAGTCCTTCGCCGCGTGGTCTGGCTGGGGCTGCCTATCGCCTTTCAGGACATGCTGGTCAGCCTTTCCTTTCTGGCGATCACGGCGATCATCAATTTGCTGGGCGTTGTGGCCTCCGCCGGCGTCGGCGTGGCCGAACGAATCTGCGGCTTCATTATGCTCGTGCCGTCGGCTTACATGCAGGCCATGTCGGCCTTTACCGCCCAGAATATCGGCGCGGGACTGCCCGGACGCGCGAAGAAAGCTCTGCTCTATGCCGTGCTTTCCTCGCTGGGCGCGGGCGTCGTCATGAGCGCTGTCTCCTATTTTTACGGCGATTTTCTGGCCGGTCTTTTCGTGAGCGGCCAGCCCGACGTGGTCGCCGCCGGGGCGGAGTATCTGGCGGCTTATTCCATCGACTGCGTGCTGGTGTCCTTCCTGTTCTGCTTTATCGGTTACTTCAACGGCTGCGGCAAAACGCCCTTTGTGATGTGGCAGGGCATCATCGGCGCTTTCGGCGTGAGAATCCCTTTATCTTATTTGATGAGCCGCCTGATCCCCATCTCCATCTTCAAAATTGGCCTCGCCACGCCGGCCTCCACGGTCGTCCAAATCGCGCTGTGCGGCGCCTATTTTGCCTATATGAACAGAAAAAAACACGCCACAGTACGGTAGAATCGTAAAAAACTCCCCGTAGGGCGCGGGCCTAGTCTTTGACCGATCTAAGCCTGCACCCGCGGGGGCTTTTTTATGACGCGCTTTTCAGCTTTTGAAGTGCTGGATTGCGGACATGGCTCTGCTTAAAGGGTCTGAATATGATCAGGCAGGAGGCCGACTTTCGGGAAAGCGGCTTCCTGCCTGATCATTATGGAATCCTTCAGAACATCAGGTGCATGAAGACAGCCGTAATGGGGATGGCAATGATGGTGCGCTCAAAGAAACAGATGACCAGGTCGCTGAGCTTCAGCGGCAGCTTAGAGGCCAACATCACCACGATGGTTTCAGAGAAAAAGATGATCTGGCATATGGATACGGTGGTGACCATATACCGGGCCTGGATGGACAAATTGCCCACGTTGTCGGCAATCAGCATGACAGGCAGGAACATCTCGGCGATGCCCACGGGCAGCGAAGGAGCGATCGCGGCGGCGTCGGGCACTCGGCATAACTCCAGCAGTGGGACGAACAGCCAGCCGATCCACTGGAACACGGGGGTGTAGTTGGCAATGATCAGCCCCAGAATGCCTACAGACGCTAACAGAGTGATGACTTTTGGATAGACGTGCAGGCTGTCCAGGACGCTGTTTTTAATCTCCACGCCCAGGTTGCCGGCTGTAAAGGCCTTTTTCTCCGCCCGCTCAAAGCCTTTTTTCAGGATGTTGCCGTCGCCCCGCTGAGCGAGAATCTCTTCTTTGGTCTGAGCGTGGCCGTCCAGGTAGACGCTGCGCTTGCGGTTTAGAGGCGGTAGGCGGCAGATGACAGCGCTGATGATCAGGGTAATGAGCAGCGAGCAGAAATAGACCTGGATGAAATAATCGCCCAGTCCTGCGGTTTTGATGACCATATAGGCGAAACCCACGCTGACGGCGGAGAAACCGGTGGCCACCAGGTCCGCTTCCTTTTCCGTATACAACCCCTTACGGAACTGGCGGTTGGTGATGAGCACGCCTACGGAGGACGAACTGACGAAAGAGGCGATGCAGTTCACGGCGGCATGCCCGGGAACCTTGAACAGGGGCCGCATCAGAGGCTCCATCATGGAGCCCACCATGTCTACGAGACCGTAATTCAGTAGAAAGGGAAGGAACACGCAGCTGACGGGGATGATCCAGGCCACGCCCACCACGATGGAGGGGATGACCGTGCCTCCGGTAGCGGAGCCCACCAGCCACGCCGGTCCGCTGAAACCCGGAATAGTGGCGTCCATGGTGTAGATCAGCGTGAAGATGCCGCCCGTGAGATAGAGCAGGGAATAAACGGCGGCTTCCTCGCCGAAGTATTTCCCCAGAGGGGAGTCCTTTGGGGCGATAAACTTACCGTAGACGCTGAGAATGCCGGTGCAGGCGATGATCAGAGTGACCAGCCAAAGTCCGATGTCGCCCAGAATATGAATGAAAAAATTGTAGATATGCCCGAAAGGGACGTCGCTGTTTCCATTGATCTTCACCTGGATGAAGAAAACGAAGATAGCAATGGCAGAGAAGCAAAAGGCCTTCAGGGCCCCGATTCGCCGCGCCTGGGGGGACAGTTCCAGCCGGTCCACCAGAAGGATGTCGTTGAGGTTCAGCGCGTTGCGCTCCTCCTCAGAAAGCTGCTCGTAGGGAATGGGTTTAGGGTTCATGGAAACGTCCTCCCCAAGGGGTTACTTGCTTTCTCTTTTATTTTTCTGAAGAGCCAGGATAGACAGGAATTCAAAGACGATATTGGCCGCCAGGTAGGCGGTGATTTCGCCGTGGTCGTAAGCGGGGAGCACTTCCACGATGTCGAAGCCCGCAAAGTTCACGGTGGTTAAAGCGCGAACCAGTTCCAGAGCCTCCAGAGACGTGAAGCCACCCACTTCGGGAGTGCCGGTGCCGGGAGCGTAGGCCGGATCCACAAAATCGATGTCAAAGGTCAGGAAGCAGGGCTTGTCGCCGACACGCTCTTTAATGGCGGCGATGAGAGCGTCGAAGCCCATCTTGCGGACCTGGTGAGCGGGGATCAGCTTCATGCCCAGATCAGCAGCCATTTTATGCTCGTTAGGGTCGTACAGAGAACCGCGCATACCTACCTGGATACAGCGAGAGGGATCGATGAGGCCTTCTTCAAGAGCGCGGCGGAAGGGAGTGCCATGGTTGTATTTCTCGCCGAAGACCTCGTAGCACAGGTCAGAGTGAGAATCGAAATGGATCAGGCCTACGGGGCCGTGCTTCTTCGCCACCGCCCGCAGTTCCGCTAAGGTGATGGAGTGGTCGCCGCCTAGGACGATAGGCAGGGCTCCATCGTCGAGGATGCCGGCAACGCCGGCCTCAATGGCGGCATAGGATGGATGGATATAGCCGGGAACGATGGGGAAGTCTCCCAAATCGCCGCCGGTGAGAGAATCCATGATGTTAACCTGCTGAATGACATTGTTGGGTTTCATCATGCAGGAAATGTTGCGGATAGCGGAGGGACCGAAGCGGGAACCGGAACGGAAAGAACTGGCGGTGTCGAAGGGCGCGCCGGCGATGGCGAAGTCCAGGCCTTTGGCGGACTGAATGCGGGGCATACGCATAAAGGTACCCATGTTGCAGAAACGGGGAGAAGATAAAGCGCTGGCAGGTTGATTGGACATAATGTAATTCCTCCTATAAATGTAGTTTTTTGCTGCACTGAGGTGTGATTCACCGCCTCTTTAACGTGATGATACTCCGGATGGGTTTGTTCTAGTTATACACAAAAACTCTATGCTATCTCGTTTCGGTAATATAAAAAGGAGAATCTGCCGAAAATTATGCGACACGTCGTAAACATGACGTGTAAATGGTGGAATTTGTCGAAATAGTTATGGAGTACAGCTATAGGATATCATCTTTTGGTATGACATGGCCTTTAGGGAGATGGTATACTAATATAAAAGAAAGGACTGGACCAATTCTGGGAAGGAGCTGGCGGGGCTGGCAGCCGGCAGAAAACGGAGAAAGGAGCGGGAGGATGAATTTAAAGCAGTTGAAATACGTGGTTGAGATCAGCAAGTGCGGTTCTATCAATAAAGCGGCCCAAAATCTCTATGTGGCGCAGCCGTCCATGAGCGCGGCCATCAAACAGCTGGAACAGGAGCTGGAGTTTGATATTTTCCTGCGGAAAAATTCTGGCATCGAACTGACCTCCGAGGGGAAAATTCTGCTTATGTCCGCCAAGCTCATCGTAGAAGAGGCTGAACGCATCCGCCGGATTCCCTCGATGTTTGACGAACAGCGGAACCTCTCCATCTCCGGGACCTGGTCCTCCCTGCTGATGAACAGCTTCATGCGGTTCCGCAACGACCATCCAGAGGAGTATATCCAGGACAACTTCAAAGAAACCAGCTTTCAGCAGGCGGTGCGGGATGTGATGGATCAGACCTACCGGCTCTCCATCGTCTCCTGCATCGACAGCCGCCAGGAGTTTCACCGGCAGGAGCTGGAGAAATACCATATTTGTATGGATCCACTGGCAGTCAGGGTTCCCGCGGCCGCCATCCTGTCCAAGGACCATTATTTGAGCCGTTTCAAGCGCGTGACCATAGAGCAGCTGAAAAACTGCCCTGTGGTGGCCTACGACATCCGCAAAAGCGACGACTGGCTGGGAGCCTTTGGACTGGACAGCGGCGGGGACGTGCTGAACATATTTGACCGCGGCGGCATGCTGGATGCCATCCGTCACAATTATGTCGCGGTGGTCACTCAGGATCCTGATCTGGAGGAGTCCCTGTCCTGCGCGGTGATGCGCGTGATCTCCGACGGGCCGCTGTCCAGCATCTACCTTCTCCGCCATTGTTCCTACACCCTGAATCCCCGGGAGAAGAAGTTCATCACAAGCTTCCAGGCGCGGCTGAACCAGGTCTATGGAAGCGGGAACCGATAACCGAACCGGGGATCTGTAAAAAGAACACAAGAAGGAGCGTTCCGGCTATTGCTGGAACGCTCCTTCTGCTGAACCGTCAGGCTATGTTTTCACGGTCTTTCCCAATTGACCTCGCTAAGTTTGCCTTCACGACCTTTTAAACTGCTGGAAGATGTTATTGCGCTGCTTGCAATGGGCGAGCCTCTTCCAGAAAAGAACAAAGACCACTCGCGTGGCGGGATTGGGGAGGTTATCGGGAGTGCCGCATTCTTCCGGATTGGCTTCTGATCTGCCAGGTAGAGAGCGGTGTGCTTGTATTGACGCTTTCGCGCAGGGGCGCGCACAGTGATTTATTTGGGAAAATAAAGAATATTGTGATGGATTTGAGTGAAGGCCGCGAAGAGGTTTGAAATCCTCTTCGCGGCCTTCACTCTATTATTGATAAAACTATGCTTCCCAGGTCTTGAACCCTTCACCGACGACCTCCGCCACGTCGCCCATGATCAGGAACGCCACTGGGTCCGCCTGGGCGACGAAGTGCTTCAGCTCCATGGCCTGGCGGCGCGTCAGGATGACCATCAGCACGTCCTTTTCGGCGTTGCTGTAGGCTCCCTTTGCGTGGAGAAGCGTGGCTGACCGCTCCAGGTCGTCCAGGATGAACTTGGTGATCTCCGGTATCTTGCAGCTGATGATGAAAATCTGGGTGCGCCGGTCGAAGGCGCGGATCACGCTGTCGATGGTCTCGGACTCCACGTAGAGGATCAGACCACCCATGAGGATTCGTTCCAGGTCGACGGCGACGAAGGACAGCAGCAGGATGACCACGTTGATGTAGAACGACGCCGCGCCCAGGTCCATGCCCCAGCGTTTTTTTGCAGCGGCGGTGAGCACGTCGGTGCCGCCGCTGGAGGCCCCTTCACGGAACAGGATCCCCAGGCCGATGCCGCCGACCACGCCGCTCAAGAGCGCCGCTAGGATGGTGTTCTGGATCATGGGGTAGCGGAACATCTCGAAGATCGGCAGGGCCAGGCTGGTCAGCACCGTCACGTAGATCGTCCACAGCGCGAACCGTGGCGAAAGCTCCTTCCAGCCCCAACAGAGCAGCAAAATGTTGCCGCCGGTGATGACCCAGACGGGCGAGATTCCCCACAAATAGGTGGTGATCAGTCCGATACCGGTGACGCCAGTGCTCGCGAACTTATAGGGTTCGACGAGCGCCGCGATGGTAAAGCACATGATCAGCGTGCCGAGGGTGATGTTGAGAAACGAGCGGCCCTCTCTGCGCATCATTGATTTCAGCGATAAAAGCCCAATTTTCAGCCGTGCAAGCATGATAAAAAACACTCCTTGACAAAGCGGCCTCAGCCAGGCCGCGTAAAAATTTCAGGAGAACTAAGATAAACATGAAACATCATACCACAACGGCCGGAGAGAATTGAAGATTGTTGAAGGGGTTTTTGAATCAGAAACGCATATTTTTAAGTTCCGCGTGGACGTGCTGTGAAATGTAGTTTATAAAAAAAATTTCAGTTGACTTGGAATTTATTTATGCTATCATGTACAAAAGTTCATTGTGGCTTTAGAATAAAAATGGAGTTGATGAGCATGAAGAAGTTTATGTTGGTTTTGTTCCTGGGTATTTTTGTATGTTCCTCCGCGGCTTGCGCAAATGTGTTGGATAAGAGTGAAATTATCGCCGCGACGTCGGCGGGCTATCCGCCTTACGAGTTTTATGGGACTGACGGCCAGCTTGCGGGGTTTGATATCGATATGACCAACGAAATCGGCCGTATCCTCGGGAAAAAAGTCCAGTGGCAGAATATGGTTTTCGACTCGGTGCTGCCCTGCGTCATGACCGGCAAGGTGGATATCATCGCCGCGGGCATGAGCTACACGCCCGAGCGCGCCAAGAAAGTGGCTTTCTCCGACATCTACGAAGAATCCATGAGCACCTTCGTGGTCCGTTCCGACCTGGCGGGAAAGATCAACAGCGTGGACGACCTGAAGGGCAAGGTTATTGCCGTTTCCATGGCGACGCTTCAGGAAACCTACGCGACGCAGCATTTCAGCTCCTTTGCCACGGTCAGGGCATTTCAGCGTCTGGAAGAGTGCGCCCGTGAAGTGGCCATCGGAAGAGCCGATGTCCTTCTGATGGATTCGCCCGTTGCGGAGAGCTATGTCAACCATAAGGAATATAAGGGAAAGCTGGCGCTTGGCTTTGACTTTAAGGTTACCGACGGCGGCAAGGCCCTTGCGATGAACAAGGACGAGACGGCTTTTGTCGCGGCTGTGAACGACGCTATGAGGCAGATGCGCGAGTCGGGCAAGATGGAAGAACTGAAGAAAAAATGGGGCATTAAGTAGGATCGCGGATTTGGAGCCTATTTTAATTTTAAGCTGACGAGGGTGAAAAAATGTCCGATTTGCGTAATAGTTCCAAGTATTATCATGTGGTCCTGCAAAGAATTGTTCCTAAAGCACAGCCGGCCTTTGAGGATCCCGCCATGCTTCGGCGAGTCTGGGGACGCGAGTGGGGAGCGCGGAACGATGTAGGCACGATCAAGGCGATCCTGCTTCACCGCCCCGGCCGCGAGATGTCCGTCATGACCCCCGACCGTTACGATTCCGAGCTCGACGCTCTGATCGACGACGCGAACCAGTGGTATTTCCGTTCTGAAAAGGGCCCCGACCTTGCGGCGATGCAGGCTGAGCATGATGGCCTAGTACGGGTGCTGAGCGAAAACGGCGTGGAAATCCTATATTGCGGCTGTTCACCCATCGACCCCGACGCCATGTTCGTGCGGGATTGCGGCATGGTCGTTCCAGGCGGCGTCATCATTTCCCGCATGGGAACCGTAGGGCGCGATATCGGAACGGGGCGGCGCGGTGAGGAACAGTATGTCATGAAGGCTCTCGTGGACGCGGGAATGCCCGTTTTGCGCACGATCCACGGCGAAGGGCTGATGGAAGGCGGGAGTTTTACTCTGCTTGACGAAAAACACGCAGCCGTCGGCCTGAGTTACCGCTGCAATAAAATTGGAGCTCAGCAGGTTCGCGAAGTCCTCCAGTATCAGGGAATCGAGTTGATCGAAATCCCCCTGACAGGTTACGCGATGCACCTTGACGGCGCCATCAACATGGTGGACCATCAGAAGGCGATCATCAACGTGGAACGTCTGCCCTACTGGTTCCTCGACAAGCTTTCCGAGTTGGGCATCCAGGTGATCATGAAAGACCACCGCGACCCTGATCTGGGGCTGAACTGCCTGACCCTCCGCCCCGGGACGGTGATTATGGATGCCGACGCCCCCTATACGGCTGAATTGCTCGAGAAAAGCGGCGTTTCCGTGATTCCCATCCCCTGGAAGGAATGCAAAAAGCACGGCGGCGGTATCCACTGCGCCACGCTGCCGCTGATCCGCGCCGACGACTAGGATCTTTTGTAGGAACGCAAAAAGGGACATCGCAGCCGTGCGGCTGCGGTGTCCCTTTTGCATGCTGTCCGTAAAGATCAGTTCTTGACCGCCACGGCTTCGATTTCGACCATGCCGTCCTTGGGGAGCTTGGCAACCTGGATGGCGCTGCGGGCGGGGAAGGGCTCGGAGAAGTACTGAGCGTAGACGCCGTTCATGGCGGCAAAGTCGTCCATGTTCTTCAGGAACACGGTGGTCTTGACCACCTTGTCCATGGAGCTGCCGGCAGCTTCAAGCACGGCCTTCACGTTCTCCAGGGACTGGCGGGTCTGCTCCTCGATGGTGGCGGGGAGCACGCCTTCGGGACTCAGACCAAGCTGGCCGGATGTGTAGACGTACATTTCGGTGGAGATGCCCTGTGAATAGGGGCCGATGGCGCCAGGGGCTTTTTTGGTTGCGATGACTGTTTTCATGGTGTTATGTCCTCCTGTATGGGATGATTTGAGTTCCTGCGTCGAAAATCCGCGCAGGATCGCTGTATGAATTATAACATCGATCCTGGATTTGACGCGAATAATTTTACAGCGCGCCCTCCTGGGCTTTGTGTTAGAATAGTTGCAGCCGTTTTACCCAAACACAGGAGGCTGATGACGATGAACAGAACGCTGCGCCGCCTTTTCACGGCGGCGGCTCTGGTGGTCCTTGGCGCGGCCCAGGCATGGGCTTTGGCCCTGGGGACCTTCAATATCGAGTACTTTAACGTAAGCGGCAACAACCGTTATGTCCCGGCAGACTGCGAGGCGCTGGCCCAGACGATCCGCAAAAGCGGCGCCGATGTGCTGGCCCTGCAGGAGATCGAAGGCAACGCCACCATGAGGTATTTTGTGACCAACCACCTGCGTGGCTGGAAGTACGTGGGCAACGATACGGGCGGAAAGCAGGACGTTTACTTTCTCTGGAATCCCCGCAAAGCGGCCATGACCGGCGACGCCGAGGTCTATTTCGCCAACGCGTCGGGACGCCACAACGGGAAGAGCTTCCGCCTCTTTGACCGCCCTCTGCTGGTGGGGCGTTTTAAGGATTTGGAGACAGGCCGGGTCTATACGCTGGTCAACGTCCATCTGAAGAGCATGAGCACCCGCGGCAAGGACGATAAAGACGAAGCGGCGCGGTACAACGAGGCCAAGCGCGCCGCCCAGGTGGCGAAGCTGAACGAACTGGTGCGGTCGCTGAAAGGCCCCGTGTTTGCTCTCGGCGACTACAACGACGCCGCGCCCAAAGGGACCGCTTTCCCCTTGCTGGGGCTCGAGCGGGGCTACAGTTACGACAACAAAAAGAGCAACCTGGATTATATCGGCTACAGCGGCGTCGCCCGCGGCTCCAAGTGGCGCCTGTACGAGGTGGAAAGCCGGATCCCGCGCCGTTCCACCAAGCGGGCCGACCACCCCGACCATGACGTAGTCGTTCTCGACCTGGGGGAAGATTAAGTGAGACTGACCGTTTAACGGAGAAGGAGAGCACATGTTGAAACGGATTCTAAAAATGTTTTTCGCGCTGTGGACGCTGTGGGCCGCGGCTCTGACGCCGGCCATGGCGCAGCAGCCCGTTCTGGACAGGATCAACTCAGCCGTCGATTTTGGAACGAAGACGGTCGCGCGCGCTGACGCCGGCCTGCCGAGATCAGAGCAGATCCTGGCCTACGACGTGACCGCGAGCGTTCAGGAAGACGCCTCGCTGACCGTCCGCGAAGACCTGACGGTTATGGTGACCAACGACCGAATCAAGAAAGGCATCGTCCGCGCCTTTCCCGTGGATTACCGCGACGCCAAGGGGCGGGCGGTGACCGTGGGTTTCGATGTGCTCTCCACCAGCGTGGACGGCGCGCCGATGAAATGGGCCCAGTCCAAGGAGGGGCGTGCCGTGATGGTGCGCGTCGGCGACCCCGACAGGACCCTGGAACCGGGGCTGCACCGCTTTACGCTGGAATACCGCACCACCAGGCAACTCGGCTTCTACGAAGACCACGACGAACTATACTGGAACGTGACAGGCAACGAGTGGAAATTTCCCATTCTCAAAGCCACCTTTTCCTTGAACCTGCCCGGGGAGAAGCCCGGCCAGGGATTTAGCGCGATCCAATGGTACACCGGCCCCACGGGGAGCAAGTCCAACGGCGGAGCCCAGAAAAACGCCGACGGTTCCGTTTCCACCACGGCGGCGCTGACGCCCGGCGAAGGGCTGACGGTGGTCTACGCCTGGCCCAAGGGCGTGATCGCCCCGCCCGAGCCCAGCGCGGCCGACCGGCTGAACGCGGCGCTCTTCGACGCGGCCGAGCCTCTGGCCCGGGCTGTCCTGTGGGGCGGCGCGGGGCTTGCCGCGCTGTGCGCCGCTTTGGCGCTGCGCAAAGCACTCCGTAACCGCCGAGCCGCCACGACCGTGATTCCCCTGTTCCGCGCTCCCGAAGGCATGACGCCCGCCATGGCGCGCTATGTGCAGCGGCTGGAAGCGGACAGAAGCTGCTTCAGCGCCGAACTGCTCAACCTGGCCGTGGCCGGCGACATCAAGATCCAGTCCCCTTCCAAAAAGTCCTTCCGGCTGGTGTGGCAGAAGAGACGCGGCGAGCTGAAACTGGATCCTCTGGATCTGGCCATCTCAAAGGCCCTCTTCTCGGATTGGGAGAAAAAAGGCGCCTCTCTGTCCCTCGAACAGGACAACCGCTTGACCTTTACTGCCGCCCGGGAGGCCATGGAAAAACGGCTGGCGGAAGCGGGCGCGGCGCTCTTTTCGATCGACCGCAGGCTGGTCCTCATGATCTACGCGGCGCTGTTCATCAGCGGCCTGCTGGTCTGCCTGCTCGGGGCCTGGCTGGACGGCGGCGTTCTGGAAGAAACGCTTACCGCCGCCGGCGTGGTCTGCTCCCTGTCGGTTTTCTGCTTCTTCTGGGCGCTGCGGCGCTCGCCGGGGAACGCCGGAAAGGGATTCATCCGATCCGCCTTCCTATGGGCCGGGCTGGGATTTTTAGCCGCGATCACTTTCCTGTTCGGCGAAGGCACCGGCTGGATGGGGCTCTACGGCCTCTGCGCGGCCCTTCTCGCCTCTGGGATCCTGCTGAGCCCCCATTCGGTCGCCTATACCGAGGCGGGGCTGGAAGCCGCCGCGGCGGTTCAGGGCCTGAAAATGTATATCGGCGCGGCGGAGAAGGACCGTCTGGAGATGTTCAATCCGCCCAACGACACGCCCGAAGTTTTTGAGCGCCTGCTTCCCTACGCCGTGGCTCTGGGCTGCGTGAAGACCTGGGCGGCGCGCTTTGACAGCGTCCTGCGAGACGCCGGCTACCGTCCCCGCTGGTACGACGGCGACGACCTGTGGCGCGGCGGGGACCTGGCCGCCCTGAGCGCGGCGCAGATGGCCTCCTCGCTGAACGGCTTCGCGTCGAACTTCTCCAGCACGCTGAGCACGACCATGACCGCCCCCGGTTCGTCGTCAGGCCTGAGCGACTCCGGCGGCGGAGGCGGCGGCTGCTCCGGAGGGGGCGGCGGCGGAGGCGGCGGCGACGGCTGGTAGCCGCTGAGAGTCAGATTATGTTATTTTTCCATAGAACAGCCTCATTAAAAGCCCGGGGACGACCCGAAGGGCATCAGTCGCTTCGGACACACTCGGCCTTCGGCTCGCCCATGCTTGCTTTGTGGATGCCTTCCGGGTCGCTCTCTCCGTGCCAATTTTTGTGTTTCTATTGATACCCAGTATTAAAAGACTTCAGCGATAAGGACATGCCAAGGCCGCGCGGGACCGACTCGGCCGATCATGAGCGAATAAAGAAGCGCGCCGCGGGCTCTCCCTGGAAGGAAGCCGGCGGCGCGCCGTTTTTTATCTGAGTAGGTGGGGCAGGAACAGGACGACCTGAGGGAGGCAGTTCATGACGAGCAGGGCGACGATCATGGCGAGCACCAGCGGCGCCACTTCCTTGACCAGTTCTTCCAGGCGCACGCCTCCGATATCGCAGGCCACGAAAAGGCACAGGCCTACGGGCGGCGTGTTGTGGCCGATGGCCAGCGACACTACCATGATAATGCCGAAGAACAGGGGATCGATCTGAAGGCTCATCATGATGGGATAGAAGATGGGGGCCAGAAGCACCATGGCCGCCGAGTTGTTCAGGAAGGTCCCTACCACGAGCAGGATGGCGATCATGATCAGCTGAACCACCAGCTTGCTGTCAGAAACCGTCAGGATTGACGCCGCCAGGTTCTGGGGGATTTGCTCGCTCACCAAGATATAGCTCAGGATGTCAGCGGTGATCATCAGGTACATAATGACGGCGGTGGACTTGGCGGACTTGAGAATGAGGGCGTAAATGTCCGAGAGTTTCAGCTCCTTGTGAATGAACATTCCCACGATGAGGCCGTAGACCACGGCCACGGCCGCCGACTCTGTGGGCGTGAAGACGCCGCAGTAGATTCCACCGAGGATGATGACGGGCATCATGAGCGCGAAAATAGCGTCCTTGAAGGCTTTGAGCTTTTCCTGGGGCGTGCTCTTCACGGCGCTCTTATAACCGCGTTTTCTGGAGATGTAATACTCGGGGATGATGAGGGCGATGCAGACGATGATCCCGGGAATGACGCCGGCGATGAATAGGTCTCCGATGGAAACTCCCGTGCTGACGCCGTAGAGCACCATAGTGAGGCTGGGCGGGATGATCAGGCCGATGGTTCCCGAGGCGGCGACCACCGCCCCGGCGAAAGCGGGGTTATATCCGTTTTTCGACATGGGCTCGATCATGACGCCGCCGATGGCCGCCGTGGTGGCCGGAGCGGACCCCGACACAGCGCCGAAGAACGTAGAGGCCACCGTGGCGACTAGGGCGAGACCGCCCGTGACGTGCCCCAGCATGGCGTTGGCAAAACCGACGAGGCGCTTCGACACGCCGCCCGAAGCCATGATATTGCCCGCCAGCACGAAGAAGGGGATGGCCATCAGGGCCGAGCCGTTGGAGGAGTTGAAGGTCTTTTGGATCAGCACTTCCACGGGTATGGCGCCCGTGATGGCGACGGAACAGATGCAGGTTAGCCCCAGCGCGACGGCGATAGGAACTCCCATCAAAAGAAAGAGCATAAAGAAAAAAGCAAGCCAGGAGCCCATTTATTTTCCCTCCTTCAAAACGCGCGCAGAATCAAGAAACACCTCGAGCATCATGGAGAGCGAGATGATGCTTGCTACGGGAACGATCATGAAGATGTAGCCCAAATTCATCCACTCCATGGAGGGCGACTCCACCTCCAGTTCGATGATCTCCCGCGCCATGGGCAGCGAGTACCAGCTCATGACCAAAAGGAAAGCGATGGAGCTCAAGTGGGCCAGGCAGATGATCGCTTGTTTGAGGAACTTGTTCTTGACGGCGTCGAGAGCCATGGACATGTTGATGTGCTTGTTGCCGCGGTAGAGCAGGGCTCCGCCGAAGAAGATGATGCCGGAGAAGAAGTACTGCGCCAGCTCTTCCGACCAGGACAGGGGCGCTTTGAGCACGTAACGGTAGATAACCTGGGCAAAGATCAGCGCCACCATACCTGACATCAGGAGCACCAAAAGGAACTCCATGAGCCGGCACATGGCGTTGTTCAGAGATTTGATCAGTTTCAACATTGTTGTCCTATCCCCCTAAAAAGTTCAGGGCGACTTGCGCCGCCCTGAATCAGTCAGACTTTGCGTTGACTATTTTTTGCCCTGGGTGAGCGCAAGGATTCTGTCGAGGATGTCGCCGTACAGAGGGCGGAATTTGTCGTAAACGGGCTGGACGGCAGCGATGAAGGGAGCGCGGTCGGGACGGGTGAACACCACGCCCAGGGCTTCGCACTTCTTGATGTCGCCGGCGTCGGCTTTCGCTTGAAAGTCGAAGGAGAAGACGCTCATCTTTTTGGCTTCGTCGATAAAGATGGCCTGGTCGGCTTTGGGAATGTTTTTCCAGAGCTTTTTCGACATGATCAGGGGGTTGGGTACGTGCATGTACCACAGCAGCGCGGCGGTCTTGGTCAGTTCGTAGTACTTCTGGGTGAGCATGTGGGTGATGGTGCCTTCGCAGCCGTCGATGGTCTTCATCTGCCAGGCCGAGTAGACATCGTTGAAGGCCATGGGGACGGCAATGGCGCCCATGGCGTTGATGGTCTCGATCATGGGCTTGGAGTTGATGACGCGGAGCTTCAGCCCTTTCAGGTCTTCGATCTTGTTAACGGGACGGGGCGGGAAGAGGTGGCGCATGCCGTTTTCCCACCAGCCGAGGACGATCAGGTTTTTCTTGGCGAGGCTTGCCGAAAGCTCGTCACCGATGGGGCCGTTCAGCACTTCGCAGGCCTGCTGCTCGTTGTCGAACAGGAAGGGCAGATCCATCACGCCCACGATCTTGCTGTAAGCCGACAGGAGCGAACCTGTGGCCAGGACCATATCGGCAGTGCCCAGCTGGCAGCCCTCAATCAGCTGATTGGGCTTGCCGTAGAGGTCCGAAGGATAGATCTCGAAGGTATAACGCCC
The DNA here is from genome assembly GCA_004558205.1 of Pyramidobacter piscolens. GTDB lineage: Bacteria > Synergistota > Synergistia > Synergistales > Dethiosulfovibrionaceae > Pyramidobacter > Pyramidobacter piscolens_A. The sequence continues at coordinate 17,956 of SFDM01000023.1, forward strand.
TCCCGTACGTTCGGTGACGGCTTTAGACCAATTTTCGAGATACATCTGATAATAGTGGTCCTTGGTGCCGGTGTGACCCACTTTGATGACCTGCGCCGCCTCGGAGGCGCAGGCAAACGCGACGAACAGGGCGAGGAACAATGCCGCGGAACGGAAAAACTTTCTGGTGCTCATGAATAAATTCCTCCCAACAAAAAAATGTATTTACGGCATAAAAAAACGATAAAAAAGGGCTCTATGCCGAAAGTTATTTTAATAGTCCAGCGCTATAAGGTCAAGTTTTTTTTTATGATTAATTGAGTGGAAAAAATGATTCAATCATATGTTTTAATTTTGTTAGGAAAATTCCTTGCTCTTTTGGCGCGGGAGCCCCACCGGCCTTTTTTGAGTGCCGCGGCATGCCTTGAATGTGCCTTTGTGAGGTGCGCCCTTTTGAAAGCTCCAATGCGAGCCTTAAGGCTTCGGCTCAAAAAACGCTGGGCGTTTCCGCGTCGAAATGTTCCACGTGGAACATAGGGCTTGAGAAGGGAATATTTAATAAAATAGGGGAGGAACTCGCTGATTCACGGGGGTTCCTCCCTTATTCTGTTCCGTTTGTTTTTTCATGGTTGACGTTGATGTTTCAATGAATTTTTATCTTCACTTTTAAAATGTGCCTTTTTGTGATGAAATGCCTTTTCGTAGTTTGTAGGGATTTTCAATAGAAGAATCTAACGCCTGACGGTCAGGAACGTCACATTAGGAGTATTCAAATCGTCCGGTCTGATATGTCTTTTATCCTTGCGTGGACGCCGGGGTTTTGTCGCCTCGGAGCTGTACAGGAATCCTGCCGCCGGCGCAGCTCGGCATTTTTTACCGGTCGTAGAGCTTGAACAGCGCCTGCGTTCCGTCGTTTTCGCAGCCTTCGGCCGCCAGCTTTTGGTAGAGTTTGTTCGCCAGTTCAAGCCCCGGCAGCTCAATGCGCATCTCCCGGGCTGATTCCAGCGCGATGCCCATGTCCTTGATGAAGTGCTTGACATAGAAACCGGGCGCGAAGTTGCCCGCCAGCATCCGGGGCGCCAGGTTGCTCAGCGAGAAGCTGCCCGCCGCGCCGCCGGAGATGCTCGCCAAAACCTGCTGGGGATCCAATCCCGCGTGTTTGGCGTAGCTCAGGGCTTCGCAGACGCCCATCATGTTCGACGCGATGGCGATCTGGTTGGCCATCTTGGTATGTTGGCCGCTGCCGCACTTTCCCTGAAGCTTCATCTCCTTGCCCATGGCTTTGAACAAGGGGAGCGCCGCCTCGAAGGCCCTTTCGTCGCCGCCGGCCATGATGGAGAGTTTGCCTTCGCGGGCGCCCACGTCGCCGCCCGACACGGGCGCGTCCAGGGCGAAGCCTCCGCGCTTGGCGGCTTCTTCGCCGATGCGCGCGGCCAGCAGGGGGCTGGAGGTGGTCATGTCGATCAGGATCTTTCCGGCGCTGAACCCTTCGAAGAGCCCTTGGTCACCGAAATAGACCTGCTCCACGTCGCGGGGGTAGCCCACGATGGTGATGACCGCGTCGCAGGCCCGGGCCGCCTCGGCGGGGCTGGCGGCCCAATGGGCTCCCTGGGCGATCAGCCCGTCGGCCGAAGCCTTGGTGCGGTTGTACACCGTGAGGTCGAAACCGGCCTTCATCAGGTTCGACGCCATAGAGCGTCCCATGACGCCCAGTCCTACAAAACCAATTTTTTTCAGTGACATATGATCGATCTCCTTCACAATGTGTTGGGTAATTTCCAATTTGGGCCGAGGGGGAATGTCAAAAGATCGGAAGTATGACCTCGCGCGATTCTGTCCATGAAGCGCGGCAGGCGTCCGATTCCGCTTCGATTTCCACCTATTCTATCTCATAGTACCCTCGACGCGGGGAAAAAGCAAGCCCGAACCGCGGCGCGCCCCGGTAACCCGCATTATTCAACGCTATTTACAGAAGGGCCCGGCTCCGACGCCTTTTTCCGTCGAAGCCGGGCCCTTTTCCGTTGTCGATATTTTTTGCCGCCAGTTTCCAGCTACTCCGTGAGGAAGCAGGACACCGCGTGATCGCTGCCGATCCCGTGAAGGCTGGGTTCTTCGTGGAAGCACCGTTCCTGCGCGCAGTAGCAGCGGTTGGCGAAACGGCAGGCCTGGGGCGGATCGATGGGCGACGAAATTTCCCCTTTCAGCAATATGCGCTCCCGCTTCCGATCGATATCGGGGATGGGGATGGCGGACAGCAGCGCCTTCGTGTAGGGGTGCAGCGGATTGGCGAAAAGCTCCTCCGCAGGGGCCTGTTCGATCAGTTTGCCCAGGTACATCACCGCGATGTCGTCGGAAAAGTGGTTCACCACGCTCAGGTCGTGGGTGATGAAAAGATAGGTCAGGCCGTGAGACTCCTGCAGTTCCTTCATCAGGTTGAGGATCTGGGCCTGTATGGAGACGTCCAGCGCGGATACGGGCTCGTCGCAGACCACGAACTTCGGTTCCATGGCCAGGGCGCGTGCGATGCCCACCCTCTGGCGCCGGCCGCCGTCCAGCTCGTGGGGGTAGGCGTTGAGCAGGCGGGGTGCCAGGCCTACGGTCTTCATGATCTCCAGCACTCTGGCCTCCCTGTCCCTGCGGGAACACATATGGTGCAGCTCCAGCGGCTGGGCGATGGTCTGGGCGATGGTCTTCCTCGGATTGATGGACGAAAAAGGGTCCTGGAAGATGATCTGCATGTCCTTGCGCAGCTTCCGCAGTTCGCCCTTTGACGCCTTGGTGATGTCGGCGCCTTCGAAAAGCACCTCGCCCGACGTGGGCTGTATCAGCTGGAGGACGGCGCGTCCGCAGGTGGACTTTCCGCAGCCCGATTCGCCCACCAGCCCCAGGGTGCGCCCTTTCCTGATACTGAAAGAAACGTCGTCCACGGCGTGAAGAGTCCCGCGGGGCGTCTGGAAGTATTTTTTCAGCGATTTCACCTCAAGCAGAAGGTCTGTGTTCTGTCCGGCGCTCATTTGCGATGCAGCCTCCTCTCTTCCAGGTTGCCGTCATCGTAGAGATGGCAGCGTACATAGTGTTTTTCGGTTCGGTACGCCTTTTGGGGCTTTTGGGTGCGGCAGACGTCCATGGCGTAGTCGCAGCGGTCGCAGAACGCGCAGCCCTCCGGCAGGTTGGTGGGGTCTGGCATCATGCCCCTGACGGGTTTCAGCTTCGCCTCGCGGTGTTCCAAGTTGGGCAGGGAATCGAAAAGCCCCTCCGTGTAGGGATGGAGAGTGCTTTTGAACACATCCCGCAGCGTACCGTGCTCCACCACGGTGCCGGCGTACACCACGGAGACTTCGTCGCAGATTTCCGCTACCACTCCCAGATCGTGGGTGATCATCAGAAGGGACGTGTGGTATTTATCCTTCAGGTTCCGCATCATGTCCAGCACCTGGGCCTGAATGGTCACGTCGAGCGCCGTGGTGGGTTCGTCGGCGATCAGCACCGTGGGGTTGCAGGCCAGGGCGATGGCGATGACCACGCGCTGTTTCATGCCTCCTGAAAACTGGTGGGGATACTCACGGCCCCTTTCACGGGGGATGCCCACCAGTTCCAGCATGCCGCGCGCCTTTTCCAGAGCCTCCGCCCTGGTGACGTCCTCGTGCATCTGAATGCTCTCGGCGATCTGATCTTCCACGGTGAACACGGGGTTCAGCGCCGTCATGGGGTCCTGGAAAATCATGGAGATCTGCTTGCCGCGGATTTCCTCCATCTGCGCCTCTGGCTTTTCCAGGAGGTTCTCGCCGTTAAAGAGGATCTTGCCGGTGGTGATGCGGCCGGGAGGCATGGAGATCAGCTGGAGCATGGCCAGGCCGAGCGTCGTTTTCCCCGCGCCCGTCTCGCCCACCAGTCCCAGCGTCCCGCCCTGTTCCATCTGGAGTTCCATCCCGTTCAGGGCCTTCACAAGGCCGTTCTCCGTTTTGAACTCCACAGACAGGTCTTCCACTTCTATGATGTATCGACTGTTTTTCATGAACGGCTCCTTATCTCAGCCGCGGGTCCATGGCGTCCCGCAGGCCGTCGCCCAAAAGGTTCAGGGAGAGTATGGTGATCATCATGGCGAGCCCCGGCAGGTAGGTGAGGTAGCTGTAGTTCCGGATATAGGCCCGGCCGAAGGACAGCATGGCCCCCCATTCCGGAGCCGGCGCCTCTACGCCCAGCCCCAGGAAGCTCAGCGCCGCCGCGTTGGTGATGGAAGCGGCCGTGCGGATGGCGATCTGCACCACTACAGGGCTGAGGATATTGGGCACGATGTCCCTGGTAATGATGGAAAAATCGCTGGCGCCTATAGAGTGGGCCGCCTCCACGTATTCCATGTCCTTCACCGTCAGCACGGAGCCTCGCACCACTCTGGCGAAGCTGGGGATCTGGGAGATGGTCAGCGCGATGACCATGTTGGAAATGCTGGCCCCCAGGGCCGCCACGATCACGATGGCCAGCATGGTCATGGGCACCGCCATGATGATATCCACCGTGCGCATGATCACGCTGTCCAGTTTTCCCCCATAGTAGCCCGACACGGCTCCCAGGGCCCCGCCCAGGAACATGCTCATGATCACCGACGAAAAACTGATGGACAGAGAGTACCGGGCGCCGTGGATCAGGCGCGCGCAGAGGTCCCTGCCGTAGGCGTCGGTGCCCAGGATGTGCCCCGGGGAAAAGATGGGCAGAAAGCGGTTTTTCACGTTCATCTTGACGCAGTAGAGATCATAATCATAAAGCAGGTCGGCGAAGAGGGCCGTCAGCACCACGGCGACCAGTATGACCATTCCCAGCACGGCCATTTTGTTCCTGCAAAAGCGCACCCATATTTCTTCCAGCTGCCCGCGGGCGTGGGGCGTGGAACGTCCTGCCGCCGGGGCGCCGGCGCTTGTAGACATAAAAATCATTTATTGTACCTCCTCTATTCGCTTGTTCGCTATGAATACTGGCTGCGGATGCGCGGATCCACCAGTGCGTAGCACAGGTCCACGATCAGGTTCAGCACGGAACAGGCGATGGTCAGCAGGATCACGCAGCCCAGCACCATGGGAGTGTCGCGGTGATTGATGGACTCGATCATGAGCCGCCCCAGCCCCGGCCAGCCGAAGATCTGCTCCACCAGGACGGAGCCTCCCATCAGCTGCCCCATCTGGATTCCCACGACGGTGATGGTGGGGATCAGCGTGTTGCTGAAAGCGTGCTTGTAAATGGCGACCCTGTTGGAACAGCCCTTCGCCTTGGCGGTGCGCACGTAGTCCTGGCGGATGGTCTCCAGCATGGTCGAGCGGGTGGTGCGGGTCACGGTGGACATATTGGGAAACACCAGGCAGGCCGCCGGCAGGATATAGCTGGCCAGCGTGCCGTCGTAGGACGATGGGAGCAGGCGGAAATGCAGTGAAAATACGATCATCAGAAGGAGTCCCAGCCAGAACACGGGCATGGAGATCCCGATCAGGGAAAAGACCATGATCCCGCTGTCGAGGGGCTGGTTTTGACGGACCGCCGCCCAGATCCCCAGGGGCACCGACAAGATGACCGTCAAGATCAGCGATATGACCGCCAGCGACATGGTGTTGGGGAATCGGGACAGCACTTCGCTGGTGACGGAGCGGCTTTTCACGTAGGAGGTGCCGAAGTCGCCGTGGAGACAGTTCCACAGGTATCGGCCGTATTGGACCATCACGGAATCGTTGAGCCCCATTTTCTCGCGAAGTTCGTTCACCTGTTCCTGCGTCGCCAGCTCGCCGAGGATAAGGCGCGCCGGGTCGCCGGAAGCCATCTGCATTATCAGGAAGATCAGGAGCGTCACGCCTAAAATGACTGGTATCAGCTGGATCAGGCGTTTTATGAAATATTTAATCATGATAGTATGTCACCTCATCGGGGCATCGAAAGTTGAACGAGTCTCGTTCTTTGAGAGAGAAAACTTATACTGTTTTGCGATAAAAACGCAAAATGGGCACGGGCCGGCCCCGGACGTTAGTTCAGCTGTTCTATGGATAACATGGATAATTAGTATAAAATAAAGTGAGAGAATCACCTATCATAAAAGAACAAGGCGGCTCTCTCACATCGTCTCAAACTAATTGCCAACTGAAATGATGAATACCTGCCGAGGGGATGCCTTTTGGGCGGGCTCGGACGTCAGGCTGTTCTGCGGGTAATTGGCATCAAATCAGATTACTTTTCCCAGTGGATGCCGGAAAAGTCAAAATAGCCGTGGGCGGTAAACTTCAGGCCCGCCAGATCCTTGTTGTAGGCGCGGAAGGTCGTGGGCTGGTAGAGCGAGGGCTGCGCCGCGATTTCATTAACCCGTCTGACGCAGTCGTGGATCAGTTTCAGCCTGGCCTTGTCGTCGACGGTGGTTTGGATCTTGCCGATCAGCTCGTCCACCAGAGCGTCGTTGCAGGCTCCCTTGACGGAAGCGCGCTTGCTGCTGTGGTAACGGACGATGTAGTTGAAGGCGTTTGAGGGAGACCAGTAAGACAGCGCGCCGTAATACTTCCCGGTGGCGCGGAGGTTGCTGAACGTGGCGGTGTCGCAGGCTACCACCTTGACGTTGATGCCCAGCTCCGCCAGGTTGGACTGGATGATGGTGCCAACCCTGACAAGCTGTTCGGACCATGCGAGGATGGGAAGGGTAACGCTCTTGGGATCGCCGCCCCAGGCTTTGAGATATTCTTTGGCCTTTTCAAGGTCGTAGGTGAAAGCGCCGTCTTCACAGGAACCCCAGTATCCCAGGGCGATGGAGGTGCCGTTGGGAATGGCGTAGCCGTCCAGAGCGCCGAGCACGATGGCGTCGCGGTCGATGGCGTAGGCCAGGGCTCTGCGGAAGTTGACGTCGTTAAGAGGCGCCGCGTCGTTGTTCAGGGCGATGCAGTAGTTTTCCACCGAGGCCACCTGCTTGAGGGTAAGGCTGGCGTCGTCGCGGATGCGCTCGATATCGGCGGTCTCCACTTCATAGACGATGTCCACCTCGCCGGTCTGGAGAGCGATCGTGCGGGAAGCGCCTTCGGGGATGACCTTCCAGGTGAGCGTCTTGATTCCGGGCATATTCTTTTTGTCCCAGTAGTCGTCGAAGCGCTCGTAGACGATGTAATCGCCCCGGGACCAGTTGACCATTTTGAAGGGGCCCGTGCCAACGGGGGAGCTCGCGAAATCGTGACCGGATTCGATAAGGTCCTTGGGAAGGATGAACCAGTACTTATAGGCCACGTCGTACATCAGGTTGGGATAGGGGCCTTTCATGGTGAACTTGACGCTGTAGTCGTCCAGGGCTTCTACGGAACGGATGGAATTCACGTAAGGCGAAGAGCCGGGATATTTGACGATTAAATTGTACGTTGCCGCCACGTCTTCGGCTTTCAGCTCTTTGCCGTGGTGGAATTTTACGCCCTTGCGCAGGTGGAACACGTATTCGCTGTCGCTGAGGGCTTCAACCGATTCCGCCAGGTCGGGAACGGCTGCCATCGTCTCGGGGTCGATCTTCATCAGGAAGCTGTTGGTGAGATAGGCGCTGTAAATGGGGGCCATTTCCTCATTGTCCCACCAGGTCATGCTGACCGGTTCCGCCGAAAAGGCCACAGCGGCCTTGGAAACGTCGCGCGCCGCCGCGGTGTGCGCGCACCCGCCGATCAGACCCAGAGCGGCCAGGAGCGCAAGCGCCGCGTTAAACAAATGGGATCCTTTTGTCTTCATCCTACTAATTCCTCTCTTTCATTGAATGAATGTGCCGAGCCCTTCCCGAAGCAACGGCGTTCCGTGCGGAGGGCCGGGCTTTTTGGGGGCGAATTTAGTGTATCATGAGAAAGTTTGCTGAACAAATTGTGCTCGTCAATGCAATCATTAATTTTTTTTAATAGCTAAAGCGTCCGTTCTTGAGGAGTCTCTTTCTCGGGGTTTCCAATAAAATAGAGCATGCCCTGCGGAGCCGGATCAATAAGATGAGAAAGCAAAGCAGGTTCTTCAGGCTGAAAAAAAGCCGGGCATGCGTCGCCTTTGTGCTGTATATCAGCAAATTGATGAAGAAACGTATAAACATTGACATTCTAAATGAAAACCGGTGTTGAGCGTGAACATGGCCGTCATGGACCCGGTTTTTGCGGCGCTCCAGGGCGTTTGAGACGCGCCCGCGCCGGCTGGAAGGCGCGGCCAGGCCTGCTGCCGCGGCGCCGGGACAGGTTCTTTGCCGTTTCAAAGCGCTGTTTGTCCTATGAAGTTCCTTTTCTCCGAGTGAAACAAGGGCCATTGAAAAAACAGATTGAAAGCATTGCCTATAGTCATTACCTCTTTTTGGGCGGCTTTGGTATATTGAAACCGATTTGCGAAAATTCGTCTGGAAAAGTTCTCTTTTTTAAGACGAATCAAAGTTCAATGCGAGTACCTACATTTTTATACGGAGGATTCAGGATGAATCGGTTAGAGGAAATCAGGCTCAACAGCCTGCAGGACAGCTGGGTCATTATGTATACCTTCCTGGGCAGGGCGCTGCTGGAAAAGGGAGGCTTTCAGGGGGAAGTGGCTCTGCGCGAGGCGACGCGGCGCTTCGGAAAAGACAGAGGGTTGACGAATCGGAAGCGTTTGCTGGACAACAACATCAAAATCAACCTGGCCACTCTCTTCTGCGAGGGGCGCGACCGTCCCGGCGAAGCGCGCTTTGTCTGCTACAACACCTTTGAAGACGAAGAAGAGTATTCTCTCTGCACTCATATCTGCTCCTATGCCGACCTGTGGAAAAAGTACGACGCCAAGGCCATCGGGCGGATTTATTGCGAGGAGTTCCACATCGCCTGCTATAAGGCCTTCGGCTTCGGCGTCACCAAGGTGAACCTGGCCCGCAGCCTCACCCAGGACGGGGACGACCGCTGCATCTTCAACCACACGCTGCGGCCGGAGAACATGACGGAGGAGGAGCGGAAGCTCTGCTTCGCCCGTTTCGACCCCGACTATAAAAAGCCCCAGAAGGAGATGCCCAAGCCTCAGGGCAAGGACGGCTTCAACATGCTCTGGATCAAGATGTATTATTATATGCTGGAATGCGCCCTGGAGGAGCTTGGCGATCTGGGACGCGCCGTTATCGGCAGCGGGCTTCAGACGGCCGCTCACGAGCAGGCGAAGGCCTTCCTCGAAGAGGCGGAGTCTACGGAGCGTTCCGTGGACAGGCAATACCTTGCAGATCATCTGCCGCTGGACCTCAACCCCGACGGCGATCCCTACTGGAAGGTCTACAATCAGTACGGTGCTTTGGACCTGCTCAAAAAATGCTTCTATGCGCCCCTTCTGAAGGAGGTTGGTTTGGAATGAAACATCAGGTGAAGCTTTGCGATAACGCCGCCCAGGATCTTTGGGCCGATCTTTATTTCAGCGTGGCCTGCGCCCTCGTGGACGCCTATGGAATGCTGGGCAAGGGCGTGGTGCGCGAGGCGGTGCGGAAATTTGCCGCCAAGACGGCCCGCGGACGCCGGGAAACTCTGCTGGCGGCGGGGTGCAAGACCAATTTGGAGACTTTGTTCCATGACGGCTTCGGTTTTCCCTGCGGCGACCGCAGCCGGCGGGAGTGGATCCGTCACACCGAGCAGGAGACCTTCGTCAACGTGGTGGCCTGCCCCTACGCCCAACGGTGGGCCGAGCGGCCTGCGGTGGGCCGCATGTTCTGCGAAGAGTATTACCCCGTGCTCGTCCAGGAGGGCGCCAGCGAGAAGGCCCAGATCAACCTGGGCTACTGCATGCTCAACGAGAGGGACGACTCCTGCCGCCTGTCCATTTACCTGCGCCCTGCAAACGTGCCCGCCCCGCTGAGAGCCCAGTGTTTCGCCGATTTCGATCCCGAAGCGAAGCGCCTTCCCACGCCGGATTACACGCCCGATTTTGAGAAAGCCAGGGCCGATCTGCTGGAGAGCTTCATCGCCTCCGCGGAGGAGCGCATGGACTCCGAGTGCGTTGAACTGGTGCGCGGCGCCGCTAAAACCTACGCTGAAAGCCACGACGACAGGGTGATCGGGGACCTGCTTGGAGAATAGCATGGAACGCCCCCTTATCATCACCACAGGAGCCCATATCGTCACTGAGGACGGTTACCGCCAGAACCTGCTGTGGCAGGTCTATATGGACGGCATTTTGATCGGCGGCGGACTGCCTCTGCTGGTCACCGACGCGGACCAGCACGCGGCGGCGCAGCTGGCGCGCCAAGCTGACGGCCTGTTCCTGTCGGGCGGGAAGGACCTCTCTCCGCGCTGCTACGCCGAGGAGAAAGAGTCTTTCTGCGGCCCCTGCGATCCTAAGCGGGACCGGCTGGAATTCGGGCTGATCCGCGCCTTCATCGCGGAGCGCAAGCCTATACTGGGCATCTGCCGGGGCTGTCAGACGCTGAACGTCTTTTTCGGCGGCACGCTCTATCAGGACATAAAAGCCCAGACGGGGTTTGAGCATCCCTACGGCTCGACCCATGACGTCACGGCCGCGGCGGGATCGGTGCTGCACGGCCTGTTCGGCGAAAGGTTCACCGTGAACAGCCTGCACCACCAGGCCATAAAACGTTTGGGCAAGGGCCTTGTGCCCATGGCTTACGCTGTCAACGGGCCTTTCGTGGAGGCCTATGTCCATGAGGAGCTTCCCATCGTGGCCGTTCAGTTCCACCCGGAGCGCATGACCGGCGACGAGCCCATGACGCCGGTGGGCCCCGACATGGCGCCGCTGATGCGGTATTTTATCGGCCTGTGCCGGAAAGAGATGTAGAGGCTGTCCTCGGCTGTCCTGCGGGGCGAATCGGAAACCCTTTGAATGGGAGGTCAATATGAACTATTTTGCAAGAGCCAAAGAGCTGATGCCCGAGATGGCGGAGGCCCGCCGGTATATCCATAAAAATGCCGAAGTGGGGGCTGAGCTTCCTCTGGCCGCCGCTTTCGTGATGAAAAAACTTGGCGAGATGGGCTACGAGCCTCGCGAGATATGCAAAAGCGGCGTCGTGGCCACCATTGGGAAGCCGGGCAGATGCGTTCTGCTGCGGGCCGATATGGACGCTCTGCCCATGCCGGAGGAGAGCGGGCTTCCCTTCGCTTCCTCCAATCCGCTGGCGGCTCACACCTGCGGTCACGACCTGCACACCGCCGCCTTGCTGGGAACCGCCAGGCTTCTGAAGGAGAACGAGCAGGCCCTCAAGGGGACCGTGAAGCTCATGTTCCAGCCCGGCGAAGAGATCTTCCAGGGCGCGCGGGAGATGATCAGCCACGGCGTGCTGGAAAACCCTAAGGTGGACGCGGCCTTTGCGGGGCATGTGACGCCGCGCTACAAAACAGGGAATATCGCCATGCGCAGCGGTCCGGCCATGGCGTCCTGCGACTTCTTCCGCATCAAGGTCAAAGGCAAGGCCGCTCACGGTTCCGTGCCCAACCAGGGTGTGTCGCCTATCAACATCGCCGTGCACATCTACCTGGCGCTGCAGGAGCTCATCTCCAGGGAAGTGAACTTTCAGAGCGGCGATGGCGCCAGCCTGACTCTGGGAAGTTTTCAGGCAGGCAACGTGCCGAACACCATTCCCGACGACGCGGTTCTTCTGGGCACGCTGCGCAGTTTTGACGAGGAAGAGCGGCGTTTTCTGCTGGAGAGGCTCCGCTGCGTGACCGAAGGCACGGCGAAGATGTTCCGCGGGACGGCGGCTCTGGAGATCATGACCGCGGTCCCCGTGGAGTACAACGACCCCGAGTTCTGCGGCTGCGTAGCCCGTTATTTTCACGAGCTCTTCGGCCGAGAGGCCCTGGAGGACTCTCTGATTTACGGCTCCGAGGACTTCGCCTTCATCAGCGAGCGTGTGCCCTCCGTCGACCTGTACGTGGGAGCGGTGCATCCCGGCTACGACGGGCCCTTTTACGCAAGCCACCACTCCAAGATCGTCTTCGACGAGGACGCCATGGCGGTCAGCGCGGCGCTCAGCGCCGAAGTGGCCACCCGCTGGCTGGCGGAGCATGGGGAGGTCTAGTTCCAGCGCCATCTTTTTCAGGCCCGTGGGCCCCGCTTACGCGGGGTTTACGGGCAAAATTTTTTTCGGCGCCGCGTCAAATAAACCGCTGCTCCAGCAGTTTGGTGTACTCCATGGCCAGGGGTGTAAGGGCCTCGCCGCGGCGCATGATCCAGCCCAGCTCGGCTTCCACGCTGCAGTCCTTGATGGGGATCAGCTTGGCCTGAAGCCCCGGGCGGTACAGGCTCTGGGTGTCGGCGGTAACGAAGTAGGCGTTGGTGGTCTTCGTGATCTCCGCCATCACCGCCCGAGACGACGTTACCACCCGTGACCGCGGCTGAGGAAGGCCGATCTGGAAGATAATGTCCTCATAGGGGCCGCCGTCCATGTATTCGTGCTGCACCAGGGGAAAATCCTTCAGCATGTCGGGCGTGATGTATTCGCACTCCTGGCGGTACAGGGGGTTCCCCGGCCCCACGCCTACGGCGACCCTCACGGAGCAGACCTGCTGGTACATGAGGTTCATGGCGTTGAGCTGGCTTTGCTCTATTTTCTTGTAGCAGCTCCACAGGCGGATGAAGCCCACGTCGGCCTGGCCGCTCGACACCAGTGACTTGGCCTCGTTAGAGTAGTTGTCCAGCTGCTTCATGTATACCCCGGCGGACTGGTATTTCTGAAAGAGTTCGATGAAGACCTCGCTGGCTACCTGGAATCCGTCGTTCGCCAGGACGAAAGTCAGCACGTTGAGCTCCTTGCCCTTGAGAAAAAGCGCGTCGATCTGGCGCAGCTGAATCTGTACGGGCGTGAGGTAGCGGATGAAGGCCTTCCCATAGGGCGTGGGGAACACGCCCCGGTTCGTGCGCGAAAACAGCTGCTGCCCCAGCTCCCGTTCCAGGCTTTGGATGGCCAGGGACAGGGCGGACTGGGAGATGAACAGGTTGTTCGCCGCTTTGCTGATAGAACAGGTTTTTCCTATCTCAAGAAGGTAATTTATCTGATCCAGCGTCATTCATTCTGCTTCCTTTCATGTCCGTGATTTATGGGACGGCTTTGCAGGGGCAGGGGCTGTCCCGTCGGAATACCTTCCGCGGCCGGACTTCGATTAGTTTACCACAGGGGGGCCTTTTTTTTAAACGTAATCACCTTTCCCCTGTCGGAATAGAGTCCCTGATTGTCGGCGCTTTTGTATGGCCGCCGGGCGGGCAGTTTGTAATCCGTTCCTTCGCCCCCGCCTCGGGAAAACCGAATTTATGCGCGGAAAACTTTGGGGGCTTATTTTGCGTCCGGAGAATGCTATAATGTACCAAAGTTAAAGACTGGGAGGCTTTTGAACATGGAATATAAACTGAGCCGTAAGGTGAAGAGCCTGCGGCATTCTCTGATGGACGACTTCTTTGCCTACGACGTGCCGGGCATGACCTATTTCACGGCGGGGCAGCCTGCGACGGATATTTTCCCCCTGAAGCTGCTCGAGCCGATCATCTCCGGGTTGATTGAAGACGACCCTTCGCTGTTTACCTATCCGCGCCAGCTTGGCGATGCCGAGCTCCGCGAAGTGCTCCTGGCCCGTTTGAAAAAACAGGGCGTGGTGACCTCCGACGTGACGGCCGACCGGATTATGGTGACCAACGGCGGCATCGGCGGCGCCAGCATGATCGGCGAGCTGTTCATCGATCCGGGTGACGTGGTGCTGACTGAGAGCCCTACCTTTCCCGAAACGCTGGAGTGCTTCCATAAAGAGGGCGCCAAGCTCGCCGGCGTCCCCATGGACGTGGACGGCCCGATTATCGAAGAGCTCGAGGCGGCCGCGAAAAAATACAAGCCCCTCTTTTTCTACGTCATCCCCGACTTCCAGAACCCCACAGGCCGCTGCACCACGCTGGAGCGCCGCAAGGCCGTGGTCGCGCTGGCCCGGAAATACGGCTTCATGATCATTGAGGACGATCCTTACCGCGAGCTTTATTTCGACAGGCAGCCTCCGGCCACCTATTATTCGCTGGCCCCCGAGCTGACCGTCTACGTGGGCAGTTTCTCCAAGACCGTGGCCCCCGGCGTGCGCACCGGCTGGCTTGTGCTGCCTCAGGAGGTCATGGAGCGCGCCGTCCGGCTTCAGATGGCGATCAACCTGGCCTTCCCCGCGATCATCCACAGGGCTCTGGCCAAACTGCTGGTTCACCCTGAATATGAACCTCACCTCGACGAGCTGCGCGCCGACCTGAAGCGCCGCTACGAGACGCTGACGGGGCTGATGGCCGCGCAGATTTCACCCGACCAGTTCAGCTGGGAAGTGCCCCTGGGCGGCATGTTCCTGTGGTGCCGCTTAAACGGCGTCAAGGGCTGGGACTTCTCGACCCGCGCCCGCGATGATTTCGGCGCCGCCACCTTCCCCGGCGTGTGCTTCACGCCCAACTACGAGGGCGAGGACTATTCAGTGCGCCTGACCTTCGCCCGCCAGACCGACGCCGAGATGACCGAAGGCGTCAAACGTCTTGCTGCGGCTGTCAGGAGCTTCTTTTAAACTTTCGCGGCGCCAACAGTTCCCTTTGGGGGGCTGATATTTCCAGAGGAGGTTTTTTTGTGATGCAGAAAAAACTGAGGGTCGTTATCGCTGCGTTGGCTCTTTTGAGCCTTGTTGCCGGCGGCGCCTGGGCCTGCACCGTCTTTGGCGTGGGCAGGAAGGCGTCGGCCAACGGCACGGCTATGATATCGCATTCCTGCGATTCTCTGACCGACACGTTCCAGCTTCATCTGATCCCCGCTGCGGATCACGCGAAGGGCTCCATGCGCGATCTTCAAAAAGAGGGCAGGGGAATTAACCGGGGCGACAAGCCTGAGCTCCTTCCCATCCAGATTCCCGAGGTCGAGCACACCTATCGTTACCTGACCTGCCGCTATCCCTTCCTGAACGAGAAGGGGCTGGCCATGGGCGAGTCCACCATGTCCATGTCGGTCACCGACGAGCGCAGCAAGAAGGTCCAGGAGGTCATGGAGACCAATGCCTTCGGCCTGATGAACTGCCTGATCATCCAGGATATCGCCCTTGAGCGCGCCGCTACCGCCCGCGAAGCCGTGCTGGTCATGGGCAGCCTTATCAGCGAATACGGCTGGTACGAGGCCGGCGAGACCATGCCCATCACCGACGGCAACGAGGTGTGGATCTTTGAGGCCTATGGCAACAAAATGTGGGCCGCCTGGCGCGTGCCCGACGATGAGATCTTCGTGGCCGCCAACCGAGCCCGCCTCCGCGAGCTCGACCTCTCCGACAAGAGAAACGTGATCTGCGCTCCCGACATGATCGACTACGCTGTGGAGCAGGGCTTCATCGACAGGAAAGACGTGAACGAGAAGTGCTTCAGCCCCGCCGACGTGTTCTATCCCACGATCCGCCTTTACTCGACTCTGCGCGAGTGGAGAGCTCTGACGCTGTTTGCCCCTTCCGTCAAGCTCGATCCCTATGCCTATTATTTCCCCAAGTCGGTCAAGCCTGACAGGGCAGTCACTGTGGCCGACCTGTTCAAGGTTTACGGCGACTGGTACGAGGGCACTGAGTTCGATTTGAGCAAAGGCCTCGCTGCCGGCCCCTATGGCAACCCGAATCGTTATCGTAAGGCTCTGAACATGGGTTTCAACGACAACGAGTTCCCCCGCGCGATCAACGATTACCGCCACACCTATGTCCAGATCTGCGAGGTCAACGCTTCGCTGCCTGAAGAGGTTCGCGGCATGGTCTGGTTTGGCTACGGCGCTGCCGATACTACTTACCTTACGCCTCTGTGGGCGGTGATGAAAGACCTGCCCGAGCAGTTCAAGGTCGGCACCCGCATGGAACCCTTTGACGGGCGCTCCGCCTGGTGGGAATGCGTTCGCGTTCAGCACATCGCAGAGATGCGCTATCAGGACATCCGCAAGGAAATCCTGGACTACCGCACACCCATCATGGAGGAAAACTTCAAGAAGGCCTATTCTTTCCAGGCGAAGGCTGCCGAGATGATCAAGGCGGGGAAGAGCGACGAAGCTCTGAACCTGCTCTCCGAGTTCAGCTCCGAGACGGCCAAGGCCTGGCATCAGGGCTGGGCTGACCTGGGCAATAAACTCTTCAGCAAGTACTGCATGAACGCCACTCACATGAAGTACAAATCCTATCCCGCCGAGTGGGGCAAGCTGATCTCCAACGGCCCCTTCCTGCGCCCTGACGGCACGAAGTAGTAACGCAGAACCAGGGTATTAGAAAATAATAAAGCGATATCCGCGTCTGCTTGACGGCAGGCGGTCATTGTAGTGCTTATGAAACAAGATCACATCCATATCCCGAATAGGATCGCCTCGCTGAATATTTCGGTTGAGGCGGTCTTGTTTATACTAATTTGCATTCAACGTGCTTAATGTCAGACTGAAGACCAAAGTCAAAGGATTTTAACGCAGAGGCTGAGCAGAAAGGGCGCAAAGGACGCAAAGGAAAAACAAGACCTGAATTATTGACCAAAAAAATGAATTGGAGTGATGAAAATTTATTTCTTTTGATTAATTTTCGGTTTTAAAAACCTTTCAAGTTTTTCCTTTGCGAATCTTTGCGGCCTCTGCGTTAAAATCTTTTGACGTGGTTTTTCAGTTTTATATTAAGCACGTTGATGGGGAATTAGTATCAATCGCTCCTGCTTTATTGTGACATTGTCGCTGATCAATTTATATGGTGACTTTGTCACAGAATACCACCACAACAACACTTCCTGAAAAAAAGTTCTTGACATATGGCTGTTGTTCGTTATAATCACATCATAATTAAATAGAGCGGAAAAGCGATGAACCGGATCCCTTCATATATAAGCGTCTGCGCGGCCAGAGAGGAAGTTCCACAGGCTGGAAGAACTTCTGCGCATGTCCCGTGAAGGGCAAGGCCCGGGGAGCTGGGTTTGAAAGGCGCAGCCGCGCCGGAGTAAAATTTCCGGATTAACCTCCGTTATCAGGTTCGAGGCGGGGCACGGCGATGTGTCCAAGCAGGGTGGTACCGCGAGATTCGATGATCGAACTCGTCCCTACAGTAAGTGTGTAGGGGCGAGTTTTTTTATAACCGGATCGGTACCGCGGAAGCTGGATCGCGCTGTGTTCAAACAGGGTGGTACCGCGTGTCCTATGGTCAAAATTTGGCGCGTCCCTGTGTATTGATGAAAATACACGAGGACGCGCTCAAATTTTATATTTATTTCAAGGAAGAGGAGGCTATAACATGTCATTATGGATTAAAAACGCGTCGATCGCCACGATGGACCGTGAGCGTCCCGCCGCGGAGTCGGCGGTGGTGGTGGGGCATTTCTTCGCTTACGTGGGCAGCCAGGAGGGGGCCGAGGCCTGGCTGAAGGCCCATCCTCAGAAAGAACTTTCTGTGCTGGACTGCGGCGGGGCTTTTTTGATGCCGGGATTCAACGACAGCCATATGCACTACCTTCACTACGTCAAGGCCAAAAAGGGGTCGGTGAACCTCACGGGCTGTGCCTCACTGAGCGAGGTGGTGGAGCGCATGAAGAAGGGCTTCGCCGAGTCCTATGACCGCGAGAGCGGCCTATGGCTCACGGGCGAGGGGTGGAATCAGGATTATTTCGCCGACGAGAAGCGCTTCCCCACGGCGGAGGACCTGGATCGGGTGACGACGGAATATCCCATGCTGATCATGCGCGCCTGCTTCCATATCGGCGTCATGAACTCCAAGGCCATGGAACTGCTGGGCATCGACCGGGACACCGTGGGACGCTATGGCGTTTACGCCGAGACCTGGCCCGACGGTCGGCCCAACGGCGTGGTCAAGGAGGGCGTCTTCGACGATATCAAATCCAACCTTCCCGCGCCCAGCCTTCAGCAGCTTCTGGACATGATGGTGGACTGCCAGGCGGACCTGTTCCAGTACGGTGTCACCAGCGTGCAGTCCGACGACATGAAGTACATCCCCGAAAACGGGGCTTACGACATGCTGCCGTTGATCCGCGCCGCGGCGGAGGACGGGCGGCTGAAGCTGCGGATCGCCGAACAGGCGCTGCTGCCCGCCATGGCGGACATGAACTATTTCTTCGACGAGAAGGGGCTGGACGACAGCTACGGCAACCGCACCTTCAAGATCTCCTGCGCGAAGATCCTCTCCGACGGCTCTCTCGGCGCGCGCACGGCCTTTATGCGCGAGCCCTACGCCGATGCCCCCGATACGAAGGGCATCGCCGTCTACACGCAGGAGGAGCTGGACGAACTGGTCATGAAGGCCCACAGGGCCAATACGGCCGCCGCCATCCACGCCATCGGCGACGGCGCCGTGGAGATGTGTCTGAACGCCATCGAGCGCGCCCGGCGCGAAATGCCTTACCTGCACCCCCGCCACGGCATCGTGCACTGCCAGATCACCGACAGGAAGCAGATCGCGCGCTTTAAGGAGCTCGACGTGATCGCCTACATCCAGCCTATTTTTATCGACTACGACATGCACATCGTCTATGACAGGGTGAGAAAGGACTTGGCGGACACGTCCTACGCCTGGAAGGACTACGTCGATCTGGGCGTTCACGCGCCTTTCGGCACCGACTGCCCTGTGGAGCCCTTCCGTCCCCTGCCTGGCCTTTACTGCGCGGTCACTCGGCGCGACCTGAAGGGGCGCGGGCCTTTCCTGCCCGAGCAGAAGCTCACGCGCGAGCAGGCGCTGTACGCCTACACCGCCGAAGGGGCTTACGCGTCCCGCGACGAGGACGTGAAGGGCAAGGTCAGGGCCGGCATGTACGCCGACTTCATCACGCTGGACCGGGACCTTCTGAGCTGCCCCGACGAGGCGCTGCTGGAAGCCCGGGTGACGCGGACCTACGTGGGCGGCCAGTGCGTGTATCAGGGTTAACGTCCGTCCTCGTTAAACCTTTTCATATCGAATATTTCTATGCAAATATTCGGGCGTCCCAAGGAAACCTGGGCGCTTCAGATCCGTATCGCCGCTGAACGAACGCGCGGACGGGGCCGCTTGCGCCCGGGGCTTTCCTGGAGGCTCCCAACGAAGTTTTTCGATGTTTCGCCGCAAATGACGGCGAGTTTTTGTCTTTTTCTGTAGAGTTCTATGAACACAAAATTTAAAGAGAAGGGAAGATTGAGCATGGATAACATTGAACGGGAGAAAATTATGGAGCTGTCTTCGGAGAAAACCGAATTCAAGCGCGAAATCGGCCTCTTTGGCGGCGTCAGCATTCTGGGCGGCATTATGATCGGAGGAGGCATTTTCTACCTCGGTTCCTACGTGCTGATGCGCACGGGCTTCAGCCTCGGGCTGTCGGTGCTGTGCTGGATCCTGGGCGGCCTCGTGTCCATGCTTGGCGGCCTCTGTCTCGCCGAGCTGGGCGCCATGATCCCCAAGGCCGGCGGCATGACGGTCTACCTCAACGAAGCCTTCCACCCTCTGGTGGGCTTTTTGAACGGCTTCAACAGCTGGGTCATCGGCGGCCCGGGCTCGCTGTCGGCAGGCGCTCTGGCGCTGACGGCCATGTTCGGCCTTCAGGGAACTCTGGGCAAGGTTGTGGCCACGGCGGTCATCCTGGCTTTCACAGCCTACAACTATTTCGGCGTGAAGATCGGCTCCTGGCTTCAGAACGTCACCATGGTGGCCAAGCTCATCCCCATCGCCATTATCATGTTCGCGGCCCTCATCATGGGCAAAGCCTCGCCGGTGCTCAGCATGTCGCCCATGGACGGCGCCGTGTCCCTGGGCAAGGTGTTCGGTATGGTCTCCTTCGCCACCGTGGCCACGCTGTGGGCCTATGAAGGCTGGACGAACCTCAACTGCGTCACAGAAGAGGTCAAAAATCCCAAGCGCAACCTGCCCCTGGCGCTCATCATCGCCATCGGCGGCATCACTGTGCTCTACACGCTGTTCAACTACGCCATCTTCAAGGTGATCCCTCTCGCCGAAATCCGCACCCTTGTGGACGGAGGCAAGCTCTACCTCGGCACCGAAGTGGCTCTGCGCCTTCTGGGCAGCGCGGGCGGCATTATCGTCACCGTGGGCATGGTGATCTCCATGCTGGGCTCCATCAACGGCATGACCATCGCTTTCCCCCGCAACTACTACGCTATGGCCCACGAGGGGCATTTTTTCAAGAGCTTCAAGGAGCTGCACCCCAAGTATAAAATCCCTCACGCCGCCATGTTCTGCCAGGCCTTTTTCACGCTGCTTCTGATCTGGATCCGCAGCCTGGACCAGCTCACGTCGCTGGTGGTGTTCACCAGCATGCTCTACAACGTGCTTACCTTTGCCGCCGTCCTGGTGCTGCGCAAAAAAATGCCCGACGCCGAACGGCCTTACAGGGTCTGGGGCGGCAAGGCGACAGTCTATCTCACGGTGCTCATCAACCTGGCTCTGGTGGTCAACACCTTCATCGAAGACCCTCTGACCTGCATCATCGGCTTTGCGGTGCCTGCCGTCGGCACGGCAGTGTTCCTCTACTTCGACAAGAAGCTCAAAGCCGAGCAGAGCGCCGGTTCCGCGGCCCGGTAGGCGCGGCGGGGAAGGCGGCGTAAAACGATGAAAAGGCTTATCTGTAACGGCAAAATCTACGTGGAGCGCGGCCGTTTCGCCCAGGCTCTGTACGTGGAAGACGGCGTGATCCGCGCCGTCGGTTCCAACGAGGAAATGGCTGCCGCGGCGGGAGCCGGCGCCGAGGCGCTGGACTGCGGCGGCCGCACGGTGATCCCGGGGCTGAACGACAGCCATATGCACCTGCTGATGGTGGGCATGGGCCTCGCTCAGGTGAACATCGCGGGCGTGACGTCCATTGGCGAGATGGTGGAGCGGGTCAAGCGCTTCATGGCGGAGCGGCCCCAGGCCTGCCGCCGCGGCATCCACAGCGTGGGCTGGAACCAGGATCTGTTTACGGGCGAAAAACGCATGCCCAACCGCCACGATCTGGACAAAATTTCCACCGAGATCCCCATCGTGCTGGAGCGCGTGTGCGGACACGCCGTGTCGGCCAACACGAAGGCTATCGAGATGCTCGGCCTGGGCCGGAATTCGCCTCAGTACGAGGGCGGGACCTTCGAGCTGGAGGCCGACGGCTATCCCAGCGGCATCTTTACCGAGAACGCCTGCGGCCGCATCAACAGCGTCATCCCCGGCTACACGCCCGAGGAGTACGAGAGGATGTTCCTGGAAGCCATGGACTACGCCGTCGCCCATGGCATTACCAGCGTGCAGTCCAACGACGTGGGCACCTCCGCCGCCGACGGCCGCGCCGTCTTCAGCCTGGTCAACCGGGTCTTCGCCGAAGGCCGGGCCAAGCTGCGCTACCATCATCAGCTGTGCTTCCGCACCGTCGGCGAGTTCCAGCAATATCTCGACGGCGGCTACGGCGCGCTCTGCGGCCATCCCTGGCTTTCGGGCGGCACGCTGAAGCTGTTCAAGGACGGCTCCCTGGGGGCGCGCACGGCCCTGATGCGCCATGAATACCTGGACGACCGCGGCAACTTCGGCGTGGAGGTCACCGGCGCGGCGCTGATGGACCAGTTCTGCGCCCTGGCCGACAAGGCGGGCATTCAGGTGGTGACCCACGTCATCGGCGACAAAGCCGTGGAGGACACGGTGGCAGCCTACGAAAAGGTGTTCCGCGGCGGGAAAAACCCCCTGCGCCACGGCCTGATCCATTGCCAGATCACCGACAGGCCCCTGCTTGAGCGCATCGTGAAGGACGGGATCCCCGTGTTCTATCAGCCCATCTTCCTGGATTACGACATGCACGCCGTGATCAGCCGCTGCGGCGAGGCTCTGTCGAGCACCTCCTACGCCTTCCGCACCGTGGAGGACCTGGGCGGCAGCGTGTCCTACGGCACCGACTCGCCCGTGGAGGACTGCAATCCCTTCCCCAACATCTACTCGGCGGTGACCCGCAAGGACAAAACGGGCTATCCCGAGGGGGGCTTCTTTCCCCAGGAGTGCGTAGACGTGTTCAGCGCGGTGGACGCCTATACCGCGGGCAGCGCCTACGCGGAATTCCGCGAGAAGGACAAGGGCCGCCTGAAACCCGGCTATGCAGCCGACCTGGCGGTGCTGGACAGGGACATCTTCACCTGCGACCCCATGGAAATCCGCGGCATCCTGCCCGTGCTGACCATGGTGGGCGGCAACGTGGTGTACAAAAAGTAAGAGGCTGGAAACAGCCTATGGAATAGAAACGAGGAGAACCCGCGAGATTTCGCGAGCTCTCCTCATTTTTTATGTGTTATTTCTCCCTGAAGGGGGATGTTCCACGTGGAACATTTTTCGCGGCCGTCCTTCCGCAAGGGCCCGTTTAGGGGGGCGGAAGTCAAGGTCAAGAGATTGGAACGCCAAGGGCGCAAAGGTTCGCAAAGGAAAACCTTAAAAGACTTTTAGGACCGAAAAATCAATCAAAATATATGAATTATCATCACGCTAATTCGTTTTTTTGTCTAATAATTTAGGTCTTGTTTTTCCTTTGCGTCCTTTGCGCCCTTGGCGTTGAAATCTTTTGACCTGGCTTTTATAAAACACAGAAAAACTGCGGCGGAAAGGGGAAATGTTCCACGTGGAACATTTCCACGGCCGCGCCGTGGGGTCAGCCCCTCCGCTATTTCGCGGCGCCCTGTTTTTTGAGGTTTTTCAGCCTGCCGATCCTCTGGATGCCGTAGCGCAGCATCAGGCCCTGTTCTGACTGCTCCACGCCGATGGCGCGGTAACCGCTTTCGAGCATGGCGCGGTTGATGTGGCTGTTGGAAAGGGGGACGAGCATTGGCAGCGCGCGGATCTTGACGGGGTCGTCCTGGCCCACCTTCAGATAGGTCAGAAAGCGCTCCACGCCGCCGTAAAAACGGTCCCAGTGGATCACGTGGCAGCCGGCGCTCAGCGCGCTGATCAGGCTTGCGGGGTTCTGCGGCGAGATCGTGGAAACCAGGTGTTTCCTCTTCAGGGGCAGGCAGCTTGCCGCCAGCTCGATCAGCCGGCGCTGCAGGCCGTTGCTGCGGTAGTCCCTGTGGACCACCACGATGTCGCGGATTGCACCCTCTTCGGGCGGAATGTGGCTGAGCGGGCTGTTTGCCGTGAGCTTTGTCCAGTCCTCGGGAATGGTGGAGAGGATGACAATAGCCACGAGGCGCCCGTCAGCCTTGACCCCCAGCCCCCAGCCCTCGCCGCTCAGGTTGCGCTCGATCTGCTGGTCGCTGTTGAACACCTCGGGGTTGTCGACGCCGCGCGCGACCAGGTCGTTCAGTTCGATCGCCCTTTCGGCGTCCTGGGCGCTGAGCACGAAAGCCTCGGCGATAACCCTCTCGCCCCGCGCCCGGGAGAGCAGCATAAATTCCTTTTGGATCTCGGGAAGCTTTTCAAAGCGCTCCCGTACCTCAGCGACGTCGGCGTCGTTCCGGCAGAAGCCGTCCTTCTCGTGCAGTTTCGCGACGGCTTCCCTGACGGCGGTATAGTAGTTTTTTATCTCCATGGCAGCCTCCTTTCTGTGGCGTGGTCAGCGGCGTCTTTTTATTCGCCGGCGCCGGGTTTGATGTCCAGCTTGACCAGGTCGTAACGGCGAGTTCCCATGCCCATTTTCTCGGCGTGTTCCATCTGGACCAGAGGCATCGTCGCGGGGTGGATGGCGTGGAACTTGTCGTCGCCCTGGCCGCAGTGGCAGCCGGCGGCGTGAATTCCCGCGGCGGCGGTAATCATGTCGTAGCAGGCTGTGTCGAGGGCCACGGGGTCGGTGGATGCCGCGAAGCCGATGTCGGGCACGATGGGCGCGTCGCTCCAGCCGCAGCAGTCGCACAGGGGCGTGATGTCCATCATGACGTTGATGTAGATCACGCGCTTGCGCCCCTTGACGGCTCCCGAGGCGTATTCCACCATGCGGCGGTTGAAGCTGCCCGGGTCGTCGCGTCCGGCCCAGTCCATGCTGATAGCCTTGCTGGTGCAGATGGTCATGCACTCGCAGCATCCGATGCAGGGATCCTTGTCGATATGGGCCTTGGCCCCCGCGGCCGTCTGGACCATGGAGATGGCGTGGGCTGGACAGTGGCGCGAGCAGCGTCCGCAGCCCACGCAGCGCGATTCGTCCACCACGAGCTGGACCGCGTGCTGAGCTTTCTTGCCCACGGCGGGGGCGCAGCCCATGGCCAGGTTTTTCAGAGCGCCGCCGAAACCGGCGCTCACGTGCCCCTTGAAGTGGGAGATCACCACCAGCGAATCGGCTTCGGCGATGGCCGAGGCGATCTTCACGGTCTTGAAATAATCGCCGTCGACGGGCACTTCGCGGTAGTCGTTGCTCTTCAGGCCGTCGGCGATGATCAAAGGCGCGCCCGTGACCTCGAAGCCGAAGCCGTTCTCGATCGCCGTCAGAAGGTGGTCCACCGAGTTCTTGCGGCTGCCGGCGTAGAGCGTGTTGCTGTCGCACAGGAAGGGCTTGCCGCCGCACTTTTTGATCTCGTCCGCCAGGGCACGGACGAAAATCGGGCGCAGATAGGTGTCGTTGCCTCTCTCGCCGAAGTGGAGCTTGACGGCCGTCAGGTCGTCCTTCGAGACGGTCCTGCGGAACTCCATGACCTCCATGAGCTCTTTCAGAACGTCCACCTTACTGACATTCGCCGTAAAGGGTGCGAAAAACACCTGAGATTTATGTTCCATGAATCCGTACCTCCTGGTAAAATTTTTTTCTGTGAGATGGGACTATTATACTCCATATGAAAAGTATTCATTTTGATGCTTTAATTTGTAAAAAGATTACATAGAGAGTCAAAGGGCAAGTGTTTCAGGATTTTGTCAAGATTCAAACATTCTATTTGATTTCTATTGTTGATATAAATGGCAATGAGCAGTCTTTCTCTGGTAATTTTAGAGAGGTCATCTATAATAGGGACGGGAAATCTAATTATGGGTATGAGAAGGAGAGATCCGTTTCAATGAAAAAGTCAATGCGCTGGATTGCCGCGATGGCGTTCCTGGGGTGTTTCGCTTTGTCGGCCTTGGCTGCCAATCCCGTCGTCGACCTTGTGCAGGGCGGCGAAGAGGCTCCGGCGTCGGCGGACACGGCGGTATCCGCGGCGGGGACCGCGGACGTGAAAGCGCAGGAAGCCGCGTCCCCTTTTGAGCCTTCCGCCTCGAATCTCGAGACCAACACGAAGCGCCTGGCCGAGATTGAGAAGAGCCTGGCCGAATGGAAGAGCATCAGCGTGGACGCTGCGGCGGCTCGTTTCGGCATCACCGTCGAAGAGGCCAACTCACGGATTGAGGTGCTGACGGCGCTGAAAAACACCTATCCGCGGATTAACGAGAACATCAGCCGCCTTGTGAAGCAGAAGGCCGAGCTTGAAAAGCAGCGCCTCGACAACTCGGCTCCGCAGCTGGCGATGACCGACAAGCCCCCTTACACGATGAACTTTTACAACAGCTACCTTGGCGCCTTGGACGACATCCGAAAGCAGAGCGAAGACGCCAAAGACAACGTGACGCGCCGCGCAGGCATCGCGGAAGCGTCGCAGAAGGCCGTCAAGGAGAAAGAAGCCGCCTGGCGCCTTGCCCGCGACAACGAGACTAAAGAGAAGACCCCCCAGACCAGCTGGAACGTCCAGAGCGCCGCGCTGGACGTGGAAAACGCCAGGGCTCAGCTGATCCTGGACAACTGCGAGAAAGAAAGGGCTGACATCCTGGTCGTGACCTACGACCTGCAGTTCCAGCGCAGGGATCAGCTGAAAAACTACATCCTCGAGAACGTGGACCTGTCGGAAGCGTCCTTCAAGAGCCAGATAGAGGCCATGGACGCCGAAGTGTCCAAGCTGGAAAACTCAAAGCCCGCCGTGATCCGCCAGCTGAAGGCGGCGGAACAGGCCGTCGATACGGCGGAGCAGAAATACGCCGCGTCGAAAAACGACGAGGAAAAGGAGCTCAACGCCAACGAGCGCTCCTATAGGATCACCGCACGCAACCGCTACCGCAGCCAGCTGGATTATCTGCAGGAGACCCTGGTGCTGATGGCCCAGCGCAAACGCGTTTGGACGCTGCGTTACGACCTGCGGCGCAGCGCCGTGGACAAAACGTCGCTGCCCGATATAGTGAAGAAGCTGGCCGCCCAGGTGGCCACCAACGACAACGAGCTTCTTGGCCTGCAGAAAGAATTGCTGTCGCTGCAGTCGAAGCAGTCTTCCATCGAAAAGATCATAGAGGATGAAAAGACGAACAAGCAGAGCCTGGCGCTCCTCAAAAAACACAGGACCGTCATTCAGGAAGCCATCGACAACTGTTTGGACTTCTCTGCGGCGGTCATCTCCACGGCGGCGCAGCAACGTCATTTTATCCTGGAACTGCAGAAGATGTACGACAGCGTCAGCATCACCGACAAGACGGCGGCGCTGTGGAAAAAGAAAGCCGACGAGCTGCTGAACACCGAACTGTGGCAGAGCGGCGGCTACGGCGTCCGCCTGAAAGAGTTCGCCTTGGCCCTGGCGATTATCGTGTTCGGCATCTGGGTAGGCAAGCACGTGGTCCACCTCTTTTCACGGCTGACCGCCCGCCATTTCAAAATCGACGAGACCAGCCGCAGGACCCTGGACCGCTTTGTGTTCTATCTGCTGATCATTATCATCTTCCTGACGGCGCTCCGCATCGTGAACATCCCCCTGACGGCCTTCGCGTTCCTCGGCGGCGCCGTGGCCATCGCCATCGGTTTTGGCGCTCAGAACATGTTCAACAACCTGATCAGCGGCATCATCCTCACGCTGAACCGCCCTTTCAGGCTGGGCGACACCATCGAAGTGGGCAGCATCTGCGGCACCGTAATGGACCTGGGCGTGCGCTCCACGCTGATACGCACCTTTGACGAGCGCGAAGTCATCGTGCCCAACAGCCAGCTGCTGGATAACCAGATGGTCAACTGGAGCCTTTCCGACGCGCTGCTCCGCGGCAGCGTCAACTTTTCGGCCTGCTACGGCACGCCCGTGAAACTCGTCAAGGAGACGGCGCTCAAAGTGGTCGCGGCCAACCCTAAGATCCTGACGACGCCGGCGCCCTGGGTGCTCTTCGCCAATTTCGGCGACAGCTCGCTGGAATTTACGCTCTACTTCTGGGTGAACCAGAAGATCATCAGCGCCACGAAAGCCGGCGGCGAGCTGCGCGAAGCCATCCAGGCCGCCTTTGATGAGGCGGGGATCGAAATGGCCTTCCCGCAGATGGACATCCACTTCGTCAAGGACCACCCGATGCGCAAGAGGAGGCCTGCAGCGTCGCAAGAAACCGAAGAGGGGCGGAGTCATACTGTTTAATCTAATCCACAGTATGAAGCCGTTCAACGGATAATTCATGCTAATTTGCATTCAACGTGCTTAATGTCAGGCTGAAGGTCAAAGTCAAAGGATTTCAACGCAAAGGAAAAACAAAATCTAAATTATTAATTAAAAACACGAATTAGCATGATGGTAATTTATGTATTTTAATTGATTTTGCGGTTCTAAAAGTCTTTCAAGATTTTCCTTTGCGAACCTTTGTGCCCTTTGCGTTGAAATCTTTTGACGTGGCTTTCGATTTGATATTAAGCACGTCAATGGAGAATCAGTGTCAGTATAAAAAGCTCAGTTCCGGCCCGTGGAAACAAGCCGGAACTGAGCTTTTTTGCAAAATTGGACCTTGACTTGGAGTCCACTTTAAGTGATAGAGTTCCTGCGTTACAACTTTATAAGGCGTAAAAGGAGGAACTCAAAATGAAAAAATGTGTTCGCGCTTTATCGGTTCTGCTGGCCACGTTGCTGGTGATCTCCGGCTCGGCCTTCGCCGCCGGGGCTCCCAAGGTGTACATGACCGCCGACATCAGTCCTGCGGCGATGATGGCCCTGTACAAGGCTCTCGAACGGCCCTTGCCGGGCAAGGTGGCCGTGAAGCTCAGCACCGGAGAGCCCGGCGGCCATCATTTCCTGGCGCCCTCGCTGATTAAAGACCTGGTCCAGTCCGTGAACGGCACGATCGTGGAATGCAACACGGCCTACGGCGGCAGCCGCGCCAGCACGGCCATGCACATGCAGGTCGCCAAAGACCATGGTTTTGCGGCCATCGCCCCCGTGGACATCATGGACGCCGACGGTTCCGTCAGCCTCCCCGTGAAGGGCGGAAAGCACCTGAAAGAAGATTTTGTGGGCGCTCATTTCAAGAACTACGATTCCTTCCTGGTGCTCTCTCACTTTAAAGGACACGCCATGGGCGGCTTCGGCGGCGCGCTGAAGAATATCTCCATCGGCATCGCCTCCTCGGAAGGAAAAAGCTGGATTCACACCGCGGGGACGTCGAGAAGCGGTTTCAGGAACCCCGGAAAGCAGGAGGACTTTATCGAGTCTATGGCCGAAGCGGCCGGCGCCGTCATCAACGCGCTGGGCGACCGGATCCTGTACATCAGCGTCATGAACAACCTGTCGGTGGACTGCGACTGCGACAGTTCGCCCGAGGCGCCCCAGATGGGCGATATCGGGATCCTGGCCTCCACCGACCCTGTGGCCCTTGACCGCGCCTGCGTCGATCTGGTTTACGCCTCGCAGGAACACGGCAAGGTCCACCTGATCGAGCGCATCGAATCCAGAAAAGGGACGGTCATTCTGGACCACGCCGAGGCGATGGGGCTTGGCAGCCAGAAATACGAACTGGTCAAATTCTGATCCTGAATGTTTGAAATCCTGGAACGGGAGTTCGTCTATCTGCGCTATTACGTCTCCATCCAGCTGGAGCAGATCGGGCCTTACTGGGCTCTGGGGATTTTGATCGGCTCCTGCGTCTCCCTGTTCGGCAAGGACAGGATCTACAGAGCCTTCAGTGCCATGGCGGATAAAAGGCTGGGCGTGCTGGGGCTGATCCCCGCGAGCCTGCTGGGCATCGCGTCGCCGCTGTGCATGTACGGCACGATCCCTATCGCCGCCTCCTTTTCTGAAAAGGGGATGAGGGACGACTGGCTGGCCGCGTTCATGATGAGCTCGGTGCTGCTGAACCCCCAGCTGATCGTCTACACGGCCGCGCTGGGCGAGCGGGCGCTGGTGATACGGGTCCTGTCCTGTTTTCTCTGCGGCGTCGCTGCGGGGCTCTGCGTCAGGTACGGAAGCCGCGGAAAGCGTTTTTTCAGTTTTTCGGGCTTTCAGGAGCCAGCGAATCGCGACGGCGACCCGAACCTGCTTTTTAGGTTTCTGAAAAACCTGGGGCGCAACGTGAAAGCCACGGGCGGTTACTTCCTGCTGGGGATTCTGCTCGCGGCGCTGTTTCAGCGGTACGTGCCCGAGGACGGGCTGGCGGGGCTGTTCGGCAGCCAGAAGCGGTTCGGCGTCTTTATGGCCGCCACGATTGGCGTCCCGCTCTATGCCTGCGGCGGCGGAACCATTCCCCTGATCGATGGCTGGCTGCATTCGGGCATGAGCCTCGGCGCGGCGTCCGCCTTCATGCTCACGGGACCCGCGACGAAGATCACCAACCTGGGCGCTCTCAAGATCGTCCTCGGCGCGAAGCACTTCGCGCTCTATCTGCTCTTCGTGATGATCTTCGCGACGGCGACAGGGCTCGCCGTCAACGGGGGGTTCTAGGGCGCGCGCGTCGCCGCAGCCGCGCCGCTTTTGGAAAAAAACAGCCAGGGCCATGGAAAGGGATTCTCCGCTTTCCATGGCCCTGCTGTTATACTAATTATCAATGTGCGCCCGTGAAGCGCTTTGCAGAGAGTCACCAAGGAGACCTCAGTTGAAGAGAAACTGAGATGCTAACCAACTAACCGGGAGCGGAAACGCCTAAGGGGCCATAGCATGTTGGAAAAGGGAAAGGTATTGGATAGTCAGTTGTACAATACCAAGGCATAGGAACGGCATGGATAAAGGAACACTTCTTGAAATCCAGTCACTTGGCTTAAAACTAGGAGGTACACGAAAACGTAGTTACCGGGGATAATCTAAACCAGCGCTGCTAAAGTAAATTCGGAGCAGCTAAGAGGCAGTCTCAAGGTCTGGCATGGTTACAGTGCTCTCGTAGTAGTCGGAGGCGGATAGGGTCTGCCACATGGCAAAGGGGAGCAGGTTTGCTCATTTGTAGGTTCTGAGGTGACACGCGCAAGGCGAATAATCTAATCAGAGCCCC
>SFDM01000024.1 GCA_004558205.1 Pyramidobacter piscolens
TTGTCCGAATTGAAGAAGAAATAAGGAAAAGTGAGATTATACTTATTCCCATTGAAGTGCTTAATTTCAAATCGAAGAGCCGCGCCAAAAGATTTCAACGCAATGGGCGCAAAGCTTCGCAAAGGAAAACCTTGAAAGACTTTTAGAACCGCAAAATCAATCAAAACACATAAATTACCATCACGCTCATTCGTTTTTTGGGGGGTAATAATTTAGGTTTTGTTTTTCCTTTGCGCCCTTTCTGTTCAGCCTTTGCGTTGAAATCCTTTGACTTTAATCTTCGGTCTGATATTAATCACGTTAAATGCAAATTGGTAGTAAGGGTTCCACGTGGAACATGGGCTTACGGCCGCCCGCGTCCTATGCCGTCGTCCGGCCGTCGTAGTATTTGAGGTATTCCCAAAAGGCGCGGACGGCCTTGATCTCCAGCGAGCTGCTGCGGCAATAGGCGTTTGTGGCGCGGAGAAGTTCCCGGCCGTCGCTGTGGACGATCTTTTCCCGGTACAGGTCGGGCTGGTCCTGGATGTAGAGCCCTGAAAGCAGGCTGTAGCCCAGCCCCTGGCGGATCATCTCGATGCAGATATCCGAACGGTCTACCAGCGTGGAAACCCGCGGCGGCTTTCTGTAGCGGCTGGTCCACCAGAGGTTGAGCTCCGCTTCCAGAGGCGCGTCGGTCACGTTCTGGATTTGGGGCAGGTCGGGCAGGTCGTCCAGGTTCAGGGGAAAGGAGCTGACCACGTAATAGCGCGGGTCGGCCTTGAGTGGCAGGATCTGCTCCGGCCAGCTGAAACTGCCCCGCAGCAGGGCGATATGGGCGGCCCCCGACATCAGGTAGGGCTGGATGCTCTGGCTGTTGCCCGTGATCACGTGGATGTCCACGGCGGGGTATTTCGCGGAGAATGACTTGATGAGCCGCGGAAGGCACTGCTTGGCGTAGACGTTGGCGCTGGTGATGCGCAGCGTGCCGCGCACTTCGCCGCTCCGGTTGTCGATGTACTCTTTGAGCGCGTCCAGCTTTTGCAGGGCCGACCGCGCGTATTCCACCAGGTACTCGCCTTCGGAGCTGAGCTCCACGCCTTTGTTGCCGCGGATAATAATCGGGCAGTTCAGTTCCTGCTCGAGCTGCTGGATGCGCCGCGTCACCGCCGGCTGGGTGAGGCAAAGCTTTTGAGCCGTGTGGGTGATCGTCTTCTCTTCGGAGAGCGTCACCAGAAGGTTCCAGTCTTTTTCGTTCATCAAAGCTCACGTCCTTTTATGAAAAATGAAGAAAAGAAAGCTTGCTATGCAATCATATCATGGTTAATGATTAAAAATAGTGATTTGTATTTATGAAAAAAGTCCTTATAATTTTAAGCATTCAAAAGCAAAGGAACTTTGCCGGCGAATCCCTTTCTATCAAATAAAAGGATGTGACTTTGCGATGGCACAAAACCTGGCGCGTAAAATTATCGCTTCCCATCTTCTCTCGGGGCGCATGGAACCGGGCGAGGAGATCTCTGTCAGCGTCAACCAGTGGCTTTCCCACGACATGAACGCCCCCATGGGCTTTTTGGGCTTCGAGACGCTGGGCGTTCCCCGAATCAAGATCGAACTGGGCGTGGTCTACATGGATCACAACCTCGTCCAGGTGGACTTCAAGACCCGCGACGACTTTCTCTACCTTCAGAGCGTGGCCGCCAAGTACGGCATTTACTATTCGCGGCCCGGCAACGGCATCTGCCACATCCTGCATTTCCATCGCTTCGGCGTACCGGGCAAGGTGCTGATCGGCGCCGACAGCCATTCCACCATGGCCGGCTGCCTGGGCATGCTCGCCATCGGCGTGGGCGGCCTGGAAGGTGCGCTGGCGCTGGCGGGGCAGCCCTATTTCTTCAAGATGCCCAAAATCCGCGGCGTGGAGCTGACCGGAAAGAGGAAGCCCGGCGTGTCTTCCAAGGACTTGATGCTCGAGCTGCTGCGCCGGCTTTCCGTCAAGGGGGCCGTGGGCTGGATCATGGAATACTTTGGCGACGGCGTGGCCGACCTGGCCGTGTCGGAGCGCGCCACGCTGACCAATATGGGGGCGGAGCTGGGCGCCACCACGTCCATATTCCCGAGCGACGGGCTGACCCGCGAATTTTTGAAGGCTCAGCGCCGCGAGGGGGACTGGTCGGAGCAGAAAGCCGACGACGGCGCGGACTACGACGAGGTTATCCATGTGGACCTGTCGGAACTGGAGCCCATGGTGGCCTGCCCGAGCAGCCCCGACAACGTGGTGAAGGTGAAGGATCTGCCCAGGACGAAGATCGGCCAGGTGGTCATCGGCAGCTGCACCAACGCGTCCTATACGGATATCGCCAAGGTGGCCGAGATCCTGGACGGCCATGTGGTGAATCCCGGCCTGTCCCTCAGCGTGGTCATCGGAACCCGCGCGGTGTACGAGATGCTGGTGCGCGACGGCTATTTCCAGAAGCTCATCGCCGCCGGCGCGAGGGTCCTCGAGGTGGCCTGCGGCCCCTGCAACGGCGTCGGGCAGGCTCCCGAGACCGGGGGCGTGTCGCTGCGCACCCAGAACCGGAACTTCCGCGGCCGCAGCGGCACCCTGGACGCCCAGGTCTACATCTGCAGCCCTGAGGTGGCGGCGGCCTCGTCGGTGCTGGGCTGCATCGCCGAGCCCGGAGACGTGATGGACGTGAGGAAGCTCGCGAAGATCGCCGAGCCTCTGGAGTACATCGTGGACGACCGCCTGATCATCCCGCCTCAGGGTGGGGCGGACGTGGAAATCCACCGCGGCCCCAACATCAAGCCCATGCCTGTGAACACGCCCCTGCCTGACCGGATCCGCTGCGCGGTGTCCATCAAGTGCCCCGACAACACCACTACCGACGACATCACGCCGGCGGGCACCACGCTGTCCAACTTGCGCTCCAACGTGCCCGCCCTGGCGGAGTTCGCCTTCAGCCGCATGGATCCCGGCGCGGTAAAGCGCTTCAAGGAAGCCGGGACGAGCGTCATCGTGGGCGGCGAGAACTATGGTCAGGGCTCGAGCCGCGAACAGGCCGCCCTCTGCCCCATGTTTTTGGGTGTCAAGGCTGTGCTCGCCAAATCACTGGCGCGAATTCACCGCGACAACCTGGTCAACTACGGCGTTCTGCCGCTGGTTTTCGAAAATAAAGAGGACTACGAGAAGGTCGCCCAGGGTGACGTACTGGAGGTTTCGGACTTGCGCGAACAGGCCCGGAGCCGCCGGATCCTGTTCCACGACGTGACGGGGAACTGTCTTATTCCTGCCAGGCTCGAAGCGACCGACCGCGAGCTGGAGATCCTGCTGGCTGGCGGCAAGCTGCCCTACACGAAGAATATTCTCGCGCAGAAAGATAAGGAGGTTTGACGGACCATGCCGCAGTTTTCCATTCCCTGCAGCGTCTACCGCGGAGGCACCAGCCGCGGGCTGTTTTTCCTGAAAAGCGACCTTCCCGCCGACACAAGGCAGCGAAACCGCGTCTTCCTGACGGGCATCGACGGCCTGAACCCCTCGCAGGTGGACGGCCTGGGCGGCGCCACGTCGTCCACGAGCAAAGTCTGCGTGCTGGCGCCGTCGGAACGCCCCGGCGTCGACGCTGATTGGACTTTCTTCCAGCTTGGCGTGGGCGCCGAGGTGGTGGACGAGAAGGGCACCTGCGGCAACCTGATGGCCGCCGCCGGCGCTTTCGCCGTGGACTCGGGCCTGGTCAAGGTCTCGCCCGGCGCGTCCCATGCCGTCGTCATGGTCTACAGCACCAACATCAAAAAGGTGATCCGCATCGACGTCCCGCTGGCGGGGGAGTGCGCCCGCGCCTCAGGCGGTTTTCGCATGCCCGGGATCGTCAGGCCCGGCGCGCTGGTGAAGCTTTCCATACGAAATCCCGGCGGCGAAAAAACGGGAACCATCCAGCCCCTGGGGCCCCTCTGTGCCTTGAAAGACGGCGACCGGGACGTGGAAGCCACCTTGACCGACATGATCAACCCCTTCCTGTTCGTGGCCGCGTCTGACTTCGGGCTGACGGGCGGGGAGCCTAGCGCGGCCATCTCGGGCGACGGGGCTCTGATGGCCCGCCTGAACGCCGTGCGCGACCGCGCAGCCGTGGCGGCGGGCATGGCGGGGGATCCCGAGGACGCGGCGAAAAACTCGCCTGCCGTGCCCAAGATCGCCATGGTCGCCCCTGCCCGGGGCTATATGACGCTGAGCGGGACGGAAGTCAGGGCGGAGGACGCGGACATTCTGGTCAAGGTCCTTTCCATGGGCATGCTTCACCGCACCAGCCCCGCCAGCGGGCTCTACAACCTGGCGGCCGCCTGTCTCATGAAGGGTACCCTGCCGGCCCGCCTGGCTGGGCTGCCCGAAGGCGGAAGAAGCCGCCTCGTGCGTATCGGCCATCCTGACGGCGTGGCGGAAGTGCGCGTGGACCTGTCGGAAGATGGGGCCAGAATCGAAGGCGTGGGGCTTGAACGCACGGCCCGCCGCATTATGAAAGGCGAACTTTATGTACCGGAGGCGATTCGTTATGAATGACGCGATCCTTGAGGAGTTTAAGAAAGTCCCCGTGGCGGCGCTCTCTGACGCCATGAAGGGACGGAACGGCATGAACGCCCGGATGAAGCCCCTGGATCCGGCGATGAAGGTCTGCGGGCGCGCCGTGACTGTGACGGTGCCGCCCGGCGACAACATGCTGGTGCTCAAGGCCATGGCCATGGGCAATCCCGGCGGCGTGCTGGTGGTGGACGCGTCGGGCGACGTCACGCGCTCCTTCGCCGGTGACTTCGTGATCGCCGCGTCGCGCGCCGCAGGATTTTCAGGCGTGGTGGGCTGGGGCGCCGTGCGCGACAGCCAGAGCATCGTCGATAGCGGATACCCCGTCTTCTGCTGCGGCGTCACCATGGCCTGCAGCAAAAAGATCGGCGGCGGCGCCCTGAATGTGCCTGTGTGCTGCGCCGGCGTGACGGTCCATCCCGGCGACATCGTGGCCGGCGACCGCGACGGCGTGGTGGTGATTCCCCGCGCCGACGAGGAACGGCTTCTGGAGGCCGCGAAAGCGAAGATCGAAAAAGACGACCGGCGCGCCGGGAAATACCTGGCCAGCCGCGAAAAGATTTTGGAGTACATCGCCTCCGTCGCGCCCGAAAAGTAGAACCGGCAATGCGGCGGCGCCGCTCGCTGAGCGTGCGGGCTGCCTCGGGGGAGGAGCCCTTCACTTCTGGTACGTTTGTACGCCGCTGCCCCGGCGCCCTCCGCGCCTCCGTCTTTTGGCCTGGGCTTTCAGCCCGGGAAATGACCGAACGGCCGCCGATGGCTGTGTTTTTCGTAGCTATAAGGGTATAAAAGCAATGACCTTTGCTGACCTTTATGGAAAAATAAAATCTGTGAGGAGAATGAACATGGACAACAACAAAGGTATTCTAAGCAACCTGAAGTTTTATGGCCTGCCCTGGCAGATGGCTCTGATCTCCGTCGCGCTGGTCTTCTGGGCGATGTACGCGAAAGTGCTTCCCACCGACCTTGGCGGCTCCATTGCGGCCTGCCTTGCCCTCGCCATCGTCTTCAACGAGATCGGCGAACGCCTTCCCATCTGGAACAGCTACATCGGCGGGGGCCTGCTCATGGTGTTCTTCGGGACCGCGGTTTTGACCTACTATAAGGTCATTCCCGTAAAATACGTGGAGTCCATCAACCTGTTCATCAGCGGCAAAACGGGGTTCCTTTCCTTTTTTATCCTCTTTCTGATCTCGGGCTCCATCCTTGCCCTGGACCGCGACATCCTCGTGAAGAGCTTTGTGGGCTATATTCCCGCGATTTTAGGCGGGCTGGTCCTTTCCTTCGCTTTCGGCGTGGCCGGCGGCTTATTCTTCGGGATCGCCCCCATGGACGTGGTTATCAAGTATGCCCTGCCCATCATGGGCGGCGGCAACGGCGCGGGCGCCGTCCCTCTGTCTCAGATCTACGAACAGGTTACGGGCGACGCGGCGGCAAACTACTATTCCTTCGCCATCATCATCCTGACCATCGCCAACATATTCTGCATCTTCGCCGGCGCCCTGCTCAACAAGCTCGGCGACCTGTGCCCTCGCCTGACCGGGGATAAGGCGAGCCTTCTGCGCGGCGCTGAAAACATCGCCAAGGAGGATGAAAAGGTGGAGGTCAAGATCCAGGATCTTGGCGCGGCGGTCATGATCACCGTCACGGCTTATACCGTGGGCATCCTGTTCAACAAGATCATCCTGCCCAAGGTCTTCGGCGCGGCGATCCATCAGTTCGCCTATATGATCATCTTCGTGGTCGTCCTGGCCGCGGCGGGCGTGGTGCCGAAGAACATCAGGGCGGCGGCCAAACGCCTGCAGAACTTCTTCGCCACCACCATGGGCATCGTCATCATGGTCGGCATGGGCGTGGATTTCGACATCGCCGAGCTTGCCACCATCGCCAATTTCCAGAACTGTGTCATCGCCCTGCTCATCGTCGCCGGCGCTATCGTGGGCTCGGCCGTCGTGGGCTACGCCGTGGGCTTCTACCCCGTCGACGCGGCCATCACCGCCGGCCTCTGCATGGCCAACCGCGGCGGCAACGGGGACATCGCCGTGCTCGGCGCTTCCAAGCGCATGGGGCTGATCGCCTACGCCCAGCTTTCCAGCCGCCTCGGCGGCGGCATCGTGCTGATCATCGCCAGCTTCGTGTTCTCATTCTTTTTAAAGGCGGTCGTGAAGTAATACAGATTCACCATTGACGCGCTTAATGTTAAATCGAAGAGCCACGTCAAAAGATTTCAACGCAAAGGGCGCAAAGGTTCGCAAAGGAAAACCTTGAAAGACTTTTAGAACCGTAAAATCAATCAAAATATATAAATTATCATCACTATCATTCGTTTTTTTGGGTTAATAATTTAGATTTTGTTTTTCCTTTGCGCCCTTTGCGCCCTTTCTGTTCAGTGTCTTTGCGTTGACATTCTTTGGCTTTGATCTTCGATCCGACATGCCGAACTCCGGCGTCATGCAATGCGAAAAGGCTGCGGACCTTTGACAGGGTCCGCAGCCTTTTTTGATTATGTTCCACGTGGAACATTTTTTCTGATCGGCGGCACAGCCTTGAATTCCCTTTTTCATTTGCTCATCGCTCTTCCCCTGCCGGAAGGGCTCTTTTCATCAATCCAAGTTGTCCTGTCCCCATTTCGCAATTTCAAAAAACACGGGGAGCAGGGCCTGCCCCCTTTTTGTCAGTGAATACTCCACATGAGGAGGAATTTCATTGAACTGTTCTCTGTGCACAATTCCAAGGCGTTCCAAGTCTCGAAGCGTAGAAGTGAGCATGGTGTTTGTCGCCTTTGGAATTGAGCGTTTTAACTCTCCGAAACGACAGGTCCCTTTCTTGCATAGTTCATATATCACATAGGTTCTCCATTTCCCATTCAGAATTTCTAAAGTTCTCCTCACTGGGCAATCATCGTCCTGCCGCGATGCCTTTATTCGATTCAGATATTCCTCAAGGGGCAGTGTCTTGTCCATGGTAATCCCTCTCGCCGCCAAGAATTTTTTCCTGTTTCTTCTCATTAATACAACCAATCGTACTATGTACGTTTTTTCTGTGTACTTGTCTCTTGAATTAGTACATAGTATCATAACAATACTTCAAGTCAAGAAAGCCTTATGACGAGAGGCTGAAATCTCCATTGGAGAGCGTTCGGCACGGTAAGCGCTCTCAGAACAA
The DNA here is from genome assembly GCA_004558205.1 of Pyramidobacter piscolens. GTDB lineage: Bacteria > Synergistota > Synergistia > Synergistales > Dethiosulfovibrionaceae > Pyramidobacter > Pyramidobacter piscolens_A. The sequence continues at coordinate 7,715 of SFDM01000024.1, forward strand.
AAGGATTTTCACTGCATGATAAGGGGGATTATTATGATTCTGTATTTTACAGGAACAGGGAACAGCCGTTTCATCGCGAATCGTTTAGGCAGTCTGCTTTCGGAGGAAGTCCTCTCGATCAACAGTTACATGAAAGAAAACAAAAAAGGTGATTTTGAATCAGCCGCGCCTTATGTCATCGTGGTTCCCATCTATATGTGCCGCATCCCTCCGGATGTGGAAAGATTTCTCGAGAATTCCACGTTTAGGGGGAATAGGTCGGTATATTTCATTTATTCCGCCGCAGCCGTGATCGGAAGGGCCGACAGCTATGTTCGGAGGCTCTGTTCCCGCGCTGGGCTTTCTTTTAAAGGCAGCGCGGCCATCCTGATGCCCGCAAATTACGTGGCCATGTATGACGTCATCCCAAAAGAAAACGCTCTCACTGAAGCGGTTAAAAGGATTCACGCCGTTCAAGAAATAGCGGGTATTATTCAAAAGAATGGAACCTTCGCCGTGAATCCTCAAATCGCAAGGATGAAAGTCCTGAGTCTTATAGCGCCTCTGTTCACCAAGATGATGGTCAAAGACAGGCCCTTTGTCTGCGGCGACAGCTGTACTGGCTGCGGCCAATGCGCGGCGCTCTGCCCCAAAAACAACATTCTGCTGAAAGGCGGCAAACCCTCCTGGCAAGGAAACTGTATGCACTGCATGGCCTGTATTTCCGCCTGTCCTCAGAAAGCCATCAATTACGGTTCTAAGACTGAAACGCGCAATCGCTATTATTTATGTGACAAATAGATTGAAAACATAAAGGAAACTTGTGGCAGCCGAATTGGATGTTCCATTTATAAAGCGATGTTTCCCTTCAAACAATTCTCCGCTTGTCAATTGCAGCAACAGCCGCGGGGCGCTATGCACATTCAATCATCTTATGTTTATCGCAAATTGTGAAGAGGATCGGGCTGCCCGCCGACGAGAGCGGGAGCAACGCCAGGTACTACGCCCTCATCGGCGTGTATGAGCTGGCTAAAAAGACCTACGGCGAGGAGTTTTCGGCGTGGCTCGCTCACAGCTTTGAGGAGATCGACTTTCTCTACAAGCTGACTCAGCAGGAAGGCGTGGTGCTCATGTACGGCCCAGGATTCTCGGCGCCTGCCGGAACGCTGCGCGTTTCTCTGGCGAACCTGCCCAACCAGGCCTACATAGAGATTGGCCACCGCATCCTGGAATTGCTGAAAAACTATCACGAAGCTTTTTCGAACCGCCAGCGCTGATTAAAAAGACTGCCGGCCGAGCGCAATAACTTGCGCTCGGCCGGCAGTCTGTCAATTGCGGTTTAACGTGCTGAAAAACAAACTCGAAAGATTGAAACGCAAAGATACTGAACAGAAAGGGCGCAAAGGACGCAAAGGAAAAATAAGACCTAAATTATTAACCAAAAAGCGAAGTGATGTTATGATAATTTATATATTTTGATTAATTTTGCGGTTCTAAAAGTCTTTCAAGGTTTTCCTTTGCGAACCTTTGCGTCCTTCGCGTTGAAAGCTTTTGACGTGGCTCTTCGATTTGATATTGAGCATGTCAGTGGAGAATTTGTGTAAAACACCGAATCAATCACAACGAGGCAAAGTCTGCGGCAGAATGCCCGCGGCCTTTGCCTTGTCTCTTTTTCCCGCCAGTCCCGAGAGGGGAGGGGGCTATGGTTTTTTCAGCGGAAGCCTCAGGGTAAACTCTGAGCCCTTCCCCGGCGCGCTGGCCGCTGAGACGCTGCCGCCGTGGGCCAGCGCCGCGGCCTTGACCACGGCCAGGCCGATGCCGCTGCCGCCGGTGGCGGCGGCGCGGGAGCTGTCGGCGCGGTAGAGGTGTTCGAAGATGAAGGGCAGCTCCTTTTCGTCGATGCCTATGCCCTGATCCTTCACTTTCAGCAGCGCCCAACCCGGCTCGCGCGCGACGGCCACGGTGATTCTGCCGCCGCTGAAGCTGTATTTCAGGGCGTTGGACAGCAGGTTTACGAGGATCTGGCCGATTTTGTCCCTGTCGGCCTCTATTTCAAAGTCCTCGCCCTCGACGGCAAGCGTCAGCGACTTGGCCGACATCTCGGCTTCAAAGTTCAGCGCCTGGGCTTGGGCGAGGCCTTTCAGGCTGAAACGCGAAAGCGAGAGGTTCTGACTCTGTTCCTCCAGGGCCGCCAGGTTTTCCACGCCCTTCACCATGCGGGTCAGACGCTCGATCTCCTCGTGGCAGCTGACAAGGCGTTCAGGGGTCGGCTCCCAGATGCCGTCGATCATGGCCTCCAGGTGAGACTTCAGCGTCGCCAGAGGCGTCCGCAGTTCGTGGGCGTAATCCTGGGCCAGGCGGCGGCGCAGGTTCTTCTGCCGCTCCAGCGTGGCTGCCAGGCTGTTGACGCTCTGGATCAGCGTCTGCACCTCCAGCGTGTCCGAGTTGAAGCCGATCCTCTCGTGATAACCGCCTTTCTCGATGACGCCGGTGCTTTGGATCACCTTTTTCAGCGGCGTGGAGATGCGCGCGGCCATCAGTGCCCCGAGCGCCAGCGCGAAGAGCAGCGACAGCGCTCCGCCGACGATGAAGAGCCTGTTCAGGACGCGCAGGAAGCGCAGGTCGCTGTCGGCGTAAAAGAGCGGCCCGCTGAAGTTGAAGACCGCCGCGCCGCAGACCTGTCCGCCGGCGGTGATGTCGAAGCGCCGGGTTTGGCGTACGCCGTCCGCCTGAGGGTGGAAGGCCGATGATCCGGGGCCCTCGTGTGGCGTTCCATGGCGCCTCATGCCCATTCCCATGCCTATTCCCGGCAGAGGCAGTTCGCGGCCGCCGCATTCGACGCTGAGGCGGTATCCGCGGGAGAAGGCCATGGCGCGGATGCTGGCGAGCACCCGCAGGTCCGGCGGATCCTGCTGTTCCGCGAAGGCGTCGTTCAGCCGCGCCATGATGTCGGCCATATCCCGGTCCTGCTTTTCCATGATATAGCGGTCGAAGTGGCGCTGCAGCGCCCAGTGGGCCGCACCGATCAGCGAAAGCGCCAGAACCAGAGCCAGCGCCATGTAGGAGGCTGTCAGCTTGGTCCTCAGCGTCAGCTTCACGACAGTGCCTCCTGTTCTCCGCTGAAACGGTAGCCCGTGCCGCGCACCGTCCAGATGTAGGTCATGGCATCGCTGTCGCCGGAGCGCAGCTTGCCCCGCAGGTTTTTCACGTGGGCGTCGATAGTGCGGTCAAAACCGTCAAAGTCGTCGCCCAGCGCGTTCTGGATCAGCTGTTCCCGGGAGTAGACACGCCCGGGATGTCGGGCCATCAGGGCCAGCAGCTTATATTCCACGGGGGTCAGGGCCACGGGCTGTCCCCGGCGGGTCACCGTCATGGCCGAGAAGTTGATCTCCAGGTCGCCGTCGTTCCAGCTCATCTTGTCAAAAAGCGGGCCATCCCCGCCGGCGCAGCGGCGCAGAAGGCTGCCGACTCGCACGGTCAGCTCCCGGGGGCTGAAGGGCTTGGTCAGGTAGTCGTCGGCTCCGTAGCCGAAGCCGTCGAGCTTGTCCTGCTCCCGCGCCTTGGCCGTCAGCATGATCACGGGGACCCTCGACCTCTGCCGCAGCCTCCGGCAGACTTCCTCGCCGCTCAGGCCGGGCAGCATCAGGTCGAGCACCACCAGGTCGGGCGATTCCCTCTCGAAAAGTTCCAGCGCCGCGGGGCCATTGTCTGCGCTGACCACCGAGTACCCGGCCTTTTCAAGGTAGGCCCGCACCACCTCTGTAATTTTAGCCTCGTCGTCCACGACGAGGATTTTTTTTGCCTGTCGTTCCACTGCACTCACCCTTTCGCGAAGCTCTTGGAAAAAATGCCTTCAAATTCTGTTCCTATTGTAATATGAAACCGTGAAGATTTCGTGGAGAGCTTTTTAATAGAGCCATGCTGAACGGTATCGTACGGAACGGCGTATTCTGTACCGTAACGGGTGTCTCCATGGAAATGAATATAAAACGGAAGATTGCCAATCGACAGTTTTTTTGATAACATCAGCCTTGCGGCATTTTCTCTGCTGTGACAGAAGTGCCGAGGAGAATTGGTTTCCATTGGAAATGTTATATTTTTTAAAGGAGTGTGGTTTTCTCATGCTGTTTGGGCTTCCTCCAATTTATGGTCTTCTCCCGCTGCTGCTCTACATTGTTCTGGCTTTTAAGAAGGGCATGCATCCTCTGGTCAACGTGGCGGTCTGCGTCCTCTTCGGCGCGGTGCTGACTCAGCAGCCTCTCGGCAAGCTGGGCGGCGTCATCTACAGCACCATGGGATCCTTCCTGGCCCTGGTTGGGCTGATTATCATGCTTGGTTCGGGGCTTGGCGTGGTGCTTCGCAAGACCGGCGTGGCCGACAACATCGTCAACATCCTGATGCGCAAGATCGGCGTGACCACGCAGAAGCGCGCCATTATCGCCACCATGGTCTGCTCGGTGGTGCTCGTCACTCTGCTCGGCACGCTGGCGGGCGCGAACGCTATCATCGCCCCCATCGTCATTCCGCTGGTGGCGGCCGTGGGCATCTGCCCCGCGACGCTGGCGGTGATCTTCCAGGGCGCCGGCCAGACGGGATTGTTCCTGAGCCCCTTCAGCCCTCCCATGGTCACGCTGATGGGCATCAGCGGCCTGAGCTATCCCCAGGTTCTTCTCTGCGCGGGTATTCCGATTTCTCTGATCATGTGGCTGGGCGTCTATTTCGTCGCCTTGAGCATCCAGAAGCATAACGACGGTTCCGAGATCTTTGAGGGCGTGACCGCCGTCAATGCCGAATATAAACCTGCGCCGGCCACGCAGAGAGCTACGGTGGCATTCCTGATCACCATGGCTCTGCTGGTGGTGTACGGCATCTGGACAAAGGGCGGAGCTTCCTTCGTCATCCTGGTCATGCTGACCGCTTCGATTGTGACGGGCGTGGCCGGCGGCCTCTCGCTGGGCGCGACCTTCGACGCGATCATGGAAGGCTGCGGCAAGCTTTTCTGGCTCTACTTCATGTTCCTGCTGTTCAATCCTTTCCTGGATTTCGTCGTCAAGTCCGGCGCGTTCGCCGCGCTTGTGGAAATGCTCAAGCCCTACATCGCCAGCAGCGGCAAGCTGGGCTTCTCGCTTTTGACCGCCTTTGTGGGCGTTTTCGGCATCAACGGCGCCGCTGTGGCGCAGGCCATGATGATGAACGAGATGTTCTCGGGATTTCTGGCGCCCATGGGCATTTCCATGCAGCTCTGGGTGCTGATCGTGCTAGTGGGGCACCAGATCACGTCCTTCGCCTATCCCGGCCTGGACATGATCGGCCAGATGGGGCTGGCTCACGCGAAGGACGTGAAGCCTATGCTCAAACTGGCGTACCTGGCCATCATCCCGGGAACGTTCCTGGCCGTGGCCGTGGGCAGCTATCTGCTGTAATCCGAAATACTTTTTTGAAAAAGAGGCAGGATCATGACGAAGAAAATTCCGCAGAAAGAAATTTACGAACTGCTCTCAAAGCTTGACGGCACCGTGGGGCTCTACGTGGAGGTCATGGACACGGGCGAGGTCTTCGAGATCAATCCCGATTACGTGTTCCCGTCGGCCAGCGTGATCAAGATTCCCATGCTGGCGCTGCTGCTGCGCGACGTTCAGGAAAAACGCGCGGACTGGAACGCGCCGCGCGCCATCGCGCCGAACAACCGCGTGGGCGGCACGGGGATTCTCGTTTCTCTCGACGCCGATTACGCCCCGTCGCTTTCGGTGCTGGCCACTTTGATGATCACTCTGAGCGACAACACCGCCACCAACGAGATCATGGACATCATCGGCATCGACCGCTTCAATCAGTTCTGCCGTGACATGGGCTACAGCCATATCATGCTGATGCGCAAAATGCTCGACTTCGAGGCCATCAAGCAGGGGCGCAACAACTACATGTGTGCTGGCGAAGCGGGACGCCTGCTGTCGAGCATTGCCAAGGGCGAGTTCGTCAATAAGGAAGTCTGCGAGACCATTATCGGCATCATGGAGCGGCAGCAGTGCCTGAATAAACTGCCGGCTCTGCTGCCGGCGATCCCGTCCTGGGCTTCCAAAGAAGAACGCACGAACATGAAGCCCGGCACGGTGCTCGTGGCGAACAAAACCGGCGACCTGACGGGAATTCAGCACGACGTGGGCGTCTTTACGCTGCCCGACGGGCGGCGCTACGTGATCGCCATGTTTACAGGCGGCCTCGCCAGCGACCGCGACGGGATTATGGCCATCGCCAAAGTGTCCAGGGCTGTCTACGACGCCATGAAGTAATACTGATTTGCATTCAACGTGCTTAATGCCAGACTGAAGATCAAAGTCAAAGGATTTCAACGCAAAGGTTGAAGAGAAAGGGCGCAAAGGACGCAAAGGAAAAACAAGATCTAAATTACGAATAAAAATGGATTAACGTGATGTAATTTGTGGATTTTGCTGTTCTGAAAGTCTTTCAAGGTTTTCCTTTGCGCCCTTTGCGTTAAAATCTTTTGACGTGGTTCTTCGATTTTGTATTAAGCACGTCAATGGGGAATTCGTGTAAAGTAAAAAGTCAGATAAGCGGGAGCCTCTTTTTGGCCGGTGACGGCTGAAAAGAGGCTCCCGCTTATCTGTAATTATGAAATTTTAACGCGCTGCCTTCAAAAAAGCTGGGATAGGGGCCGACGCTGAGCAACCCTGTTTCTCAAAAAATTTCCGAGGGGGAGTGTAATACTACTTTGCAATAAAAACACAAAATGGGCACGGAGGGGACGACCCGAGGGGTATCCACCAAGCGAGTTACACAGGCCGAACAGGCCGAACAGGCCGAGATAGTCTTTAGCGACTGCATGGCCCCTCGGGCCGGCCCCTCCAAGTTATTTGGTGCTTCAACTGATAAATAGTATTAGCTCAGCAGCATCCTATCGTTGTCCAGGTTTTTCTGCATAGCCGCCTTGAAGCGGTCCAGCAGCGATGCGACGGTCATTCCGGCGCGCTCCGCACCCTGGATGTCGAAGATGACGCGGCCGTTGTCCATCATGATGGTGCGGCTGCCCAGCTCCAGGGCGGAGCAGATGTTGTGGGTGATCATCATGCAGGTCAGGCGGTGCTCTTCCACGATCTTTTTCGTCAGCGCCAGCACCTTCTCGGCCGTGGCGGGGTCGAGGGCGGCGGTGTGTTCGTCCAGCAGGAGCAGCTTGGGCGTGACCAACGTGGCCATCAGCAGCGTCAAAGCCTGGCGCTGGCCGCCGGAAAGCAGCCCCACGCGGTTCTGCATCCTGTTTTCGAGGCCCAGGCCAAGCTCGGAGAGGCGGTCGCGCAGGTAGGCGCGGTCTTTGGACGTGAGCCCGAGGGGCGACGCCTCGTCGGCGTTGCGCATGTAGGCCAGGGAGAGGTTTTCCTCCACGGTCATGGAAGGCGCCGTGCCCTGCATGGGATCCTGAAACAGCCGGCCGATGAAGTGGGCCCGCTTGTAGTCGCGCATGTAGGTGATGTCCCGGCCGTCCACCTCGATTCGGCCCGAATCCACGTAGAAACTGCCGCTGATGGCGTTCATGACCGTGGATTTTCCCGCGCCGTTGGAGCCGATGAGCGTGACGAACTCGCCTTTGTCCAGGTGGAGGCTGAAATTTTCAAGGACCTTTTTTTCGCTGGCCGTGCCGGGGTCGAAGGTCTTGCAGATGTTTTTCAGCGTCAGCATGATTTTTCAGCCTTCCTTTTCTTCGCGGCGAATTTGACGCGGCTGATAACCACCGGCCAGGAGATGGCGGCGGCCACGATGACGGCCGAGAGCAGTTTCAGGTCGTTGGCCGACACCGACGAGGAGATGGCCGAAGCGATGATCAGCCAGTAGATGCCGCCGCCGATCACGGCGGACAGCACGCCGCGGGCCACCGAGGGGAAGCGCGCCGCGCCGGTGAGCACTTCGCCGATGATCAGCGAAGCCAGGCCGATGACCACCATGCCCGTGCCCATGGTGATGTCGCAGAACTGCTGGTACTGGGCGATCAGCGCGCCGGAAAGGGCCGTCAGCGCGTTGGCGATGCAGAGCCCCACGGTGATGGTGTACTCGGGGTTGATCGACGAGGCGCTAACCATGCGGCGGTTGTCGCCGGTGGCGCGGATCGAGAGCCCCAGCCGCGTGCGCAGAAAGAAAGCCAGCACCACAGCTACCACGGCCACGAAGGCCACGGCGATCAGGAGCTTGTTATAGCCGTTGACGGCGGCGGGCATGGCTTTTTTGAGCGCCGAGAAGACCGTTTCCATCCTCAGCAGCGCCAGGTTGGAGCGTCCGCCCATGACCTTGAGGTTGATGGAGTAGAGGGCGGTCATGGTGATGATGCCGGCCAGGATGGACTGAATGCGCAGTTTCGTCTGGAGCAGCGCCGTCGCCAGTCCCGCGGCCGCGCCGGCAGCCAGGGCCAAGGCCAGGCCGAGGAAGGGGTGTCCCAGCGCGGTGAGCACCGCCGAGACGGCCGCGCCTAATGTGAAGCTGCCGTCCACGGTCAAATCGGCGATGTCGAGGGTTCGGTAGGACATGTACAGCCCCAGCGCTACAAGGCCGTAGATCAGCCCCTGTTCGAGGGCTCCGCGAATGAGAAGGAGGCTCATGGCGGCTTACTTCTTCACGTACTTGGACACGTCCACGCCTAAAGCCGCGGCGGTGTGCCAGTTGACCACCACGCTGGTCTTGGCGAGCACTTCCACGGGCGTGTCGGCGATGGGCGCGCCCTTTAAGACACGGATGACCATCTGCGCGGCCTGGCGTCCAAGCTGGGTGTAGTTGATGCCGGCGGTGGCCAGGGCTCCGTCGGCCACGAGGGAGTCCACGGCCGCGTAGACGGGGAGTTTATGCTCCACGGCGATTTCCGAAAGCAGGGTCATGGCGAGGGCCACTGTGTTGTCGTTGGAGATGAAAAATCCGTCCACCTTGCCAATCAGGGAATTCACGGCCGTGGCGACTTCGCCGCTGCTGGTGATGACGGCCTCGCGGAAGGCGAAGCCGCGTTTTTTCATCTCTGCCTGGGCTTTCTTCACCGTGGAGACGGAGTTCACCTCGCCGGCGTTGTAGACCATGCCGTAGTTTTTGATGCCCGGCGTCAGCTCTTCGGCCAGGTCGAGCACCTTGGCGGGCTGGATCGCGTTGGACAGGCCCGTCACGTTCCTGTCGGGATGTTCGAGGTCCTTCACAAGCCCAGCGGCGACGGGGTCCGAGACGGCGGCGAAGACGATGGGGATGGAGTCGGTGGCCGCGGCGGCGCACTGGGCGGCCGGCGTGGCGATGGGAAGGATCAGGCTCACGCCGTCGCTGACGAACTTCTGGCAGATCGTGTTGATGACCGACGGCGAGTTCTGCCCGTTCTGATAGTCGATGGACACTACGTCGGGGCCGAAGCCGTTGGCTTTCAGCTCGTCCAGGATGGCGAAGCGCACCTCGTCGAGCGAAGGGTGTTCCACCAGCTGAACCAGGCCGATGGAGAACCGGGGCGCGGCGAAAGAAGCCGAAGCGAAGACCGACGCGCTGAGCGCGGCGGCGCAGAGGATTTTTTTAAGAGTCATGGAGAGCACCTGCCCTTTCATCGATGTCCTTTTTACTTGGCATATTTGGAGACATCCACGCCCAGAACGGCGGCCGTCTCCTTATTGACCTCCACGCTGGTCTCGCGGAGCGTTTCGACGGGGATCTGGGCGACAGGCGTGCCCTGCAGGATCTTGACGACCATGCGCGCCGCCTGGCGTCCCACGTTGGTGTAGTTCACGCCGGCCGTCGCGAGGCCGCCGTCGTGAACCAGCGAGTCCACGGCCACGTAGACGGGCAGCTTGTTGTCCAGGGCGATCTGGGAAAGGATGGGCATGGCCGTCGCCACGGTGTTGTCGTCGGGGATGTAGATGGCTTCCACCTTGCCGATCAGCGAGTTGGCGGCGGGGATAACCTCGGAACCCGTGGAGATGACGGCCTCGCGGAAGGTGAAGCCGCGCTTTTTCATCTCGGCCTCGGCCTTGTGGGCCGTGGACGTGGAGTTGACCTCGGCGGTGTTGTAGATGATGCCGTAGTTTTTGATGCCAGGCGTCAGCTCTTCCGCCAGGTCCAGAACTTTGGCGGGGTGGATCGCGTCGGACACGCCCGTCACGTTGCCTTCGGGCTGGGCTTCGTTTTTAACCAGGCCCGCGGCGATGGGGTCCGACACGGCGGCGAAGACGATGGGGATGTCCTCGGTGGCCGCCGCGGCGCCTTGAGCGGCCGGCGTGGCGATCGGGAGGATCAGGTCCACGCCCTGGCCGATGAACTTCTGGCAGATCGTGCTGATCAGCGAAGGCGAGTTCTGGCCGTTCTGATAGTCCACAGCCACCATGTCGGGTCCAAAGCCCAGCTTTTCCAGTTCATTTATGACCGCTAGGCGCACTTCGTCAAGCGAAGGATGTTCCACCAGTTGAACCAAACCCACTTTGTACTTGGGAGCCGCAACCGCCTGGGAGGCGGCGAGAAGAGCCATGCACAACACTGCCAATAACGTTTTTTTCATCATCATTACCCACTTTCTGCGATATTTTTGAATACGAAAAAGACCTGTCCCCAGAACGAACATGCGTTCAAGGACAGGTCTTGTATACACCTGCGGTGCCACCTTGATTGCCCCATGACAGGGCCTCTTTGACGGAATGCCAGCACATCCCTGCTCTGTAACGGGAGCTCCCGTCGAACCCTACTCGGCCTCTTTGGCCTTTCTGGTCCGCCCTCGGCGGTCCATTTGTCCGTGCCGCATTTCTGCCGGGATCTCAGCATCCCCGGCTCTCTGTGAGCGCGCGCGTCGGTTTTATCTCCGCTTCGTCGGTTTGGTGTCCTATTCAGTTTGTTAATGTTGAGCATTAAATCACGAACGCCCCAAAAAATCAAGGGGCAACTTCCAAGTCCGGAAAAAATTTTTCTCCGGCGTCGGGCGCGGCGGGCGTCAGTTGTTTTTCAGAGCCTTTTCGACCCGGCTGATAAACTCTTCGAGATAGGCCCGCGGCGTAGCGATGTTAATGCGGCAGAATCCTTCGCCCTCGGCGCCGAACAGTGTCCCTTCGTTCATGGCCACCTTCGCTTTTTCAAGCATGAACTTCTGAAGCGCGTCGCCGGGCATGTTCAGATCGCGGCAGTCTAGCAGGGGGATATAGGTCGCCTCGGGGTGGATCAGGCGAATCTGGGGAATCCTCTTCGCAAGCTCTGTCTCGAGGTAGGCCACGTTGCCCTCGAGGTATTTCAGCAGATCCTGATACCACTCCTCGCCGCCCGCGTAGGCCGCGCGGCTGGCGATCAGGGCGAACACGTTGCCGCCGCCCATGTGCATGCAGCCCTTGACGATGTGGTCCATCTGGGTGTGCAGGTTGGCGTTGGGCACGATGTAGATCGACGCCACAAGCCCCGCGATGTTGAACGTTTTGCTCGGCGCCATCAGCGTCACGCTGTGTTCGCGCGCCCAGTCGGAAACCGTGGCGAAGGGGATGTGGCGGTGACCGCTGAAGACGATGTCCGAGTGGATTTCATCGGCGATGACCATCAGGCTGTTTTCGCGGCAGATGGCCTCGATTTTCAGCAGCTCCTCGCGGCTGAAACAGCGTCCGGTGGGGTTGTGGGGGCTGCAGAGGATGATGGCGCGGGCTTCCTTCGCCTTGGCCGCCAGATCGTCAAAGTCCACCTCGTAGCGCCCCTGCTCCAGCTTCATGGGGCTGTTGACGACCTTGCGCCCTTGGGCGATCAGCGTGTTGCGGAAGGGATGATAGACCGGCGGCATGATGACCACGCCGTCGCCGGGAGCCGTAAATCCCATCAGAGCCGCGGCGACGCCGCCGACGACGCCGGGAACGTAACCCAGCCACTGTGGCTTCACGTCCCAGTTCATGTGGCGCTTTTCCCAGGCGATAAAACTGTCATAGTGGTTCTCCGGTATGGACGGATAGCCGTAGATCGGATGGGCCGCGCGCTTCTGCACAGCCTCGGAGATGCATTCAGGCGCCGCGAAGTCCATGTCGGCGATCCAGAGGGGCAGCAGGTTGTCGGAACCGAAGCGCCCTTTCAGGCCATCCCATTTCTCGTTCTCGGTGCCGCGGCGGTCGATAATTTTGTCGAAATCATAAGCCATTTGTAAGATCTCTCCTGTTCGCTATGAAAATTAAGGGCGGTTCTCTCTTCTGAAAACTGGTTCCCATTCTACCACGCGGCGGAATTTTATGCCGGCGCGGACGTAAAAAAGGACCCCTCCGGAAGCTTTTCTCCGGCGGGGTCCTTGTAAAGTTTGTCCCTAAGCCTGTTACAGCGTTTCAGGAAGGCTCAGGATCCAGAAAAGGGATTTTTCTCCCGTGGGGGGCGACGCGGCAGGGAGTGTCAAGAGGCTTGCCGCCCTTCAGGATCTGACCCTGGCTGTTGAGCAGGCAGTCGTCGAAGGTCCTTTCATCCAGCGTTTCCAGAACGCCAAAATCGTTGTCGGAGCAGAAGCGATCGTCCTGCGGCCGATGACGGCCAGGCCTTCGGCCTTTTCAGCAGTCCAGCAGGGCCAGCCTCCTGTCCGCTGGATCCCCATAAAAAAAGGAGCCCCTGCGATAGGGGCTCCCCGGTCAATCCTGTTTGTTTGCACGTAAAAACAGAGAAGGAGGAAATCTCTCTATCTCTTATTTTTGCGTTATCCTATATTTACTCTCATTTTTAATGGAAGCAAATAATTTTCAAATTTAAAACAATTTATTTTCAAGCGAAAAGACGTATTTTATCTGATGTTCAGCGCCTGACAACGCTGAATTTGAATAGATCCCTTTTTGCCCTTTGTGAAGGCCGCTTTTCCGGACAGGTTTTGAGGCGCCGCCTCAGGCTCCTGAGAAGGCAAAACTGTCGTCTGAAGCTCGAACGCCCATGAAAGAAACAATCCCAACGCAGCAACAACAATTAAAAAGACCGTTACACCCATAACAGATCCCCTCCTCGTAAAAATGCATCCTATACCTGAACAGTATAGGCCCATGTTCCTGGGAGGGAAAGCGTAGTATTACTGATTTTGAGTCACGTATTTGTGACCTACTCCCGCCGCTTCTACCGCCAGAAGGCGGTAGAAACGGCGGCTTCTCGTTCAAGGTACATTGATACATACCAGCATTCACGAGCTATCCCCCGGGCCCCGGGGTTGTGGATTTTGATCAGGCAGAAAGGAGTCTTTTCCCTTCTTCCCGAATATTGATTGCCGCTTTCAGGTCTCCGTCATAATGGGTTCCGCATTGCGGACAGGTCCACTCCCGGGCGCTCAAATTCTTCACTTCGGGATTTTTCGCGCCGCACCTGTGGCAGAGCTGTGAGGATGGGAAGAATTTAACCACTTTGACAAGTCGCTTTCCCCGCTCTTCCAGCTTATAGGCAAGATATTGCGTGAAGTTCGCGGGGGTCTGGCGCTTGACGTCAGTTCTTGGGCTTCGGCTTCAGGTTCATCCCCGCATTCGCGGGGGTCTGGTCGTCCTGTCCGCTCTGGTGTCCGGCGACGTGGGTTCATCCCCGCATTCGCAGGGGTCTGCCTTCCATTTGTGTATCTTTTAATTATGAAATGTATCTCCTTATAGGTCGTTGTTCTAAGGATTGATATAGAAGAGAGTCTCCAGTTGGGAAATCAGGCATGTTGTCTTTTAGGTTTTGCTATGTGGAACTTGTTGAGATATTTTAATTCTAGCATGTAAAATTCGAAAAATCTACAAAGGCTTGAGAACGTTTTCTAATAGACTAAGCGTAGTGGCTTTCTGGCAAGGGTGCCTTTGGGAAGGGGAATAACAATGGTTAATAAAGGTTAATTTCTTCTCTCACTTTTTTAGTCATAAAAAAGCTCTTGCGCTTTTGTTTATAAGGATGTTAGGGGGCGATTTTTTTCTCAGTCGTTTCCGCGGGCTAAGCGGTCTTGTGGAGCGTTCTGTGGGGGGAAATAATTCCTCATGTTTGGGGTGAGCCGCCTGCCCTTTTTTATCATGTAGACGTGACAAAGCCAGCGTTGGAAGAATATCTTCCAGCGCTGGCTTTGCTCATGGCCCTGTTTTTTCTTGAAAAATTTCTCTATGGCTCCTCACAATCTTTAAGAGAGCGTTCTTTCTCAAAAATAAGTACTCTCTTCGACGAGCTCCGCTGTGAAAGGGGAACCACCGTACTTTCTGCGGTCGGATGGGGTCTTTTACTTCTTCAGCTTGACGACCATCTCGACTTCTACGGCGCTGTTTCCGGGTAGGGCCGCGACGCCGACGGCGCTGCGGGCATGGCGTCCCGCGTCGCCGAACAGGGCCAGGAGCAGCTCCGAGGCTCCGTTGACGACTTTCGGCTGTTGGGTAAAGTCGGGGGCGCAGTTGACAAAGCCTGTCACTTTGAGGATCTGTTCCACGTTGTCAAGGCCGCCTGCAAAGGCTTCGAGCAGGGCGAGCTCATTGACGGCGCACAGTTTTGCCGCTTCGTACCCCTCTTCAAGGGTCAGGTCTGTGCCGATTTTGCCCGCATAGGCTACGGCGCCGTCCCTCTTGGCCGGCTGTCCCGACACGTAGGCGATCAATCCGTCGCGGACGACCGGCGTATAGGCGCCGGCCGGTTTTGCCGGCGCGGGGAGGCTGATGCCCATCTCTGACAATTTCTGAACTATCTGCGACATGAAAAACACTCCAATCCTGAATAAAATATCAAGGTTCTGTCCTCTATGGTTTTACTTTTCTTTGACGTCTTCGTAAAGAGTATCGGTCCAGGCCGCGTCGATGTGCCTAAGCATGGCGTCCCTCGCGGCTTCGGGCTGGTGCGCTTTGACCATCTGGTAAATTTCGGCGTGTTCCGCCGTGTAGGTGTCCAAAATCCCCTGGGGCAGCCGCCCATATTTGGCGCGCAGGAGGTCCATCTCTTTCTGTACGGAAGCCAGAATCCGTGAAAGAAGCTGGTTATTGGCGATTTCCAGCAGGACTTTATGGAACCCTGCGTGGCTTTCGGTGATATTTTCCTTGGGCTGAGGCTCGAGGGCTTTATGAAGCTTCTCGATTTGTTCATCGTTGGCAAGCTGAGCCGCGAGGTAGGCCGCGTGCCCTTCCAGCAGTCCCCGTATGTCCTTGAGTTCCCACAGGGAGGTGTTCCCTATAACTGAGGAAGCCAGCTGCGGCCCCTCCAGATTTTGCAGGGCGTGGGGCGTGACAAAGGTGCCGCTGCCAGGATGGGCTTCAATAATGTCTGCCAGCGCTAGAGCTTTGAGGACTTCGCGAATGCAGTTGCGGCTCACTTTGAACTGTTGTGCCATGACCATCTCTCCCGGCAGTTTTTCGCCGGGTTTCCACTGTCCCTGCTTAATGCCTTCGATAAGCTGCGACAGCACGTTGTCGTGCAGCGTCGTCCGGTTGGCGGGTTTAAACATCCTGATTTTCACTTCCTTCCGCATGGGGATAGGGACATTTTGTATCTTTTAACAATACCATATTTTTTGGAGAAAGGAGGAATTTGAGAATAGTTTTTGTTATCTGACTATTTACATTAGTCTTTGAAGAGCAGCAGAGTTCATGAAAATTTCATTGGCAAAAAATGATGCTAAAACGCGTGAAAGGCTTTGGAAAAACGGTATTGCAAGGATGTTTATGCCTTCTGCAGGCGGTCTAAAATAATGTGAGTGAATGCTGCTAAAATAGGCGAAATTATTATTATTATAAATTGTAATTATTATTATTCCCATTAATGTGCTTGACGTCACAAACTGGCTGTGATAATGTTCAGCTGTTGAACATTAAGGAATGGAGGCGGTCATAGCTCGCCAAATGTGGTCGTTCTTTGTTGTTATTCTTTGTGGAGGTGATCTTTATGAGTGATGTGAATTCACACTGCGTTCTCAGGCGCGGCGTGGATAAACTTCAGGACGCGCTTCTGGTTGTTTTGATTACCACTGTTTCACTCCTGGTCTTTGTGCAGGTTGTTCTTCGTTATGTTTTTCACGCTCCGCTCATGGGAATTGAGGAGCTGCTTCTCTTTCCCACAACGTGGCTTTTCATGATCGGGGCCGTTAAGGCCTCGTCGGAGAAGGCTCAGATTGTGGCCCGGGTTCTGGAAATTTTTCTTAAAAGCCCAAAGGCCGTCTGCGCTCTCCGCGCCGTGGCTGCGCTGCTCAGCTGCGCCGTTTTGGGATGGCTTTCAACCTGGGGATACGACTATCTGAAATATCTCATAAGAATGGAGAAGGAGAGCCCTACGCTCTACATCCCCACCATATGGTATGAAGCGACGGTGTTCGTCGCCCTGGCGCTGATGATCCTCTATACGTTGATCGAGCTGAAGGAAAACCTCTGCGGCGTTTTCGGCGCTGCCTCGGAAGCATCGGATGAGGAGGAAAAGAAGTCATGATCAGTTTAGCCCTCGTATCTCTCGGAATTCTTGTGGCGCTCCTGACTGTGGGCGTCCCGCTTCCTTTCTGCTTCGGCGGCGCGCTGGCCTATATGAGCGTCGTCGGCGGCGTGTCCATGAAGGGAATGCTCATGTGGGGACTTCAGCAGATCCTCAGCCCTACGCTTCTCTGTGTGCCTCTTTTCATCTTTGCCGGAAGCCTGATGGGGGAGAGCGGCATCGCCCGCTACCTTCTGGACTTCGTGGACGGCTTTGTGGGGCGCATTAAAGGCGGGCTGGGCGTGGTCGCCACCGTGACCTGCGCCATTATCGGCGCGATCTCGGGCAGCGGCTTTACCGGCGTGGCCGCCACCGGACCGATCCTGATCCCCCGCATGGTGGAGCGCGGCTATCCCCGCGGATACGCCACGGCCCTGATCACCGACTCGTCGATCCTGGGGCTGCTGATTCCTCCCAGCGTGATCATGATCGTCTTCGGCTGGATCACTGAAACGTCGATCCTGGCCTGCTTCCTCTCCACCGTCGGCCCCGGGCTTCTGGTCATGCTCCTGTTCTCGGTGATCAACGTGGTCTGGTCCAGAAAGTTTCCTCTAATTCTCGAAGCGCCGCTCAGCAAGCAGGAGCGCCGGAAGGAGATCGCCCGGCGCGGCTGGAAGGCGCTGCCCGCCCTGGTCATGCCTGTCATCATCCTGGGCGGAATTTATGGCGGCGTCATGACTCCCACGGAAGCGGCCGCCGCGGCCGTGGTCTATTCCATCCCCGTGGGCTTCTTCGTGTACGGCGGGCTTCACGGGAAAAATTACTGCCAGGTCGCCAAGGATTCCGCCGTGTCGGTGGGCGCCATCATGATGATGATCATGTGCAGCATGATGCTCAGCCAGACCTATCTGATGCTCCAGATTCCCCAGGCTATCGTCAAGACCGTTTTCGGCATCACCCAGAATAAAACGGTGCTCCTGATCCTGATCAACCTGCTGCTCCTGTTTATCGGCATGATCGTCAACGATTTGACGGGCGTGATCCTGGTGGCGCCGCTCCTTCTGCCCCTTGTGAAGGCCATCGGCGTTGATCCGATCCATTTCGCGGCCATCCTGGGCGTGAACCTCGCGATCGGCGGCGTGACGCCGCCCTACGCGAGCATCCTCTATCTGGGCATGCGCGTGGGCAAGGTGGAATTCACGGAAATCCTCGGCCCGGCTATGGTTTTCGTCGTCCTGGGATACCTTCCCGTAATGGTCCTGACCACGCTCTGGCCGCCGCTGTCGCTCTGGCTTCCCAGTCTGCTGGGATATGTCCAGCTGCCCTAGGGATCCGTTGCCGGCACGGCAATTTGATCTGCGTAAAGACGATTTGGAACCGCTATGGAAAGACAACAAATTTGGGAGGCGAGTGTACCTATGAAACGTATCTGCGTTGCTGCTCTTCTTGCTCTGTTCTGCATCTCCGGCATGGCCTGCGCCGCTGAAAAGACCTACACGTGGAAGATCTCCACGATCCGTCCCGCGGGAACCGCCATCGACAACGACGTGAAAAGATTTATCGAGGAAGTCAGGACCAAGTCCAACGGCCGCATCAACATCGAGATCTATCCCAACGCTCAGCTGGGTGACTACACGGTCGTCCAGGAGCGCGTCAGCGTCGGTTCGGTCGAAATGGCCGTCCAGTCCATCAGCACTTCCGTGGACCGCCAGCTTCAGCTGCTGAACCTGCCCTACCTGGTCAAGGACTGGGACGGAATCCGCAAGAACTACCGCATGGGCACCCCGTTCATGAACTGGGCCGCCAAGCGCTTGGCCAGGCAGGATATCAAGCTTCTTGCCGTGTGGCCTTCCTACTTCGGCGGCGTGGCCCTGGCGAAAGAGCCTCCGAGCCCCGGCGATCCCTCGGTGCCGAAGCACCTGAAGTGCCGCGTGATGCCTCAGAAGTCCTATGAACTCCTGGGCGAATCGCAGGGCTACATGGCCACGCCTCTGCCGCTGGCCGAGACCTTTACGGCCCTTCAGACGGGCATCGTGGACGGAATCTTCGGCGCCGGCGCCGAGGGCTACTACGCCAACTTCCGTGACGTGATCAAGTACTATATCCCTTCCAACACGCACGTCGAAGCCTGGCCCATGATCATGAACATGGAGCTTTGGGAGTCGCTGTCGCCGGAGGATCAGAAGATCATCGCCGACGCTGCGAAGAACCTGGAAGACCACCGCTTCGCCGTGGGCGAGGAAGACACGGCCGTCAACGAAAAGAAGCTTGAGGACTACGGCGTCAAAGTGATCCGCCTGACGCCCGAGGAACTGAGCCGCTGCGCTGAAGCCGCCCGGAAGGTCATTTTCCCCACGATCCGCGAGGCCATCGGCCCCAAGAACTTCGACGAAGCTATTAAGCTCTTGGTGGAGTAAACAATCTGTCGTTCTGCAATCAAGGTTTCAAACCTGGGGGGGCCCGCCCCCCCCAATTTTCTGAGGCCTACTTGTTCAACAACTGCACATATTTAAGAGCTGACTGGATCATCTCTTAGACTCTTCAATGGAGGTGTCATTACTATGGAAACGTATCATCTGAGAAGAATCAAAATTAACGATATTCAGCTGTCGGATAAAAACGCCATTGTAGACGGAACTCTGTACGTCAACGCGCCGGAGCTGCGTTCCCATCTTCTGGAAGACCGCTACCTCAAGGGCGTGAAGCTTGAGGTGGCCCGTCCCGGCGAGAGCGTCCGCATCGTGCCGGTCAAGGACATTCTGGAGCCTCGCGCCCGTTTGGACGAGAAGGAGGACTCTTTTATCGGCACCATCACCGACGCCAATTACCAGGCGGGGCTGGGGACGTGCATCGTACTGGACGGCGCCTGCGTCGTCACCTCCGGAAACATGGTCAACTTCCAGGAAGGCCTGATCGACATGACGGGGCCGGGATCGGAGTTCTGCCTTTTCTCCAAAAAAGTGAACCTGGTGCTGGTCATGGAACCCGCCGAGGGCATCACCAAGCCAGATCACGAGAGAGCGGTCCGCCTCGCGGGCGTAAAGGCGGCGCGCTACCTCGGCGCCATCGGGCGGAGCTGCGGGGACTACACGGAAAAGACCTATCCCGTCTATTCCCTCGAAGAGCGCCTGGCGGCTTTCCCCACGCTGCCCAAGGTGGTCTACGTCTGCCAGGCCATCGCCGAAGGGCTGCTTCACGATAACTACATCTACGGCGTGAACGCCCAGGGCTGCCTTCCCGTGCTCTGCGGCCCCACGGAGCTTATGGACGGCGCCGTGATCAGCGGCAACTGCGCGGCTCCCTGCCACAAGCACACCACCTATCACCATCAGAACAACCCCATCGCCGAAGACCTGCTCGACGAGGACGGCAAGACGCTGAACCTCATGGGCGTGATCGTCGCTCCCGTCAAGACAGCCTTCGTCGAGAAAGAACGGATTGGGCGCCAGGTGTTCAAGATCGCGAAGATGCTGGGCGTCGACGGCGCCGTCATTTCAGAGGACGGCGGCGGCAATCCCGAGGCGGACCTGATGTTTGTGGACCGCCTCTTCGAGAAAGCCGGCATCAAGACCGTTTTGGTCACCGACGAGTACGCCGGTTCCGACGGAGCTTCGCCCGGCCTGGCCGACGTCACGCCCGAGGCCGACGCCGTGGTCACCAACGGCAACGGGAACCAGCGCGTCACGCTGCCTCCCATGGATAAGGTGATCGGCGTGCTGGACAGCGTAGAGCACATCACAGGAGGCCACGCCGGCGGGCTTCATCCCGACGGATCAATCGACATGGAAATCGCCGGCATCATGGGGTCAACCAATGAGCTTGGCATTGAGCATCTCAGAACGATCGCCATCTGAGGAGGACGGACTCATGAACACAATTAAGACAATCCATTACATCAACCAGTTTTACGGCCAGATCGGCGGCGAAGACAAGGCCGGCGTCGGCCCCACGTTCCTTGAGGGCGCCGGCAGCCTGGGGCGGCAGATTGAAAAGGCCTTCGGCGGTCAGATCGAGATCGTCAGGACTATCATCTGCGGCGACAACTACTCGGCTGAACACAGCGACGAAATCAAGGCCCTGGTTTTCAAGGCCATCGCCGAAAGCGGCGCGGGATTCTTCGTCGCCGGTCCCTCCTTTGCCGCCGGACGTTACGGCATGGCCTGCGGAACTCTGTGCCAGGCCGTGACCAAAGAGCTGAAGATCCCCGTGATCGCGGCCATGAACACCGTAAGCCCCGGCGTGGACATCGCCAAGCGCGACATGTACATCGTGGAGACCAGCGATTCTGCCCGTGACATGAAGAAAGCGCTGGAGGGCATGGCCCGCATTGGCCTGAAGCTGCTGAAGGGTGAGCCCGTCGGCATGCCCGCAGAGGAAGGCTACATCCCCCGCTGCGTCCGCGTGAATGTGCGCGAGGAGAAGCGCGGCGCGCGCCGCGCCGTGGACATGCTCATCGCGAAAGTCACAGGCCAGCCCTATGTGACCGAGCTGCCCATGCCCACCTTTGACCACGTACCTCCCGCCCCGGCCGTGAAGGACATCACGCACGCCCTTCTCGCCATCGGCACCGAGGGCGGCATCGTCCCCCGTGGCAACCCCGACAGGATTGAAGCCCACAACGCCTCCAAGTGGAAGAGCTACAGCCTTTTGGGCATTCAGACGCTGCTCAGCGGCGACTACGAGGTGGCGCACGGCGGTTACGACCCCGTAGCGGCCAACGCCAATCCCAACAGAGTTCTGCCTCTGGACGTGGCCCGCGCCTGCCAGAAGGAAAACCGATTCGGCAGCCTTCTCGAAGAGTATCCCGTCACCGTGGGCAACGTAACGGCCGTTCGCTCAGCCGAGCGCTATGGCCACGAGATGGGGCTTATGCTCCTTGAAAAGGGCGTCAAGGGCATCGTCCTGACGTCTACCTGAGGAACGGGTACGCGTTGCGGAGCAACGCTGGCCCGTGAAATTGAGAGAGTGGGCATACCGGCCGCATTGATCACCGCCGTTCCGCCGATCGCCTTGACGGTGGGCGCGAACCGCGTCGTGCGCGGCGTGGCCATCCCGACGCCTATCGGCAAGCCAGACGAAGAGCCCGACGGAGAGTACGCGATCCGCATGAAGATCTTCAACAAGGCTCTGGAAGCGCTGACCACGGACATCACAGAACAGACCGTTTTCGAAGCCTAAGCCATGCTGGCGCTCTCCAATAACCCGCTAGTGCGGGATGCGCAGAAAGAGCCCTGCCTGTTCGTGGAGGGCACGCCCCTCGAAGTGCTCTATAAGGCTCTGGACCTGGTCGCCGGCGGGCGCTATTCCCTTTTTGCCCATCCCATTGCCGGAAACGAGAGGCTTCTGCGAAACCCCTTCCGCACCGTGGTCCTCCAATCCGGCGCGGCGGAGAACGGAACGACGCCGGAACAGCAGATGGCCAGCCTGAACCGGGCTCTGAACAAGATGGAGATCATCGACTACGGCGCGATCCCCGAGGGGACCCTTCAGGATTACCAGACCGTGGATTACGAGCTCTATCTCGGAACCATCCGCGGCGCTCAAAACTAAGGGGAATTCCTTTAATACTATGTGGCGATAAGACGGCTAAATTAAAGACCGGGGCCGGCCAGAGGGGCCATGCAGTCGCTAAAGACTATCTCGGCCTATTCGGCCTGCCTATACTCGCTTGGTGGATACCCCTCAGGGCGTCCCCTCCGTGCTCATTTTGCATTTTTATTTCAAGGTAGTATAACGGAGTCACTCGCATCACTTGCAGCTCTGCTTAAAGCTCTCCCCGGGGCAACCGTCAGCGTAGGTTATATACGCTGACGGTTGCCCCGGGGAGGGCTGCTTTGTATTTTGCGCTATTTATGATATTTAGCAATAAAAAATATAAAGTAGATATGAAGGAGGCGACTCTCTTTTTTTGTTTTTTGATATTTTTTAAGCTAGTATTACATATATTTTTTTGCTGCTTTTATTGTAACAATGTCGCTTTGGGCAATTGCTTTGGCGGTGGGCTCCTGCCCGATGCCAGGACGGTCTGGAACCTCGTAAACCCCATTGACGGGCTGGTAATCGTAAAGGCAGGAAGCTCTGCTTTCCGGGTTTAGGGCTCTTTGATGATGCTCGTGGATCAAGAAGTTAGGAATGGCTGCTTCAATCTGAAGCGCGGCCGCTTTTGAAATGGGCGAACCGCAGACATGGATCTGAACGGAGCAATCGTAGGTGTGAGCCATGTCGTCGCCGCCCGCTTCGCGCATGGCAGCCACATGGTCATATACAGTTTTGATCACGCGGTGCTCAAGAGGCCCTCTGATCTTCCAAGGCCCCTTGCCATCAGGCTGGTCGCTGAAGATGATTGGATCCACTTTCAGGCTGTTATAACCTTCAGCCTTCACGAGGCGAGTAACTTCAGCATATTCTTCCGGCTTAATCAGTCTCTGCTTCGTTAAACGCTGCAGGAGAGCGAGCATAATGTTTTCGCCGGCAGTCATCCAAGGAAAAAGACCATACTCCTGAAACACGACCCCGCGATTAAGGCTGGCTCCTTTGATCGGCTGCCCATCAGAAAGAATCTGCCCGGTTGTGGGGCGCTCAAGGCCGGCAAGAAGACGCAAAAGGTGCTTTTAACGCAGCCAGACTGTCCCAATATACACACGAACTCTCCGGCTGTAATGGTCATGCTGATGTTTTTTAGGATCAGCCTATCGGCTGAATAGGCAAAGGAGAGATTCTTTATTTCCATGTCATTTACCCCTTATCTTCATTCATATTAAAGAGTGATTTATCTATAAGTATGAGGCTGGGATGGATGCCTTACATTATTGCTAACTTCAGTATTCCATCTTTGTCTCCCTAATTCTATTAACGCTCCGGGCCTCTCAGCCCCTTAAAACCGAAAAGCCCGGCTTATGCAGGCGCTGTGCCGCGTTAGTAGAAGAGAGACCCCTCTCTAATGGCAGCTTTTCAACGGCGCTCTCTTGGGGGTTTTTATAAAATCATATTTTAAATAATTATTATAATTTGTAGTTAGTAATTTGCCTTCTCCTCACTGCCGGAAAAGCCATGTATTATAATTTCATTTGCATTTTTATGTTTAGCTTTGAGTTCACCCTGGCAATGGAATCTAAAAATCATGTGAGAATCTTTTATTGTGAAGCTGATGGGCCTCTCAGGTTAGTTGGCTGCCATAAGACCATGCTTGGCCTTTTTCTCCTTTGGGGATATTCACGCCGGACACGTCCATAAAAAAAGCTCCGCCATGACAGCGGAGCTTGGTTGACGCGGAATGATTTCAGCTTCTACTCACGCACCTCGGCGAGCGACAGGATCGCGGCGGCCATGATTTTGGTGCTCAGGATGATGTTCTCGATCTTCCATCTTTCGTCGATCTCGTGGATGTGGGTGTTCTCTCCGGGCAGCGTAGTCCCGAAGGCCAGCACGTTCGGCATGGCTTTGGCGTAGGTGCCGCCGCCGATGGACATGGGCTTTTCCCCGCTGCGGCCCGTCTCGTCGAAGTAGGCTTTCATGAGCTTCTGGACGATGGGCGCGTCTTCGGGCACGTAGAGCGGTTCCACGCCGCGGGTATCGCTCACTTCGAATCCCTCATCGGTCAGTTTTTTCAGGAACTGGCTACGAAGGGGTTCCAGCTTGAAGGTGACGGGGAAGCGGTAGTTCAGCGTGAAGCGGATCTTGTCGCCTTCGGTCTTCAAAATGCCCCAGCAGAGCGATGAGAAGCCTGAGATGTCGTCGTAGCGGCAGATGCCGAGGTTCTCTCCGCGGGTCTGTGTGCCCACCAGGTTGTCGATCTTCTCCAGAAACGCACCCTGCTCGCCGCCAATGCCCATAAGGCGCAGCACTTTGACGAGGTTGGCCGCGGCGTTGGAGCCGAACTGAGGCTGCGAACCGTGATAGGACAGGCCTTCCATGCTGAGCTTGTAGGTATCGGCTCCGGCAGCTTCGCAGGTGAGCTTGGCATCGCGGGGAGCGGCGAAATCCTTCATGACCCGGTCAAGGCGCGCTTTGGCCTTTGGGGCCACCTTCAACAGAGCCGAAGCTCTCGAGGGCACGGCGTTGGACGCCACGCCCGCGTCGATGGACAACACCTGGACGTCGCCTCCGTCGGCGGCGAAGGGCGCGTAACATGTGGGGGTGACCATGCCCTTTTCACCGTTGATCAGGGGATACTCGGCGTCGGGCGTGAAGCCGGCGACGGGCAGTTCCTGTCCAGATTCCACGTAATGGTGGATCGCCTTGCTGCCCATTTCCTCGTTGGTGCCCACCAGCACGCGGACGCGGCGCTTTAGAGAGACGCCTGCCTCGCGGATGGCTTTGAGGGCGTACATGGCGCAGATAGCCTGGCCTTTGTCGTCGGCCACTCCGCGGCCATAGAGGTAGCCGTCTTTTATCATTCCCTGCCAGGGGTCGCAGCTCCAGCCTTCACCGGGAGGCACCACGTCGACGTGGGCCAGCACGGCGATCATTTCGGCATTTTTGTCGCCCATGTCGGCCCAGCCGGCCTGGTCTTCGAAGATCCCCGTGTCCATACCCAGCCGACTGCCAATTTCCACGAACTTGTCGAGCGCCGCTCTGGGCCCTCTGCCGAAGGGGGCGCCGGGTTCGGCGTCGCCGCCCACGCTCTCGACGGCCACGATTTCGCGAATCGCGGCGATCATCTCATCCTGCATTTTGTCAATGCTCTTGCGGATCTTTTCCATAGGCATATGAAAGTTCCTCCTCAGAATTTATGTCTTGCAAGCTTCGATAAGCTATTTTACACTATTGTGGAAAAAGGGGCATCATCTGGAAGGAAGCAAAGGTGCCGGCGCTTTTTCGCGGCTGGTTAAAGAAACTTCTGTCAAATAGCGCTCAGCTACTGGACGAAAGTGGGTTTTATGAGTATTATTATCCCAGTCATCTTTGCAGACCGATGACTGTATTCTCACAAGTGCGGTTGGGCCGCGCTTTATTTTTTCACTTGAAATAGGGAGGTTTTTTACGATGAGCTTTATCTTTGCGTTCTTCATCATGATGTTCTTCCTGGCAATCGGCGATATGGTCGGCGCTAAGACGAAGGCAATGATTCCCTCGGTCTTCATTTCCGCGTCGCTGTTCCTGATCGGCTTCTGGAACGGCTGGCTGCCCCGCGACGTGATGACCATCGCTCAAATTGGCCCCATGGCCACTCTGGCAATGTATCTCTGCATCGCCCACATGGGGACCCTGATCAGCATTCGCGAGCTCTGCTCTGAATGGAAGACCATTGTGATTGCCGTCTGCGGTCTTGCAGGCATGTCCGCGGCTCTTCTGTATTTCGGCACGCAGTTTATCGAGTACAACGCCGTGGTTATCGGCATTCCCCCTCTGGCTGGCGGCCTGGTGGCCACCATCATGATGGGCAAGGCGGCCGAGGGCCTTGGCGTTCTGGCCCTTCTGGCTCCCGCCGTGTTCGTTGTCCAGGGCTTCGTGGGCTACCCTCTGACCGCGATCTGCCTTCGTATGGAAGGTTCCAAGCTCCTCGCCGGTTATCGCGACGGTTCCATCAAGGCTGTGGACAAGGCTGCCGCGGCTTCTGGCCAGAAGCGCCTGCTTCCCCCTCTTCCCGAGAAGTACCAGACCACGTTCTACCATCTTGCCGGCATCGCCTTTGTGGGTTGGCTGGCCTATCTAACCAACATCTATCTTGGCGAGTTCCTGAAGTCCATGAACCCCGCTTGGGTCAAGTACAACCTTCACCCCCTGGTGATCTGCCTTATCTACGGCTGCCTCGGCGCCGAATTGGGCATCGTTGAAAAGGGCGCCCTGACCAAGGGCGGCACTGTGGGATTCTGCCTTGCCGTCATCATGGCCCTCGTGATGGTCATGCTGAACAACTCCACGCCCCAGGACATCATCGCCCTGCTTAAGCCCCTTGCCGTTATCGTGGTGGTCGGCGTGGCCGGCATGATCGTCGTTTCCGCCATCGTCGGAAAGATCCTGGGCTACTCCGTCCCCATCTCCATCGCTCTAACGCTGACGGCTCTTTACGGCTTCCCCCCGAACTACATCCTTACCGAAGAAGCGGCCAAAGGCCTTGCCGAGACTCCGGAAGAAAAGGCTTTCCTCATGGACGCCATGCTTCCCAGAATGCTGGTGGGCGGCTTTACGACCGTTACCGTGGGCTCCGTCATCATGGCTGGGTTCTTCGTCAACATGATCGTGAGATAATCTGCCTGTTTTCGAATTGCCAATAACACAAAAAAGCGCCGTGGATGATGGGTCCATGGCGTTTTTTCTCGATTAATGGAAGTTAATTGTCAGAAAAGACTCCCTTTTTCATTCGAGCGTTAAAAATATAACGTTATGGTCGTTTCTGATGAAACAGCTCAGCTAACGTCCGGGGCCGACCTGAGGAAAACCGGCTCCGCTTTGAACGTGCTCGGACCGCGTTGGCGGTCCCGCGCAGCTTGCGGCTCCGGCCTTCTTCAGGTCGTCCCATCGGGGATATTTCGTGTTTTAGTTGATAAATAGCATTAACTTTTAAATAAATTTTTTGCGTCTATTTTTACAAATCAGCATTTCTCTGAATAATGTGCCGGCAAAGACTTGACAAAGATCTGAAAAAAATGTAAAAATTGGGTTGAGTGTCCCGAATTACTAAAAGTTCCTTTCGGGGCATAATAAAGGAGAGAACATCATTGAATTCAACGCATAATATTATGGTATTAATTGAAGCGCTGCTGGCGGACGGGGGCGAAATCGGGGTTCGCGAACTGGCGTCGCGGACGGGGGTACCTAAAAGCACGGTTCAGCGTTTCCTGTCGTCTATGCAGGATAACGGCTGGGTGACGCAGGATCACCGGACTCAGGGATATCGGATTGGCTATAAGCTTCTGAGCATGGCCAACTCCTGGCGTCTGAGGCTGGAACTGACGCGTCAGTCCGAGGACGTGATGCGCAGCCTCTGCGACCAGAGCCATCAGACGGTGCTGCTGCTTGTGCAGGACGGCTACAGCGGCATCTGTCAGAACAAGGTGGAGCCCCAGCGGTCGATTAAGCTGGTGGCCGAAATGGGCCATATTTTCCCGCTCCATGCCGGCGCCTGCGGAAAGATCCTGTTGACCTACGCGTTGGAGCCTCTCCGGAAGCATATCCTTTACTCGCCTCTGCCGAGCTATACGCCGAAGACCATCACCGATCCCAAGATCCTTCAGGCGGAGATTGATAAAATCCGCGCCCTGGGCTACGCGACCAGCGTGGAGGAGATGACCGTCGGCGCGGCGGAGATCTCCGTGCCTCTCCTCAATGCGGACGGGAGCCTGATCGCCGCTTTGAGCATTGCCGGAACGAAATTTGACGTGGAACCTCAGTTCGTGACTTTTGAAAAGATGCTTCGGACGGCTGCGCAGACTATTGTAGAGCGTCTGGAAAACAACTAAAAACGGTTGCTGAAGGAGGAAAAGGAATGGGCGCCTTGCTGGAAGCTCGGGGACTTTCGATACATTTTGGCGGCTTGAAAGCTGTCGAAAAAGTTGACCTGGATGTGAGAGAGGGCGAGATCCTTTCGCTGATTGGACCCAATGGCGCGGGGAAAACGACGTTTTTTAACCTTGTCAGCGGATTTTTGAAGCCCACCGCGGGGTCGGTCAAGTTCCTCGGGCAGGACGTCACCGGCATGGAGCCGCATCGGACCGCGGCGCTGGGGCTGATCCGCACGTTCCAGAAGACGAATATTTTTGCCGACGTTTCCGTGGCTGAAAGCGTGAGGATCGGCTTTCACATGCGCCGCCGCGCCGGGATTTTCGACGTACTTGTGGACGGCGCGGTTTCGCGCGGCGAAAGGGCGGAGCTTGCCGGGCGGTCTCAGGATATTCTGGCCTTTACGGGGCTGGAAGCCTGGAAGGACCATCTGGTCAGAAACATCCCCTATGGCAAGCAGAGGATGCTGGCTGTGGCCCTGGCTCTGGCGGCCAACCCCAAACTTCTTCTTCTGGACGAGCCGGCTACGGGGCTGAACCCCGTGGAAACCCGCGAGCTGATGGATATCATCCTGAAGATTCGCGGCGAACGAAAGATCACGGTTTTTTTGATCGAGCACAACATGAACCTCGTGGTCTCCATCTCCGACCGTCTGGCGGTGCTCTGCTACGGCGAAAAGCTGACCGAAGGCACGCCGCAGGAGGTCTCGCAGGATCCCCGGGTCATCGAAGCCTACCTTGGAAGGGGGTTCCAGAAGCATGTTTCTTAAAGTGGAACACCTCTGCGCCGGTTACGGCAGGGTGGAAGCCCTGCACGACCTTTCCATTGAGGCGGAAAAAGGCTCTATTGTCACGCTGATCGGCGCCAACGGCGCGGGGAAGAGCACCTTTATGATGTGCCTGTCCGGCGTCCTGAAGCCCACGTCGGGGACCATCGAGTTCGACGGGCATTTTATCCAGAACGCCCACTCCGAGGAGATCGTGGCGCTGGGGCTGTCCCAGTGTCCCGAAGGCCGCCGCGTGTGGCCCCGGATGACCGTGCAGGAGAACCTGGAGATGGGCGGCGTCACGGTTCGCGAGCCTCAGGTGCTGAAAGACCGTCTTGAGCGCGCTTTCGACACCTTCCCGATCCTGGCCGAGCGCAGAAAACAGCTTGCGGGCAGCCTCAGCGGCGGCGAGCAGCAGATGCTGGCCATCGCCAGGGCTTTGATGTCGGGGCCCAGGCTTTTGATGCTGGACGAGCCTTCTCTCGGCCTGGCGCCTATCGTGGTGGAGAAGGTCGTGGAGATCGTCAAGAAGATCCGCGGCGACGGGACCACCGTCATCCTGGTAGAGCAAAACGCCTTTATGGCGCTTTCAATCGCTGATTACGCCTATGTCCTCGAGACAGGGCGCGTCGCGCTGTCGGGAAAGGGCTCGGACCTGCTCAAAAACGACAGCGTTCGCAAATCCTACCTTGGTGCGTAGGATAATTTTGCATGGAGGTGTTTGTGATGAAAAAATCGTTCTGTTCCATGGCGGCTGTGCTGATGCTCTCTCTGGCTGCGGGCGGCGCCTTTGGCGCTCTTGAGAAGGCTCCCATTAAATTGGGCGTCGTGGTGCCCACCTCGGGCCCCATTGCCTATGACGGCCGCCTGTGCCTGAACGGCATCGAGATGGCCATTGACGAAGTGAACGCGGCCGGCGGCGTTAAGGGCAACAAGATCGAACTCTATGTGGAAGACAGCGCCAACGTGCCCGCGACGGCCGTGGCCGCCATGGAAAAGCTCGTGGGCATGCAGAAAGTTGTGGGCGTCATCGGCGATTTCGGCAGCTCCTGCACGCTGGCCATGATGGATGTGGCGCAGCGCTCCACCACACCTCTGATCACCCCGATCTCCCTGGCTCCCAAGATCACCGAGATGGGCAACATCTGGATGTTCCGCGGCTGCGACAACTCGGGCATGATCGCCAGAGCCTTCACCAAGTGGGCCGTCACTGAACACAAGGCCAAGAAATGGGCTTATATCGCCATCAACACCGACTATGGCCGCGGTTCCGTCGAGGCTTTCAACGAGGAGCTCAAGAAACTGGGCGGCGAGGCTGTCTTCACCGAGTACTTCAACCAGGGCGAGACCGACTACTACACCATCGTGACCAAGCTTTCCGCCGTGGACGCCGACGCTCTGTGCCTCTTCGGCGAGACCGTTGACCTTTCCCGCGTGGTCGCTCAGTTCCACGAGATGGGCCTCGGCGACAGAATGCTCGTCATGGATCCCACCAGCGGCACCTTCAACGCCAAGTTCATCGAACTGGCCGGCAAGGACGCTGACGGCATCGTCGGCGCCAGCCGTTTCGTGGCCAGCATCCCCACGCCCGCGGCTCAGAAGTTCACCGCCGACTATAGGGCCCGTTACAACATCGACCCCGAGAAGTACGCTCAGGCCGGTTACGACTGCGCCAAGATGATGGCCCTAGCCATCGAAAAGGCTGACTCCACCGACCGTGCCAAGGTCCGCGAGGCCCTTGCGGCGATCCAGTACGAAGGCCCCCAGGGCAAAGCCTATTTCGACGCCAAGAACCAGCTGATCATCGACGAGTACATCATCAAGGTCAATCAGGGCAAACTGGAAGTCGTAGCTGGCCCCGTGTCGGGCAAGTAAGACCTGTCAACCATGATGACCACGGTGTTTTTTCAGCAGACGCTGAACGGGGTGATCCTGGGCTGCATCTATGCCCTGATCGCCCTGGGGCTGTCGCTGATCTTCGGCATCCTGGAGGTGTCCAACTTCGCTCATGGCGAGTTCTACATGCTGGGGGCCTTTATGGCGCTTTTCTGCACGGCCAGCCTCGGAGTGCCCTTCTTCGCGGCGCTTCTGATCGCCATGGCCGGTATGGCGCTGGTAAGCGCCCTGATCGAGCGGGTGGTCTTCAGGCCAATCGTGGGCAAGCCGCTGATTAACAGCATGATCCTGTCCTTCGGCCTCTCATCGGCCATGGCGAATTTGGCTCTGTTCTTCTTCAAGGCCGATCCGCGCAAGATCGACTCAGGGCTTTCCCGCATCCGCTTCCGTTTCTGGGGGCTGTTCATGACGGGCGAGCGGCTGGCCATCCTGGTGCTCAGCGTGCTGCTGGTGCTTCTGCTGGCGTGGTTCATCAAGTACAGCCGTACGGGCAAGGCCATGCGCGCCGTGGCTCAGGACCGCGTGGCCGCCCAGCTGGCGGGCATCAACGTGCGCCGGATCTATTCCGTCACCTTCGCGATCAGCGGAGCTCTGGCCGCGGCGGCGGGAACCATGGTGGGCGCCATGTTCTTCGTGTCGCCCGAAATGGGGTTCACGGTGATCCTCAAATCCTTCGTTATCGTCATCCTGGGCGGATTCGGCAACATCGCCGGCGTCATCGTGGCGGCGGTGCTGATCGGCCTTGTGGAGAGCCTTGGCGGCGGTTTCATCAGCTACGCCTACAAGGACGCCTATCCCTTCCTGTTCATGATCCTCCTGTTCATCTTCAAACCCGATGGGCTTAAAGGAGGCGAGAACTGATGGGCAAATCCGCGCGCGCCCTTCTGGGCCTTGCCCTGACGGCCTTTTTGGTCTGGCTGCCTCGCCTGTTCACCATGGACTACTATCTGCACATCTTCGTGATGTCCGAGATCTACGCTGTTCTCGCGCTGTCGCTGGCCCTGATCGTGGGATTTTCCGGCCAGGTGTCCATGGGGCACGCGGCGTTTTACGGCATGGGCGCCTACGTCTCGGCGATCCTGAGCGTGAAGTTCGGCCTGTCCTTCTGGATCACCTTCTGGTGTGGGGGCGTCGCCGCAGGGCTGCTGTCCTACGTCCTGGGCAGGTTGGTGCTGAGGCTTCGCGGCCACGTGCTGGCGATCACCACGGCGTTTTTCTGCGTGCTGGTCAACGTGGTGATGAACAACTGGATCCCCGTCACCAACGGCCCCATGGGCATCGCAGGCATTCCCCGACCTACGCCCATCAACCTTTTCGGGCTGCACCTGGTCTTTGAGAACAGAACCCAGTATTATTACCTGGGCCTGGTCTTCGTGGCGCTCGTCACCTGGTTCCTCCAGCGCATCGTCAGTTCGCGCTACGGCGACGAACTGGTCGCCGTCAGGGAGAATCAGGAACTGGCCCGTTCCGTGGGCATCGACGTGATGAAGAGCAAGGTCTTCGCCTTCACGCTGGGCGGCGCGATCGCAGGCCTGGCGGGAGCGTTCTACGCCCACTACATCCTGTTCATCAGCCCCGTGACCTTCACGATCAGCGAGTCCATCAACATGCTCGTCATGGTCATCTTTGGCGGCATGAGCACCCTCACAGGCCCCATCTTCGGCGCCATCTCCCTGACGGTGCTGCCCGAGTTCCTCCGCATGGCCGGCGAGCTTCGCCTCGTGATCTACGGCGTCGCCCTGATCTGCTTCATCATCTGGCTGCCCCAGGGCATCTGGGGAAGCATCAAAGGCTGGTATCTGAGCCGGAACGGCAGGGACGGGCAGTAATTTATCGGCGGTAAAGCAAAAAACAAAAGGACAGTTTATTGCCTTTAGGTGGCAATGAACTGTCCTTTTGTTGTTATGGTCCGATTATCGCGCAGAATTGGCTGTCGCTAATATGAGAGCTGAAAAAAAGGAATATCTAGCTTGTAGCCCTCCAGGGCTGCGAGTGGTAAAAACTATCCGCTCAGTAGTATATACATTTTTGTAATTTTTTTTATATTTCGAGTGGCTGGTTTACGAATTTGCAAAGGTTTTAATCGCAAGGTCGATAAAATTTTTCATGCTCCAGCTGACGTAGCGTTTTGCGTGATACCCCAATATGACGCGTTGATCGGCGCCGGGCAAATTCAGAGGAACGATAACAACAGGCGGTTTTGAAGAAGGAAAAGCGAGGTTGCTGAGTCTTTTTCTTGCAAATATTTCATAGACGAACGTTGAAGCGATTCCTTGCAGGGAAAGGTCCCAAAGCACTTCAAGGTCGCTGGCTTCAAACAGGATGTTGGGCGTAAGGTTGTAGTCTTTAAAGAATACTTTCGCAAGATAGTTAAGCTGTGTTTCTGAGCTTATTACAATATAAGGCACTTTTTGTAAAACGTCTGCTTCCATTATTTCGGATAATATCGGAGTTTGAGGGTTCGTAAAGTGAAAAGACGGCATAAATTTTTCAAGAATGATCGTGGGAATGACTAAGCAAAACCGGTCATGCCAAAGGTCTATAGTGAGCAGATGTTCGTCGACGCTTTTATGGAGCACGCTTATGATGATATCAAGATCACCGTTTATCAGCTTTTTCTCGATGACTTTATACACGTCTGTGCAGATGGTCAGTTTTATATTGGGGTACTGCCTGAAAAACTCGGGCAGTATCTGGGGCAGAACGACGCGAGAGCGGGTGGGCGGAATGCCTATGGATAGAGTACTTTTTCGATGATTACAGATATCGTCAAATTCTGTGATCATCATACGCTCTTTTTCCAGTGTTTTACGCGCAAACTCCAAGAAACGTTCTCCCGCATAGGTCAAATGTAATTTGGGAGTTCTTTCGAAGAGGAGAATATCATATTCGTTCTCCAGTTTTGCTATCTGACTGCTTAATGTTTGCTGTGAAATATGAAGTTTCTCTGCTGCTTTTGTGATGTTCATTTCCTTTACGACGGCGCAGAAGTATTTAAGGTTAAGCGTATTCATCTGTTTTTCTCCAGTCTAAGTAAACAACATTAAAAGAGTTTCTCCTATTCTAACACAGATGATTACCTGTGAGGTTGAACAAAAAATATCTGTTTGATTTGAGGGTACACAGTGTGTTATAAGAAACTTGTTAAAGAAGAATAAATTCACTAAAAATGCAAAGAATAAATACTTAACAAACTGGAGGAAATCTGTATGAATAAAGACATTGTCATGGTTGTCGACGGAATTTCGCCGAGAACGAAAGAAATTTCCAGAAATTATATCACTGAAGATGCGGAGATCATTTTTGCGGATGGCGAAAAAGCTGTTATCGATAAATACATTGCCGATGCGAAAATCCTGATTACATCGACAAAGGGTGTTCCTGGGGATATGTTGGCAAAAGCAACAAAATGTATTTATATTCAAAAGTATGGTGCAGGTGTTAACAATATTGCCATTGCCGATGCCAGTAAACGTAATATTCCTGTGGGAAACGTGCCCGGTGTGAACTCAAGGTCTGTAGCAGAGCACGCTCTTACGTTGATGCTGGCGGTGTACAAACAGATCGTTCGTGGGCACAATGCTTTAGTCAACGACGGAAAATGGCTTAAAACCGTGCTTCGCGACGACAATTACGAACTGTCGGGGAAAACAGTGGGGTTGATCGGCCTTGGAAACATTGGGAAAAACCTTCGTCAGCTGCTGACTGGATTCGGATGTAGGGTGGTGTACTATGACGCATTTCGCCTGAAAGCTGAAGATGAGAAAGCTCTGAATGTGGAATACAAGGAGCTTGACGATGTTCTTCGCACCGCCGATATCGTGTCGCTTCATTGTCCGCTGACCGACGAGACGCGTCATCTTATTAACGCTGAACGTATTGAGATGATGAAGCCGACAGCCGTGCTATTAAACTGTGCTCGAGGCGGAATTGTCGACGAGGCCGCTCTGTTTGACGCACTTTCTTCTGGTAAGCTTCTGGGTACTGGCATCGACACCTATGAAAAAGAACCGGCCGGCAAGGATCATCCTTTTTGTAGGCTGACGAA
Source organism: Pyramidobacter piscolens (assembly GCA_004558205.1). Taxonomy (GTDB): domain Bacteria; phylum Synergistota; class Synergistia; order Synergistales; family Dethiosulfovibrionaceae; genus Pyramidobacter; species Pyramidobacter piscolens_A. The sequence continues at coordinate 42,175 of SFDM01000024.1, forward strand.
TGTAGTGCTGAGCCCTCATAATGGAGGAGGGACTGTAGAAGCTGTAGACGCTGTAGTAAAAAACGCTGCCGACAATATCAACGCTATGTTGAAGAGTGGCACGATCATTCATAAAAATCATCTGGTCAACTTATCAGAAATTAAATTGTAATTTTGAGTTTATATTGATAAGGCAATGATTATCCGTTAAATCAGGAGGGGTTGCGGTGAAAAGGAATCTGAAAAAGGAAATTGAAAGCGGTAAGTCTTGTTTTGGTATGTATGTATCTTTGAGCGATCCGAGCGTTATTGAAATGGCGGCTCTGGCAGGTTATGATTTTGTGCGTATTGACTGGGAGCACGCAATGATGAATCAAGAGACCATCTATAACATGATCCGGATTGCAAACCTGGCAGACCTGCCTGTTTTTGTAAGAGTTTCTTCTCTGGATGGCGTGACTCGCCTGCTTGACGCCGGCGTAACAGGAATTATGGTGCCTCACGTCTACTGCCGCGAAAAAGCGGTGGAGGCCGTGAATGAAATCAAATACGCGCCTCTTGGCGGACGTGGAATGTACGGCACTGCCGCAGCCTTGAACTTTGGATGTGAAAAGCTGGGAGACTATTGCAAGAGAGCGAATAACGACGTTTTTATCATTGCGCAGATAGAGGACAGGGAAGGCGTGGAGAATATCGATGAGATCCTGTCTGTTGAAGGAATCGACATGGTCGCTACGGGCAAAAATGACTTGAGCCAATCCTATGGACACGCCGGACAGCCAACTCACCCTGAGGTGTTGGCGGCTGAAAGCAAAGTGGTTCAGAAAGCCTTAGAATACGGTAAGATTCCCACGCTGCTGGCGAATAGCAAAGAGCGCGTGGAAGAACTGCAGAAGATGGGCGCCCGTTGTTTTATGACGGGGCGGGATGTGGTCCTTCTGTTTAACGGTATGAAAAAAACGATGGAGACTTACAAGGGATAGAATTTTCCATTGACTTCTGCCGCTGGTGAAAAATCATTTTTTGAAAACTTAAGGAGGAGAGAAAATGCCTATGTTTGACGTGTCAGGCGCTTGCGATATGCATATTCACAGCGCGCCTGATCTAGCAGAACGGGTTGGGGATGATTTTGAAATTGCTCAGTCCTGTATTAACGCCGGTTATAGAACTTTCATGATCAAATCCCATTTCGAGTGCACTGCGAGCCGCGCCTATTTCGTCAGGAAACAATTTCCCCAGATTCAGGCCTACGGGTCTATTACGCTGAACGCGACAGTGGGTGGTCTCAACCCAGTGGCAGTGGATCTTGCTTTGCAGCTGGGGATCAAAGAGATCTTTATGCCCACCTCCTATGCCCTCGCTCACACGAAAATTCATGGAACCCCAGGCGGTTATGCCCATAGAAAATCAACTTTCAAAGCGCAGGCAGAGCCGATTACAATTTTGGACGACGGTGGGAATTTGAAACCTGAAGTGTTGACTATTCTTGAATTGGCGCGAGATGCCAACGTTCCCGTCGGTTCAGCCCATCTCGGAGAAAATGAAATCTTCCCGTTGATCAAAAAGGGCTGTGAAATGGGGACGAAGATGATTGTCACCCATCCTCATTTCCGTCCGCCGCAGCTTTCAGACTCGGCGGTCAAAGAGCTTGTGGAAATGGGGGCTTGCGTCGAACTTTGCGCGGCTACGGTGAATCCCGTTCCTGGCTATGGAAGGGTAGAACAAGTAGTCTCCTGTATCAATGCCGTTGGGTATCAGCATTTTTTCATCTCCAGTGACGCCGGAACGCCTTCAAAGCCAATGCCTCCTGACACTCTGAGCGCATATCTTTATTGCCTTAAAATGAAGGGGATAGAGAAAGAGAAGTTGGACTACATGTTCAAAGAACATCCCGTAGAAGTCTTTAGCCTCTAAAAATAGAAAGGATGTTGTATGATGAAATGTAAGAGACTTTGTACCGCAGTTGTGTTTGCGATTATGGTTATCAGTGCTTTTCCAGCTTTCTCAGCGGAGAATTGGCCTAAAAAAACTATCAACCTGGTCCTTGGCTGGGCCGCTGGCGGCGGTGCGGATTTAACTTCTCGTGCTGTGATGCAGCCCTTTGTGGAGAAAATCCTTGGACAGAAGGTCATCATCTCCTATAAGACTGGCGGAGGCGGTGAAATCTCTTTTGTACAGCTGAAGAACGCCCGTAAGGACGGTTATAACTATGCCTGGACTGTGACGCCCCATCTGGTGTCTTTCCCCATTAGCCGCAAAACGGCCTATCAGTTGGAAGATATTATGCCCGTAGCGAATATCGCCTATGACCCTGGTATCCTCGCGGTCGTCCAGGATAGCCCTTTTAAGACTTTGAAGGATCTTGTAGATTATTGTAAAGCGAATCCTGGAAAAGTCCTCTTTGGCAATGGCGGCGTTGGTGGTGACGATTTCATAGCGATCAGACTTTTCGCAAAAGCCGCTGGCATTGATGTCATTCAGGTGGCCTATTCCGAGGGTACAGGCACTCAAATTTCCGGCCTGATGGGCGGCCATATCAACGTAGCCGCTTTTAACGCCTCTGAGGCAAAGCAATATACTGAGGGTGGGCAGATTAGGCTGCTGGGCGTTATGAGCAAGGAACGCGTCACCATTATTCCCGACGTGCCCACTTTCCTGGAGCAGGGCTATGATGTTCAAATGAGTTCAGACCGTGGTTTTTCCGCCCCGGCGGGAACACCGAAGGAGATTGTCGAAAAATTTGCCGGAGCGGTCGAGCAAGCTATGAAGGATCCTGAATTCATTAAGGTTGCGGAAAAGCTTAACCTTCTTCTGAAGTTTATGGGACCGGAAGAATACTCGAAGTATCTTTATGATTACCGAGAGAATCTTAAAAAGATCTACGCTGAAAATCCATGGTGATGTTAAGATAGAATATAAATGCCTGAAAGCCGCTCAGGAATTGAAGCTGAGCGGCTTTTTACACACTACATGCGAACTGGAAGACAATCACCTCCCTCCCGATGTAAAGGCGGCCAGGATGAGGCAAAAAGATTGTCTTTCCGGAGATAGGAGAGCTAAAATGAAAAACAGCGACAGAATCATCTCTGTGGGGTTGATAATTTTCTCTGTTCTCGGATTTTGCATATCTTTGGATTTTAAGGATACTGCAAAGTTGCTCCCTCAAATTGTTTTTATCAGTCTCTTTCTAAGTTCATCAGCACTTCTGGTTCAGAGTACAAAAAATACTGTGGTTCCATTACATACGGAGTGGAATCGTTGGCTCCTTTCTGTATGTATGATTACCGTTTATGTTGTAGCTGTAAGCCTTATCGGCTTTTACGCCGCAACTTTTATATTCATTGCTGCTATGATGTACCTTTTTGGCATTCATGATCTGAAATTACTTGTCACGATCCCCTTCGGGTTTAACCTCATGGTATACATCGTTTTCGCGAAATTTTTGGGAATCATTGTGCCTGCTCCTTTGTTTTTATAAGAAAGAGCAGAGTCGAAGTAAAATCCTCGAAATCTATTTTGAGAACCTTGAAGGAGTTGGACAAACATGTTTCAAAATATTATGATTGGTCTAAGTGCACTTATGACCCTACAGAATCTTTTGTTTATGTGTGCTGGAACCTTCTTCGGCATATTGGTCGGCGCAATTCCTGGATTAACAGGTACTATGGCAGTCTCTCTGCTTGTACCTCTCACCTACACAATGGATCCGTTGTCAGGAATCTCAATGCTTTGTGGGATATATAACGGCGCTATCTATGGCGGGAGTATCTCTGCTATTCTGTTCCGCATTCCAGGAACTCCTGCAGCCTGTGCTACGATCTTTGACGGTTACCCTATGACAAAACAAGGGCGTGGAGAGGCCGCTCTTGAGTTAGCCGTTTCGTCTTCAACTTTTGGAGGTTTTTTCAGCGTTTTTATGTTATTGCTGATCGCTCCCGTCCTTGCTAAATTCGCGCTGATGTTTGGTCCCGCTGAATACTTCTGGGTTGCTGTCTTTGGTATGTCCATGCTTGTGAGCCTGTCAGAAGGTTCGATGATAAAGAGCTTAATTTCGGGTATGCTGGGACTCTTCCTGTCGCAGGTCGGAATGGATCCTGCTAACGGAGTCTCACGCTTCACTTTTGACAGCATGTATCTTATGGGTGGCCTAGAACTTGTTCCCGTATTAATCGGTATGTTCGCTTTACCAGAAGTGTTTACGCTTTTGGAGAAGCAGATAACTAAAAATGAATATTATCACTATGCCAGCCAAGAAAAAGTCCGCCTTTTCGGTATGTTTCGCACCTACTGGAAAACTCACGTCAGGGGAGCAATCATTGGGACCATTGTGGGGATTATTCCCGCTGCTGGAGGAAATATAGCCTCCTTTATCAGCTACGATCAGGCAAAGAGAGCGTCAAAAGATCCAGACAGTTTCGGTAAAGGAAATCCTGAAGGAGTCGTCGCTTCTGAGGTGGCAAATAACGCTATTACTGGCGGCTCCTTTGTACCATTGCTTACGCTTGGCATTCCCGGGAGTACTACGACAGCCGCTATTATGGGAGCTTTTCTTATCCATGGGATTAATTTGGGGCCTCAGCTTTTCAATAAAGACCCTGGATTGGTTTATGGCCTGATCTGGGCGCTTCTGCTCACAAACTTTATCATGTGCGCGCTGGGGTTTTATGGTTCTAAAATTTTCCGCAGAGCGCTAATGATTCCAGACAGCGTTCTAGCGCCCCTGATCGTTGTTTTTGCCGTCATTGGTTCCTACTCTATCAACTCAAACATGTTTGACGTGGCGATGTTGATCAGCTTTGGAATTTTTGGGTATTTTTGCAACAAATTCCACTTTCCTTTGACGCCCATCGTGCTTGGTCTAATTCTAGGGCCGATCATGGAAGCTAATCTGCTCAGAGCTCTGACGATTTCAATGGGCAATGTATTTTATCTGTTCAGCAGTCCCTTTTCCATGATTATTATCGCCCTAACTGTTTTCTCATTAGGACGGGCAGTTTATGTTAAGACGAAGCGCCAGAAGTCTGATCAATAAAAAAGAATAGAGGATAGTTATATCCTATGCAAATTGAGGAGAACTGGGTATGACGCCCAATTCTCCTCAATTTTTTTAGTTCCTGTAATGGCAAGGAAGTGACGTCGCTTTTTATTGGAGGGATGTTCTGCAAAAGTGGTGGGACGTAGTTTGTTCTGTTGGCTATTGTAATTCTTGACATGGGGTCAATTTATGGACTTCCTTATTCCAATAGAATCGATGTCGTAATAATACTAATTTAAGACATTAAGGAGGTGGAAGAATGAAAAAGATCATCATTGCGGAGTTTAAGCATGAGACTAGGGCTTGTCTGAAAAATTTCTGAAGTTGTTCATTTTAACCAAATCAGAATAGAAGCGATGAAAATAAAAGCTTTAAAGGATTCATCAAGTTTTTCAAATCTTGTAGCAATGCGACGAAATCATTTAATTTTTTGAAAGAAACACTCTACTTGAAAACGCTCTTTATATCGCCATCGATCATAAGGCCATGGCTCAGCTGCGTTGGACTTGGGCGGTATTTCATAACTCCAGCTTGTGCTTCTATGTATTCACGAATCTGTTTACTGCCATAGGCTTTATCCGCAATTACATACCTTTCCGATGTGCTGAGATCGGAAAGCAACTCCAAGGCATGTTTGGAATCATGGTCGTTACCTGGCGATAAGTGAATTTTCAACGGCAGCCCAAGTGCC
>SFDM01000025.1 GCA_004558205.1 Pyramidobacter piscolens
ACGGCTTAAGGCGCCCTTCTTCTACTCCATAGAACAGCTGAACTAACGTCCGGGGCCGGCCCGAGGGGCCATGCAGTCGCTAAAGACTATCCCGGACTGTTCGGCCTGTGTAACTCGCTTGGTGGATACCCCTCGGGTCGTCCCCTCCGTGTCCATTTTGCGTTTTTATTGCAAAATAGTATGAGAGGACTTATGAGGTGCCTCATGTGCCAAATGGCGTTATTTTCCCGCCATGTTCCACGTAGAACATTTTCATAGTTTGCCACCGCTTCGCGATCTTCCGCGCCCCTTTGGCCTTCAGTCTTTTAGCTCCCACGGCAGCTTTTTCAGCGCTCCGAGGCGCAGCTGAGGCAGGGATAGACGATCAGGTCGCCCTGGTCCTCGATAATGCGGGCCTTGACGCCATAGGCGGCCGCGATGGACTCCTGCGTGATGGCCTCGCGCGGCACGCCCTGGCGGTAGATCTGGCCGCCGCTGAGCAGGACGACCTTGTCGGCGAAGCGGGTGACCACGTTCAGGTCGTGAAGCGTCACCAGCGTTACGATCCCCTTTTCCCTGGTGTAATCCCGCAGGAGCTGGAGCACCTCAAGCTCGTTTTGCATGTCCAGGTTGGCCGTAGGCTCGTCGAGGATCAGCACCGAAGGCTCGCGCACCAGCGTTTGGGCGATGGAAACCATGCGCCGCTGCCCCCCGCTGAGCTGTGCGAAGGGGCGCGTCGCCAGCGGGGCAATGCGCAGCTTTTCGAGCACGGCGGAGACCCGCTCCAGCTCCCTGTCCTCAAGGCGCAGTGACAGAGCGTGCATCCTGCCGAGGAGCACCACTTCGAAGACCGACAAAAGCGCCTGAGAATCGTTGTCCTGCACCATATAGCCAATCATGTGACTGCGCTGGTGCTCCGATAGGCGCCGCAGCTCCGCGCCGTCGAAGAACACCTTTCCCTGAGGCTTTAGGGCTCCGGCGATACACTTCAGCAGCGTGGACTTGCCCACGGCGTTGGCCCCCGCGATGGCCGTCATCTCGCCCGGGGCGGCCTCGAAGGACAGGTCTTTCAGCACGGGCATGCCGTGGTAGGCAAAGGAGAGGTTCTGGACGCTCAGCCTCATGGTTTCAGCCCCTTCCCCTTGATAATCAACGCGAAGAAAAAGGGCACGCCGATCAGCGACGTGATGATGCCGATCGGAAAGACGCTGCCCGCCACGAGGGTTTTGCTGATAACCGATGCGCAGGAAAGGATCAGCGCGCCGCAGAGCGCCGAGAGAGGCAGGTAGAATCGCTGCTCTTCGCCGGCAAGGATCCGCGCGATGTGCGGCCCCGCGAGGCCGATGAAGCCGATGGTCCCCACGAAGCAGACCGCTGCCGCGGCCAGCAGCGAGATCAGCAGGAAAGCGCGCAGCTTCAGAGGCCCAGCGCGCACGCCCAGGCTTTCGGCCTTCTCGTCGCCCAGAAGCAGCGCCGTGTATTTCCAGGCGTCTCTCATCAGCAGCGGGAAGCAGGCCAGGAACACACCGGAGATCATGGCCAGCTTAGGCCAGGTCGCTTTCTGCAGGCTGCCAAAGGTCCAGAACACGATAGCCTGCAGATCTCCTTCGGTGGCGTAATACTGGAGCAGCGCCTGCAGCGCCTGAAACAGAAACAGCAGCGCAATGCCCGCCAGCACCATGGTGTTCGTCGAAAGGCCCTTCACGCGCCCAAGCCCATAGATCAGCAGACAGATCGCCATGGCGAAGAAAAAGGCGTTGAAGGGCACCAGATACTCGGGCGGCAGCGAGAAAAGGCTTACGTCCAGCACGATGGCCAGCGACGCGCCGAAAGCCGCCCCCGCGCCGACGCCCAGCGTGTAGGGGCTGGCTAGCGGGTTGCCCAGGATGGTCTGCATGACCGCCCCCGCCAGGCCCAGCGTGGCCCCTACCGCCGCGGCGGTCAGCGCCACGGGAAGCCTGAGGGTCCACAGGATCGTGCGGACCATGGGAGCCGCCTGGTCGGGGCGGAACAGCCCGAGGCATACCTCCCGGACCGTCAGAGGCGCCGCGCCGGTCATGACGTCGCGAACCAGCGCCGCCAGCGTCAGCACGGCGAACAGGACGATGAATTGAAGCCGGCGGCGGCTCAGCTGTTTATAATCCCTGCGAGGAGAGGTCATCGGCTATTTTTCCAACGTCACCATAAAGGCGCCCGTCAGCGGGATCGGAAAGAACCGGTCGTAGAACTCCTGCAGGGCGGCCTGGGGATCCAGGTCGGCAAAAACCTCGGGATAGAGCATTTTCGCGATGAACTGCATGCCCGCCACGTCAAAGATATGGCGCGACAGGTCGTGATAGAGAGCGCCTATGCGGTTGTCCCTCACGGCCTTCAGTTCGCCCCATCCCTCGCGGGACTTGTATCCTTCGAGGCGGGCGCGGGCAACGTCGGCCCGCGCTTCGTAGCCGAGGCCGACGTTCAGCGCCTCGTCGCTGACATAGTTGCCCGTGAAGATGATCACGTCGGGATTAGCGACGAAGACCTGTTCCTTGCTGATCTCGCCGTTGGCCCCGGGCACCAGGTCGCGCGCGATGTTGTCGCCGCCGCAGTTCTCCACGATGGCGCCCCACATCTTCTTTCCCCAGGTGGGGCCGTATACCGCGGGGCCCGACTTGTCGCCGCTGAACTCCATGTAGACCTTCGGGCGGGGGCCCGTCAGCGTGGCGACGCGGTCCGTGATCTTCGCGAAGTTCGCGGCGTAATAGTCCGCCAGTTCCTGAGCGCGTTTTTCCTGCCCCAGAATCCGGCCGAAGAGCAGCGTGCTTTTGCAGTGGTTCTCCACGGTCTGGGAGTGATAGTCCACGAAGACCACGGGAATGCCGGCCCCTTCAAAGAGTTTCAGCTCGTCGGGCACCAGCTTGAAGTCATTCTGCGCCATGAAGACCACATCGGGACGCAGGGCCATGACCGCCTCGGCGTTAAAGGCGTTCTTCTGGATATAGCCCACGTCGGGAATCGAAGCCACAGCGGGAAAGGCCTTCACAAAGGCGTCCCAGGTGGACTGGCGGCGGCCTTTCCAATATTTGGCCGACCAGCCGACGATCTTCGAGAGCCCCTCTTCGCCCGTCGCCGCGATGTACTCCTCAAAGTTGAAAGTCAGCACCACGCGCTCCACAGGCTGCCGCACCGTCACAGGGCGGCCGAGAACGTCGGTCACCGTGATCTCCCCCGCCGCGGCGGCGGAGCAGAAAAACGCGAGCGCCAGAGCGAGCGCGGCGGCAAATTTTTTTGTCATGCGAATTCCTCCCCAAAAGATAAAGTGAAAGTAAGCCTCCTTTTCAGAGGCGCCACAATTATAACACGCTTTTTTTTAAACATAACACGAAAAGTTTTTCCTTACCGCCCTTTCGAAAAAATGTGTGTTTAGCGACGGTTTCATTCGAAAAGAATAAATAGTTTCGCCCAGAGAATCCAAAGACATTTCCTACAGGGACCTTGTGCAGACTTTGGTCAAGATCAAGGCTGAATACATTGATGGAAAGCGAATTACTGCTCCAGTGAAGAAAAATGTACAAAATAAGTGCGATAAAACGCGCATTAGTGTCACTAATTTTTCATCCTTCGAAATATTTTTCTTTATCAATAAAACATTTCAGTAGAATTGAAAGATTTTGCGATTTTAGCAATATCTTTCAGTAGACAAGGCGCCTTTGTGAAGGCCCTAGGCAGATGTCTCCTTGTTTAAGGGCGAAAGAACCTTTGAAAAAATCGCGAAAAGTTGTACAATGCCCCTATAAAAAATTTTTTTGATAGAAAGAGGTCTTGATTAATGTCTGATCCTATTTGGATCACCGTCCCTGAATATTTTTCTCAATTTCAATGCAAATGCGGCGATTGCCGGACCTGTTGCTGTACGGGCTGGGGAATCAGCATATCCCGTACGGACTATTTCCGCCTGGTGGGGATGGAATGCTCCAAAGGCCTGAGACGCCGCGTCGACGAAAGCCTTTCCCTTCTGCCCGACGCGTCGGAAGAGCGATACGCCAGACTGAACCCCAACTGGCTCGGCCAGTGCCATATGCGCGCCGGCGACGGTTACTGCGCCCTTCAGAGAGAGCGGGGAGAGAACGTCCTGCCTCTGATCTGCCGCCTCTATCCCCGCAAAATCCGCCGTGGGCTGGAACTGGAAGGTTCCTGCGCGAACAGCTGCGAGAAAACCCTGGAACTGCTGTGGGAACAAAAGGAGCCGCTGCGCTTTGTGAGGATTCAAAAACCCGCTTCACTGCCCGACGCGCCGGCCTGCGCGGCAGAAGCACAGGTTGCCCGCGACATCGAAAGGCGGCGCGGCGCCATCGCCTGCCTGCAGGACCGGAGCCTTTCCCTTGGAGACCGGCTGGCGCGGCTGGCTGGCGCTGAGAGGAAGGAACCAGACATGGAGCCGGCCTTCCGGACCTGCGTCTCCATACTCTGCGCCCTGGCTTACGAGAGCCCCAGCCTCGGCCGGTACGCCGGCGAGGTGCTGAAATTCTACGGACTGCCCTTCGGCGCGGAGGCCCTTCTTGGGATCTCCGACAGCGAGATGGACCGCGCCTTTGAAAAATACCGCCTCGCCGCGGAGCGTTTCGACAGGCGCTTCCCCCAATGGCCCATCTTCGCGGAGCAGGTGCTCGTCAATCACCTTTTCTTCAGCAGCGATATGGGCACGGCGGCGCTCTGCGCCGTCTCATCGCTGATGCGCTTCATGTCGGCGGGATGGACGGCCCTGCGCGAGGGGCGCGACGCCCTGATCGACGTCTGCGCGGCTTCCTTCCGATTTATGGAGCACACGGATTTCGACCGGAACGTGAACATTGTGCTGAAGGGGCTTCATTTCAATTCCTCCAGCTCTCTCGCAAGCCTCATAGAGAACGAAGCCATCGCCGGCTGATCCCGAAGGCAATTCCTCCAGTCCCAAAAACGGAACGGCTCAAAAACGTCCAGCCGCGACAAATCAGGGCCGCTGTCCACCTTTCTCTAACCCTGGCGCCGAATCAGCGTCCCCTCTTGCCAAAAGGAAAGATTCTCTGGTATAATTCCACCATACGGAATAGAGAGTCAAAATATTGAAATTGATTTTTGAAGGGACCGAGGTTTGATGATCCAGAGTTTAAAGCGTTCCATGAACATCCTGAGCTACATGTCCAGGCGGGGAAAACTGGAGTATTCCATCGCCGAGCTGTCCGCCGCGACGGAACTGCCGCCCAGCACCGTATTTCGGGTGCTCCAGACCTTCATGTCCGACGACTATGTCCTGCTGGACCCCAAGTCCCACCTTTACCGCCTGGGGCCGGCGCTGATCCCCCTGGGACGGGCGGCGGGCAACGAGAAGGACCTGGGAGCGCTGGCCATGCCTTTTTTGCAGCAGATCGCCAACGAAACGGGCGACGACGCCTTCCTGATGGTCATCTCAGGCTATCACAGCCAGGTGGTGGCAAAGGCCGACGGCCCCAACCGCATCAAGATCGTGTCGGGCTTCGAGGCCAACGCCGACCTGCACTGCGGTGCCAACAGGAAAATGCTTTTGGCCTTTCAGAGCGACGAGTTCATCGAGGAGTACATCCGCCACGGCCTGAAAGCCTACACGTCGAGCACCATCACCGACCCCAAGGTGCTGCGCGGCGAACTGGAAACCATCAGGGACGAAAAGACCAGCTTCTCTCTCAGCGAGTTTATCGACGGGGCCATGGGCGTCAGCGCGCCGGTGTTCGACAGCGAAGGGCGCCTGGCGGCCTCCATCGGCACCAGCGGCCCCGCCTTCCAGGTGACGTCCACGAAGATCAGCAACCACAAAAAGGTTATCTCGCGATGCGCCCAGGGCCTGTCAAAGCTGCTGGGATACAAGGGCAGCGGGGAACGGGCGTCTGAAGCCGCTCCCGCCGCAGAGAGTGACTGACAGTAATTTGTGATTCACGCGCTCAACATCGAATTGAATATTCAAGAAAAAAGATTTCAACGCGAAGGCCGCGAAGGACGCAAAGGAAAAGCTTAAGGGCTTATAAAGACCGGCTAAGGTTCGGTTTTTCCTTTGCGCTCTTTGCGGCCTCTGCGTTCCAATCTTTTTTCTTTTCTGAGACCGCCCTTTTCGCCACATCCAGAGCGACGCCTTCGATGGGACCCCCCGCGGGGTCCTTTTTTTACGCATCGCCAGACTCGTATTCCGTAATACGAAATACAAGAAGCGACACGTTCTGTTTTTATGACAAAATCAACACCTTCCATTCCGCCATAAAAAGAAAATTTCTCAAGTTTTTCGATAGAACGGCCGTCAAAATCCTTTCCAGCGCAGTCTATAGCGCGCCTCTTGCGTTTTTTATCTTGCGTTTTTTAAATTTTTAAGGCCGCCTCTTGACAGACAAAACAAATCATGCTAGGATTTCATTGCGTAATAAGAAATTCATTTCACAATACGGAATTAGGGGGATTTTCATGCAAAAGAAAGGTTTAATAACGGCTGTAGTTTTGGCGGCAGTAGTGGCGGTTGCGAGCGGCGGTCTGTATTTTCTTTCACGCTCCCGTGAAGAACCGGTGAACAGGACGGCGGCGGGCACGGCGGTCCAGAACGCCGGCAAGATCCGTTTCGCCACGCTGGGAACGGGGTCTTCCTGGTACGTCTACGGCGCGACGATCGCCGACGTGGCGCACCGTTATATGCCCGACCTGAACTTCGACGTGATGCCCTATTCGGGCGGTATCGGCAACGTGCTGCTCCAGGCTCAGAACAAGGCCGACATCAGCATCAGCTCCAACATCACCAACGCCTGGGCCAAGGACGGCACCATGGCCTTCGCTTCTACGGGCGCCAACCCGAACCTGCGCTGCATCATCGGCATGCTGGACCAGATGTACGTGGCCATCGCCATCCGCAACGGCAGCGACATCAAGAACCTTCGCGACATCGCGGAGAAGAAGCTGCCCATCCACATGTTCACGGCCGAAAAGGGCCAGACCAGCGAGTTCACGGCTCAGGTCGTGCTGAAATCACTGGGATGCAGCTATGAGGACCTGAAGGCCTGGGGCGGCAGCGTGGAGCACACGGACTTCGCCAGCATCGTCAATGCGGCGAAGGACGGCAAGTGCGACCTCTTCATCCAGCAGATTTCCGCGGGGCACGCTTCCTTCACGGAGCTTCTGCTGACGGCCGATTTCCGCGTGGGACAGCTGGACGACCAGTCTCTGGAGTTCATGAAATCCAACGGTTACTCCCTGGCCACCATGCCGGCGAACACCTTCCCCAAACAGAAGGAATCCATCCTCTGCGCCGGCGTCAACTCCACGGTGAACTGCAACGCGTCGCTGGATGAGGGCGTGGCCTACAAGATCGCCAAAGCGGTCTATGAACACCCAGCCGATCTGGCCCAGGGCCACAAAGGGCTGGGCAACTTCAGCCAGAAGCTGGCCGCCGACGTGCCCTCCAACGGCGGTCTGCCGATCCATCCCGGCGCGCTGCGCTTCTACCGCGAAATCGGCCTGGTCAAGTAGAAACTGAGAAAGGACGGCTGATTGTGGTGAATACTCTTCCCGACGCGGCCTGGAAAAAGGAATTCCGCGGAAACAGCACTTTTATCATCGCTCTGATCTGGGTAGCCTTTCAATGCTACATCGCCATGCTCGCCGGCATTCCCACGAACATCCAGAGGGCGGTGCACGTGGCCTTCGCCTGTGCCCTGGTGTTTCTGACCAAACCGGCCTTGAAGGAAGACGGCGCCCTCGGGTTCAGCCTCGACATGGCCTGCGCGGTCTTCTGCCTGACCACGGCCGCGTTCTTCCTGTTCAACGGCCAGCGCTACCTGTCCCGCATCGCCTACATATCCCCGGTCTTCGCCGAGGATCTCATCCTGGGCGTGCTGACCATCCTGCTGGTCGTGGAATGCTGCCGCCGCAGCCTGGGCATGGGCATGACGCTGGTGGCCCTCTTCTTCATCGCCTACGCCTTCGTCGGCCCCTGGCTGCCGGGCATTTTCAACCACGGCGGGAGCAATCTGAGCGGCTTCGTCGAGCTCCAGTTCATGACCACCAACGGCCTTTACGGCTCACCCACGGGCGTCTCGGTGGACACCATTTTCTACTTTATGATCTTCGGCGCGTTCCTGTCGGCCACTCCCGCGGGCACGCTGTTCATCTCCCTGGCCCACTGCCTGACCCGCCGCGCTATAGGCGGCGCGGGCAAAGCGTCGGTGCTGACCAGCGTCCTCTTCGGCATGATCTCGGGCAGCGCGGCGGCCAACGTGGCCACCGTAGGAATCCTGACCTATCCGCCCATGGAAAAGGCGGGATTCAAGCCCATCTTCGGCGCTTCGATGCTGTCCATCGCCGGCACGTCTGGACAGCTGATCCCGCCTATCATGGGCGCGGCCTCCTTCCTGATGGCCAACTTTCTCGGCGTCAGCTACTTCAAGATCGTGGCCTGCGCGATCATCCCATCGTTCCTGTACGTCCTGTCCTGCTACTTCCTGGTCCATTTCGAGGCGAAACGCTGCGCCATCCCCGCCCCCGTGGTGGACATGGCGGAAGTCAAGAGGCAGATCAAATCCTACGCCCATCTGTCGCTGCCCTTGATCCTGCTCGTGGCGATGATCGCCATGGGACGCTCGCTGATGAACTCGGCCGTGGTTTCGGTGGGCACGCTGCTTCTTTTGTGCTCGCTGCGCAAAGACACGCGCATGGGGGTTGTGGAGATCCTGAAGACCATGGCTTCCGGCGCTGTGTCGGCCATGGTGGTCGCCGTCCCCTGCGCCGTGGCGGGAATCGTGGCGGGAATCCTGACCAACACCGGCTTTGGGCTCAAGATCAGCGCGCTCATCGCCAGCATTTCACAGGGCAACCTGATGCTGGCGCTCCTGCTGACCATGGCCATGATCATCATTCTGGGCATGGGAATGCCCACCAGCGCGGCCTACATCATGTCCGCCGTGCTTCTGGCTCCGGCGCTGCAGAAGATGGACGTGCCGCCTCTGGTGGCGCACTTCTTCATCTTCTACTTTGCCAACCTGTCCACGATCACGCCGCCCGTCGCGCTGGCGTCCTACACCGCCGCGGGCATCGCGAAGACGCCTTTCTGGGAAACGGGCATGGAAGCTTTCAGGCTGGGTATGCCCGTTTACCTTATCCCCATCGTCTTCGCCTACTCGCCAGCCCTGCTGGGACTCGGTTCGCCCCTCGAGATCCTTTGGGGCGTAGGCTGCACGTCCGTCGCCCTGCTCGGCATGTCGGCTGCGACCATCGGCTATTTCAACACCGCCCTTTCCATGGCGCAGCGGCTGGCGATCACCGCCGGAGCGCTGGCCATGATCTGCCCTTGGCCGGCTTCCCAAGCAGCCGGAGCAGCCGTTCTGGCCCTGACGGCTTTTTATCTGCTCAAGGGACGGCGTTTGACCGTGCCGCCGGCGCAGTGCTGATTTTTTTGTAAATCAAGTTTTCGTCAATTATTGAGGAGGAAAAGAACATGTACCAGACAATTCACACCGTAGTGTTCCAGGCAAAGGAAGGCGGCGGCAACCCCTGCCCCGTCACGCTGAACGCCGACGAACTGACCTCGGAACAGATGCAGAAGATGGTCAAGGGCTTTGGCGAAGAATCGGCTTTTTTGATGAAACCCACGCAGCCCGGCTGCGATTTCAAGGCCCGTTACTTTGTGCCGCTCCACGAGATGGAGATGTGCATCCACGCCACCATCGGCAGCGCCACCGTGCTGGCCGCCAAGGGGATCGCCGCCAAATCGCCGATCTTCTACGAAACGGCGCTCGGGAAGGTGCGCATCGACTGGGAACGCCGCGGCGAAAAGATCGACGTGGCCGTGGAACAGTTCCTGCCTAAGGTCCTGGAGAAAAACCCAAGCCCCGAAGAGGTCTGCCGCGCTCTGAACATCGCCGTGGAAGACCTGGCGGGCGGCCCCATCCAGTCTGTGGCCACGTCGCGCTTCAAGCTGATCGTGCCGTTGAAAAGCCGCGCCGTCATCGACGGCCTGAAGCCTGATTTCGAGTACCTCTGGAAGCTGTGCGACGACTATGGCACCACGGGATTCTATCCCTTCGCCATGGAGAAAGACTCTTCAGGCGCGCCCCTGTTCTTCGCCCGCCAGTTCCCCAAACGCGCCGGCTACGATGAGGATCCCGCCACAGGCGTGGCCGCCTCGGCCCTAGGGGCCTACGTGACGCTGAACCGGGTGCTGCCCGTCGCCGAAGGCTGGAACAGCTGCACGATCATGCAGGGATTCGCCATGGGACGTCCGAGCGTCATCCATTCCGACACCCGCGTCGAGCAGGGACAGATCGTCCAGACCCGGGTCCGCGGCAACGCCTTCCTCGTGGAGGAAAAACGCTGATGTCCCCGATCATGCAGCGCCTTCAGGAGCTTGAGGCCGAACTGCCCCAGTCCACGCCGCCGGAGGCTCTCTACTGTCCCGGCGTGGCGGCCGGGGACCTGGTCTTCACGGCGGGACAGACGCCAAAGATCAACGGCGTGCTGAAGTACAAGGGCAAAGTGGGGAGCGACCTGACGCTGGAAGAGGCCCAGGCAGCAGCCCGCATGTGCGCCCTGAACTGCCTGGCCATCGTCAATCAGTGCGGCGGCCTGGACAGGGTGGAACGCATCGTCAAGGTGACGGGCTTCGTCAACGCCGCGCCCGATTTCACCCAGCATCCCAAGGTGATCGACGGCGCCTCCCGGCTGCTCTTCGACCTCTTTGGAGCCCAGGGAGCGCACGCACGCAGCGCCGTGGGGTGCGCCTCGCTGCCCGGCGACGCCTGCTGCGAAATTGAAATGATCGTCCAGATGAAACGCTGAAAACGAATCAGAGGGAGATGGGGAGGATGTTCAACACAAAAAGCCGAGCTGCCCGCGCGGTCTGCGGAACGCTGTTAACCCTGCTGCTGGCCGGCAGCGCCATGGCCTGCACCACGATCCTCGTCGGGAAGAACCTGACCGCCGACGGATCGGTGATGATGATTCACGCCGAAGACATGGATTACGACGACATGGGGCGCATCTATCTGGTGCCCCATAAAGAACACGCGCCGGGCGAGACGGCCTATCTGCCCTGGGAGACCGTGCCCCAGCCCGCCGAGACCAACCGCTACTGGGCCGTCGGCAACTGGAGCAAAACCAAGTACAACGGCGACGTCCTCGGAGGGCTGAACGAAAAAGGCGTGGGCATCGCCTGCAACGTGCTCTGGAGCAAAGGCCCCCACATGGAGGGCAAGCAAGGTCTGAGGCGCTACAGCATCCGCCAGATCGTGTTCGACCGCGCCTCCTCGGCGCGCGAGGGCGTGGAGATCATCGCGCAGCTCATCGCCAAGTACGGCCAGGCCGACACCAAGATGATGGACACGGTCTTCTGCCTGGCGGATCAAAATGAAGCCTGGGCTGTGGAAGCCACCGACCATAACTGGGTGGCCAAGCGCGTCCCCGACAACGGGTATCTCGTCTGGGCCAACGAAATCTGCATCGAAGACGATTGGGACCTGGCCTCGCCTGAGATCATGGAAACCACCAAGCGCAGCGGCGGCCAAAAGGTCAATTACAAAAAAGAGTTCGGCCTCTACGGCGATAAGGACGTAGGCATCGGGCTGCTTTGGAACACCGCCCGCAAGGCCCGCGCCGAAGAGCTTCTGGCGTCGCATGGCGGCAAGATCACGGTACAGACCCTCTTGAACATCGCAAGAGACCACTACGAGGGAACGGATAAAGCCCTCAATCCACCCCACAGTGGATCCTACTACGACTACCCCGCCAAGGATCCCCGCCCCATCTGCACCATCGAGTGCCAGGAAGTGACGATCTTCCAGATGAAAGGCGGCCTTCCCGCCGAGCTGGGCGCCAAGATGTGGGTCGGCCCCTCCAGCCCCTGCGTCACGTCGCTCTTCCCCATCTACGCCGGAACCATGGCGATCCCCCCGGCCTACACGATCGGAGAGCTGCCCTATTCGCTGGACTCCGCCTGGTGGCGTTTTGAGACGATCCAGCGCCTGGCCGACAAGGATTACGCGAACAGCATCAAAGTAGTCCGCGCCGGCTGGCTCCCCTACGAGAGCCGCGTCTTCGCCGAGGCTGAAGCCGTCGAAGCCAAGGCCGCCAAGGCCTACGCCGACGGAAAGGCCGAAGAAGGCCGCAGGATCCTGACGGCGTTCAGCGTCGACGCCATGGAAGAGGCAAACAGCCGCGCGATGGCCATCGTGGAGAAACTCCTCGCGATGAACATCAAAGCGCCGGTGCTGAAGTAGCCCAATCTCAGGAATAATACTCTTTCGCATTCAACATGCTTAATATCGAACTGAAGGTCAAAGTCAAAGGATTTCAACGCAAAGGCTGAAGAGAAAGGGCGCAAAGGACGCAAAGGAAAAACAAAATCTAAATTATTAATTAAAAAACGAATTAGTGTGATGGTAGTTTATGTATTTCGCTTTGTTTTTTGGTTCTAAAAGTCTTTCAAGGTTTTCCTTTGCGAATCTTTGTGCCCTTTGCGTTGAAATCTTTTGGCGTGGCTCTTCAATTTGATATTAAGCGTGTCAATAGGAAATTAGCATAACTTGTAAATTACCAGCGTCAACGGCCTTTGCCGACTATCAAGTTTTAGACATGACAAAGCCGCGCTTCCCAAGGAAGCGCGGCTTTGTCATGTCTTTTATGGATGGGGGCCCGGGCTGGGCGCTTATGTTTGGCCAGCCCTTTCTTATACTTCCACGACGCCCTCAAAGTCCCTGCGGACGTCGCCGATCAGGCTCAGCGCGCCCTCTTCGGTCCAACGGGTGACCATGGAACCGCCGTGAGTATGGATGGTGATCTCGCCCCGGTCGATCAGGCCCAGCTTTTCGGCGGTGGCCGCCGCGGCGCAGGCGCCCGTTCCGCAGGACAGGGTCTCGCCGATGCCGCGTTCCCAGGTGCGCATCCTCAGGGTATGGCGGTCCAGCACCGAGACGAAGCTGACGTTGGCCCGCCGGGGGAAGACCGGCGCCGATTCCAGCTGAGGCCCGATGACACTGATGTCCAGGCCGTCCACGTCGTCGGTCATGATCACGCAGTGGGGGTTGCCCATGGAGAGGCAAGTGATTTGATAATCGTTCTCTTCAAGGTAATAATACTGGTCGACCACGGGCTGGCCGTCGGCGTTCAGCGTGGTGGGCACCCGGTCAGGGCGGAAGTCGGGCGTCCCCACTTCCACTTCCACGCTGTAGACCTGGCCGTTTCTCACGTAGAGATGGAGCTTTTTAAGGCCGTTGTCGGTCTCCACGGTCAGGTCTTCGCGCTTGATCCCCCGGTCCTCGTAGAGGTATTTTCCCACGCTCCTGAGCGCGTTGGCTCCGATTTCGGCGCGGGTCCCGTCGGCGTCGTACATGACCATGCGCCCGTCGGCCCGATTGTCGGAGGCGGGGCCGATCAGCACAATCCCGTCGCCGCCGATGCTCTTCTTCCGGCCGCAGAGGGCCACCGCCAGGCTTTCAGGCTGCGCGACAATCTGGCTGAAGGTGTCGAAGTAGATGTAGTCGTTGCCTCCGGCCAGCATCTTCACAAAGCGCAGCGCCTTCTTGTGAACGGGCAGATGGGCCATGTCGACGATCTCGATGTTGCGCTGGTTGTAGCCGCTGATCATGGCGTCGGTCAGGGCGTTGGCGGTGTCGAGGCTGGTCATGCAGGCGATGTGGCGCTCGATGGCCTTGCTGCGGAGAGCCTGGGCGTCCTGCTGGGGCATGGGGCCCGGCGTGGTGGTGGAGATCACGCACTGCACCTTTCCGGTGTCCAGGAGGTCCAAGATGTCCCGGCGTCCCTGATGGAGCTTGCCCACGCTGACGCTCTTGATGCCGCGGCTCTTGAGGTACGCCGCCGTGCCCGCGGTGGCGTAGAGCGTGCAGCCCAGGGCGCGCAGGCGGCGGGCCGTGTCGGCAATCTCGGGCTTGTCGCGGTCCTGCACGGTCAGCAGCACCGCGCCGCCCTTGTTAATCCGGTACCCGGCGGCAAGAAGGCCCTTGTACAGCGCCTCTTCCATGTTCTTGCCCACGCCGAGCACCTCGCCGGTGCTCTTCATCTCCGGCCCCAGCTGCACGTCCACGCCGGCCAGCTTCTCGAAGGAGAAAACGGGGACCTTGACGGCCATGTAGGGGCTCTGGCGGTAGAGTCCCGTGCCGTAAGGCAGCTCGCGGAGCTTTTTCCCCAGCATGACCTGGGTGGCGATATCCACCACGGGCAGCCCAGTAACCTTGCTGATATAGGGGATGGTGCGGCTAGCCCGGGGGTTGGCCTCGATCACGTAGATCTGGTTGGCGTAGATCACGTACTGTATGTTGATCAGGCCCTTGGTCCCCAGGGCTTTCGCGATACGCGCCGTGCTGTCGATCAGCTTTTCCGTCAAAAGGCCCGTCAAGTTCCAGGCCGGATAGACGGCGATACTGTCGCCGGAGTGGACGCCGGCGCGCTCGATGTGTTCCATGATGCCGGGGATCAGCACGTCCGTTCCGTCGCAGATGGCGTCCACTTCAGTCTCAACGCCCATCAGGTACTGGTCGATCAGCACGGGGTTCTCGATGCCCGCTTTCAGGATCATGTCCATGTAGCGCTCGATGCTGGCGTCGTCGTGGGCGATGATCATGTTCTGCCCGCCCAAAACGTAACTGGGGCGCACCAGCACGGGATAGCCGATCTGGTGGGCGGCGTGGAGCGCCTCTTCCTTCGTCATGACGGCCTGGCCCTTGGGCCGGGCGATGCCGCAGTCGTTCAGGATGGCGTCGAAGCGTTCCCGGTCCTCGGCAGCGTCGATGGCGTCGGCGCTGGTGCCCAGAATCGGGATGCCGTGAGCGCTCAGGGTTTTGATCAGCCTGATGGCGGTCTGGCCTCCGAAGGCGACCACCACGCCGAAGGGTTTTTCAAGGTCGATGACGTTCATCACGTCCTCGGGCGTCAGGGGCTCGAAGTACAGGCGGTCGGCGGTGTCGAAATCGGTGCTGACCGTCTCGGGGTTGTTGTTGATCATCACCACGGTGCAGCCCTGGCGTTTCAGTGACCACACGCAGTGCACCGAGGCGTAGTCGAACTCGATGCCCTGGCCGATGCGGATGGGGCCGGAGCCGAGCACGATCACGGTGCCGCGGCTCCCCGCGGCGGGCCTGTGGCGCTCTATAAAGGGCCTGGCCTCGTCGGCTCCCTCCGCGGGCTGTCCCTTCAGGGGCGCGCAGGCGTAAAAGTAGGGCGTCTCGGCGGCAAACTCGGCGGCGCAGGTGTCCACCATCTTGTAGACGGGGCGCTCGCTTTCCGTCACTTTGCGGCCCGACAGCTTCTCCACCGTGCGGTCCAAAAAACCCGTCTCCTTGGCGCGGTGATAGAGCTCCGGCGAAAGGCCCTTCTGAGCCGCGGCCTTCAGCTCCGCCTCGACGCCGCAGATCTTCAGGATCTTGTTCAGGAACCAGGCGTCGATCTTCGTCACGTCGCGGATATGCTCTACCGTCACGCCGCGGCTTAGGGCCTCGTAGACCACGAAAAGCCTCTGGTCCGTGACCTCGTGCAGGCGGGCTTCGATCTGCCCGTCGGTCAGTTCGCCCAGCGAAGCCATGCGGGGGGTGTCCTGGCTGATCTCGGCGCCGCGCAGCGACTTCATCAGGGCCGCCTCGAAGGTGGGCGCGATGGCCATGACCTCGCCGGTGGCCTTCATCTGAGTGCCCAGCGTCCTGTGGGCGCTGTAGAACTTGTCGAAGGGGAAGCGCGGCATCTTGACCACCACGTAGTCGATGGCCGGCTCGAAGAAGGCCGTGGTCTTGCCCGTTACGGCATTGGGGATCTCGTCCAGGCGCAGCCCCATGGCGATCTGGCTCGACACCTTGGCGATCGGGTAGCCCGTGGCCTTGGACGCCAGCGCCGAAGAACGGGAAACGCGGGGGTTTACCTCGATGACGGCGTACTCGAAGCTGTCGGGGTTCAGCGCGAACTGCACGTTGCAGCCGCCGTTGACCTGAAGCTCGTCTACAATGCGCAGCGCGGCGCTGCGGAGCATCTGATACTCACGGTCGGCCAGCGTCACGGCGGGCGCGATCACAATGCTGTCGCCGGTGTGCACGCCCACGGGGTCCAGGTTTTCCATGGAGCAGATTTCGATGCAATTGCCGGCCGAGTCGCGCATCACCTCGAACTCGATTTCCTTCCAGCCCGCCACGCTCTTCTCCACCAGGATCTGCCCGATGGGCGACGCCTCGATGCCGCCGCGGGCGATCTCTTCCAGCACCTCGGGCGTCTCGGCGATGCCGCCGCCGGTGCCGCCCAGAGTGAAGGCGGGACGGACGATGACGGGATATCCGATCTGGGCGCCGAACTTCATGGCGTCTTCCAGTTTCGTGGCAATGGCCGAGGGGATCACGGGCTCGCCGATCTTTTCCAGCATGCACTTGAAAAGCTGCCGGTCTTCGGCGCGGTCGATGGTATCCAGCGACGCGCCCAGCAGCTTCACGCCCATCTTTTCGAGATAGCCGTCGCGGGCCAGCTGCATGGACAAGGTCAGGCCGTTCTGGCCGCCCAGCGTGGAGAGAAGGCCGTCGGGACGCTCCTGTTCGATGATGCGCTTCAGGACGGCGATGGTCAGCGGCTCGATGTAGACTTTATCGGCAATATCGCTGTCGGTCATAATCGTCGCGGGGTTGGAGTTGACCAGGATCACCTCGGCGCCCAGAGCGCGGATCGCGCGGCAGGCCTGGGTTCCCGCGTAGTCGAATTCGGCGGCCTGTCCGATGACGATCGGGCCGGAGCCGATGATCATCACCCGTTTCAGTTCTTTATTCAACGGCATGGTTGTGCGCCCTTCTTTCATTCACATTGTTCAGGAAACGGTCAAACAGAAACGACGTGTCTAGAGGGCCTGAGCAGGCCTCGGGATGGAACTGGACCGAAAAGGCGTCGATGTCGCCGTAGTCGATGCCCTCGCAGGTGCCGTCGTTCACGTTCACATAGCTCATGGAAGCCGGCGCGGGGATCGACTCGGGCACGATGGCGTAGCCGTGGTTCTGGCTGGTGATGAAAAGGCGTTCCGTCGCCGTCTCGCGCACGGGCTGGTTGGCGCCCCGATGCCCGTATTTCAGCTTGACGCTCTTCCCGCCGCGGGCAATTCCCAGCAGCTGATGGCCCAGGCAGATGCCGAACAAGGGGATGCCCGTCTCCGCCAGGGCGTTCACCTGGGCGATGATGTCCTCATACTCCGCGGGGTCGCCGGGGCCGTTGGACAGCAGGATGCCGTCGGGGCGGAGGCTCAGGATCTGAGCGGCCGTGCTGGAAGCGGGCATCACGGTCACTTTGCAGCCGCGCCGCATCATGGCGCGGGCCATGCCCTGCTTAAAGCCGAAATCCCAGAGCACGATATGGGGGTTCCCTTCGGGGTTCAGCACCGAGGGCGCGGCGCAGGTCACAGCGTAGGCGTCGCTGGAAAGCTTTTTCGCCGCCAGTTCCGCCGTGAAGGTCTGCAGGTCCGCGGGCAGTTCCGACCGGATAGCCGCGTTCATCACGCCCGTCTCGCGGATCACCCGGGTCAGCGCCCGGGTGTCCAGCCCCGACAGGCCCACGACACCGGCCCGGTTCAAGTAGTCGTCGAGCCGTCCCTGGCTGCGGAAATTCGACGGCTCGTCGCAGATCTGGCGGACCACATAGCCGCTCAAGCGCGGGCGGGGACTTTCGAAATCGTCGGGGATCACGCCGTAGTTGCCGATCAGAGGGAAGGTCTGCACCGCGATCTGGCCGTGATAGCTGGGGTCGGTCAGCGTCTCCAGGTAGCCCGTCATGCCTGTGGTGAAGACCACCTCGGCCGTCACGTCGCCCGGCGCGCCGAAACGGCGGCCTTCAAAGATCATGCCGTTCTGAAGGATCAGATAGGCCTTTTTGTTCAAGGGAATTCCTCCATTCAAAGTTCAAAAAAACACATTCAGAGCGGGTTCAGGGTCCATAGGCCCCTGAACCCGCCGTTTTCGTACCTATCAGTGTTTCCCCAGAAGGCTGGTGAAACGGTTCTGCCCCATGGAGCCGCGCTCCTGCATCAGTGTGACCAGGATCGCCTTGTGCATGTGAAGGCGGTTTTCCGCCTCCTCGAAAATTTCCGCCGCGTGGGCTTCAAAGACCTCGGCCGTGATCTCCTCGCCGCGGTGGGCCGGCAGGCAGTGCTGCACCATGCATCCGGGATTGGCCAGGGCCATCAGCGCGTCGTTGATCTGATAGACGCCGTCGAACACGGCGCGGCGCTTCTCGGCCTCGCCCTCCTGCCCCATGGACGCCCACACGTCGGAGATGATCACGTCGGCGCCCTGGGCCGCCTCTTCGGTCGAGTTGGTCAGATGGAACTTGCTGCTGTAGGACGCGGCGAAATGCAGCACCGACTCGTCGGGATAGTAGCCCACGGGACAGGCCACGGACACGCTCATGCCCATCTTGAGGCCGCCCACGATCAGCGAGTTGGCCATGTTGTTGCCGTCGCCGATGAAGGTCATTTTCTTGCCCTCCAGGGTCCCGAAACGCTCCCGTATGGTCATCAGGTCGGCCATGACCTGGCAGGGGTGGCAGAAGTCGGTCAGGCCGTTGATGACCGGGATGGAGCCGTACTTCGCCAGATCTTCCACTTCCGACTGGGCGAAGGTGCGGATCATGATGCCGTCCAAATAGCGCGACAGCACGCGCGCCGTGTCCTCTACGGGCTCGCCGCGCCCAATCTGCAGGTCGCGGGCGCTCAGGAACAGCGCGTGGCCGCCAAGCTGGTACATGCCCACCTCGAAGGACACGCGGGTGCGCGTCGAGGACTTGCTGAAAATCATGCCCAGGGTCTTGCCCGCCAGAAGCGGATGGGCTTTCCCCTCTTTATTGTCGCGTTTCAGTTTATCGGCCAGGTCGAGAATTTCCTTGATCTCACCGCTTTCCAGGTCCATCAGTTTAAGAAAGTGCTTCATATCTTTTTCCCCCTGTCTCTTGAAAAAATTTTTCGCTCAAAACTGCGAAACCGGTTGCATAAATTTTCTCTATCATAATCGCCCCGCGCAAAAAAAGGAACTCCATAAAATCACGAAGAACATCACCAATTTATTCTAGAATTTCATTAAAACATACTATCACATACATTGCCGTTTACCGGCGTCACAAAGATCAAGGTCAAAAGATTTTCATCGCAAAGGATAAAGTGAAAGGGCGCAAAGGCCGCAAAGGAAAAGCAAAACCAGAATCAATAACTGAAAACGAATCAATATGATAATAATTTGTAGTTTTGCTGGAATTTACGGTCCTAAAAGCCTTTCAAACCAGCAGCGCAGGGAGGCGGCGCTCGATAAACGTTCCAGGCGCGGAGGAACTCTCCCCTGAGACAACCGGAGGCGTACTTGACGTACTCCGAGGATTGCCTCGGGGAAAGTTCCGAGCAGCTGGGACGTTTAGCGAGTGACGCCGGCATTCCCGGACTTATAGCTTTTCGACAAGCGCCGCCAGCGCCGCGGGGACGTGGCGCTCCACGTCGGGCATGTAGACGCGCTCAGTCCACTGGTGAGGGTCGCCGCAGCGGGGGCCGAAGACGAAGCAGGGCAGGTTCAGAGCGCCAATCGCCTCAAAGGGCACGTCGTAAAGGGAGCGAGGCAGCGCCAGATTCGCCATCAGGCCCCGTTCCGCGCCGGGATCGGCACAGGAGAAATAACTCACGTCAGCCATGACGGGCACATAGGGCTTCTCCTCCAGCGTCAGCCCAGCAGACTGGACGGAGCGGCGGACGCTCTGCCGCCAGCGCGACGCGTCCACGTCCATATGGTCGGCGCTGACCGCCGGATAGTAGGGCGGCGCCATGCCCAGGGCCATCAGAGGCCCCTCGATCCCCGACGCCTCGATCAGGGACTGGATATAGGCGCAGCTGGCGCTTTGAAGGCTCATGGTTCCGTTGGCCAGCGCCGCGGCAAGCTTCGACTCGAGGGCCGCCGCGAAGCCTGGCCAGTCCTCCAGGTTCTCCTGCGCAAGCCGCGTCAGTTCCGCCACGTCGGTCACCCTCGGCGCCAGCTTCAGCCGCGCGGCCTCCTCCACCAGCCCGGCGGCGAGCGCCGCGTCGAAAGCCGCGTTATAGCGCCCGATCACGGCCTCAAAAGCCCCGACGCAGATCTCAGCCATGCGCTTCATAATCCGCTCAGGAGCGCCCACGCCGAGGAACAGCACGCTCACGCCGGCCATGGCGTACTCCGGCAGAGAGACGTCGTAGGCTGTCTTGAGGTCCCGCAGTATCTGCACCGACGGCGGCTGCACCGTCATCCCCAGATCGCTGGTCATCAGCTCAGGGGCGATATCAGCGCGGGCCGCGAACTCCGAGATCATCAGCGCCGCGTTCAGCCCCTTCACGTTTTCGGCGCTGTGAGCCAGCTTGCCGCGGGCCACTATGAGGGGCAGCACTTTGCCCATGCCGCCGCGGTACAGCTCGAGGCCAGAACTGTCCTCGCAGCTTGAGAACTGCGGCTCCGTGATCACCGCCAGTTTCAGGTCCAGACCAAAACGGTCCCTCAGCTTCACCAGAAGAGGCATCAGCTCCCGGCAGCCCTGGGACATGTTCTCCTCGTCGCAGACCGCCGTGAAAAGGATCGACGCGTCGCACTCCAGCGTAAACAAGGCGTTCAGGTTAATAGCCAGCCCCGCTTTCATGTCGGCGGCTCCGCGGCCGAAGAGCCAGTTCTCGTCCTCCAGCGCGGCGGCCGTGCGCGGAGGCAGGGGAACGCCCGCCATGCGTTTTTTCAGCTCCGCTGGGTTCAGCGCCCACTCTTTCAAAGGCCCGTAACACTGGATTTCCACAGCGTCATAGTGCCCCGACAGGACCACGGTCCTGTTTGATGCCCCCCGTTTCAGGCCCCAGACCACGGGCCGCCCCAGCCGGTCGCTCCCGTATTCGGCCCCGCACTGGCCGGGATGAGCCTGAAAATAGGGATCCTCCAAGATCAGATCGTAGATTTTCTTCCCCATGGCCGCCTCGAAGGCCGTGCCCGTATCGCTGCGGACCGACACCAGCTCAAGCAGAATTTCCCTGATGCTCCTCATAAGCCATACCTCGCTCTCTCGTAGGTTGCCGCCTATTGTACCTCATCAGGGGTTGTTTGTGTAACTTTGATTTATTTTTTTATGAAAAAAAATCGTTAGTTAATTTTAGCAAGATGCAACTAATTTTATCTTTGAATTTAGTAATATATAATTATATTTGTCTTTTAGCTTGCATAAAGTAGCAGTAAATTTATAGCTTTATTAAAACGCTAGGTGCGCTATTTTTGCTCCCGTTCAGGAGATCGAAGTGATCGCCTTGGTGAACTAAAACTGTGTCGGAACTGGCTGCGGAATGACTCCTCTTTACTGCTGGTGTGTTCGACGGGGTGTTATGAACGATGTAAAAAATTGCGAAGGGCTATGCATTTTTCTCAGCCTTCATAAGGAGCGAACGAGAAAAGAATGACGTCCTGAAGATGAACAGGAACGGCCCGATTGATGTTTTTTTACGCTGGAATCGGCAGCTTTGCTGTTGTGAAGGAGATACAGGCGTTTCTATCGCGGGTGGACGTCCTTTACTATGGCAATCCGGCACCCCAAATGATCGATTCCGAGCTGAAAAGCGCCGTGGACTCTATCTTGGCTCAGACTCCCGTGACCTCTTTGATCTGGGGTTGTGCGCACTATCCCATGGGTGCTGACCATCTTAAATGCTTCTTTCCAGCTTTAGATCTGGTCAATCCGGCCAGCGAGGAGATTCTGGCTGTTCAAGACTGACTAGCTGTGCAGGGCAGGCTGGAGAACGAAAGGGCAGGTCGTTTCATCGTAAGCAGCATGGGCAGTCCAGAACTGGCCCCTTGCTGCCGCCAGACGCTTGGGCTTCAAGATGCAGGGCTGGGTTTTGAAGAGCCTTGCGCTGAGTAGGCTGTAAAAATGAATTGCAAATTTTTAGGCCGGTTTTGTTTGAATGATGTATACAGGCATGCAATAGGCTTGCAAAAATGAAAATCTCGTATATACTTACATTAAATTAATTATATAAGTATCATGTAATAATTTGGGCATGTGTTTTAATGTTTATAATAAAATTATATTTATTTTTAAAATTATGCGTTTGTAAAAAGTGATTTGATATAATAAAGGTCGTGAAATTACTGTGATTCCTTTGGCGCACGCAAGGCAGAATATCGATGGCATTTGGGAAAAACAGACGTTACAAACTCATTTGACAAAAGTGGCAGAAAAATCGGCTCAATTTGCTCAATCCTTTGGAGCAGCAAATTGGTCAAAAATAGCTGGGTTGCTACATGATATCGGGAAGGCCGATCCTCGCTGGCAGGCTTATTTTAAGCGTGGAAGCGGATACGACCCTGAAGCTTCCATAGAATTGGACGGAGACCGCGGAAAACGGCCTAATCACAGCGATGCAGGGGCAGCCGTTTCTTTGGAAGGCGTGTGGGGAGACCAGGTTCCTCAAATGCGCAAGATTTTTCGGGGCATTGCATATATCATAGCAGGGCACCATACGGGACTTGCTGATTGGAATAGCAGTGAAGGACAGGGAGGTTCGCTTATTGACAGATTGGGCACACAGTCGGGAGAACTCAAGGAGAGCCTCTTTAAAGATATTGCCCAGTATGTGGGCAATGGTGAACGACAAATAACGCTTGACCCTTCTTTTCTGCAACGGGCTGGATTGCCTGCACAACCCCCTTTAGGTCTGACTTGTTTGAAAAATTGGAATGAAATAAGCGAAAATTTTCATTTATGGGTTCGAATGCTTTTTTCTTGTCTTGTTGACGCAGATTCTTTGGATACGGAGGCATTCTGCACCCCTAAAAAATCAGTTGAGCGCGGTGTTTTTGCATCTTTAGCGGAGATGAAAGCAGCTTTTGATTCACATATGGAAAAATTAGCTTCTGCCGCTTCGCAGTCTGTAGTAAACCGATGTCGTCAGCAAGTACTAGCGAGCTGTCGAATAAAGGCGAAAGAGAGCCCGGGCTTCTTTGCTTTAACTGTGCCTACTGGTGGTGGTAAAACCTTTGCCTCTATGGCGTTTGCTTTGGAGCACTCACTCCACTGGGACAAAAAGAGGATCGTTGTCGCGATTCCCTATACGAGTATTATTGAACAGACAGCAGTGACATTAAGAGAAGCCTTTGGTCAGTTAGAAGAGAATGTTCTTGAGCATCATTCTAACCTTGATCCTGCAAAAGAAACCAGCAGGAGTCTTCTTGTTGCTGAGAACTGGGAGAGCCCTGTAGTTGTCACGACGAATGTACAACTTTTTGAATCCTTGCTCAGTAGCAAGCGCTCACAGAGCAGAAAAATTCACAACCTAGCAGACAGCGTAATTATTCTTGATGAAGCTCAAATGATGCCATTGCCTCATCTGCGTCCTTTGTTATCTGTGTTGAAGGGGCTGGTGAAACACTTCGGCGTAACAGTGCTCCTCTGCACCGCTACGCAGCCGGCATTATCAGGATGCTTTGGGACAGGAGAAGAAGCTTTTGACGGATTGCCCCAACCTAAGCAAATTATCGATAATGTGCCAGAGTTGTTTATGTCCTTGAGACGAGTTATTCGAGCAACGAACTATGATTCGATGATTCCGCGGGAGTGGCGTGATTTGGCGAAAGATCTGATAAGGCAACCTAGGGTTCTGACTGTTGTTAACAGAAGACTTGACTGTCGTGAGCTTTATGAAGAATTGAAAAAATTAAATCCTCAGAACCTCTTTCATCTTTCGGCCTTTATGTGCGCACAGCATCGTTCTGATCGAATAGTGGAGATCAAAAAACTCCTGAGAAACAGTGCAGCTGATGTCCGTGTTGTTAGTACTCAATTGATTGAAGCAGGCGTTGATGTGGACTTTCCCGTAGTCTACAGGGCTTTATGCGGCCTTGATTCGGCGGTTCAGGCTGCAGGACGCTGTAACAGAGAAGGGCGCATTTCGGATATGGGGAAGCTTTATTTATTTTCTCCTGTAAAACCATCGCCCCGTGGTTTACTCTCTAAAGGTGAATCTACATTGAGATCTATGCTTATGGAAGATCCTGAACTTGATATTTTCAATGACGCTGTAATTACTCAGTATTTCAGACGATATTATGCTGACGTGAATAGCTTTGATGAGGCTCATTTCAGAGAGCGCCTTCTTAAGGGAGCTCCTGATTTTGAATTTTATTTCAGGAGTTTTGATGAAAATTTTCGTTTAATCGATAATAAAGATCAAGTCGCTTTATTTGTGGCCTACCAAAACGATAGAACTCAAGCAGACGGCGCCGCTCTAATTGAACAGCTTCGCCGTTTGGGCCCCGAAAGAACTCTTTTACGTAAACTGCAGCGCTATTCTGTCACTATCAGGAAAGAAACTGCCGCCGCTCTGAGCACCAAAGGTGCGATCATGGAAACGGAAAATGGCTTTTATTATCAGGCAATACCTCAGCTGTATGATATGAATTATGGTGTAAATCTGGAAGCTGAGGGTATATTTATAATTTAAATTATTTATTGGGAGGTGTGCGTAATGAAGTATTTTAATAAGATGTTTTGCATAGAAGTCCGTGGTGAATGGGCGTGTTTTACTCGTCCCGAACTTAAGGTTGAACGAGTCAGTTACGATGTGATCACCCCTTCAGCTGCCCGGGCGATTTTTACAGCAATTTTTTGGAAGCCCGCTATTAGATGGAAAATAAAGCAATTTGACGTCTTAAACCCGATTCGTTGGTTTTCCATTCGGCGTAATGAGGTCGGAGCGACGATGAGTTCTCGTTCTCAAGAATTATTTATTGAAGAAAAGCGCCAGCAAAAAGCAGGTATGATTTTGCGTGACGTCGGTTATCGCTTGTATGCAGAACTTGAGTTTATTCCGCCATTGAAGCGGCCTGAGGTTTATGCAGAACTTCCGGCTGAGATAAGAGAACGGGAGGAGGAAAGGCTTTTGCGTAATGACGAAAACCCGGGTAAATATTATGCAATATTTACGAGACGCGTTTTACATGGGCAGTATTTCAACCGGCCCTATCTGGGCTGTAGAGAATTCTCCTGTTCGTCGGTAAGGCTCGTTGATCATCTGGAAGTTGAAAAGCAGCAGCCGCTTGCAGAAGATCGCGATTTTGGAATTATGCTTTATGACATGGATTTCTCTAATCCAGATAGTCCTCAGCCCATGTTTTTCAGAGCTGTAATGAAGCAAGGGCGTATTGTTTTACCTGAGCCTGAAAGCGAGGCGATATTGCGATGATCGTACAGGCGCTCTACCAGTATCAAAAGAGGCAAGAAGCGCTTGGCAAAGGACAAAAGTTTGGTAGCGCCTATGAAGAGTTGAAGTTTCTGATTGAAATTTCTGATAACGGAGACTTTAGACAACTCATCGATTTGCGAGAAGGAAAAAAAGGCAGGAAATACTTACTGCCTCAGGCAGAAATTCGTTCTGGAAAAAAAGCTTATGAAAAACCTTGCTTGCTTTGGGATACGGCGGATTTTGTCCTTGGCCAGTCTAAAGATCAGTCTGACATGGAAACTGCGCAAAAGAAACAGCAGTTTTTTACCAAACGTATTTGTTCGATTGTGAGCAAACTTTGCACTTTAGAAGCATGTCAATCTGTAAAGGCCGTGTTGGCGTTCTACGAGAAGGGAGGCATTTATGAAGTTCAAAAATCGCCTAATTGGAAAGAATGTCAATTAATTCCCGGCTGTAAAATGTCTTTTCGGCTTGCCGGTCAGACTGAGCCTGTGGCAGCTCTTCCGGAAATTCTTGAAATTGCTGCTTCCTGCTCCAATAATGTCGCACCGCTAGGAAGATGCCTTATCACCGGGGAAGTTGCGCCGATAACCGTACTTCATCCACAGACGCCTATACGCGGAGGACAGGCGACAGGAAAACTAATTGGCTTTCAAAAGTCTTCTGGTTATGATTCCTACTATAAAGAGCAGGGGTTAAATGCGCCTGTATCTGAATCAGCAGCTTTTGCCTATGGCTCTGCGTTGAATAACATGCTTGCGTCAAAGCAGAATTTCTTTTATCTTGCAGGTGATAGTTACGTGTTTTGGGCTTTGCCCCCTGAAGGTACTGGACTTAACGACCAGTCTTTTGATTATAATCCGATACTCGATATGTTTGCTACAGTTGTTAGCGGTGTAAAGAACGCCGATGATCCGAATGACGGTGCGGAACGTGTCAAGGCCTATTTTAGCCATTTAGCCCAGGGGACAGATTTTTCTGCCGAGAATGGACGTTTTTACCTTTTAGGACTATCACCTAATGCAGGAAGGGTTTCCGTTAGGCTCTGGAAAATGGGAACTGTTTTAGAATTTGCCACAAACCTAAAAAAACACTTAGCAGATTTTGCTGTGATGAATTCAAAAGACGAAGAACTCCATTTTAGCCTTTACCAGATTTTGAGAGCAACAACGCTGGATGGGAATGTGGACAATTTGCCGCCTAATTTAAGCGGAGCTTTGCTTGACAGCGTGGTAAACGGAGCTTGTTATCCGATGACGTTGTATCAGCGAGTCATTGGCAGAATTCGCGCAGAACGCCGAGTGAAGGATGAGTGGGCTGGAGTGCTAAAGGGAAGCTTGAATCGCTGGCTTTTGAGAGATTCAAAAAATGGAGAAAAGGAGGGCTTTAAAATGTCGTTGGATATCGCGAATAAAAATAGTGCATATGTAATGGGAAGACTCTTCGCAGTTCTTGAAAAAATACAGGAAGCTGCGTTGCCTGGGATAAACGCAACTATAGGAGATCGCTATTATGGCGCGGCTTCTTCTACGCCGGCTGTTGTGTTTCCCCATTTGTTGCGAATGAAGAAATTCCATCTGGGCAAACTCAGTATTGGCACGCAAATTTATTATGAAACATTGGTAGAAAATATTTGCAGTCTTGGCAATTTGCACTCGGAATGAGGATAAAGTGTGTCACGAAGTGAGAAAAATTGTAAGGGAATCGCCGGTAAAAATTTCGGCGGTTCCCTTTTTTGTTAATTCCTTTTCGGAATGGTTTCGAGCTTTAAAGTCGTGCTGAAACCAGATGACTTTGATACACTATGATTGCAATTAGTAGCAATGTACTCTCCATTAATTATTGATGGAGCAAACCCCACCAGCGTGATGATTGTTCCCGCAAAGATATCTTCACGCCCTTGGAGCGTGAGGTTCCCCTCAATCTCGCCTCGCTGAAGGACTGCAAGGTGATTCTGCGCTGCGGTCTGGGCCTGAGCGGAGGACTGGAAGGGCTTGCGGATTGTGTAGATAGGGCTGCCGGCGCCTGTCTTTATAGTCTGTTCTGCCGCTTTCTCGGGATCCCACCACTTGGCAACGACTGCACCATATTTGCCGCGATCAGCAAAGGTAAAGGTCCCCGTGGTAACTTCGCTAGCCGCCAGTTTAGCGGTGCCGCGCAAGTCCGTTCCCGGAGCAAAGACAACAAAGGTCCTGTCCTTAATGACGAAACGTAGGCCAGCCTCCGCGCAAAGCCTGCGCAAAAGATGCAGGTCACTCTCGTTGCTCTGCGCCACGGAAGGATAAAAGACCGACGCACCCAGAACCTTAGCCCCGCAGCCGTGTTCTGCCGCGATCTTGCCGAGCATGTCGGACAGGGATATCTTCTCCCACTGACGGCTTTTCTTGACCTTTTCCCGCCCTTTGCTGAAATCGACAGTCTTGGCCGAGATGGTCATCGTGGCGGGACTGCCGCCTGACGCAAGAGCTACCGAGATTTCGTCGACGGTAAATCGCCCTAAAAAGCGTAGTCCCTTTTCCTTCCAGCCCAGCCATGCGGCGACGGGATCACCGCGAGATGGAAGCGCGAAGGTGGGAGAATTGACCAGTGTAAAAGAAAGGCTGTCCGAATCGTCCTTCTCGTAATCGTTGTAGCTAAAACTGATGAGATTGGCGGACAGTCTCTCGGTAACGTCCACAGAATTCACTTCCACCCGCAATGCCGGGGTCCAGGGTCTTACCATAACGTTCGCTCCTTGGGCGCTGTGTCCAACTCCGGCAGAACGATATCCCTACCGGCTGGAAGGACCTCAAACAGAGAGAGGCCAGGGTTGGCATCCAGTACCTGTTCCACGACACGCAAGCTGAGAGATCCGTAATGCTTCCAGCAGATCAGGTCTATGCGGTCGCCTTCAACTGCGCGAATTGTAGCCGACGTATTCTGTGCCATAGCGCTCCAACTCCATCGAAAAACTCTGCTTCTGTGGCACGCCGTCCTCGAAAAACAGTTCGCTGTCCTCATTGATGGACTTGACCGCCCACAGTCCCAAATAACGCCCCGATCCTGATACCATCGGCAGCGGAACCATACCCGCCGCCAGCGTCCGCAAAGCCGCAAGGCTGCCGGCCCCCTTGTAGGAGGGATAAACTGTGCCGGATAACGAAACAGTCCTGTGTTCCTTGCCTGTGGCCTGTAAGCCCGGCGTGTTGGCAAACCGTTCCGCGCTGGCCCAGGGATAGGAGGCGTTCAACGTCATTGTCTGATAGGCCGCCGTATCAACAGAAAAGATAAAACTACCCAAAGCAAGGAGCATCCTCAAAAGCCCCCCTGTCCCGCTGCGCCATCTTGTCCTCAATAGCGCTGATAATGCGCTGAATAGCCTCGTTATCGACGCCGCCGCTCGTATGGATTTCGATCTTGAAGGTGTTTTGCTGTACCATCGAGCGCCCACCGCCGCCACCTGCCGTTAGCGAGGCTGCCGGAACCGCGTCGTCCGATCCAGAAGAGGCATATTGCGAAAAGAAGGGCATTTTTACGACGTCGCCAACCGCCATAGACTCGGGCAGCATACCCAGCTTGATGCCGGCCGAAGCCCAGATCGAACGCCCACGCCCGCGATGCTTTGATGAGAGAGGGATAGCGGCTTCCTCTCCCTCTTCCGCAAAGAGAGCCACGTGAGGGCGATTGAATATGCCCCCTGTGGCGTGCCCCGGCATTCCCCAGACAGAAGGATCAAAGATGGCATGGGTGTTTTGCTCTTTGAGAGCCGCCCGCTCTTTATCATTACCGAAAATGCTTTCCTTAAAATTTTTCCAGGCTTGACCGATCTTCGCGATCTGCTCGTCCACCCATTTGCCAAACTCGGCAAATGGCGCCTTGATGGACTCGAACACGCCTGTGAAGAGCCCGCTCACGTTACCCCAGGCGTCTATGACCGACTGCCAGATAGAGCCCAAGCCTCCGATGCATCCGCCAACCACGGAAGAAAAGATATGAACAGGCTGTTCCAACGCGTTAAAGAAGGGGCTGAAGAACTCCTTTACAGAGTTCCAGGCAGCCATTACAGAATCCCATAGGCTGCCAAGCCAGCCCGTAAAGCTTTCCCAATAAGGTTTGACGGGGTCCCATATTTTAAGGAAGAACTGTTTCACGTCGTCCCAGTAGTAGATCAAGGCCCCCGCAGCCAAGGCGATGCCGGCGACCGCCAAGCCTATGGGGTTCGCTAGCATTGCCGCGCCCATGGCTTTGATGCCCGCAATCGCCGAAGGAATCGCGGTTTTGGCGAAAGATACCAAGTCGAGACCGGCGCTTTTCAACGAAGCCCCCAGCGAGAGCAACGCCCCCTTTGAGAAGCTCCAGGTCGCCAGGGCGGCGCTTTTCATGCCGGAACCAACCCAGCTGAGCCCCGACTTCAAAGCCCCCCAGTCCGCGGAAAGTCCTTCACGAAGTGAGAAAACCTTTCCGCGCACGGAAGCCAGGACACCGCCTAGAGCCGAGCCGCTGCCCTTCATGCGCAGCAGATCAAGAGACGCCTGAATCACAGAAGGCCGGAGATGCTGTAAGCCGCCCCAAAGCATACTGGCCCCATCCTGAACGAAGGTAAAGCCATAGCGCCCCGCTAGAGAGGCCAGCTTCAGCCCCACCAGCGCGGCCCCCACGCCGCCAATGGCGAGGCTGACATTGGGAAATTCCTGGGCAAGAATCCCGGCCTGAGACACTAACGCTGCGAGGCACTTAACGCCAAGTTTTAACGGCTCTAGGAGCGGCGTTGCCGAATTTATTGCAAGGCCTTCTAGGGCGGATCCCAGTTCAATAAAGGCCCCTTTTAACGTATTATTCATAGCTTGAGCTGTGGTTGCTGCCGCGTCACCGGACTGTTTCAGCAGCGCGATATACTCTTTCAGCTTCCCAGAACCAGCCTGATCCACCAATTCCGTCATGCCGGCCACTGCATCTTGCCCAAAGATCATCGCCAAAGCAGCTTGTTTCTGCGCCGAACCCATTCCTTTTGTAGCTGCGGCTATTTGCTCAAGAATATTGGGAAGGGAGCGCATGTTTCCTTCCGAGTCGGTTAACGAGAGTCCCAGCTCTTCTGCTGCCATAGAAGCACTATAGAAGTCGCTGTTAAGCTGGGCCAATTCCTCTTCTGAAACCTCCCGCCCCAAGACTTTCAGAGCGTCAGCCGCTTTTTTGGGCGGCTGGATCAGGCGAACGAGAGCAGCGCGTAGCGTTGTGCCCGCCATACTTCCCTGAATGCCCACATTGCCCAGCAAACCAACCATGGCCGCCGTGTCTTCAAGGCTTGTGCTGGCCTTCGACGCAACCGGAGCCACGTATTTCATAGCGTCTCCCAGCTGCATCAGGTTTGTATTGCTTGTGGTAAAGCCCCGGACGAGCACGTCGCTGACTCTGTTCATCTCTTTAGCGTCTAAGCTGAAGCCGGAGAGGATGTTAGAGGCGATATCCGCGGAGCTGGCCAGATCCATCGCTCCCGAAGCTGCAAGGTCGAGCATTCCCGGCATGGAGTTCAGGATCTGCTCTGTGTTGAATCCCGCCATCGCCAGATAGCTCATACCGTCCGCGGCCTCGCTGGCTGAATACTGTGTTTTCAATCCCAAGCGTTTAGCTTCTTCTTCTAGACGTTTAAATTCTTCCATGCGTCCTTTGTCGGTAGTTGTTCGTGTGATCGCGCCGACCTTAGCCATAGACTGCTCAAAATTCATAGCCGTTTTGATCGGAGCGGCCACCGCCAACGCGGACCCCACCATGCCCATCATGGATCCCCGCAGCTCTGAACGCAGTTCCTTGCGCGCCATTCTGGCGTTGACCCGGGCGATGGACGCTTCGGACTGTTTCGACGCCCGTTCAAGCGCCCCCATGTCTTTGGAGAGGGTGACAAGGTTCAGACCGTATTCCTGAGCCTTTCGAGCAGCGGCGGCTGTGGCCCCTTTAAGGTCGTTGAACTTCTGCTTCAGCCGGTCGCTGGGGGCGGCAGTCTTCGCCATCTCCGCGCTGACCTTGTTAAACTCCTTGCTGATAGACTGATACCCCGAGCCCAGCTCAAGCCCCAGCTTGATATTTGAACTCCTGCTTTGGAGCCTTCCCAGGCTCGTATCCATAGACCTCATGACCGAGCCCACGGAGGAAGCCATGGCCGCGCCGATCACCAGGCCTAACATCAATTTCGCCATTAATGCCGCCCCCTTGCCTTAATCAGAGCCATGGCCGGCTCGTACCACAGTTCAAGCTCTTCCATGTCCATATCGCGAGGATCCAGATGCAACGCATGGGCGATGATCGCGCTCATGCGCCGCCAGTCTACTTCACGCCGAAAAAATCAGACAGCGTTTTCTGAGCCTTGGCATAATCCTTCACGTCAAGCTCTTCCAGATCCTGAGGCGACATCTCCGCCAGGTTGGCGATCAGGCTCAGCTCGCGCTCTTCATTGCCGCGATTGCCCTTCGCTGCGGCAATCAGGTCTCTTACCTTGGGGCGGCGCAGGGAGACCGTCTTGACCTCCGAGCCGTCCACCATGATGGGATAATCCAGTTCGATGATGCTCCTGTCGATTTTACTCATTCAGCCCTCCGCTACATGCCAATGTTGGCCCGAGTCGCTGCCAGCATGTCCACGCCGTCGACGATCCGCACCATGTTCTGAGCGTCGATTTCGGTGATCGTTTCGCCGTTGACTTCCTCTTTATAGTAGCGGCAGGCCACAGTGACTTTCTGGCTCAGAGCGTCGCCCGACTTCCAGGTGCCGCCGTCCAGTTCCTTCCACATACCTTCCATGGAGATCTTCACGGGCAGAGCCGCGCCGTTGCCCAGCGCAAGGGAACCGCGGAAGATCAGCGACACGGGGCTGTTGTGTCCAAGGCCGAAATATCTCGTGATCTCCGCGTCATAGTCCGTCAGCGTGAAGCTGCACTCCATCGCCTCCATGCCCATGTCAAGCTGGACGGGCACGTCCATGCCGCCCGCCCTGAACTCTTCGGTTTTGATCGTCAGTTTAGGCCGTTCCAGTTCCGACACCTTGCCCGCGTAGCCGCGGCCATCGACGAACAGGTTAAACCCCTGAAGAACTCTCGGCCCCTTCATAAAGCTCAAATCAATCGTTGCCATCGGATCGCCTCCTTAAAAAATCTCTTCAATATAATCATCCACCAGGTGGCTGCGGAAGGTGGGATGTTCGCAGGGATAGATCGGCGTGAAGTCGAAATCCCAATAGACGCAGCCGTTGGCGATCTGGTCGTCACTGTTGATTTCGTTGTCCAGCCAGCAGGAGCCGCCGAGGATCGCGCCGATGCTGACCAGGTGGCGCAGGTAGGATTCCACGCCGAAGCGGACGTCTTCCACATAGGTCTTGGTGATCCCGCGGTCCACCGCCCACAGGTGAGCCTGGAGGAGCGACTCGTTGATCATGTCGGCGGTGCGGCGCACGCAGAGGTACTTCCACTTGCCGTCGGCTGTGCAGGAACGGTTGCCCCAGAGGCGGTATCCGTCCTCCTGGATAATGGTGGCTACCTTGTTCTCGTTCAGATAATTGGCCCGGCAGTTGGCGTCGCCCATGGCGAAATCCACGGGGCGAGTCGTGCCGACGATGCCGTTCATGCCCTGGTTGGAGGGGCTCCACCACCAGCCCCGTTCGTTGTCGCTTTTGGCGAGAAGCCCTGCCGCGCGGGCGCTGGGCGGGTCGGAAACGTGGGCGTTCAGAGTGGTATCCCAGACCTTCACCCATGGATCGATCACCATGACGCGGGCCGAGCTGAAGTTCTCCGCGTAGGCGACGGCCGCGGCGTCGGTGGTGTTGGGGCCGTCGATAAAGGCGATGGCTTTCAGGCTGTCGCAGATGCTGACCATCTCCGTAGCTACCGCTAGCTGATGGCTGAAACCGGGGGCGATGATGATCCTGGGCTGTACGCCCAGAATGCTCTTCGCGCCCGAAAAAGCCTGAAGGCCTTCCCGTTGGCCTGTGTCCTCGTCCACGCCGCCGATGACGTTGGAAATCGTCGCAGCGTCAGCATTTTCTCCTGTGCCTTCGGCCGCCACCCGCACCACGACGATCATGGCTCCCGTCTGGTCGAAGATGCCGTCTATGGCTTTGGGCAGAGTGCCCGAGGTTCCGAGCTTCGCCGCCTCGGTGCGGCGCCCCGCGATGAGCACGGGAGTGTTCAGAGGAAAAGCCTCCTCATCTGTACAGCTTGGCGCTGTGCCGATAAGGCCAATGACGGACGATTTGACCGTCTCAATGGGACGAGTGCCGTTGTCGATTTCTACTACTTCTACGCCGTGATAAAACTGATCTGGCATGAGATCACGCTCCTTATTTTTATCTTTCCAGCCAGGCGGCTTTAAACGTCAAATAACCCGTCTGCCAATAGTTTGAATAATGGCTTACGATCAGATAGTAAGCCCCCGTGATGCTACTTATATCCATCGGGATAAGTAGGTTATCCCAAGTACCAGTATGGATGTTCATGTCATTTTTAGTATGCGTCTTTGCAATAGCCACGACATACGTTGGTCTACAAGATTGATTTGAGCTTGCATAAGTTGCGCAATACGCTAGGCGATTGCAAGTGATAGCTGACGACGTCAACACGCAAAATCGCGAGTAGCCCGTCAAATCTATTAAATTCGTTGTCGCCACGGCGCTTTCATTTTCGACAGACGATGTTTGGATTGTCATTGTGATGTCGCTCGCGTTTTTGCTCACCACGTCGTTGTACTGGCGTGTGATTGTCCACCCACCCGTGAGGCCGACGCACTCGTCGCCATACTGATACAGCATGGCCGCATTACTGGGTATCCTGACGACGCCTTTGCGGCACTCACGCATCATCGCACGGCCTAACATTCTGTTACCATGAGGGTATTACTTACACTGTAATACCCCCCCCCCGTGCATACTTACTGTAAGTCATTATTGACCTCCGATTTTAAAATATGATCACTCTAACCATAATTTATATAGTTTTACTGTTATTTTGTGAGATCCCATAGCATGAGACCAGTCACTTAAGGCAAGTGATAGCTCTCCATTAATATCTGACATATCATATGACTCTACACTTCTGGCTTTGCTGGACGCGGTATTTGATTTTAACTCAAACAAACGAATTTCCTTTGTGGGCGTTACATAACCATCTCCGCCCCCCTGTACAGGCATAAAGGAATAGAGCGCCATCGAAAAATAGGCGTCGTAACTCGAGCTTGCCTGAGCAGAAGGTATCTCGTAATCAATCCCTATACGAGTGTATTTTGTAAAGTCTATGAATTTAAGGCAAAAAGGCAAAGGATTTCCAAAAGATGATGAATTATCACCAAAGTAAAAACAGTCATCTAATCGCTCAAAAAATCCGTTTGTGAACCTGTTATGATGCCAAAAATATCCCCACCCACCAGAATCGGCGACACACTCGTTGCCCAGGTAGTACAGGTAAGTTTTACCATCGTTTGGTATCCTCGATAGGCCTCTGCGGCACTCTCGCATTGCGCAGCGGCCTAACATAGAGATACCTTTAGGGTATTATTTACATATAATACCCCCCCGAATTATAGTTACAATACGTCATCTTAACCCTCCGTCGTCGGATAGATCACTGCGTCGATTGCCGCCTCGGCAGCCTCGTACTCCGCTTGAGTCGTCACAGATCGCAGCGCAAGCTCAAGACGTTGCTGCGTGCCTGCGATCTGGACTGTGGCGTTTCGTGCGGCTGTCCAGTTGCTGATGATCAGGTTGGCAAAATCCGTGAGCTGCTCTGACGTCGGCGTTGCGCTAAGCCTAACAGCCAACAGATCGGACACAAACAGGGCGTTGTCGCTGTCGGTAGTACCTGCGAGGATATCGTCAGCACCGGCTTTCTGCTGGTCAAAGGTGGTTATTTCAAGGTCGCTGTAGCCTGACTGCATCTCGTACTTTTTGCGGTTGGCCCAATCACGAATTTCCTGAGCTTTGCGTGTTTTGAGCTCTTCTAGCGTTGGTGTGATTACTTCCGGCGTTACGTCGACGATGGTCACGCCAAGGGGCGTTAGATCAGACTGAGTTGGCGTTGCCGGAAAACTAACGTGCTTAAAAGTTTGACGCAGTTGATAGAGCGTGAGTAGTTCGTTGTTGTATTGGTATTTTACTGACATTGAGAGCCTCCTTATTAGGGTTCTAACCACAGTTTATATAGTTTATTAATAACCTGATGCGAGCCAGATGCGTGAGAAAAATCATATAATACGAGAGACAGTGTACTGTTATATGAAGAAACGTCATATATTTCAATATTTCTTGGTTTACTAGATGCTGTACTCGATTTTAAACTATATAATACAATTTGTTCTATTGGTGTTCCATAATTATCGCCAGCCCCCTGCACTGGCATAACGGAATAAAATTGAAGATGTAAAAATGCCTCATATGTTGGATTTGATTTAATATAAGATATTTCATAATCTATTCCTATTTTACTATATTTTGTAAAATTTATAAAATTAAGACAGAACGGCATAGGGTTTCCGTATGATGGTGAATTATCACCAAAGTAAATACAGTCATCTAATTTCGCAAAAACTCCATTTGTATAGTCATTTCTGTGCCAAAAATATCCCCAGCCTCCAGAATTAGAAATGCATTCGTTGCCAAGATAGTATAAATACGTATTGCCATCATTTGGAATTTTATTACCTTCTAATAATGCATTAGGTAACATTCTTCGTGTAATCATTATGCAAACGCCTGCCCGACTAACACACCTCGCCACGTAACGCCGTTGTCCCGTGTGATGAGGTTTACAATATCCACTCCACTGGCCGTAAGCGTCGGGGCGGTGCCGTCCTGCCAGGTGATGGACGTGGGCCAGGTGACAGTGTAGGCCCCGCCGTTGGTCAGTTCGAGGGTTAGCACTCGCAGGCGTCCTGATGCGGCGGCTGTGAGAGACAACGTCACGGCTGCGCCGATGGTGGCGTAGCCGTAGTTGCCAAGGGCGCAGTTGATCGTGACGCTGCCTGTTAAAGTGCCGAGGTTTTGCAAGCCCTCAGTAAGGGCCTGAGTGATGTCGATAGATGTCGGATTAGTCAGATTGCCGTTATTGCTCCATGTTATGATGCCACCACTGCTGACTGTTGGTGTAAAGTAGGGACCGGTTGGCCCTGTGGGCCCAATGGCTCCATCGGCACCTGCAATGCCCTGCGGTCCCTGTACTCCACCAGCGCCGGTGGCGCCTTGTGGCCCCGTTTCGCCGGTATCTCCCTTGAGTCCCTCGACGCCTTGAGGCCCGATATCTCCAGTGTCGCCTTTGGGCCCTTGGAGACCTGAGTCGCCTTTTTCACCCTTCGGACCGACTTCTCCTTGCCAACGGCCCCAGCTGTAGCTGCTGGCTGCCGTCGGAGCTGTAGAGGACGCTCCGGTGTAGACTCCCATATAGGCGGCGGGGTCCGTGGAGATTTGTTCGTCCGTGGGATCGGCGACTGACGACCAGCGGTTATGAACATAGCATGGCATACCATGTAAAGTTCCCACGTCCACCCAGGCCGCAACGTCCATGTCCCAGATGTACAGATGATCGTCCGCCATGTAGGCGTCGCCTTCGCTGCCTGTGGCGTGGGCTGCCTGGAGAGCGGCAAGATCATCATAGGCGGCCAGGATGAAAAGACGTTCCTGGATCAGCGTCGCCGCAAGACCGTCTAAAGTGTTTATGACTTCAGGCATCAAGTGGCCTCCTTAGTATTTAATGACATACATCAGCGCCACGTTTTTGGGGCGCGACTCTGTGCTGCCGCTGCTTTGAGCGGTACCTGTCACTGTGTGCCCATGTGTTCCCGCGTTAGCCGCGGTGCCGCTCAACGTATGAGTATGGCTGCCCGCACTGGTGGCGCTGCCCGTCACTGTGTGAGTATGAGCTCCGGCCGCCGAAGTTTCCCAGATGTTGCCATTGTCGCCGTCAGAATCATCAACGCCTGGCAAACCACCGCCACAATTGCCACGGGAGTTATGGGTGTGCTCTCCCGCGCTTAGCGCCGTGGCGCTGATTGAATGGCTATGACTGCCGGCGG
The DNA here is from genome assembly GCA_004558205.1 of Pyramidobacter piscolens. Lineage (GTDB taxonomy): Bacteria > Synergistota > Synergistia > Synergistales > Dethiosulfovibrionaceae > Pyramidobacter > Pyramidobacter piscolens_A. Next base: position 37,201 of record SFDM01000025.1, read on the forward strand.
CTGCGGTGCTGCCCGAGACGGAATGCCCGTGATCTCCAGCCGCCTGCGCCGAAGCGCTGAGCGTGTGCGTATGGCTCTTATTATCGCTGTCTTGAGCGCTGCCAAAAGCTCTGCCGTTGTCAAGGCCTCGCCCGTGATCCCAGCCTCGGACAAATTGGCCGCGCAGATCGGGCAGGTTGAAGGTGGTCGTCCCGTTGCCGCCGCCGTAGACAGTCCCGATTGCCGCGAAAAGGCTGGCGTAAGTCGCTCGGCTGACGGCGGCGCCGTCGCACTCAAGGTACCCGGAGGGCACGGCTGAACCGGCGTAGGCGCGGACAAACCCCGGCCGGTCGGGAAACTGGGCGGGGATGATCTCGCTCCAGGTCCCGTTGACGCGCTTGAAAAAGGTCGGCGTGCCCAACTCGTTTTGACGGATGTAAATATCGCCGTCTTTGCCGAGAGAGCCCGTAGGCGTTGCGGTGCCTGAGTAGATGTTCTGAATGCCCAAATTTGTACGAGCCTGCGCGGCGTTGGCGACGTCGCTGAGATTACTGGCTTTTTTCAGATAGGCTGCGTCGTGATCGTGATTCGACTGGGATACGTCGAGATTGTTACGAGCTGCGGCCTTATCGGACAGGTCGGCGAGGTTTTCGCTCTTGAGCAGCGCCGCCGACATGCCCACGTCGCCTACAAGCAATTTCAAGGCCTGATAGTCTTCAAGCAGATCCTCATATTGGTCCTTCAGGTAGAGCGTCCGATTGGCAAGGTCCTGAAGCGCTTGATTGACAGGAGCCGTCGGGCCTCCGCCCACGGGATCACCAATTGAAACTTCGAAAATTTCGGGCTCCCATGTAGATGATTCTGTGATGTTCGCCATGCCGGCCCCTCCTTAGAACTGAATCTGCCAGAATCCGATAATTCGATCCAGAGCAGTCTTCGTAAAAGCCGTAGGGCGCACGATGCGCGAAAAGAGAGAGTCATCGGCGCAAAAGAGGCCGTACTCGGAAATCGGAACGTCGATAGCGGCGCTTGTGCCCAGGACAAAATGAAACTGGACAATTCGCGAATCGTTGAAGGTCGTGCCGTCTTCTGCTTCCAGACCGACGCCGACGCGAGTCTCGGCGATATTCACCTTGACGGTTCCCGTGAGGCCCATATCGGTCGAAAGGGCTTCCGCCGAGCCGGTGCCGACGCCTACCTGAGCGACGTGCATCCCCGTCTGGCCTCCGAGCAGCTTCGCCAGGTTATTGCGCCCCTGCGCGACGATTAGATTATCCTGGGATTCCTGTATGATTTGTCCGTCGCGGATGATCTTGAGACAGAGCCGCCCTTTCATGGGCGGCCGTTCTTTGCAGATGGTCTTTGTCATAGTGCCTCCTAGATATAAACCTGAAGTGTGAACAACGGCCCTTCGGCAGCTTCCACGCTTTCAGAGAACATAGGCGAAGGTTCAGCAAGCAGCAGTTCCTTCTCGAGAATGTTCACGTCGTACTTGGCCGTCCAGTCATAGTACAGCCCTTCTTCGCCATAGGTGTGAGCCGCCCAGACTCGTTCATCGAAGCAGTTACAGATGCCGTTGATCAGGGTTTCGCTCGACTTGTAAACGCCATACTGGGCGCAGCCCGGGTCGTCAGGCACTCCGTAGAAGAGCGTGCCTCCGTAGTACAGCTCCGGCCAGGGGAATCGTTCTGCAAGGACCGTGCCAAGTTGTTCCACGTAGCGATCCTCGGTAGAGGGGCTTTCCGCAAAGTCTCTGCGCAGCGAGAGCTTCCTCAAGTGACTGCGCAGAGACTTGTATTCGGCGATGTTGCGGCGGACCTTGGGAATCTGCTCTTCTTGCAGAGGATAGAGCTCCACGTCGAAGGTGTAGGAGCCTGCATTTTCCAAATCCCAATTTTCAATGATGCGGACCGACTGGAACCCCAGGTTCTTCAGCGCCGTCCTCACCGCCCAGGGTGTGCCCTTGTAGCGGTGAATCTCATAGGCCGACGCGACGACCGCGCGCTTGACAGTCTCGTTCCAAGCGTCGTCCCATTCGTCCACATGCCAGCTCCACGCAAGCCAAGGCAGCAGCGACAGAGGGCAGCTTTTCGGATTCCACAGGTCCTTGATCTTCTCCGGCTCCAATCCTTCCGGCGCAGAGCTCAGGCTCAGTAGCCGTTCAAAGGGCAGTGCGTTGGAGGGCAGAAGATGGCTTGTCATAGAATCGCCTCGTAGGTTACGGTGACGCCGCTGCACTGCGGATACTCGTCAGAGTCGGCGTCCACGTCCACAGTCGGTGAGGTGAGCTCGGCTTTATGCACTCCCGGCGCGTGGGCCGCGGCGATCAGCGCCGAGAGAGGCACGCTGCCGCCGATTTTGCGGGCTTCCGCCACGTAATTGTGGAGCTGAGCCTCCGCCTGAGCGATCACTGGGCCGGCAGCAACGCCCGAGGGGATGTAGAGATGGGCGGCTACGGCGTAGCTCAGTGGCTCGGCGCCGACCACTGTCACGTGGTCTGTCAGAGGGCGGCGCTTTTCAGCGGTTACGGCGGCGCTTACCCTCGCTAGCATGGCGGCGTCCGCCGTCCCGTCGCCTTCGGCAGAGAGGACGACGATTGCAACGTCGCCTGGCGCCGGGCTTGATACGGCCACGTCGTCCACGCGCTCGTCGGCAGACATGGCCCAATATCGATAGGCCTCGCGTGGCCCGGCGGTGCTCCAGCTTTCAGGAGCCAGCTGAACCCGGGTGCGCAGATCTTTGTCACTCTCGGGATCGGAACCGCCCGCGGCCGGCGACGTCTGAGTCACGCCGACCACATAGGGCAGCGCCTGAATAGGCGTCCAGTTCGAGACGGTAAGGCCGTTGGCTTCCGCTCCGGCGGGCCGCGCCATCTCCATGACTCCCGCAGCGCTGGTCTGGCCGGCGGGAATGGAGACTGCCGCCATGAGGCGGGCTTCACATTCGCCCGATTCGTCCCGTACCTCCCAGCTCTCGGGAATCGTCACGGGGGCCGACAGGGCCGCCGATATGGTCAGCAAACAGGTAAAAGTAGCCGCCGCGCCCTCAAGGCGCTGCACATTGGGGAAGGCTGCCAGCTGGTCCAGATCGCTTCCTGCCGCGAAGGCGAGCATCACGCCTCTGGCGGCTTCGTTGACCCGCTGGCGCAACAGCAGTTCGCGATAGGCCGCCACTTCCAGGATTTTCACCGCCGGGTCCGACTCCAGATCCGAAGCGGTCCAGCCCGGTAGAAGTTCTGCCAGGTGGGCAAGCATCTGATCGCGTATGGTTTCGTAATCCAGCGTCTCTATAATTTGAGGCGCCGGAAGCTGAGATAAATCAATCACAGGCTCACCGTCGCCTCCTTTGTGTCGTCGTCTCCGACGACGCGATATTTTACTGTCAGGGTCATCGTGCCTGCGCCGATCTCGTCGACCGCTGCGGAGATGACTTCTATACGGGGCTCCCACTTTCTGAGAGCGTCGGCCGTGGCTGCGAAGACTCTTATCTTCCAGTCCTTATTCATGGGCTGGTCTACCAACCGTGGCAGCTCGCTTCCATAGTCGGGGCGCATCACCCGGGTTCCCAGGGGAGTGCTCAGGATATCGGCGATGCTGCGGGCGATATGATCCTGAAGGCTCAGGACCATAAACCGCCCGTCGTCACTTTTTCCGACTCCCTTTGGCAACGCCATACTTATCGCAGAGCGCCTCGAAGCGCTCGTCCACCTGTTCCTGAGTGAGCGGAGTCTTAGGCTGTTGCGCCCGCTCTTCGACAACCACGGGAGTGGCTTCCTTCCTCACGGGGCTCTTGACCCATTTGGTGTCGATGGCCGTTCCATCGTAGGCTTTTTTGGCGAAGAGTCCCAGGATAATGGACTGCATGGCGTTCACATAATAGTCGGGCAGCGCCAGAGTCGGGATGACCGGCATGGGCGGCATGGACGCGCCAAAGAGCGCCGCGAACCACGCGACTACCGAAAACAGCCAGGTCAGCACCGGCGCGCCGATATGGTTAAAGGCGATGACGGCGCAAGCCATCCAGATCACTGTAGGAATGGCTCCCGCCACATAGACGCTCTTGTTTCCGAGCCAGGCTTTTTGCACTTCCAGACGCGCCGTGATTTCGCTCATGTCGATCTGGCGCATCTCCACCTTAATCTTTTCCAATTCGCCCGGCGTAGTGACCACCTTGTCCAGGATATCGCCAACGCTGGGGAGCAGTTCCAATAAGTTCAACCCGTCACCCTCTTTTATCGTCCACAAATACATTTGAGCTGCCCGAGACGTGACTGCCCGTCTGGCCACAGCCTAAACAGGTCGTCGTGTCGCCAAACCGCGTCAGGCTTCGGCCGTTCACAAAGACGCTGCCTGACCCGGAAGTGCTTCCGAACGTCCCGCCGTGGGGGCAGTTGCAGAGGCCTGTGTCGTTCAGCCGATGAGCCGCCGCCCCGTTGATTATCACGTTGGGGCTGCCCGCGGCGTTGTTTCCGGCCCGGCTGTGGGGGCAGCAGTCCAGCCCCACATCGCAGACGCCTGCCGTTCCGTCGCCGATCTTCGTCGCTGCCGGCATCAGGCTCACCTCAGTTCAAATAGATATTGCCAGCGGAGTGGAGGTAGATGTTTCCGCTCTCAAACTTGATATAGCTGCCATAGCTGTCCTCAATTTTCACGACATGAGCATTCTGATCCACTAGGACCTTCGCGCCGTCGCCCCAAAGAGTCACGTCGACCTTTGAGCCGGCGCCATCGGGCAGGGGCATGCGCCCTGAGTAAATCCCCACCAGCGCCACGCCTTGGGATGAATCTCCGTAAGGACAGATCAGCAGAGCCTGTTCGCCCATATCGGGATGGGAAAAATGCCGCTTGGCGTTCCCCGCGCGCTGATCAAACCAGCGAACCAGCGGAGACACTCGGCTTCCCAGGTCAAGCCGGCACAGCCCTTTTTCAGGCTGTACTTCGCAGACTCGGCCGTACTGCACGATCTCGCTAATTCGGCGTTCAATCTCCGAGCCGTTCATAATGAGCCTCCATGCCTTCGCCGATCTGGGGCGAATAGCCCGCCTGGGGGACGCCTTCTACAGGAACAATTGCAGGCGTCTCGTAAACGGGATAGCGGACTTCAAAGAGCAGCACGTCCACGTCAATGTTTCGCCCTTCGGTCATCTCGCTCTCGGAAAAACTGACGTACACGGGCATGCCGTCGGTTATCAGCAGCAGCGGATCTCTGAAGATGTTCAGCAGCAGCGGCATCTTGTCAATCCAGTCCGTCGTGAAAAAGGCCGCCGAGATGGTGGCCTTGATCCAGCCGTAGACGATCAGGCCGTCCTGTTCCTGTACGTTGGCTTCCGGTTCTCTTTTGGCGTAGGCGATAACCACGCTTCGCGGCTTGCCTTTCTCGTTCGGCGGGATCTCCGGAAGCGCGGCCGCGATACGAGACTCTATGCACGTTTTTATTGTTTGCTCGATCACTGCGCCATCACTCCCTTGAGCATCGCGCCAAGCACAGCCAAGATGAAGCTGACCGCCATGCCGATGAGCACCTTGTTCGTGGCGTGCTGGGACTGCCCGAGACCGATGATATTCTTTTCCATGCTGTCTACCTTCGTCTCCAACCGCGCGACCTGAATGGCCGTGTTCACGTCGGAGGCTTCCCGAGCGTTGACAGCTCCGATCAGGTCGTCGAAGCCATCGGCGATCCTGTCAAGTTTTTTCTCCAGACCGTCGATGGTCCTCACTCCTCTCACACCGGCGGCTCGACGCCGGCGTCTTTCGCCAGTCGGCGCAGCCTGTTGAACCAGCCCGTTTCAAAGCATCGCTGGTCCGGACGGTGCTCGATTATGCGTCGGTAGTAGACTGCGCGCTGCCTCAGGATCTCTTCGGCAAAGGACGCGCTGCCGCGGCAGGACTGCCGTACAGAGGCGGCTTGCGTTTTCGGGCCCCAGAGGCCGTCCGCGGCAATCTCTTCGCCGAGAGCGCGCAGCGCCCTCTGGACGATCAGGGGCATGGCCCCATGCTGGACGGCGCTGTCGAAGATCACCAGATTAACCGGCCAGGCGTAGCTGCCGCAGCCAAACCGCTCCCAGTAATTGCGCCGGTAGATCCTTTCGGCGTCGCTCCGCGTCAGGTCTTTCACGTCAGCCGCCGCCACAAGTTCAAGAGCACGTGCCCTGTCGAGGGTCCCCTGGGTGATGCCGAGATTGGTCGCGCCGCCGGAGTCCCTGGGATCGTTCACATAGCCGCCCTCGTATCTCAGGACGCTTGCAAAGGCCCTTTGCCATTCAGACGTTTTTCCGATGATCTTCACCTCCAGAGCCAAGCCCTTTTCAAAATTTCGTTTGAAAGGCCTTTAAATCGATTGGAAGCAGAGGTGCTTTGTTTTCAGGCTACTCCTGCCCTGCCTTTTCAATCGGGGCCTTCTGAGGCCCCTTTGAGCGGTTTTTCTGTTTTTTCACGACAGGCTCCTCGGCGGGAATATCGACAGTTTCTTCAACTTCTTTTTCGGCTTCTCTGAGCCGCTGAAGTTCTTTCAAAACAGCGTCCACCACCGGCTGATTCTGATAGTTTCCATCAGGCCGCGTCCGCGGGGATTCGCCGAACCAGGCCGAGATGATTCCGTCAAGGCCGTGTTTCTGTCCGTACTGATCCTGGAGGGCGTGCAGCAGTTTCGCAGCAAGAGCCGAAGACTGCGCCGCGTCGGTCAGCTCGCTGAACCAGCCGTCAAATCCCAGTCGGCGGGCTCGGGCCCCCTGAAGCTGAAAAATTCCCCATTTCATGCGCTGGCACAGACTCTCCGTGTCCAGCGTGATGTCCTCAGGGCGTTTCAGCCTCAAATCCACTCTGGGATAGAGCGAGTCGTACCGCATCATGTGGGGATTGCCGCCGCTGGCGACAGTTGCCAGAGCTATCAAAAGCATGGGATCGGCTCCAGCGTCCGACGCGGCTTCCGCGATAATGTGGGCGTATTTTTCTTCCATCATCCTACCTCCATCCTACCTCCTAGATTACCGTCGCAGTAACGACTCCGCCTGACCGTATCCCGCGCAGCGCCTCATAGCCGCGCTGTTCCCACATACGCGCCAGCCGGGCCACGTCGGCCGCGTCGTGGAACAGGTAGCCTGACGTTTCCGCCACGTCCCTCGGAACCCGGTCGGCCGAGTCGAGATAGAAGGTGTTGAGCACGGGCAGCGCGTAACTGATGGCAAAGCACCCCACAGCCTCGCGCAGACGCGCTTGAACGTTTTCGCCAAGCGTCGCATACCCCGACGGAGAAAAGCCTGTATAGTTCCAAACCAGTCGTTCAGCGCTTTCAATGTGCGGGAGAAGTCTTTCGTCGGATATTTCATCGGGCAGCCCTCCAAGGGTGCGGACATAGCTTCCATCGACCAGTGCCGGCATTTAGAGCAGCTTTGCCCGGACCGTGCGGCTGCGGGAGTTGAGCCAGTCAATCCCCGCGGCTGTGATCCGCACCTGTCCATAAACGCCGCCGCCTTCTGCGCCTCTATGGCTCTCATCAGCCATCTCTAAAAAGCGTTTCTCCGTCAGATAGGCCACCACGCGTCGAAAGTCTTCGGTGCCGACGGCGGCTTCCTGACGGCATTTCTCTAACTCTACAAAGGAGGGATAGTTGCCGAAAAGGCAGTCCAGCACCCTCAGAACAAGTTTATCCATCACAATCCCTCCCTATTCCTTACTGTCCGCCGCCGCCTGATTCAGTACCGGTTCCGCTTTCGCTTGCCGGCGTTTCGGGCGTAGGCACGTCATAGCCTAGCACCGCGGCGTCGGGAATGGCGACCTGAAAGTCGAAGTTCATGTCGAAGGTGTAGTCGATGCAGCGCTTCGAGCCCTTTACTTCGCGGTAGCGTTCGATGCTGGTGTTAATGCCGTAGATCAGGTTCGCCAATGGCGTGAAAAGCACCGTTCCCGAAGGAATGTCCGACAAGCTCAGGATCTCGTAGCCCAGGATGTTGGTCACGTTGCCCGAGATCAGCACAGCATGAGCGCCCGTCAGGTTGCCCACCTGCGTGACGTAGGCTTCGTGGTCGGTGGTGTTCATGAGCACCTTACAGGTTCGCGTGCTCTTGTACTTGTCGGGCAGCGCCGCCACGATTGCCGTCAGATAGTCGATCCAGTCTGTCACTCCGTCGGTCTGATAGCTGGAAAGGTCCACGATGTGGGTGCTCTGCGAGTCTTTGAACAGCTGGATCCAGCCCTTGTTCAGCTCTGAAAAGGCGCTGTTCGTGTAGCTGTCGGAAGCTCCTACAAAGGCTAGGCGAGTGATGTTCTCGCTGTAACGCTTGGCCCAGCGCTGTAAGGTCTTGTTTTCGAACTGGGGATCGTCCTTGTTGTCGCGCAGCGTGCTGAACAGGATGCGGCCGAAAAGCTGAGCGGGCAGCATGTGCAGCGTGCAGCCGTTGTTCGTGATGCCCACGAAGTTCGACGGGTCCGATCCCTCAGGCACACGGACAAGCACTTCCTGTGCCAGGTCGAACACGTCCACTTCCTTTTCCAAACGGCTCGACCGTTCCACCGTTACCTGCTTGAGGATTTCGCTGCCGCTGACGATCAGGTCGATTACCCGGCTGGCCTGCTGGGGCTTTAATACGCCTCCGACCCGCTGGGATACCGCCGTGATCTCGCCGGACTTGGATACCATGTCCGCCAGTCTGATTTCAGGCATTAGAGCACCCCCTCAAGAACGTCGTCTGCGGTGTCTATGGGCTTCTGGTAGGAACCTCTGCTTTTTTCCACCGCCCCGAGTCGGTCTTCCATCGTCTCAAGTTTCTCACTCAGAGGCTTCAGCGCCTCCGCCATGGCCGCGCTCACAGCCTTCGTGATGCTCTCTTCGTTCGTCACCTTTTCCTCCTGCGCATGAGGCTTTTCAGCCTTGCTTTCGGATACGCCCTTGATCAGCTCCGTCAGAGTCGTTAAAAAGCTCTTAGCCACCCCTTCGTTCTCTTCAGGCTGCTGCCGGACCTTCTCGGCCACGCCGGCCATGCTTAGCCCCGTGACCGCGCCTTCTTTGACCGACTTCCACAGCGCCGCGTCAGTTACCTTGATGCCCACCAGCCAGGTGCCCTCGGGCGCGTCGGGGAACCGGGGATCCTTTCCCTTCAGCAGCCAGCTCTCGGCCACGTAGGCCCCCTCGGGCTTGAAACTGTGCTCCACGTCCACATTCCTCTGATTCAGTTCCGAGAGGAATCCGTGCGCTGCCTTTTCGATTTCATCGGCCGTGGAATATTCTAACTGTGAGTCAACAATCTGAGGAGAATATACCACTCCATAGACCATTTTGTGTTCACTGGACTTCGAAAGATTTCCACAAGTTATCCGTAATTCCTCTCCGGTTTGCAGTGACGCAGATTTGTAGACAAACTGGACGCCATTCGCCGCTTCTCCGACCAGGGAGATGTGGCTGATCTTCATGTTCTTCAGCAGTGTCGCCATAGGCTCACCTCCGTTTGTCCCCAAGGTATCCCATTTGACGCCGCGCGTCCATCCAAATGTGGAGAAACGCGATCCGCCCGTGAATCTCTCCACATATAGGTGGCTTCACGGGCATTTCTTATTTATAGTGACATAAAAAGGGGGGGTGGCTGTGGGAAAAACGGTCATAGAGAATTTTGGATCGGCGCGTCTCGAGCGGCTGATCAAGACGAAGCGGTCGAAGCCGCCGGGCATCGAAGGGCAGTTTGAGATCGTCGATCCGCCTGTGGACTTTTCAGCGCTGCTGGAACTGAGCCTGACCAACGCCTATCACTGGCGCTGCATCGATCTGATCTCCGACGCGGCTGTAGGCGTAGGGTACAGGACGGGGAAGGGCGCCGCTGCCTTTCTGGAGGACGTCTCGGAGGAACCTTTCCTGGATATTCTGAAGCGTTTCGCTTTCGACCTTGAATGGAGCGGCAACGGTTATCTGGAGGTGGCGCGCGACGTGCCGGGGCGCATCTCGGAGGTTTACCACGCCCACGCGCAGACCATGTGGCTCTCGCCGGACATGAACGGGAATAAGGTCGGAGGCTATATTCAGAACGCCAACATTGAACCGGTGAAGTTTTCCATGCTGGGCCAGGTGATACCGGAGCAGAACGAGATGCTTCACGCTCGAACCTATTCGCCTCTGTCGTCCTTTTACGGCCTGCCGCGGTGGATCGCCGTCATGGAGGCGCTGCGTCAGGACTGTGAGAAGAAGATCTTCTTGTCCAGCTTTTTCCGCAACAGCGCCGTCCCTGATCTGGCGGTTATCCTTGAGGGCGCTGAGTTTGACGAGCAGACGGAGAACACTCTGAAGAACAGCCTGACGGAACTGAAGGGGGCCGATAACGCTCACAAGACGTTGCTGCTGTCGATTCCCTTCGACAACGCGAAGGTGCGCTTTGAAAAACTGACGGCAGACTTGAAGGATTTGAACTTCAAAGAGCTTTCCGAGGCTACGGCCAGCGAGATCATCGCGGCTCACGGCGTGCCTCCGAGGCTGGTGGGCATGATGACGCCGGGCCAGCTTGGCGGCGGCAGCGAGGTGACGGGACAGCTGAAGATCTTCATGGAGACGGTGATCAAGCCGCGGATGCGCTTTCTGGAGGGGCACGTAAAGAGGCTTTTGAAGGTGGCTGGCTTTGACGATGCCTTTGAGCTTGAGCCGATCGACATCAATGAAAACGTGACTCAGGGAGCGCCAACTCCGGAAGTCTCGCGGCAAATCTTGAAGAGTCTGGAGGCGGAGCTGTCGTGACTCAGGACCTGCGGAAGGAAATGGAACGCCTCGCCAGGCGCGTGGCGGAGCGGCTGCGGAGCATCACCGTCAAGGACACGGCGCCGGTCCGCACGGGGGAACTGCGGAACTCTATCCATGTGTCGAAGCACGGCGGCGGCTGTCTGGTGGGCACGAACAAGATCTACGCCAGGGCTGTCCACGAAGGCGCTCCGGCCATGGTAATCCGTCCGAAAAACCGAAAGGCGCTGTGGTGGAAGGGGGCGGCTCACCCTGTCAAACAGGTTTCGCTGCCGCGGCGGCGGGGCAATCCCTACTTCAAGAGAGCTCTGGATCAGTTCTTGAAGGATCAGGATAAAGAGATGAAACGTCTGAAGGCCGACGCCGACCTGGCGAAGCTGATGGCTTGGCAGTTAAAGAAGGCCGGCGTGAAAAACGTGAAAGTCCAGTAGTTTTCTCATTTCGTGCAAAGCAAACCCTATGAACAGGAGTGAAATTTATGTTGAAAAAGTTGAAAGCGCTATGGGACTTCATTGTAAACTGCGCCGCCTATGCCGCCCAGGAAGCGCGGCTGTGGATTGAGAGAGGGCTGATCGCTCTGGCGGCGTGGGTTCATCCCAAGGGGTGCGAGTCCATCGCCTTTTTTACGCAGGACCTGCAGAAGCGGAAAGAGCTTTGGGGCTTCGTTGTTTCCAAGGGCTGGATGCAGGAATAAAGTGACAAAAAAGAGGGCGCCTTCCTGTGATGGGAAGACGCCCTCTTTCTGAAATTTTCGGGAAAAACTCCTTTTAGTTCAGCGCAGTCCAAAATGTTCCAGGCATTGCTAACTGCTGCAATTCGAACAGGCTCATGCCCTTTTTCACTTTAGAGGCAAGGTCTCGACTGATGTTCAGCTTGACGACGTTATAGCCCGCCTTTTCGGCGCAGCCAAAGAGGCGGAACTCTGTGATCTCTTTCAGCTTTTCGCTCTCCACCATCGCGGCTATGACGCGGGAAGCGCCTTCCGCAAAGGCGTCTTTTGTGCCGCTGTCGGTGAATTTGGAATCCATACGGAACTCTATGTGTGCGGCGATACCACCTTGCACCTGTTTATAAAGAGCGATTTCTCGAACGCGGGCTGGGTCTTTGTCCCAGTCGGCGTTGACGCTCCATTCCTTGCGAACGATGTCTTCAATGACTCTCTCTGTGGAATTTTCTTTGGTCACGTAGGGCGTGTCGGAAGAACTGAAGGGCCAGAACGCGAATGCAGGAAGCGCTAATACAAGGAGCAGACACAATGAACCGAGGAGCTTTTTCATTTCAATGACCTCCCTTGATTATAGGATCCCTTCACTGGGATCTTCTTCCCCGGCCTGTTGCCGGAGAAGTTTATCCAAGAGCGCTTTCTCTCTCACAAGGCTGAGTATCTCCTTTTGCCGGTCTTCAGACATTTCCATCATGAGAGAGGCAACGTCGCAGATCAACGCGTTGTGCTGAGCAGTCTCAATTATTTCATTATTTTTGCGGTCTGTTTCTTCCATTTCACCGCGCCCAGAGAGTAACCACTCATGCGCAATGCCTACACTATCCGCAAGAATTTCCAGTGAGCGTTGTAAAGGCTCTTCTTCACCAGCTTCATAACTCAGATAAGTTTGCTCGTCCACATCCATGGCGTCTCCCATTTCGGCAGGCGTCATGGCTTTTTTTTCTCTGATTATTTTGAGCCTCTCGCCAAGACTTTTTAGTTCCTCCTTGGTAAATCCATAAACCCCAAGTTTGCGATGTATTGAACCTTCACCTGTAAGTAGCCAGCGAAAATCAACAGAGTATTTACGCTCTATTTCGTACGCAAGTTCAGGAGTTAATTTTTTCTTTCCCGATTCAAGATCTCGAACTTGAAACCACGAGAGACCTATTTTATCGCCAAAATCACTTTGCGTAAGCTTGTAATATTCTCGAACGCTTTTTAAACGTTGAGCAGATTCATTTTTTAGAGTAATTTTACTCATCTCCTCTTGACTGTAGAGAGAAAATGCTCTATAGTCTTCGTGTAGTGATTTTAATACATAAGGAGATGATACCTCATGATAAAAATATCTACAACTCCAAATCAAAAGATTAGGTCAATTCTTTTAGGGCGAGGCTTAACCCTTACAGACTGGGCAAAAAGCAACAATCTCAAGCCGACAACAGTATCACAAACACTCTGGCGTTATGCAGGCAAAGGGATTCGACCGCAAAATGGGATTTCTTTAAATATCATTACGCGCCTCGAAAAAGAAACAGGCATAAATATCTGCGGCGCTGCGTTGGATACAGAACACTTCGCTCAATAGACACAAAAACTGTCACGCAAGGAGATGTAAACGATGGTAACGATCACACTCAACGTCAGCGATAGGCTTTGCGCCATGCTACAAGAACTGGAGCAGCGCGGAGGAATGCGCTTTGAAAGGCACCTGGGCCGAGTGTTACAGAACTACGCGGAAAACAACAAAGCCCGGTTTACGCGAGAAGAGGTAGCGGCGGCGGTACGAGAAGACTGGCTTCGAGACTATGTGGGAACCGTCGATGAGGACGACCACATCATCGCCGCCAACGAAGCTCCCGATCTCAGAAATCGGCATAATCCATGGTTCAGCTTCTTCATAAAAATGGTAGACCGAGCCGAGGAATCTTTGAACGACTGCATGGAAGATTTTTTCGATTTTCACCCCTGCATGAAAAGCAAACCCGTCATAGTCATCCAGAAAGCGATGCTCGCAGAGCTCAGAGAAAACATGAACGGTTCTTTATGCAATCCCTAACAGGACAACAGAAGCACCCGGCGGCCGGTAAAAGGCCGCCGGCGCAAGAATTCCACGGAGGTGAACACAGTGAAGACCGAAATCGATGAAGTCTCGGCAAGGTTACAGCAAGTGCGTCAATGGTTTAAGCAAACTCCGCATGAGTTTGCCCACAGCTTAGGCACAAAGGAACGAACCTACTACCGCTACGAAAGGGGCGAACGTGAAATGCCTCTATCCCTTCTCAAAGCGCTGGCAGGATTGGGAATTGATCTTAATTGGTTTATTACGGGAGTAAACAGAATAGATTCTAGTAACGCTCCCGACAACTTGCCCCAGCCGAAGAGCATCTTAAAAGCGCGTACGGCAATCAGACTTAAAGTAAACGCATGCCTCCGCTTGAGAGGGCTAACGCTGACTCTGTGGGCCGAGAAGCACGGATACAACTTCGGTTCCGTAACTCAATCGTTACAAAAGTTTGCGGGAAACGCAGCTCGGCCTAAAGGAACCTTAAGTCAAAAAATCATTTCTGAACTTGAAAGCGAAACAGGTATAACCATCTGCGGAGGTGAATTTGATGCAGCAGCCCCAACAGCAGCTCCAGCTCATTGATCAGCGCGATGTTCTCGGCAAGGAATTCAGAGTATACGGAACCTTTGAGGATCCTCTTTTCTTAGCCCGCGACGTGGCAGAGTGGGTTGATTATTCAAAAACTTCTAGAGGAGACTTCAACGCAAAACGTATGATTCAAGCTGTAGACGATGATGAGAAGCTGACCTTAACAATCTTCATGTCAGGTCAAAAACGCAACATGTGGTTCCTCTCCGAAGACGGACTCTACGAAGTGCTTATGCTCTCCCGCAAGCCCGTCGCCAAAGCGTTCAAGAAAAAGGTCAAACAGATTCTAAAGGTTTTCCGGCGGGCAGGCCGATACGCCGCGCCGCCTCAATCCCGCGAAGAACGCCTTATCCAGGGAGTGGCGAAGTACCTGGGCACCGCCCAGTCACCGCTGATCCGCACGGTGATCACGCCTATCAGCAAAGTTCTTTCCATGGAAGCTCTCGAATGGATCCTTCTGCACGTTTCCGACAGCCGCGGCATGTGCGCCGAAAGCTGGAGGGCTTTCAGCGAACTGGCGCCGCTTTACGGCTGGAAGGCTTCAGAGAGCGCCTATCGTCGGGCATACTGCCGGATCAGAGATCAAGTCTTCGGCCCCTATCGCCCCGTACAGCTCATCCTGGCGGTGGGATCATGAGACGCCGGCGGCCTCCCGAAAATCCCTGGGAAGATTTCCGGCGCGCAAAACCGAGCAATACTATTGTAACAGATTTCCCCGCCCGCCCCGACGACGTGCCCGGGCAGATCACACTGGCACAACTCCTCAGGGAATCGCCGCAGAACCCTTCTCAATACAGCGGAAAGCTCAGGCTCTAACATGTCCCGCTGGCTGACCGTCGTAGAGCTTGCCGGTATGCTCGGCTGTTCCCCCCGCAGCGTCCGCGGCGCCATAGCGCGAGGCTGCTACGCCACGGCCGAGCAGATACCGGGAAGAGGCGGCCAGTCAGGAACCACGTGGCGCATTTCGTCAGAGGATCCCGCGATCCCGCGGGGACTTCAACAAAACTCACAGCTTCCGCCGCTTCCCGCTCAACCCCCTCCGAAGGGAGGTCACTCATTGACACCAGAACAGCTCAAGGATCCACGAACACAGACACGGCTTCGGGCGCTTGCCCGATTAAAGAATCAGCCGCCCCAGACGGGACGGACTGAATGGATGAGGACTGTAGCTCTGGAAGAGGGCGTGGGCTTCTCCACGCTGTCCCGTTGGGCGAAGGAAGAATCCCGGGGCAAGATCGCCTCGGCCCGCGCCCCTCTTTCCGTCGCGGTCTCCAGCACCGCCGGCGCCGTCGGCGTAGCTCTGAAATCGGCCAGCTTCACGCCGGCCGCCATAGAGTACGGCGTTTCTCTGATGATTCAAAACCCGCGCCTAGGTATCCGCGACTGCTATCTGGAGCTGGCAAACCAGGCGCAGCAGCGAGGCTGGGAAGTGGGATCGGAAGCAAGCTGGTACAGGATCGTCCGACAGGTGCCGCCCACGGTGTGGGCCTACGCGTCGGGAGGCCAGAGAGCGCTGGAAGCTCTGGTTATGCCGCCTGTTCAAAGAGACTTCACCGCCTATCACGTTCACGAGATGCTCGTGGGAGATCAGCACATCTTCGACTACATCGTGCTGGACGACGACGGACAGCCCGTTCGGCCGAACATCTTCGCCTGGGGCGACTTCCGCAGCCGTTACTTTTCAGGCCTCTGGCCGGTGCTGGGCCCCTACGATAAGTGGGCCGTGGGCTTCGCCCTGCGGGAATCCTGTAAATGGGGGATTCCACGCTGCCTCTACAACGACAACGGCAAACCAGAACGAAGCAACTACATCGAGGCGCTTCGCCAGCAGCTTTCTGGTTATACAGCCTTTCAGCGCTGGGGTGAAGACGACATAGATCAGCGGTACGCCAAGCCGCGCAACGCTCAGGCCAAGCCCATCGAAAGCTGGTTCTATCACGCCGTGGAACGTCCCCTGATGCAGAAAAACCTGCCAGGCTACGCCCGCCGCGACGTCGACGAAAAGACCAACGACAGAATTCAGGAGATGCTGCGCGAAGAACTGAAGGGACGCAAGCTGCTTCACTTCAAAGAGTTCTTCGAGGTTTTTCTGAGCTGCATGGACCAATGGCACAGCCACAGGATGTCCGAAGCGAATATCGTCCCCAGGGAAGAGTTTATGGCGGGGATAGCCACAGCTCCGCTGGTAAAGCTGGACGAACAGACACTGGACTTTCTGATCTTCCCCAGCGAAGGCCGGCTGGTGCGGGACAGCTGCGTGAAGATGAAGCTTCCCGGCTGGGGCGTCTGCACCTGGTACGCGCCGGAGCTTTCTGGGCTTTGCGCCCACGGGCATAAGTCAAGGGTGGAAGTCAAGTACAATCCCTACGACCCGTCGCGGGCTTACGTGCTGGACAGGGATTCCACGGAGCTGATCTGCGTGGCTGAGCGGTGGGAGAAGATCAACCCCAAGGACAGCAGCGCCTTGGGGCAGAAGATCCGGCGACAGCGACAGCTTATCGGCTGGTGGAAGGCGATCGCCGACGACCTAAGCTCCAAGGCACAGCCCAAGACGATCAAACTGAGCCCCTATACTCCGGCCGCGAGGGAAGCTCAAAAGCAGATCGATCTGCGCGACGAAGTGGTGATCAGCAGGGCGGCCGTTCAAAACAGGTTAATAGCAGTCGCCCAGGAGCGGGCGAAGAAAGCGCTCTAAAGGAGGGAACTGAATGGAAGCTTTACAGCTGGACAGCACCGGCAACGCCTTGGAGCAGCTCCAGGGACTTATACGGGAGCGCGCGCTGTCAAACTCGGAGGTAGCGCGAATTACGGGAAAATCGGCAGCCACGGTCAGCCAGGTTTTAAGCGGCAAATACAAAGGACGGCCGGAGACCTGCGGCGAAATGGCGGCCTCTCTCCAGGAACACTTCGCCGCACCCGCGGTGATTCAGGACGGGAAGTGGCGAACCCACGGGCAGACAGTGATCTATTCGATGCTGTCGCTGACCTATGAGGATCAGGAGATGTCTTGCATCACAGGGCCTTCGGGCATAGGCAAGACCTACACGGCCAGGACCTTCGCAACGGAACGGGAGGACGTGCTCTACTGGCGGGCCCGGGACGGCATGAGCGTGGGCGACGTGCTGAGTTCGCTTTTGTCCGAGGTGGGAGCGCCCGATCACGGCACGAACACGAAGAAGCTTTTCAGGCTTATCGAAGCGCTGAAGGCGCGCCAGGTCTGTATGGTCATCTGCGACGAGGCGGACCTGCTGGTCAATGAACAAAACAAGGGACGGCTCATGAAGAAGCTGGTCTGTTTCCGCGAGCTTTATGAAGCGGGAATCGCCGTGGTGCTTCTGGGCCTGGACAGCTTTGAGCTGAGCCTGAGAAACGCCGGCGAGACCTATTTCCTCTCTCGCCTGGGCTATTTCCAGAAGATCGACACGGTTCTTATTCCCGAGCTGAAGGAGTTCTGGAAGGGGCTGGGCGGCAATCCCGAGGACGCCGAAGGACGGCTGGCGCTGAGTCTGGCGCCGAAGCGCGGGGCGCTGCGGTTCCTGTTCAAGGTGTTCAGACGGGCGACGGCGATGGGTTCTGTAAAGAACGCTCTTTCCCTGATGTTTAACGCACAGGGCCATTTGAAGGAGGTCTAGCGGTATGAAACTGATTATGAGTCACTGCGCCGATGGCTGGAGAAGGTACGCTCTGAAGAATCTCCATTACGCCAATTCTCTGCCGAAGACGGAGGCCTGCGAACAGGAACGCCGGCGCGGCAAGAGGGGCTACCGTTTGGGGCGGCGTATGGCAGCCGTTGAACAGCGTCACATCGACTCTTTGAGAAGGCTTAAGAAAGCGCTCAGGCTTCAGGAGTCCTGCAAGCGAGTGCGTCCCATGATCTTCGGTCCTTACAGAAACAGGAAGCCCGGCCTGGCTGCCCGGGCGCTGAATCAGGTTGCGGCCGCGCTGCTCTGCTTATTCTCTGATGACCCCATCATTCTGGTTCCCGGTCAGGGAGCCTTTATCAAAAGTTAGGAGGCTGCCGTCATGGTACGCAGAAAACCTGTAACACTCCACCCAGTGCGCTCTCTTGAGGACGCGAACGCCACGCTGAAGGAAATCGCCGAGCTGAGCCGGGGGATCTCGGCGATCGAAGCGCGGATGAACGAGAATATCGACAGCGTGAAAGCCGAGGCTGCCGAAGAAACAGCGCCGCTGCGAGCCCGCATGGAGGCCCTCGAAAACGGCATCACGGCTTTTGCGGAGACCCAGCGAGATCAGATCTTCGGAGAGAAACGGTCCATTGATCTCGATTACGGCTCTCTCGGATACCGCCGCAGCACAAGTCTGGCAGCGGCGAAGGGCTCTACCTGGAAGCAGGTGCTGGGACGCCTTGAAGAACTCATGTTCGCCGAGGCCATCCGCACGAAGAAAGAACCTGACAAGGATGTCCTCGCCAAGTGGCCGGCGGAGCGTCTCGCCTTGGTCGGCGTCGTCACCGTTGAAAAGGACACCTTCTGGTACGAACTGAACCAGGAAAAGTTGGCGGCTTTGAGAGGCGAAGCCTAAAGGATGACCATCGTCAGGAACATGCCGCTGACGGTTATTCTTTCCGGAGACTGCGAAGCCACAGCAGCCCCCTGGTGGGTGATCATCGACCCTGCCCGGATGTTGTCCCCTTCGGCCTCCTGTGTGGGATCTATGCTTCGGGGTCCCTTCTTCTCCAAAGCGGAAGCGGAGCTGGCGCTGCAAAAACGTTCCTACGCCTTTTCGCGTCGCGCCAGAGTGTACTGCCTTGCCGGCTATGACGGCAGCCAGTATTACCAGCAGTATCAGAAGCTCTATTGGAAATACACCGATCCCTCATAGCGAAACCCGGCGATCCTGCCGGGTCGTTCCAGCGTGACGGCTGAAACCTGATGAGCAGTCAGAGAGCACGGGAGGTGAAATCCTTGGCCTGCGGTTACAAGCAAATTACACTGCAACAGAAGAAGATCATCTGGTCTCTGTGGAAAAGGGAGATCAATCAAGATGATTCTCTGCTTTACGCCATGATCCAAGAGCAATTTCAATGTGACAGGATGTCGGCCCTGTCCTATCAGCAGGCCGATCTGCTGATTCGGAGGCTAAGAAGCACGGCGGCCCATCTGGGGCCCAATCGGCTTACGGCGGCGCAGCTGGGCGAAATCCACCGAAGACGGCGTGAATTTGGCTGGAGCGAATCCACCCTGCGGGAGTTCTGCAAACATACCACGGGCGTAGACTTGCTCGAATGGCTGGGCGTGGCTGAAGCCCGAAACCTGATCACAGCGCTGGAGAAGCTGCGCCGGCGCGGATATGGAGCACAGCATGGCCTACAGTGAGAAGATCAAGAAGGAAGCCCGGCGGCTCTGGCTGTCGGGCTACAGCTCTATAGATGTCGCTGAAAAGGTCGGCTGCAATCCCGACACGATCAACGACTGGAGAGTCCGCTACCGCTGGGACGAAGGCAGCGACGACGAAACGATCGAGGGCATCAAATCTCAGGTGGCGGCCATCACTGCCGAAGGCGCTCAAAGCGACGCGCAGGTGCGGAAGCTGGACAAGCTGACGAAGGCGCTGCGCCGCATGGAACAGTCGGCGCCTAAAGGACGGCTGCGGGGCGGCGGTAAAAAAGATAAGACCCAACGGCTTTCCGTTGAGGTGATCGGCGATATGAAAACCCGGGTGCTGGATAAACTTTACGCCTATCAAAGAGAGTTCGTCCAGGACGAGAGCCGCTTCCGCATCTGTCTCAAGGCTCGCCAGACGGGGTTTTCGTTCTCTCTGGGCGCTGAGGTGCTTTTAGGCGCTCTGTCACGAAATGAGAATCAGATCGTGGTTTCGGCCTCTCAGGATCAGTCTGACATCGTGCGGGCCTACTGCGTGAAATGGTGCGAGGAACTGGACGTGGAATACTTGGAAGACAAGGGCTGCATGGTCTTTCCCGGCGGAGCGAAGGCCTACTTCCTGCCCTGCAACTGGCGCACCGTTCAGGGCTACACGGGCGACGTCTATCTGGATGAGTTTGCCTGGCACATGAGTCCCACGAAGATGTGGCTGGCTATCGTTCCGGCGGTCACGGTCGGCAAGAAGCGCCTGACGATCACCAGCACACCCTACACGGAGTACGACCGCTTCGGCGAGATCTGGACGCAGCCTGATAAGTACCCACGTTTTAAGCGTTTCAAAGTGGATATCTACCGAGCCATTGCCGACGGTCACAGGGTGGATATCGACGAGCTGCGGGATTTGTTCGACGCTATGACTTTTGCTCAGGCCTACGAGTGCCGATTCTTCGCCGACGAGATGTCGCTGCTCTCTCCCGCGGAGGTGCGCGACGCGTTCCGCGATGACGCTCTGAACGCCTATGCCGACGCGACGTTGACGGGCGGCGTGGATATTGGACGGTTCAAGGACCTGACAGCTGCCGCCCTGGTGGAATCGCAGGGTGACAGCAAGAACGGCGAGGTTTGGCTGCGTCATATGATGAAACTTGAGAAGATGGCCTTCGCCGCTCAGGAAGACGTCATCGGCGGCCTTTTTGAGATGTTCAGGCTTCGCCGTCTCTATATGGACAGAACGGGCATCGGAGCTCAGATGACGGAAGATCTCCAGAGGCGCTATCCCGGCAAGGTGGCGGGAATCTGGTTCACTCGGGAGATCAAGGAACAGCTGGCGCTGGCCGTCAAAAAGCTCTTTGAGACACGGCGCATCCGTATCCCCAACGACCGTGACCTGACGATGCAGCTTCACGCGATCCGGCGTAAGGCTACGGAAAAGGGATTCACCTACGACGCTGACCGCAACGAGGAGATAAAGCACGCCGACCTCTTCTGGGCGCTGGCGCTGGCTCTGAAGGATGCGGCGGGGACCCGGCGGATTATCAACGCCGGAAACGTGAAGGTGCTGAAGTGATTCATATAAGGAAGAACAACTGGAGAGGAAGGGGAAAAGCATGCTGTGTCCGCAGTGTCAGGGGCGTTTGAAAGTGGCGCATACCGACGATTATGGCGATAAAGTGGTCCGTGTCCGCTTCTGCCCGACGTGCCGTCATATCTTCCGTACCGTGGAATCTCAGGAAAAGGAAAGGGATATCCATGAGCCGAGCAAATAGGATTCCTGTGCTTTACAGCCTGGCGATCCTGAAATCGGTCGGCTCTCTGGATCAGCTTTCAGAGTTTCTGAAAACGGCGCTTTTTAAGTGTTGGGACAACCAGACTCGTTCATTATTGATGGACTGCCTTGCGGAAGCCAGAGCTCTGGGGGGCGCTCAGAAAACTACCGATGAGGATTTGAACCGCATCGAAAAGAAAGCAGCTCAATATCTGGGCGAGGATTTGGTGAAAGCGGCCCGGCGGCCCATGAGCGAAATGGTGTTCAATACTTATGATCACGGGAAAAAGATGATCTCTCTGGACTTCTCCCTGAAAGCGCCTGACCTGGCAGCCATTGACCTTCTCTGCAACGACAACCTTTTCTGGATCGGTCAATCCTATGACAGGATCGTTTCCGACAGGTTGCGCCGGTCGCTCTGGGCCTATTATGAGACGGGAGCGAAGCGCCTGGAACTGGCGGAGCATCTTGAAGAAACGCTGGGGCAGATCGTGGAGCCAAAGATACAGGGATACTTCCAGCTGTTGGCTGATCACTGGGTTGCACGGACGAACGAGCTTGGAAGGGTTGCGGGATATGAGGATGCCGGCATAGAATATGTCCAGGTTGTGGCCGTGCTGGACAGCAGGACTACTCAAATTTGTCGGTCCATGCACGGCCGAGTCATTCCCGTCAGGGCACTGGGACGGCAGCGTGATCGCATCCTTGAAGCGTCGCGCCGCCACGACATAGGCGCCATGAAGAGAGCGCAGCCGCTTTTCAACGACGACTCGAAAGTTCCGGCGTTGGCGAGGACGTCGGCGCTGATCGACGCGGGGGTCGCTCTGCCGCCCTATCATTTCCGCTGCCGAACGACCACGGTGGCCTATTTTCAGCCGCTGGACTATCCTGAAAAGGTCAGCCAGTGGGCCACCGATGGCGAGGTTCCTAAAAATGAATTGCCGGGGTTACTCGATTATGCCCGCAAAGCCCACTGGGGCAGTCATAAGGTCACATGGGGAAAAGAATTTGGAGGTGACGGAACGAAGCGCCCTGCGGCATTTGTCCATTACATGAAACATGGCACGCGAGAGTTTCGCACAGTCATAACTATGGCAGAGTATAACGAGAGAATAGCCTCGCTGATCCGCCGCGGTGATCGCGACGCCTACCTTATAATAGAAGACAAAAAATCGCCTCACCCTCAAATGCTCTTTCACGATAAGAAGACAGGAGAGCAGGCGATCATCTCTTTGGAGGGGCAGACCATAGCGACATTCTCGAAGAGAAGGAAGGGAACATTCAAATTGCCCCGCCGGATACAGGTGTGTTTGCCCTTGCCGGATATGAAAGGAGTGAGTAAAAGTTGGATCCAAGGTTGGAAAAGCTGATACAAGAATATGTAGAGCTGTGGGAGGGCTGCCCGACGCCAGAAGACGTGGTGGATAATATACTTGACTATGAAATGTGGTGGCTGCCCGATGGGATGGACGACAAGTACAGAGATTGGGAGGGTATTGACCTGCCCCTGTGGGTATCCTGGCTCCTGTTGAACAAGGACAGCCTGCCGTCCAACAATGCCCATAAACTGGACAAGGTTATCTTGCGTTGGCAGGAATATCGAAAGCGGGGGCTATTTTTTCTGCGCTTCCGAATGGCCTACCTCGGAAATTACTGCTCGTGGAAAGAATATCGTCAGGACGCCGAAAAGGAAATCGGAGTTCCGATTCCACGGAGTCACTGGTGGTTCTGGCCTACTCTAGATGAGGAAGAACAGAAGTATGACAAAAAGGAATGAAGAAAAAAGAACCGTGAGGTCGGCGTCAAAAAAAGGGGTAGAATGGAAATGTTAGGGAAATGAATCCTCGAAAATGGGCTTGAAGCCATGGGCCTCATAGCTTCGAGCCCATTTCAAATTCAGCGTCAAAATGCTTCCGCAAGCCTCCAAGGTTCCGCAATCGACGTTCCGCAATCGAGGCCATTGGTCAGACACAATTCACCGATTTTCCGAAAAAAACGGCGCCGCCCGAATTATCCGCGCCTCACCTTTCAAACACGTTTCTAAGCGGGTTCATACGTTTCTTCACATTCTTCTAACGTTCTTTAAAGGCCTTCAAATGGTCAAAGTTTAAAAGCCTCAGAATCCGTGAGAAAACGGATTTTTAGGAGCAATGCTTACTTTTATTTGCACGAAATGAGAATAGCACAATAGCCCCTTAAGCCAGTTACAACAAGGCCTGAAGGGCTATTTTATTTACCTTGATTTATAGTGGAATATTTCTCATTTCCCGTGAAAATAGCCAGTCTTCTGGAGCAAAATTTTCCTCTTCGTCTTTCATTGATTGAACAGGGAGCGTTTTCTTTAGGGTATTATCATCAACGCCAGGCATTGTTCAGGAAAAACGAAAAAGCAGAAGTGGTTGCTGGCAATGATAAAACCGACGATACTTTAAATGTTGGTCATCAATAAGGAGGGGCTTGAAAATGACTATGCTGACAAACCGGTACGACTTTGTGTTGCTTTTTGACGTTCAAGACGGCAATCCCAACGGAGATCCGGACCTTGGCAACCAGCCGCGTATAGACCTTGAAACAGGGGTTGGCCTGGTAACTGATGTTTGCCTGAAAAGAAAAGTAAGAAATTATGTGATGTTTACAAAGAATGGGGTAGACCACTACGATATTTTTATTAAAGAGAAAGGAGTGTTAAATCGTTTCATTTCAGAAGAATGGGATATTGCTTCAGGGAAAAGAACTCCTGCGGAAGTGAAAAAAGCCCAGGAGTCGCAAAAAATTGAAAGCGACGCGAGAACGCGTATGTGTAAGCGTTATTTTGATGTTCGCACATTTGGTGCTGTTATGAGCACTGGGGATAAAGGAGCAGGACAGGTTAGGGGACCTATCCAGATGACCTTTTCCCGTTCTTATGATCCCATAGTTGTAGCTGAACACTGCATCACTCGTATGGCTGTTACGAACGAAAAAGATTTGGAAAAGGAACGTACTATGGGACGAAAATATACTGTGCCCTATGCGTTGTACTGCGCCCACGGTTTTGTCTCTCCTTTTTTAGCTGCGCAGACAGGCTTTAGCAAAGAAGATTTGGAACTGTTCTGGGAAGCCCTGCTGAACATGTTCGAATTTGACCGCTCAGCCGCGCGTGGGTTAATGTCTACGCGTCATCTTGTAATTTTTGAGCATAAATCTTCTTTGGGCAATGCTTTTGCGGAGAGTTCCTTTGAGAGAATCAAGTGTGAAAAGCTGGCAGAAATCCCTAGGGCTTTTAGCGATTACAAGGTGATGCTGGATGGGGAAAGGTTGACTGAAATAAAAAAAGTTGTGAATGTAGGAGCATAAGATGACTCAGGATGATACTTATATCCTGATCTCCGGTCTTCAGCATATTGTCTTTTGCCCTCGGCAGTGGGCTTTGATTCACATGGAGCAGGAATGGCAGGAAAACGCGCTGACCGCCGAGGGAAAAATCCTGCATGAAAAAGCCCATTCTCATGAAAGCGAGAGCCGCCCCGGACTGCATATCGCCAGGGGGCTCCCGCTTCGGTCGGATCGTCTGAAGCTTAGCTGTGTGGCTGACGTAGTGGAATTTCACGAGTGCGCCGATGGCGTTGCTCTTCCGGGGCAGAGCAGACTGTGGCTGCCCTTCCCTGTAGAGTACAAGCACGGCAGGCCGAAGTCGCAGGATTGTGACCGGGTTCAGCTTTGCGCGCAGGCTCTATGCCTTGAAGAGATGTTGAGCTGCAATGTAGCCGAAGGCGCGCTTTTTTATGGAACACCGCGGCGCAGAGAATCGGTGGTCTTTACGCCGCAACTGCGTCAAACTCTTGAAGAATGCTGCAATGAAGCTCAGAGGCTTTTAGCTTCAAAGCAGGTGCCCGCTCCTATTTTGAACAAATATTGCCGCAGCTGCTCGCTGAAAGAGATCTGCGGCCCCGAGACGACCCGGTCGGTCCAGGATTATCTGATTCGCAGTATAAAGGAGGCCCTTGATGAGACACCTTCTTAATACGCTCTACGTAAACATTGATGGCGCCTATATTGCCCGGGATGGAGAGAACCTGGACGTTCGCGTAGAGGGAAACACGATGAAGCAGTTTCCCGTTCACATTTTTGAGAACGTGGTCTGTTTTGGCCGGGTGGGCGTCAGCCCAGGAGCTATGGGGCTCTGTGCTGACAACGGCGTTAGTTTGTCCTTTATGACGGTCTATGGCCGTTTTATCGCGCGGATCACGGGGCCTGTTCGCGGTAATGTGCTGCTTCGCAGGAGCCAGTATCGATGGGCCGATGATCCAGAAAAATCTGCTGAGATAGCGCGGGTCTGCATTGCCGCAAAAATAGCGAATAGCCGGACTGTGCTTCTGCGTGCGGCTCGGGAGCAGAAAAGACCCGAAGTTTACTCGCAGGCCATAGAGCGGCTTGGAGACCATTTGAGGATTCTTCAGCGCGACGGAGCTCAGACGCTGGACTCCATTCGCGGTATTGAAGGAGATTCGGCGGGCGATTACTTCAGCTGTTTCAACGAGATGATTCTCTATGAGCGGGAGAGCTTTTCCTTTGTAAAGCGCAGTCGACGGCCACCGATGGACAGATTAAACGCTCTGCTATCCTTTGGTTACTCTTTGCTGGCGGCTGAAATTACAGGAGCTTTGGAGTCTGTCGGTCTTGACCCGTGTGTAGGCTTTTTGCACAGGGACCGTCCCGGGCGCCCAAGCTTAGCCTTGGATCTTATGGAGGAACTGCGCGCTTACCTTGTGGATCGTTTTGTGTTGTCATTGGTGAATCTCCGGAAGATCGTGAGCAAAGACTTCTCCATTCAAGAGAATGGAGCGGTTTTGCTGAATGAAAAGGCACGCAAGGAAGTCTTTCTGCAAAGCTGGCAGACTCACAAGCAAGAGGAAATCACCCATCCTTATTTACAGGAAAAGGTTCCTCTCGGGCTCCTGCCCTACGTGCAGGCTCTGCTGCTCGCTCGCAGGATCCGCGGTGACGTCGATGGCTATCCGGCGTTTTTCCTGAAATGAGGCGATGGCACTATGGTAATTCTGATCACCTACGATGTCAAAACTGACAGCCCCGGCGGAGCGAAACGCTTGCGCAGAGTCGCTAAATTGTGCGAAAACTCTGGGCAGCGAGTGCAGTTTTCGGTTTTTGAGTGTAAGTTGGATATGGCACAATGGATTATTTTGAAAAACAAATTGATCTCCGAGATCGATGAAAAGGTTGACAGCCTTCGCTTTTATATGCTTGGAAACAATTGGAAGCATCGCGTTGAACACTTTGGAGCGAAGGGGAGTTATGACCCAGAAGGCACTTTGATACTCTAATCTCCGCGGACTTGGAGCGGACAAATTCAGTTCAGGCAATAGATGCTCTATGCCCTCTTGAATGGAGGCACAAAAGCATTTATTGGATCAATGTTCCGCGGAGCCTGCACAGCCTACTCTCCCGTTCAATTTGTAATAAAAAATGAAAGATGGGATGGGGAAAAGGATAGCTTCGCGGAAAAAGTGTTGGGAAATATTGCAATAAGTGGAGTCAAAGTAACACGGTCGCGCCCTCACGGGCGCGTGAGTTGAAACTCGACGGCCTCCCAAAGCTCACGCGGGACATTGCGTCGCGCCCTCACGGGCGCGTGAGTTGAAACAAGAGGGAACGAAAACCAGAATGGTCGTAACTCGTCGCAGATCCCCGCATGAGCGGGGATGAACCTCAAAAGCGTGATACGTAACAAATTGTGAGTGTCAGTTTTCCGCATGTGAATAGCCTCAGTAAAACCGAACAATAGACAAAAGGCCCCCTGATGTAGGAAAATACAACTCCATCAGTGGGTAATTTTATGGAAAAACGAAGCTATACAAAGATAGATATTGGGGAGCCGGAAATCAATGCAATGCGCAAATCAGGAAAAAACCGGCGAGAAATTGCAGAGCGTTTTGGACTCACCTTGAAACAAGTTGAAAGGTGGATTACTAGGTATAACCGGAAGCAGACGAAGCTGACTGCAGGTATCGTGCTTCGCACCATCGGTCAGGACTGCTGATGGCAAAGTCCGCCAGAAAGTGGTCCTGCATCTTGGCATGGCTTCGAACGATGAGGAGGAAAAAAATCAGGGCAAACGCGGAGGCTTTGCTGCCAGAGCTTGAGGCCAAGTCTAAGCTGGAAAAGAAATATGCCATTGGGCAGCTGCCTCTCATCATTCCTGAATCATCGGAGTATGAAAAAGAGATTTCACTGGACGAGCGGGTTCGTCCAGCTAGTCTGGTGAATGAAGAACATGTAACGGAAGGTCCTTTCGAGATATGGGGCCATGTCTACAACCGTCTTGGACTGGAGTATATCTTCGGCTGTGGCGTCCATGACATCGGCTCAACCAATCTTCTGAGGCTCTGCCTTACAGCGAAGCTGTCTGAAGGTGGAAGCAAGAGAAGCGCGGCTGCGTGGGTAAAAAGCACGCTGGGGTTGAAATTCAGCGAAGATCGCATTTACAAGATGATGGATAAGTTTTACCCCAAAATTCCTCAAATAAAAGACATGGTCCTGAGTATCAGTAGTAATCTCTTCGGCGAGAGTCTGTCCCCGGTGCTTTATGACGTTACCACTCTTTACTTTGAGAGCTTCACTGAAGATGAAGTGGAAGAAACAAAACAGGGAAAGGGAGGAAACGTCGAAAAGGAAGACACAAAAAAAGGCGATACAGACCTTCTCCTGGCTGACAGCCGTGAAAAGCACGAGAAAACAGAAGAAGTCCGCGAGGGACTTCGCCGCAAAGGGTACAGCAAGGACAATAAGTTCAAAGAGACTCAGGTAGTGCTGGCGCTCTGCCCCCCTCAGGGAACGCCATTATGGTATGAGGTTTTTCCGGGCAACAGAGCAGAAAGCACCACTTTTAATTGTGCGCTGGAAGAGATGCAGGGCAGGCTTTTGTCAAAGGACCTGTGGGTCGTGGCAGACAGCGCGATGCTCAATAACAATAACCTCGAAAGTTTAAAAAAACAGGGTTACTATTTATCCCCAAAAGGCCGCCGCGACAGCTAAGGAGATTTACAAATCACTGGGGCTACATCGTCCAACGGCAGGGACGGAGATTACATCACTCTCCATATTCCGCCACAGAATTCCTCATTGCGATGACGCTTCAGTCAAGGCGAAGGAACTGGGAGAAGAATAGTCCCTGCGTTTCCATATCAAAATGCAAAGCGTGACATCGCAGGTAGAAAACCTCATAGCCAGAAATATTGAAGCGCCCCTTTTGACCTCTTCGGTCCAGAAGGGGCGCTTGTAGTGCCTATCGTTTTTGAAGAATGTTGTAACCATGCACCTTCGTGTCTTTTTTCCGCAAAGGCACCTTCTTGTACTATTTTGCAATAAAAACGCAAAATGGGCACGAAGGGGACGACCCGAGGGGTATCCACCAAGCGAGTATAGGCAGGCCGAACAGGCCGAGATAGTCTTGAGCGACTGCATGGCTCCTCGGGCCGGCCCCGGGCGTTAAGTTCAGCTGTTCTATGGAGTAGAAGAAGGGCGCCTTAAGCCGTCGCCGGCTCAGGTTTCCCCTCTCCGCTCCCCAAACCCGGCGTGCACCTTT
>SFDM01000026.1 GCA_004558205.1 Pyramidobacter piscolens
GGGATAACCTAAACCAGCGCTGCTAAAGTAAATTCGGAGCAGCTAAGAGGCAGTCTCAAGGTCTGGCATGGTTACAGTGCTCTCGTAGCAGTCGGAGGCAGATAGGGTCTGCCACATGGCAAAGGGGAGCAGGTTTGCTCATTTGTAGGTTCTGAGGTGACACGCGCAAGGCGAATAATCTAATCAGAGCTTCTCAAAGCCGAACTTTGTTCGGTTGGAGCGAACTGGAAAGCCCGGTGCATTGAAAGGTGCATGCCGGGTTTGGGGAGCGGAGAGGTGGAAACCTGAGCCGGGGCCGGCCCGAAGGGCATCCAGTCGCTCGGACATACTCGGCCTGTTCGGCCTGCCTATACTCGCTTGGTGGATACCCCTCGGGTCGTCCCCTCCGTGCCCATTTTGCGTTTTTATTGCAAAATAGTATGAAAGGGCTGCCGCCGCTGGACAAAAAAAGTTGATGCCTGCCGCGGCAGCGCGCCGTATGTGCACAAAAAAATTGTCCTATCATCAACGATGATAGGACAACCGAAAAATTCTTCTTTTGAAAATATGGTGCGGGGGGGGGGACTTGAACCCCCATGGGAAATCCCACAAGATCCTTAGTCTTGCGCGTCTGCCAGTTCCGCCACCTCCGCACAACATAAAGTATTATACGCAGGAGGCGCTTTTGCGTCAAGCCCCAAATTTAAAAAAATGACGCCCTTCTTGCCGCTTTCCTGTTCCCTGGAAGCTGTCAGGGGTTCACTACGTTGACGGGTGTGCCTTTTAGGAATTGATTCAGGTTCTCGGCGGCGATGTCCATGAGGCGCTGGCGGCTTTCCTTCGGCGCCCAGGAGATGTGGGGCGTGATCAGGCAGTTTTTGGCTTTCAGCAGGGGGTTGCCGCCCTTGATGGGTTCGCTGGAAACCACGTCGAGGCCTGCCGCGTAGACTTTGCCGCTGTTCAAGGCGTCGGCCAGGTCCTGTTCGGCCACCAGGGGGCCGCGGGAGTTGTTCAGGATGATCACGCCGTCCTTCATCTTCGCGATGCTTTCTTTGTTAATGATGCCCTGCGTGGAGGGGAACAGCGGGCAGTGCAGCGCGATCACGTCGGAACGCCTGAGAAGCTCTTCAAGGGGCACGTAGCTGCCGATGGCGCGTCCTGCGTCGTTGGGGTGCTCGTCGCAGGCCAAAACCTCCATGCCCAGCGCCGCGGCGATGCGCCCCGTGGCCTGGCCGATGCGGCCGAAGCCGATGATGCCCATGGTCTTGCCCATCAGCTCGATCAGAGGATAATCCCAAAAACACCAGTCAGGACACTGTTCCCAGCGCCCTTCGGCCACGGCCTGGGCGTGATGGGCCGCGTGGTTGGTGATCTCCAGCAGCATAGCGATGGCGTGCTGCGCCACGGCGGCGGTGCCGTAGGTGGGGATGTTGCAGACGGGGATGCCCCGCTCCTTGGCGGCGGCCGTGTCCACGATGTTGTAACCCGTCGCCAGGACTCCCACGTAGCGGATGTTCGGACAGGCCTCGAAGGCCGCGCGGGGCAGGGGCGTCTTGTTCAGGATGACTATTTCGGCGCTGCCGATCCGCTCGGCGACTTTATCGGCCGGCGTGCGGTCGTAAACCGTCAGATCACCGAAGCGTTCAATTCCTTCCCAGCTCAAATCGCCGGGATTTTCCGTGTACCCGTCAAGAATAACTATTTTCATATGCTCGGCACTCTCCTTCTCAATCCAAGTCGTTCTCCGGCAGCTTGAGCTGCGAGAGCGTTTCATCGTTCAGCTGGACCGGCGGCTCTTTCATTTTATCTTTCATCCAGTTCATAAAGGGGATCAGGAGCGGGACGGCACAGAGAGCGCTCATCGCGTCGGCCACGGACTGGCTGATCTGGACGCCGCGCAGTCCCAGGATCGGCGGCAGGACGTAGATGGCGGGAAGGAAAAACAGCCCCTGGCGCGCCGCGGCGAGGAACGATCCCTGTTTGACCTTGCCTGTGGACTGGAACATCATGTTCGTGATGACGATGATCGCCTGCAGAGGCATGGTCACACACTGGGCGCGGAAAGCGAAGGTCCCGATGACCGTGACCATGGCGTCGCTGTTCTGGAATATGCCGATGACCGACGCCGCGTTGACGAACAGGAACGCGCCGAGTAGCCCCAGCACGACCGTCCCCGTCCTGACGCAGAACCAGTAGGCTTCCATCAGGCGGTCGTAGCGTTTCGCGCCGTAGTTGTAGCCGGCAACTGGCTGGAAACCCTGGCCGAAGCCGATCAGGATCGAACCGATGAACATAGTGACGCGCATGACGATGGTCATGGCCGCGACGGCGGCGTCGCCGTAGAGGGCTGCGGTGGTGTTCAGCGCGATGCTGGCGACTGAGGCCAGGCCCTGGCGAAGCAGCGTGGGAAGCCCTGTGTTGACGATGTTCATATAATAGGAAGGGCGGCGGGAAACTTTCGTGATGCTGATGGTCAGGACGCTGCGCTTGAAGACGAAGTGGGAAAGCAGGATGCAAAAGCTGACGCACTGGCTGAAAAGCGTCGCGATGGCCGCTCCTGCGATGCCCATGTCGAAGACGAAGATCAGCAGCGGGTCCAGGAAGACGTTCAGAATTCCGCCGGTGACGATGCCCGTCATGGCGAAGAAGGCCTTTCCTTCGGCGCGCAGGTTGGTGTTCATCACGAAGGAGGTGGTCATGACCGGCGCCCCGATCAGGATGTACTTGGCGTAGTCCTTCGCGAAGGGCAGGATGGTTTCGGTGGCCCCCAGGGCGCGCATAAATCCGTCCAGATTGGCCAGGCCTACGGCGGTGAGCAGCAGGCCGCAAAAGAAGGCGGCGAAGAACGCCGTCGAAGTCGCCCGGCTGGCCTCGTCGTTTTTCTCTTCGCCCAGTTTCCGGGAAGCGATGCTGGCCGCGCCCTGCCCGAACATGAACCCGATGGCTTGGATGATGGCCATCAGTGAGAAGACGATGCCCACAGCCGCGGTGGCGCTGGTTCCCAGTTTGGCGACGAAAAAGGTGTCGGCCATGTTGTAGAACGTGGTAATAAGCATGCTGCAGATCGTTGGCGCCGCCAGAGACAAGATCAATCTGCGCACCGGCGTCTCCGTCATTTTCAGAAATTGCGCGTGTGCCGCTGAATTTTCCATAATAGAAGATCACTCCTTTATTTCTTATTCTTATAATGAAACAATTTTTCGCGCCTGTCAAGCGAAATAAAAGGACAAAACAGGGGGATCGAGGGCCCCTGGGCTCTCGATCCCCCTGTTACGCGGCGCCGGTGTCATTTTGCTTTTCGATGGAAATAGCCGCCGGTCAGGCTGCTGATGCTGCTGATCATCAGGAACTCTCTGCCGATCAACATCTTTTTGATGGCTGGGACTTCAGAGCGTTTGCAGATGATCTGGATAATCCGCCGCGCGGCGTCGCGCCCTTCGGCGTCGATGACGGTGACGCCGAATCCCGACTCACGCAGTCTGCCGACCATGGCGGCCGTCGGTTCGTCGTCGGGCGCGATCGCTTCGACCATCACGTAGCCGGGGAGAAATTTGCCCTCCAGCAGCGAGCCTACGAAGTTGCCGGTCGCGTAGCCTCCGCAGTAGCCGATAAGCTGGATGAAGTTCAGGGATCTTCCGCCGCCCAGGATGTGGCTCAGGACGGTCATGTAGATCATGATCTCGAAAAATCCTATCAGAGCTGCGTAACCCTTGTGTCCGCGGACTAAAAGGAGGATCCTGAAGGTTCCGAGGCTGACGTCGGTCACGCGGGCGCAAAAGATGAGGAACGTGGAGAGAAGAAGAGAGAGCGACATGGTATCATCCCTTTCGATAGTGGCAAAGGCCTGTGGCTGTTTCCGCGAGGGGAACTGGGGCGGTCTCCCGCCGGAGCGCAAAGTCCAGGCGGAAAAATTAAATTCCCTCTACCCTGGTTGTAATTTTTGTGATATAGTTCTACGGTTAACTTCTTAATAGAAACACTGAGCTATGGTGATAGGAAATTATGGATGTCCGTGAGCGTCCAGTAAAAATTACGTGGGGGTATAGCTATGAAACTGTCTACAAGAGCACATTATGGACTACGCGCGGTTGTCGCTATCGCCAAGCTTGCCAAAAACGGCGAGCCCGTCAGCGTGAACGACATTGCCACGTCGGAGGGACTTTCTGATACGTATCTTGAGCAGCTGGTGTCAAAACTGCGCCGCGCCGGGATCCTGCGCAGTTACAGAGGCGCGCGCGGCGGTTATGAACTGGTAAAGGATCCAGACTCGATCACGGTCGCGGAGGTCCTTGAGGCGGCGGGAGAAAAACTGGTCTTTCCCGAGTGCACCACCGAAGAAGGCTGCGTCAGGGCGAAGGACAGCGGCGCTATGTGCCCTTCGGGCTGTTTTTGGACCGATCTGTGCCGGATGGTCGATAGGATGACGGAGGAGAACACGGTGGGCAGCTTGATTCGCCGTCAGGAAGAGCTCCTTCGGAAAAAGAATGAAGAGCGTTTTCCCGAGTAAAATAAGCGAAGACGGCGTTTTGCCGGCGCTGTGGGTTCCTGCCAGTTCAGCCTAAGGGGCCGAACCGGCAGGAATCTTTGTTTTTGTTCCTTCGTGCTTTTTTATAGACTGCCTTGGCAAAGCTCGATGATCTCCCCGTCGGGGCCTTTAAGGAAGCAGTTCAGCGCATGGTCGCCCATGGGGGCGACGCTGTCGCCGGAGACGGCCACGCCGTTTTCGTTCAGCCTTTTCAGGGCGGCGTCCATGGACGGCACGTCGATCGCCAGGTGGTTTGTCCCGGCGACGCGGGTGTCGTTGGGTTTGCAGATCAGCTCGATGCTGAATCCGTCAAAGTTCACGAAGACCAGATGGGACCCCGACGGCATCCTGTATTCACGGCCCCGAGTCCCCCCAAGGGCGTTCACGTAGAAATGGAGCGACCGGTCCAGGTCCTGGCAGCGAATCCCGATGTGCGAAAGCGAATACATGTCGATGAGACCTCCTTCAAAATAGAATACTATTTTTTTCATAGCCTATGATAGCAGAAAAAACTCACATTTCACAGTATCCAATGGCGTCTGAAAGGTAATGAAAGTTATTTTTTACTGCTTATTTTTGAATTTTCAGGACTGAGAAAAGCCCTGCGGAAAGAAAAGTTTGCCCAAGTCAGTAATTTGGGGCTCCTAGGGGGCTTGTCATGTGCGAATGCTGTGATATACTCACCTTACTGAGCGACAAAATCCTGCTTGGAGGTGTATGTTGTGACAAAGGCTGAATTGGTTGAGTTTGTAAGAGAGAAAACTGGAATGCGCAAGGTTGACGCCGCCGCCTCTGTGGCTGCTGTTCTTGATGGGGTGAAGGACACTCTGAAAAAGGGCGGCAAGGTCCAGCTCGTGGGCTTTGGTACCTTTGAGGTCCGTCAGCGCAGCGCGCGCACTGGACGTAACCCTCAGGATCCTTCCAAGATCGTTCATATTCCCGCTAAGATCGTGCCCGTTTTCAAGGCTGGCAAGATGCTTCGCGAGGCTGTCGACGCCACAGTGGCCAAACCCGCCGCTAAACCCGCGGCAAAGAAGGCCGCTCCCAAGGCCGCCAAAAAAGGCGCCAAGAAGTAGCCTCTGAACGCGAACCCGCAAGTCCCAACAAGTCACGAATGAGAAGAGCGATCCTTCGGGGTCGCTCTTCTCGTGTTTTTGTTTCATAATTCTTCGCCATAGGCTATAATTGCCGCAAGTTCTTGATGATACACAGGGGGGGATGTCCAGCTATGGAACGAGGACTCTTGATTGTGAGCGGCGGCGTGGACGGGGGAGGGGACCGGCGTCCCGAGGCTTTGATGAGCGATATGGGGCGGCTCGGCTTTTTCATGGTGCTGGAAGAGCGAAAGGCGTTGTCGT
Organism: Pyramidobacter piscolens; assembly: GCA_004558205.1. Taxonomy (GTDB): domain Bacteria; phylum Synergistota; class Synergistia; order Synergistales; family Dethiosulfovibrionaceae; genus Pyramidobacter; species Pyramidobacter piscolens_A. The sequence continues at coordinate 5,863 of SFDM01000026.1, forward strand.
CGTGGCCTGACGAACCCTTCGACGTGGTGATGATCTCGCCGGGCTGCACGGACTGCGCGCCTCTCCTGGAAGAATGCCTCGAACGGGGGCAGCTGAACGTCATTGTGGGCTCGCCTCACTGCGGCAGTGCCCGCGTTTTCGACCTTGTGAAGATGATTCGCTCCGCCGGCGGCCGCGTCCTTGGCCCCGGTTCGAAGGGCTATTTTGACTGGGGGCAGGAACTGGCCCTGTGCTGGTCTTCCGCGGTGACGGTGCCTCGAAACAGTTCGGAGCGGGGGCATGTGGCGCTTATTTCCCAGGGCGGCGCCATGGCCTTCTCGCTCTACGCTATGGCCGTCGAGGCTGGCGTGCGCTTCCGCAGGGTCCTGTCTTTGGGGGCGCGCCAGGACGACGACGCCCTTCTTCGCGCCGTCGGAGAAGCCATCGACGACAGCGAAACCCGCCTGCTGATCCTCAGCCTCGAATCACTGCGGCGGGGGCGCGATTTTCTGGCTCTGGCATCCCGCGCGTCGGCCCGGGGGCTGCCGGTGGTGCTGCTGCGCAGCGGCGTTTCGGAGCAGCTGAGAAAGCGCGTAGACGCGCGCCATCCCGACGGTTCCTGGACCGACGAGGTGATGTGGGAGTCGGTGGCCAGCCAGTTCGGCGTGGTGCTCCTCGACGACGTGCAGCAGATGGTGGATCTGGGCAAGCTGTTCGGGCTTACGCACCGCGCCGAGGGCAATCGCGTGGCGGTGCTGGCCTCTTCCGAGGGGCTGGCTTACATGCAGTCGGACCACTGTACGGCGGCGGGGCTGAACGTGGTTCCCTTTTCGGCGAAGCTGCGCGGGCGAATTCAGAAATATTTGCCCGCCTGGGGCTGCGCCGACAATCCGGCAGACCTTTCCGAACGGGTCCTGAAAGAGAACGGCCTGCTGGAGAAAATTCTCGAAGAGCTGCAGCGTTCTGACGAGTTCGACATGATCCTCGTGATCGCGGGATCCATGACGCCTTCCCAGGGCGAACGGTTTGCCCGCGCCCTGGTGACCTCCCACCGGCTGGGGCGGAAACCCATGGCCTGCTGCTGCCTGAGCAAATGGCGCCCTCTGGAGGAGATGGTCCGGCGGATGAACGACGCCGGCGTGCCGTTGTTCAGCAGCCCCCGCCGCGTGGCCGACGCGCTCGCCTTCTTTTGGAAGCTGGACCGGCCGCGCCACCTTCTGAGCGGGGAGTGCCGGCCGGCGGAGCACCCCATGCTGGACGCCCTGCCTTCCCAGCTGAGCGAGAAAAACGCCATCGACCTGGTGGGCGCCTATGGCCTGAAGACGGTGGAGCACCGATTCTGCACCTCCGTCTCGGACGTCCTCGAGGCGGCGCAGGAAATCGGTTTTCCCCTAGTCCTCAAGGTGGTGTCGCCTTCTTTCGCGAGCAAACAGCAGGCCCGCGCCGTGGCGCTGAACCTGCGCACCGAGGAGGAGCTCCGCAACGCCTACGGCCGCATTCTCGAACGGGTCAGCCGGGTTCATCCCGACGCAGTCATCGAGGGGGTCTTCGCCCAGAAGATGATCACCGACGGCATCGAATGCATGATCGGCATCAAGAGGGATCCCCTGTTTGGCCCTGTGGTCGCCGTGGCGCTGGGCGGCGCTTTTTACGGCCTGATGAAGGACATATCGCTTCGTGCCGCTCCCGTCTCGATTGAAGTGGCTCACGACATGATTGCCAGTCTCAAGGGCTATCCGCTCTTGTCGGGCGCTTGGTCGGGCGTGTCCATGGACGTGGCTGCCCTGGCCCGGCAGATCGTCACGCTGTCGCATATGGGCTGCGCCGAGCCCGATATCGAGCTGCTGGACATCAACCCGATCTTCATACGGCCTCAGGGCGCGGAAATCGCCGACGCCTTTGCCGTCCGCCGAAAAGGCGGAACTCCGCACAGAAAGGAATGTAACTGTTCATGAATAACTTAGGCATGACGCTTCTTTGGGCTTTTATCGGATACCTTTTCGGTTCCTTTCCGACGGGGTACGTGACGGTTAAACTTTTCAGGGGCGAGGATATCCGGCGCCTCGGCTCGGGAAACATCGGCGGCACCAACGTGGGCCGGGTCATGGGCAAAAAATGGGCTGTCGTCGTCACCGCCGTGGATATGTTCAAGGGTGGTGCCGCGGTGCTGCTCTGCCGCTGGGCCGGCGGCGGCGACGCCGCGGTGGCCCTGGCCGCTTTCTGCGCTGTCTGCGGCCACAACTATCCCGTCTGGCTCCGTTTTTGCGGCGGCAAAGGCGTGGCCACCACCTTCGGAACGCTTTTTTTCATCCAGCTGTGGCTTTCCAGCGCCGCGGTGCTCGCCGCGGGCGCTCTGTGGCTCGTCATTATGAAGGGCACCCGCTACGTTTCGCTGGCCTCGCTGGCCGCACTGCTCTCGATGGGCGTCTTCTTCGGACTGCTGGGTCTTTCCCCGGCCTTCGTCGCGCTGGCCTTCGCTCTGGCCCTCCTTTCCGCCTGGCGGCATCGTGAAAACATAAAAAGGCTGCTGGCGGGGACGGAAAATAAGGTCGGCCAAAAATAAACGTCCTTTTTTCTTGACTATATTTGACCAATAGGCTAAAATCGTTCCAAAGTGATCGGCATCCTGCTGTTGAGTGGAGAAAATTGCCGTTTACCGGCGTGACGAAGATCAAGGTCAAAAGATTTTCATCGCAAAGGATGAAGTGAAAGGGCGCAAAGGAAAAGCAAAACCAGAATCAATAACTGAAAACGAATCAATATGATAATAATTTGTAGTTTTGCTGGAATTTACGGTCCTAAAAGCCTTTCAACAGCGCAGGGAGGCGGCGCTCGATAAACGTTCCAGGTGCGAAGGAACTCTCCCCGAGGCAATCGGAAGCGTACTTTAGTACGTTGAGGATTGCCTCGGGGAGAGTTCCGAGCAGCTGGAACGTTTAGCGAGTGACGCCGGTAAACCGCGATTTTGCTGATTCCGATGCATGGAACGGAGGGATTTTGCATGAGCAGTCTTACTGAGGTTATTGAAGGATATATCAACGAGCTTTTTGAACAGGAAAAATCGCCGGAGTCGGAAAAGGTTTCGCTGCGCCGCAAGGACGTGGCGGAGCGCTTCGGCTGCGTGCCGAGCCAGATAAACTACGTTCTCCGCAGCCGTTTCACCCCCGAGCGGGGTTATATTGTGGAGAGCCAGCGGGGCGGCAACGGCTACATCCGCATTCTGAAGATCAGCTACGACATGCCCGAAGACCGGGCGCGCCATATCGACAAGATCGTGGGCGAATCCATTTCCGACGCCGACGCCAAACACCTTCTGGGATCGCTCCAGACGCGGGGCATGATCAACGCGCGAGAACGGCTTTTGATCGAGATCGCCCTGCGCCATATCGAAGAACTTTCCCAGAGCACCTTTGACGTGTCGCCCTATAAGAAGAGCGTCCTGCAGGCCGACCTGCTGAAAAAAATGCTCTGCGGCCTGGACTTGGCGTAGTTTGCCGGAAGGATTGCCGCGTTTTGGATCCGACGCGGCGTGTAAAAATTGAATTTTTAAATTTTAGAAAATTTGAACGTAAGGGGGTATGTGCCTTGTGGCAATTTTTTACAGAACGAAGCAAACGCGTGATTCAGCTCGCCCACCGAGAGGCACTTCGCCTTGGGCACCCGCGCATTGGCACGGAACACCTGATGATCGGCCTGATCATGGAGGAGTCCTCTGTCGCCGCGCTGGCGCTGAAAGACGCCGGCCTGATCCCGGCTGACGTAATAGGGAAAATCCTTGAGATGAAACCAGGCGGAGCGTCCTATCCCCAGCCCGTGGACCTGGCTCTGACCGAGCGGGCCCGCAGCGTGCTGAACCGCTCGATCCATGAAGCCCGGGGTCTCCATTCCAGCTATGTGGGAACGGAGCACCTTCTCCTGGGAGTGCTGCTCGACGAGGACTGTATCGCCTGCAAGGCTTTGTCGTCGTTGGGGCTGAATATAGCGCAGCTGAGAGACGCTCTGAAAAAGCGCCTCTTGACGGCGCAGAACCAGAACGAGAAAGAACGGGCCGCCGATGAGGATGATCCCGCGCCGAGCCAGACGCCGACGGTGGACAAGCTCTGCGTGGACCTGACGGCTAAAGCCCGCGCCGGAGCCCTGGATCCGTTGATCGGCCGCGAGACCGAGACCCGGCACATGATGCAGATCCTCTGTCGCCGTCGCAAGAACAATCCAGTCCTGGTTGGCGAGCCGGGCGTGGGGAAAACGGCCATCGTCGAAGGCCTGGCCTTCAGGATCAGCGAGGGCCAGGTTCCTCCCATGCTCAGAGGGAAACGCGTGGTAGAGCTGAACATGGGGACCGTCGTCGCCGGGACCAAGTATCGCGGCGAATTTGAAGACCGCATGAAAAAACTTGTGGACGAACTGAGCGCCGCGAAAAACGTGATCCTGTTCATCGACGAGCTGCACACCGTAGTCGGCGCGGGCAGCGCCGAAGGCTCTCTCGACGCCGCCAACATCCTGAAGCCCAGCCTCGCCCGCGGCGACTTCCAGGTGATCGGTGCCACCACCCTGGACGAGTTCCGCAAGAGCGTCGAAAAAGACGCGGCTCTGGAACGCCGTTTCCAATCCGTCATCGTCGGCGAACCCGATCAGGACGCGGCGCTGGCGATTCTGCAGGGGCTGAAAAGCAGCTATGAAAAGCATCACAGCGTCCGCTACACCGACAGCGCCTTGGAAGCCGCCGTGCGCCTTTCCAGTCGTTACCTCTCCGACCGCAGCCTTCCCGACAAAGCCATCGACCTGATCGACGAAGCGGCGGCCAAGGTGCGCCTTGACCTTGAGGACAGTGAGATTCCCGCCGACCTGACCGTGGGCGAGGACCAGATTGCCGACGTGCTTTCAGAGTGGAGCGGCATCCCCGTCAAGACCCTGACGGAAGCGGAGGCCACCCGCTATCTGCGCCTGGAGTCGGAGATCCATCAGAGGCTCGTGGGGCAGGACGAGGCGGTGACGGCCCTGTGCCGCGCCGTCCGCCGGTCCAGAAGCGGCCTGAAGGACCCCCGCCGGCCCGTGGGCAGCTTCCTGTTCCTGGGCCCCAGCGGCGTGGGGAAGACGGAGTTGGCGCGCTGCCTGGCGCGGTCCCTCTTTGGCAGCGAAAAGGCCCTTCTGGCCTTCGACATGAGCGAATACATGGAACGCCACGAGGTAGCCAAGCTGATCGGCGCGCCGCCCGGCTACGTGGGGCACGAGGATGAAGGGCGGCTGACCGAGGCGGTGCGCCGCCATCCCTGGTCAGTGGTGCTCTTCGACGAAGTGGAGAAGGCCAGTCCCGACCTGTTCAATCTGCTTCTTCAGATCCTCGAGGAAGGCCGCCTGACCGACTCCCACGGGCGCACCGTGGATTTCAGGAACACGGTCATCGTGATGACCAGCAACCTGGGCGCCCGCGAGATGGAGAAGAGCGGTTTCGGATTCTCCCCTTCTTCGGAGGCTGAAAGCAAGAAGCGGGCCGAGTCCATCAAAGAGGCCGTAAAAGCCCATTTCAGGCCTGAGTTCCTGAACCGCCTCGACGCTCAGCTGATCTTCCATCCGTTGACGGAGGCCGAGATGGAGCAGGTTTTCGATATCATGATGTTCGACCTGGGACGCCGCCTTGGCGAGCGGGGAATCATCCTGTCGGTCAGCCGTGAGGCGCGGCAGAACATCCTGAAGGCCGCCGTCGCCCAGAACCAGGGGGCCCGTCCCCTGCGCCGCCTGATACAGACCCGGATCGAGGATCCCCTGTCGGATCTGATTCTCTCCGGCGAGATCAAAAACGGCGCCACCGTGGACTGCCGGACCACTGGCGATGAAAACCAGCTGGCCTTTTCGCTCAGAGCGGTCCATTCCAGGAAAAATTACGCGAAAAAGTCAAAGGAACTGCAGCTTCAACCCTAAAACCGTCATAAAAAGCCGAAGGAGAACTTCCCATATGGGGGTTCTCCTTCGGCTTTTTATGAGCGCCGGAAGGGCAGGTCAAGAGATTGATACCGTTCTCCATAAAAAAAATTCCCCAAAAAACGCAGAATGGACGTGGAGGGGACGGCGCGAAAGGGATGTTTATCAAGCGCATGGCATGGGCCAAGCCTGTTTGAAGCGGCTGAAGTTTTCCTGATTGGCCTCGGGCGCCAGGCTGTCCGGTATGAGTATGGAACCGCGAAGGCCCTCAGACATGCGGAAGGTCACAGAGGAAAACAGGGGCGCGGAAAAACTTCCTGTTTTCTCGCGTATCTTTATCTTCTACTTAACGTCAACCATTGCCCCTTTGATGTCGGTTATCCGATCGTGACGAGCGCCCCGCCGCCGAAGGAACGGCCCTGGGTGTCGCGGCCTCCCAGCCAGAAGTCGAAAATGCCGGGGACGCCGGCCTTTTGGAGTTCGGCGGCGGAAACCCTGAAACGCCACCGGCGTCCTTCGGCGGACAGGCTGCCCGTCTGGGGCCTGATGGCGTCGGCACGGGCGCAGCCGCCTCCCAGAAGCAGCATGAGGCTGCTCTCGCGGGGCGTCCGTCCTTCCTCGAGCTCAAAACTGACCGTCAGCGTCTCGCCGCTGCCCATGGGGAAGCTTGAGGGCTGGACGGCCACCTTTGCCTCGCGAAGGCTGCACCGGCGGCATTGAAGGGCTTCAAGGCATTGCGCCAGCGCCGCCGCGTCGGCATCGGCGAGAGCGGCCGCGGCCTCTTGCGCGCGGCCCGCGGCGTACAGAGGCGCCGTCTGGGCCTGCAAATGGGCTTCGGAGCGGATCAGGGCCTCCTCGAAACTCCATAGCCAGCGCGAGTGTTCCGCCTCGTGCTCCTGATAGACCATCTCGAAGAGGTTTTGGAAGTCGCGGAATTTCTGCCAGCCTCCATCGTTCCAGCTCGACAGAGCGGCGTCGGGCGTCAGGTGGCGTTCCAGTTCCGCGGCGGCGTTCTCCATCGCGGCGATTTCGCCGGGCAGGGCGCCGCAGAGCGGGTGAAGGGGCACGTAGGGAAGCTCGCAGGGGCGGCCGAAACTAGTCCAGCAGACCGTCGTCTCGGGACGCTCGCCAAAAAGGGTAACTGTGGATTCAAGCGTAGTCTCCGTGCAGATGCGGCGGATTCCCTTGTCGTGGGGCGTTCCGCCGGGGAACCTGGCCCGCGCCCATTGGGGATCCAGCGCGGTTCCCTCGTAGTGACAGCGCAGGATTTCCATCACCTGTTCCAGCCCCACGGGAAGGGGCGGCTTGACCGCGAAGGGGCAGGGCTGGCCAGTGTCAACGTTCCGGCGGGTCAGAAGCGAGCAGCCCGCGGCGCTGCGATAGGCGTTGGCGGGCGATATCCAGCTGCTTTCGGCCTGATAGGCCCTGGCGAAATCGAAGGGACCGGAAGCGGGGTCGTACCAGCCCTTTTGGACGGCGTAATCGATCAGGTCCGGCGACAGGATGAAGTTTTCACGGTCCTGAGGATCCACGTCATGGATCGTGTAACAGTTGGGAATGAAGGCCGCTTCGTCGTCGGCCACGCGGCGCGCGGCGTAGTGCCTGCCGCTGACGACCTGGAGCAGCCAGGCTTCGTTCGCGTCGGCCGCGGTGTAAGCGCGCCCCGAGGAGACGTAGCCGCAGCGGTCCAGCAGGGACGCGGCGATTTCCACGGCTTCGCGGGCGGTGGAAGCGCGTTCGGCCATGATCCGGCGCAGGTTGAAGCCCACGCCGCCCTCGCCGAGGCGCGACGGGTCAGCCGTGTCTTCTTTGGAATCGGCGCAGCTGTCGCTGACGATCAGAACGCCCTGATCGTTTAGCATGCTGTCGGCCGTGGTGAGGCCGCCGGCTGCGGCCTTCATCTCGCTCCAGTAAAAGCCGTGGGTTTTTCTCGCCTGGGGAATGGCCGCGCAGCCCTCTTCAGCCGGCAGCGTTTCGCCCGCGGCGTGGAGGCCTGCCGGCACGAAACCGTGACGGACGATGACGCGCCCGCCGTCGTCCTCGTTATGCCCGACGATGACGCGCCCCGTGGGCGACGCCTTTTTTCCGACGATCACGGTGGTGCAGGCCGAGGCTCTGTCCGCAAAAAAAAGCAGAGCGAGCGCCATCAGCGATAAAATACCTAAAATCATTGTAGTGGCTCCTTATCGGTCAAACAAATGGCACAGCACGCTGTGGCCCTGCTCGATTTCCCGTTCGAGGGGCACGGCCTGGCTGCACAGGGGCGAGGCCATGCGGCAGCGGGTGTGGAAGAAACAGCCCGACGGCAGGTTCACAGCGCTGGGGATTTCGCCCTCGAGGCCGGCGGAGTGGCGCATGTTGGATCCCGAAAGCGTGGGGATGGACGAGAAAAGGGCCTTGGTGTAGGGATGCTGAGGGTTGCCGAAGATCTGCGTTTTGCTGCCCTTTTCGACGATGCGCCCCAGGTACATGACCGCTACCTGGTCGGAAATGTGCCGTACCACCGACAGGTCGTGGGCGATGAACAGATAGGAGAAGTGGAACTCGTCTTTCAGGTCCATCAGCAGGTTGAGGATCTGGGCTTGAATGGACACGTCCAGGGCCGACACGGGCTCGTCGGCGATGATGAACTCGGGCTGGACCGCCAAGGCGCGCGCGATGCCGATCCTCTGGCGCTGCCCGCCCGAAAACTGGTGAGGGTAGCGCGATGCCTGCTCAGGTCGGATGCCCACACGGTTCAGAATTTCCTGGGCCCTCTCGCGGGCTTCCTTTCTGGACGCCGCCACGCCGTGAAACAGCATGGGTTCCATGAGAATGTCCGCTACCTGCTGGCGCGGATTGAGCGACGCGTAGGGATCTTGGAAGATCATCTGCATCTTCTTGCGCAGGGGCAGCATTTCCTGGCGGGATAGATGGGTGATGTCCCGTCCGCGATAGGTCACCGTGCCGCCCTTGGGTTCCAGCAGGCGGATAATGCTCCGCGCCGCCGTGGACTTGCCGCAGCCCGATTCGCCCACCAGGCTGACCACCTGCCCCTCGTCCACGTCGAAGCTGATGTCGTTCACGGCGTGGACCACCCGGCTTTTCCTGACGAAGCGCCCCCGCTCAAAGCGGATCTGGCTCAGCAGCGAGCGGTCCAGCTCGAAGCGCTGTTCAAGATTTCGTACCTGAAGTAAGCTGGTCATGTTAACGAGCCTCCCTGTTCAGAGGAAAATGGCAGGCCGCGCAGTGTCCCGGCGCGACCTCGCGCAGCGCGGGCTGTTCACGGCGGCAGATGTCCCGGGCATAGGCGCAGCGGGGACTGAAATAGCATCCCTGGGGCAGGTCGAACATGTTGGGGACGATGCCCGGGATCGTGTCGAGGCGCTTTTTGTCCGTGCCGAGGTCTGGTATGGAGTTGACCAGCCCCACCGTGTAGGGATGGACGCCGCGGTCGATCACGTCGCGGGCTGCGCCGCTTTCCACGATCTTGCCGCAGTACATCACGTTGATGCGGTCGGCCACCTCGGAGACCACCGCCAGGTCGTGGGTGATCAGCATCAGCGAACAGCCTTCGGCGCGGATCAGATCGGTCATGAGCCGGAGGATCTGAGCCTGGATCGTCACGTCCAACGCCGTGGTGGGCTCGTCGGCGATGATCAGTTTAGGCTTGACGGCCAGAGCGATGGCGATGACCACGCGCTGCCTCATGCCGCCCGAGAACTGGTGGGGATAGCATTTTAAACGGCTTTCGGGGTTGGAGATGCCCACGGAACGCAGCAGGTCCAGGCAGGTCTGCCGTCGCTGGGCCTTGTTCATGCCGGTGTGCAGAAGAAGCGTTTCCTCCATCTGCTGGCCGATGGTGTAGACGGGGTTCAGCGACGTCATGGGATCCTGGAAGATCATGGCGATGTCCTTGCCGCGGAGCTTGTTCATCTCGCTTTCCGAGAGCTTCATGAGGTCGCATCCGTCGAAGAGGATCTCGCCTGACTCGATACGTCCAGGTTCGTCGATCAGGCGGATCACCGAAAATCCCGTGACGGACTTGCCGCCGCCGGACTCGCCGACCACGGCCAGCACTTCGCCCTGGGCCATGTCGAAGGACACGCCGTCCACGGCTTTGACCACGCCTTTAAAGGTATGGAACCAGGTGCGCAGGTTTTTGACGTGCAGCAGAGTTTTATTCATGGCGCGGCCTCATTTCAGCTTGGGGTTCATCTCGTCGCGCAGGAAGTCGCCGAGAAGGTTGATGCCGAAGACGATAAGCATGATGTAGAGTCCCGGCAGGATCGAAACCCACCACAAGCCGCTGTAGAGCACTGTGAAACCCTCGTTGCACAGCATCCCCAGCGAAGGGCGGGAGATGGGCACGCCCAGCCCGAGGAAGCTGAGGCTGGCCTCGGTGAGGATGAAATTGCCCACCTGGATCGTGGACAGCACCACGATGGAGGCGAACACGTTGGGGAGCACGTGCTTGAGCAGGATTCGCCGGTCGGGCAGGCCGATCACCCGGGTGGCCTCGATGTACTCGCTCTTTTTGACCGACAGCGTTTCGCCGCGCACCGTCCGCGCGTAGCGCACCCAGCCCACCAGAGTCAGCGAGATCAGTATGTTGCTGACGCCGCGTCCCAGCACAGACATCATGAACAGGGCGATGAGCATGGTGGGAAACGAGAGCTGCACGTCGGCGACGCGCATGATGACCGCGTCGATCCTGCCGCCGAAGTAACCCGAGACCAGGCCGAGAGCGATGCCGATAACGCTCGCCAGCAGCGTGCCCACGAGGCCGATGATCAGCGAGACTCGGCTGCCGTAGACGATGGCGCTCACCATGTCGCGCCCCTGCTGGTCCGTGCCCAGAAGGAACTTCATGTCGCTGCCCTCCATCCAGAAAGGCGGCTTGTAGGCGTCGGCCAGGTCCAGCTCCGCCATGCTGTAGGGGTTCTGGACCGTGAAGGCGGGGCCGAAGACCGCGATCAGGATCACCAGCAGCACGATGACTGCGCCGGCAATCGCCGTGGGCGAGTGGCGGAAATTGTAAAACAGTTCCGAATCCATAAAGGCGCGGAAACGGCCCTTTGATTTTTCAGACATGACCGGTTCCTCCTATTGAAGGTCGATGCGGGGATCGATAAAGATGTAGAGCAGATCCACGATGAAGTTGATGAACACGAACATGATCGCCACGAACAGGATGTAGGCCGCGATGATCGGGCGGTCGGCGCTGGTCACGGCGTCCACCAGAAGCTTGCCGATGCCCGGCCAGGCGAAGATGGTCTCCGTGATAGTCGTGAAGGCGATCAGGTTGCCCAGCTGGAGCCCAAACACGGTGACTACGGGGATCAGCGTGTTCTTGAGTGCGTGGCCGAAGAGCACCTTACGCGTGGAAACGCCCTTGGCGCGCGCGAATTTGACGTAATCCTGGCGCATATTTTCCTGCATGCCCGCGCGGGTCAGGCGGATGATGGTCGCCACGTTGCCCAGCGCCAGAGTGATGGACGGCAGAATGATGTGAGCCCAGCCGTCGGCGGTAGCCAGGCTGGTGGTGACGCCGAAGACAGTTCCCACCTCGCCGCGTCCCGATACGGGCAACACGCCGGCCACAAGGCCGAAGAAGTAGATCATCACCATGCCCGTCCAGAAAGAGGGCATGGAGATCCCCGCGATGGATGCCGCCATGACGCTTTTGCTGAAACGGCTCTTGGGGTAGGCGCCGGACAGGACGCCCAGCGGGATGCCGATCACAACCGACAGCACCATGGCCACGGCCACGATGTCCAGCGTGGCCGGCAGGCGTTCTATGATCAGCATCAGCGCCGGCAGATGATACATATAGGACTGCCCGAAATTGCCCTGCAGCGCGTTCTTCACGAAAATCCAGTACTGGACGTAGAGCGGCTTGTCCAGCCCCAGATAAGCCGACACCGCCGCGATTTCCTCCGCGCTGGCGTTCTCTCTCACCATCAGGAAGACGGGGTTGCCCATAACGCTCGTGAAGACGAAGACGATGATGGAAACCACCACCATGACCAGCACCAACTGTACCAGTCGTTTTACCAGAAATTGAAGCACCGTTGTACCTCCCTGCGACTCTCCAACGTAAAATAGGCGGTTCTTTTCAAGCGAAAAGAACCGCCTCGATTGCAGCTCTGTGATGTTCTTATTTACTTGAAAGACACGTCCCAGGCGTAGATGTACTTATTATAGCGAGGCGTGTAGTTGATGCGCGGCCCCACGGCGTAGACGTCCACCTGGAAATGCAGGGGGATGTAGGCCACGTCGTCGGCGGCGATCTTCCAGGCTTCCTGGACGATGGCCGAACGCTTCTCGGGCTCCACCGTCGCCATGGCCTTCTCCACGAGCTCGTCCACCTTGGGGTTCTGGTAGTAGCCGCGGTTCACGCCGCCCCAGCCCTTTTTCACCTCGACGCCGGGCTTCATGGAATAGATGGCGTCCAGGGCGATCAGAGCGCCTTCGCCGCCGGAATCGGCCCAGCCGGTCTGGCACAGGTGCGTGTTGTCGCCGGCCTTGTTGACCGCCGAGATGTAGGAGAAGAACACGTTGCGGGACATGAGGTTCAGGTTGACCTTGATGCCCACCTTCTCAAGGTAGGAAGCGCAGGCGCTGGCGATGGCTCCGTCGTTGACGTAGCGGTCGTTGGAAGCGTCGAGCGTCACCGTGAAGCGATAGCCGTCGGCCTGGCGGGGATACCCTGCCTCGTCGAGAAGCTTTTCAGCCAGCTTGGGATCGTAAGCCAGGCGCTTGATGTCGGGGTTGTAGCCGTTGTAGCCTTCCGGGCAATAGGTCGCCGCGGGCACGGCGAAGCCGTTCATAATCTTGCTGACGATCTCGTCCTCGTTGATGGCGTGGTACATGGCCGCGCGGACCCGCTGGTCCGCCATGGGGTTCTTGCCCGTGGGCGAGACGATGGGCATCTTAGAATCCTTGCTGGGATCCTCCACGCAGGAGGGGTTCAGATAGATCACGCGCAGGCTGGGCGCCTTGAGGATCTGGATCCTCTTGTTGCGCTCGATCATGGCCACGTCGCGCACAGGCACGTCCACGATCATGTCCACGGCGCCGGACAGCATGTTGGCCGTACGGGTGCCGGCGTTGGTGATGGGCTTGTAGACCACGTTCAGAGCTTCGGGCTTCTCGCCCCAGTAGTTCTCGTTTCTCTTGAAGACGATGCGGTCGCCGCGCACGTGTTCCACCAGCGTATACTTGCCCGTGCCCACGGGGTGGATGGCGATCCAGTCGTCGGTTTGGCCGCTGCAGGTCTCCTTGTCCATGATGACCACGTCTTTCATGTGGGACAGAAGGAGCACGTTGCTCTTGGCGCAGGTCACCTTCACGGTGAGGTCGTCGAGCTTTTCATATTTGGCTACGGTGGAGAAGCAGTAGTCGAAAGCCGACTTGCCCGTCACCCGCGCGCGGTCGAAGGAGAAAATCACGTCGTCGGCAGTGAAGGCGTTGCCGTTGCTGAACTTCACCCCTTCGCGAAGGTGGAAAACCCACTCCGTGGCGTCGGCGTTCACGTCCCAGCTCTTTGCCAAAGCGGGCAAGAGCTTCACGTCTTTGCTGAGGTCCACCAGCGGTTCAAAAACATGCTGCATAATAGCGTTGTTGATCGTCTCGTTCAGCGGATAGGGATCAAACGAATAGGCGTCGCCCGCCAGTCCGATGGTCACGTCGCGCGGTCCAGCGGCACAGGCCGCTGCTGCCGTGAAAGCCAACGCTGCGAGAGCGTAGAGCAGGGTTCTTTTCTTCAATCTCTGTTCCTCCCTAGAGTTCTGAATTGGATCCATTCTTAACGGACCTTTTGTTACTATAAGGAAAAAACGTCAGGATGTCAATCGCTCGCAGAGAGAAAAGTTGAAAACTTCTGGGAATGGGAAGGCGGCGTTTTTTGTCCTGTTCCTATAAGAAAAAAATGTGCCGCCCTATGTCATAATTCTATGATGAAAAAACTTTCCGATGATGTATAACTTAGGGGGAGGAGCGGGAGATTGAGCCGTAAGAAAGCATCCTTTTCGCCAGGGAGAAAAAGAACATGAATCTGCGCGACATGAAATACATTTCTGTGATTGCTGAAGAAAAGAGCATCACAAAAGCAGCTGCCAAGCTTTCAAAGAGACGTTTCAGCCGTGAAAAAGGCAGTCCCCCCGCCAGCGGGAGGACTGCCTTTTTCATGGCGCCATTTTCAGCGCAGGTTGGCCTTGAAGAAACTTTCCAGTTTGCCGAAGGGGATCCGGTCGGTCCGGTCGTACAGGTCGATGTGTTCGGCGTCCTGCACCACGTAGAGTTCCTTGGGCTCGGCGGCCTTTTCATAGACGGCCTCGCTGAAGAACTTGGAATGGGCCCGGTCGCCCACGATCAGCAGTATGGGCCTGGGGGAGATCTCGTCCACGTAGTCGAGCAGCCTGAAGTTTATGAAGGGCAGCCTGCTGGTGGTCGTAAATCCGCCTCTGGCGTGGGGGTGATGGCCGCGCTTCACCGCGTAGAACCGCATCCATTCGGCGGCGGGTTCGGGTATGCCGTCGGGCACCTTGTCCAGGGGCGTTTCTGGGAAAGCGGGGATGTACTCGGGGTAGCCCTTTTCCGCGTCGATCCATCGCTGGGCTGAGAGCTTTTCCTTTGCCTGCCGCAGAGCCGCCTTGTCCATGTCCAGCCGGCTGGCCACGGTCATGTCGTACATGCTCGCCGTTGCCACGGCCTTGATCCGCGTGTCGCACTGCGCAGCGGACAGGGCGAAACCGCCGGAGCCGCAGATGCCGATCACGCCGATTTTTTCTCTGTCCACGAAGCCCTGAAGGCCCAGGAAATCGACGCTGGCGCTGAAGGACTCCACGAAGAGATCCGGAGACGAGACGTTTCTCGGTTTGCCGCCCGAATCGCCCATAAAAGCCTGGTCGAAAGTGAGCACCACAAAACCGCGCAGCGCGAGCTCGTTCGCGTACACGCAGGGGCCCTGTTCCTTCACGCCGCCGTAGGGCGCGCCGACGACCAGCGCGGGGTGTTTCCGAGCCCTGTCCAGGTCTTTCGCGTAGTAGAGGTCGCCCGCGATGGTCATGCCGTATCGGGTTTTGCAGGACACGCTGTGCCGTTCCACGCGCTCATCGAGCGAGGCGATATAGCCGCGGGACGCGCCGCCCGCCGGTTCCACCGCGTAAGCGGCCAAAGCCCCAAAGCTGGAAGCCAGGGCGCAAAGAGCGGTCATGACGCTCCATGCCAGGCGAGAAGAGAAGTTCTTGATCTTTTTCTTTCCATTCATAGAATATTTCCTCCTTTGTTTTTATTCCATGGGACCGCGCCCATTGGGAGACCGGGCGCGGGCTCCGCCACACAGGAGAGGGCGCTTTGCCGCGGCTTGCGCCCTCATGCTTATTTTTTCATCTGATGGATGAGGTAGTCCAGGCAGTCGAGCTGATCCTGCCCGCGGTGCACATAATTCAGCAGCGCCGCGCGGTGGAGCGTGAGGAGCCGCAGCATTTCCGGCTTTCTGTTTTCTCTGTAAAGCTCGGCGCATTTGAGGACGACGCTCTTTTCACAGCCCGCGTCGCGGAGATTTTGCGCCAGCGCCGGTTCTCCGGCACTTTCTGTCTTCATCTCCATGGTCATCGCCTCCCTGTGCGATGATTCTATTCGGGGCGTTGAACAATAGCAAATATTTATTGATTATGGCAATCCATAGTTTACAGGAATGGAACAGCCCCCTATAATTGGCACAAGGGAGGAGGCGGTCTTTATGGAACTGCGGGTGCTGCGGTATTTTCTGGCGGTAGCTCGGGAAGAGAGCGTCACAGCGGCTGCGGCACGTCTGCACGTCACTCAGCCCACGCTTTCCAAACAGCTGATGGACCTGGAAAAGGAGCTTGGGAAAAAGCTGTTTACGCGCGGGGGCCGGAAAATCACGCTGACGGAGGAGGGGCTGTACCTTCGCAATCGGGCGCGGGAGATTGTGGAGCTGGCCGATAAGACGGAGGAAGAGTTTCGCGCCGGCAGCGAGTCCATAGCCGGCGACGTCAGCATCGGTGCAGGCGAGACCGACGGAATGCGTTTTCTTGTAGAAGTCATGAAGGGCCTGCGCGAGACCTGTCCGGCTCTGCGCTTTCACCTGTACAGCGGCAACAGCGAGGACGTGACGGAGCGGCTCGACAAGGGGCTTTTGGACTTTGGGCTTTTCGTGGGCCGCGTGGAGCTGAAAAAATATGAATACCTGCGGCTTCCTGTTTCCGATACCTGGGGGCTGTTCATGCGGCGCGACAACCCGCTGGCCCGGAAAAATGCCGTCACTCCAGAAGACTTGAGGCGCATACCGCTCTTGTGTTCCAGTCAGGCGCTGATTCAAAACGAGCTGTCAAGCTGGCTGGGCTACCCTTTCGAAGAGCTTTCGGTGATCGGGACCTACAATTTGATCTTCAACGCCAGCCTGATGGTGGAAAGCGGCATGGGAGCGGCGGTGTGCATCGACAAGCTGGTGAATGTTTCCGCCGGCAGCCAGCTGTGCTTCCGTCCCTTCAAGCCCCGTTTCGAAGCGGAACTGACCCTTGCATGGAAGAAATATCAGGTGTTCTCCGCGGCCGCCAGGAAGTTTCTGAACGAACTGCAGAGACGGCTGGAAAGCGAACGCGGGAGTGGTCTGGCTTGACGCAGAACCAAATGGGCTGGAGCAAAATGTTCCACGTGGAACATCTGCAAAAAAGCCCCGGCTCGGGGATCCGAGCCGGGGCTTTTTTTGCGGTTATTTTTTAAACAGGTTATTCAGTTGGCTGCCCAGTTCTTTTTTGATCTGGTCCTCCACGCTCTGCTTGCCCGTGTTTTTTGCGGGCGCTTTTTCCGTGGTCTTGCCCGCCGCCTTGTCGGTGGTTTTCGCGTCCGACTTGGCGTCGGTTTTGACCTCGGCGCCGTCCATCTTGAAGTTGGAGATGCTGGGGCTGCTCGTGGTTCCGCCTACATGCAGCGAGATGTCGCGGAAGTCGTTGACGCCGAAGGCGCTCCCCGCGCCCGCGACAGCGCCGGTCAGGGCGCCCGCCGCGCCGCCCACCACTCCCGTGAGGAGGCTCGCCGCGCCGCCGGCCTTCACGCCGCCGCTGGCACCCGCCATGATCGTGTTGATCAGCATAGCGTTGACGTTGCCGTTCACGTTGAAGTTCAAGGCTCCTGCGAAGGTCATGGTGCCCGTGGCTTTCAGGTACTTGTACATGCCGTCGTTCTGAGGCGCGTTGATGACCGTGCCGTCCTTCAGCGTGAGCTTGTCGGCGTCCATCGTGAAAGGAACCTTGGCGTTGGCGTAGGTCAGGGCTTTGCCGCCGTGCAGCTTGGCCACCAGGTCGACGATGGAGAAGCCGTAGACCTGGCCGCCAGCCGACGTCACGGTGCCGCTGCCGTCAAGCTTGAAGGGGCTCAGGGTGCCCGACGCCGAGTAGTCGCCCGTCAGCACGCCCGAGAGGCCGCCGCCCAGCGTGGGCATCATCTGCTTGATGATGTTTTCAAGCTTGCTGCCCGCCAGATCCGCCTTGACGGCGTAGGTCATCTTGTTGATGTCCACGGAAGCGTCGCCCTTGATAGAGCCGTCGGCGAACTTGGCGCTGATGTCGGGCATGGTCAGGACCATCTTGTTCAGGTTGATGGAGCTCTTGATCTGCTCGAACTTCAGCCCTGTCATGGAGATCGCGGCGGAAGACAGGCTGCCCGCGCCCGTGATTTCCGTGCCGGCCATGGCCCCCTTGAAGACGCCGTCCACCTTGCCCGAGGCCTTCAGAGAGGCCGCGCCGAAGGTGTTCATGAGCTTGGCCATATCCAGGCCGTTCACGTTGATGTCGAAGGTGCCCTCAAGGTTTTTGCCGAATTTGACCACCGAATCGATCTTTGCCGCGGCTCCTACGGCCAACGCCGTGAGCTCCTTGACGGCCACGTTGTCGTCGCCCATGGTGATGGAGCCGTTGATGTTTGTGATGGGGATATTCATGAAGATGGCGCCGGCGTCCTTGATGGTCACCGTGCTGCCCGAGTAGGCGACGGGGATGGAGATCTTTTCGACGCTCATGTCGTCCATGGAGATCTTGGCCGAGTCGATTTTGCCGCCGGCCGCGATCTTGTCGCCGGTTCCCTTGACGGTCAGAGCCACGTTGACCTTGCCTTTGAGGTTGGCGGGAGCCGAGGCGACGAGCTTGGGCAGCGACGCGAGGTCGAAGTTCTTGACGCTCAGGACCACGTCGGCCGCCATTTCCTTACCGCCCATGTTGACGGTGCCCTTCAGGGACGCCGGGTTGCCGGCGATGTTGGAACCGCCGCTCAGGGTGACCAGGCCCTTGGCGTCGAAGGCCGCCGAGAACAGCGTGCCCGTCACGCTCTGGCCGCCGGCCGAAAGATTGTCGGCCTTCAGTTCCACCGTGCCCTTCAGGCCCGTGACAGGGCCTTCAAGGGCCACGCTGACGTGATCCACCTGGCCCGAGAGGTCCGCGGGCAGCGAGGGGAGGTTTTTCTTCAGAGTTTCAGCCTTCACCGCGCCGTCGGTGGCGATGTTAACCTTGACGCTGGGCGTCTTGCCCGACAGATCGGCGAAGACGCTGCCTGACGTGGGGATGCCGATGGCCGAAACCGTCAGCGGCTTCAAGTTCACCTTCATGTCCGCCATGTCCACGGTGGTCGCCGCGGCGATGGGGAAGCCGAGGGCCGAGCCGTCGTCAAACTTCACGCTGCCCTTCACCACAGGGTTGGCCGGTTCGCCGGTCACGGTAAAGTCGGCGTTCACGAGGCCCTTCACGCTCTGGGACTTCAGCGCGGGAACCAGAGGCGCCAGGTCGGCGACCTGCACCTTCGACGCCGAAACCTTCAGGTTCAGGCTGGGCGTTACGGCGCCCGAAGCGGAAATTTCGCCGCCGGCCACGTTGATCACAGCCTTTTTGACGTCCACGCCGGGCTTGATGGTCACGCTGAAGCTGCCCTTGATGGGCAGTCCCGCCGCGTCCACGTCGATGGCCGCCTCCACGGCGTCGCCGTCAAGCGTGCCGCCTACCGATTTCAGCGTCAGTTCTCCCTGGGGAAGCCCGTCGGGAAGGGTGACTTTCTGGCCCGTGACGATGCCGGCCAGCTGCTCAAGCTTGGAGACGCTGGTCCGGAGCTCGTTCAGCTCGACCCAGTCCAGCGCGATGGTGCCCGTGATGATCTTCATAAGCGCCGGATCGACCGCGATCTTGCCGGCTTTCAGCAGCCACTTGCCGTCGCGGGTCAGCTCCAGGTCCTTGATCGTATAGCCCCTGACGGGGTTGCCGCTCACTTCGCCCATAGCGACGCCCATGTTGTAGGTATTCGCCACGTATTCGGCACCCTTCTGCGCGATAAATCCCGTGCCGATGTCCAGCGTGCAGACCGCGCCCACGGCGGCAGCCAGCACAATGAACAGTCCAATCAGAAATTTCTTCATATTGAGTACGCACCTCCTGAATGTGTGAAGATATTGGGACAAGTATAACACCTGACGCGCCCGGGGAAAAGGCGCTTTGAAAAACGAGGCCTCGCCGTGCCGGTTCTCGGAGTCGATGAGAGGCGCGGGCGGCCCTCCCTACCCTCGCTTTGCGGTCCTGCGGAAACAACGGCGGGCGTCCTCCATAGGGAAGCCGCCCGCCGCGCAGGATCTCTGTTCTTTAAAGAATTTCGGGGAATCCCACGATCGGCCGGGAAAAAGCTGTAAGGGCGCTCCCGCCCGGGACAGGCCCCCGGAGAAACATTGCGGGCGCAGCGGGGCCAAGGGGCGGCTGAGATTTTCGGCAGTTGAGCCATTTTATAAAGTTACAACTGTAAAAGCCAAGTTTTATAAACGCAAAGAAGCTTCGCGGTATTGCCTGCGCCGTCGGGAATGGCAAGTTCCTGCGGCTAAAGCCCTCTAATCTGTTTGGTGCGCTTTTCCGCGGCGTCGAGCAGCGCCATATAGGGCAGCACGGCTCGTTCATTTTGACCCCAGGCCAGGCCTCCGAGGTCGTCGCGGATTTCAAGGGCGATGATGAGCTTGTTGCCTTCGATGGCTTCGATAGTCGCCTTCAACGTGACTCTTGTGCCCATCATGGCCGCGGCGACTTGATTAATGGCAAAACGGATTCCAACGGTGACGAAGCCTTCCGGCAGGAGTTCGTTGCATTTTTTCCCGACCAGATCGATCATGCGGGCCACGCTTCCCGGGGTAGACATGAGCATGTTTAGCCGGCTGGAGCAGTTGCCGTACGTGTCGTCCACACCGACAATGAAAGAACTTTCCATGGTCATACCGACAGAATAGATTGTTGAAATATCGAGCATATTGCGCACCTCCGTTTTTTGCCGGCCAGTCCGGCATTGTTAATAATGGAAGGAAAATCACCACTTCCTTCTGACATTATAGCATAACGTGAGCATCAAAGGAAATCGTTTGGAGAAAAGAACGTTCCGCCGAAGCGGGGTGTTATACTCTTTCGCGGCTAAACGGCTTAATTGGAGACCGGGGGCGACCCGGGGGGGCCATGCAGTCGCTAAAGACCATCTCGGCCTTTGGCCTGCCCATGCTCACTTGGTGGATCCCCTCGGGCCGTCCCCGCGTGCCCATTTTGCGTTTTTGCCGCAAAATAGTGTTAATGGCCGATAAAACCGCTTTTAACGCGGCGGACGGCGCTGTGGAGGGGATAAGATGCTGTTTCGGCAGATTCGATGCTTTATTGCCGTGGTGGATTGACGCAGCTTCACGGAAGCCGCGGCACAGTGCTGCGGCTCACAGTCGGCCATTTCGCGGCAGATTCGGACCCTGGAAAAGGAGCTGGGCATGCGGCTCCCCGAGCACGGAAACCGCCGTTTTACGGAGACCCCGGCGGGGGGGGGCGGAACGAAAAAATTTATAAGGCAGGCGGGATAGGGGCCTCCTGTGGCCGGAGCGTGGGCGTCGCAACCTTTTGCCGGCCGCGGGAAGCCCCCGTTTTATGCCCCTGCGGGAGCTCGCTGCCCTTTCCATTCGCGAGAAAAGAAGCGGAATTTTTCTGTAAAAGAGTGAAAAGGAGTCTATTTTTCTGAGAACGTGTTAATATATCCCCAGCAATGAAAGGAGAGAAACAAAAACTATGAATGACCGCAAAGAAATGCTCGGCAAGGAACCGCTGCTGCCGCTGCTGCTGAAACTATCGATTCCCGCCATGACGGGTATGTTCGTCATGGCATCCTACAACGTGGTGGACACCATCTTCATCGGCTGGGGCGTGGGGCCCTACGGCATCGCGGCGGCGGCCGCCGCCTTTCCCGTCCAGTTCTTCGTCAACGCGCTGGCCATGTGGATCGCCATCGGCACGGCGTCGCTGTCCTCGCGAAAACTCGGCGCTGGCGACGACGAAGGCGCCGAACGCGCTCTGGGCAACGGGTTCGTCATGGCTTCCGTCATGGGCGTGGCCGCCCTCGTCGGCGGGCTGTGGCTGGTGGAACCCCTGGTGGCGCTGACGGGGACCCACGACGAAGTCCGCGCCCTCACCATCACCTATCTGAAGATCGTCTTCGTCGGCAATCCCGTGGTGCTGATCGCCATGCTGTTCAACAACACCATCCGCTCCGAGGGCAACACCCGCTACGCCATGTACTCCATGGTGTGGCCCGCGGTGCTGAACGTGTTCCTGGATCCTCTGTTCATATTTGGCTTCAAGATGGGCATCGCCGGCGCGGCCTGGGCCACCGTCACGGGACAGGTGGTCATGGTGCTGTGGAACCTCCGCTACTACGTGACGGGACACCGCAGCCTCATCGCCCTGAAAGCTGACAAGCTGCCCCTGAGACGCGGGATCTCCATGGAGATCGTGACCGTCGGCTTTTCGGAGTTCATGCGCATGGGCGCCATGTGCGTCTCCAGCGGTATCCTGATGTACCAGCTTTCGGGCTACGGGTCGCCCTATCACATCGCCGCCTACGGCATCATGATGAAGGTGTCGTCCATCGCCGTCATGCCCGTTTTCGGCATCGGCCAGGGGATGCAGCCCGTGGTCGGCTACTGCTGGGGCGCGGGGCTCTACAAGCGCGCCCGCAAAGCCATCGAGATCGCCATGATCTGCGCCACCACCATTACCGTGGTGGGCGAGGCCATACTGCTCGCCTTTCCCCATATCTTCGTCATGGGTTTCACCGACGACCCCGAGGTAATCAAGCTGACGGTCTGGGGCGTGAGGATCCTCCAGTCCACCTTCGCGATCGTCGGCTTCCAGATCGTCGGGACCGTCACGTTCCAGGCCCTGGGGTTCGCCGGCCCCGCGCTGTTTTTGTCGCTGAGCCGCCAGGTGATCTTTTTCATCCCCTCGCTGCTGCTGCTGCCCCGGTGTTTCGGCATCACCGGCGTGTTCCTGAGCTATCCCGTGGCCGACGTCTGCGCCTGCGTCATCACTCTGGTGATGCTGGTGGCCTATAAAAAGAAGATCAAAAGCCTGGAGGAGGCTCCCGCCGCCGAAATCTCGAAATGAGGTGACACCATGACCGACAGCCAGTTTTCCTACAAGGTTTTCTTCGAGCGCACCTTCGACCCCATCGCGCTGTACCGCGTGAACGGCGGCAACAGCCGATACCCCGGCAGCGCCGACAAGGTGATCTACGTGGACGTGAACCCCGCCTACGAGCAGGTGATGAACGTGCGGCGCAAGGACGTGATCGGCCGCAGTTTCCTCGAAATCTGGCCCAGGACGGAACCCCACTGGTCCCAGATCATCATCAACTGCCTTAGGCTGGGCCATACGGTTCACTGCGAGGGCGACAGCCAGAACACCCACGGATACCTCGAGGCTATCGCCTTTCCCCTGCCGCCGCGCATGGCCGCCGTCATCTTTTTGGACAGGACCGAGTGGAAGACCTCCGACGACGCGCTGAAGCGCAAGCAGGAAGAACTCCGCAGCCTGGCGACGCAGCTGACCCTGAGCGAGGAAGTCACACGCCGGGCCATCGCGGCGGATCTCCACGACCGCGTGGGCTACGCCCTGGTGTCGCAGCTTCAGCGCCTGAGACGGCTGCAGGACGGCGAGCTGCCGGCGGCTGTCCGTTCCGAGATCGAGACGCTGACTGCCGACACGGAGAAGCTGATTGCCGAGAGCCGCGAGCTGATCTTCGAGCTCAGCCCTCCCATCCTGCGCGAGGTAGGGCTCAACCCGGCGCTGGAATCCCTGGCGGAAAACCTCCTCAGCCCGCGGGGCATCAAGTGGGAAATCAAATCCCGAGGCGCCATGGCCGAGTTTGCGGCCGACGACAGCGTCTGCGTCATCCTTTACCGCATGACCCGCGAACTGCTGATCAACGTGATAAAGCACTCGGGAGCGAAACACGCCAAGGTGATCGTCAACCGCGGCGTCGGCAAGATCATGGTGGCCGTGGAGGACGACGGCCACGGCTTTCCTCCTGAGTTCGAGCTGGATAGCTGCGTCTCCAAGAGCTTCGGCCTGTTCAGCATCCGCGAGCGGCTGGCGCCCGTGGGCGGCGAACTGAAAATCGTCTCCGTGCCGGGCGAAGGCGCGACGGTCGCCATGTCCTGCCCGCTCCATCTGAAAGAAGGGGGACTGAACCGATGACGCGCGTTCTGCTTGTGGATGACCACGAACTGTTTCTTGAAGGGCTTCGGGGGCTGCTTGAAAAAGCGCCGGATATCGAGCAGGTCGGCGCGGCTCGCGACGGCTTCGAGGCGATGGAACAGGTGGAACTTTTAAAGCCCGACGTGGTGCTCATGGACATGACCATGCCGCGGCTGAACGGCATTCAGGCCACCCAGCAGATCACCGAGCGTTTCCCCGGCGTGAAGGTGTTGGTGCTGTCCATGCACGGCGATCGGCGTTTTATCGTGGAAAGTCTGAAAGTCGGCGCCCGCGGCTACGTGCTGAAAGAATGCACCTCCCAGGAGCTCTGCACGGCCATCGGCGTCGTCATGTCGGGGCAGTACTACCTGGCGCCGCCGGTGATGTCGGTCATCGTGGAAGACTATCTCCGGCTGCTCGCGGCCGAAGATGAGGCCGACAACTGCCCGCTGTCGGACCGCGAGCTCGACGTGCTGAAACTGCTGGTCAAGGGCTGCAACGCCAAGCAGATTGCCGAACAGCTGAACATTAGCAAGAACACCGTGGACACCCACCGCCGCCACGTGCTGGACAAGCTGGGCTGCAACAGCATGGCCGAGCTGACGCGCTACGCTATCCGCGAAGGCTATCTGGACCTGAGCTGACTCCTGGCTATGCGAACTACCCATCATCTAGAGCCGAAGGGCTTCCTGCTTCATTGATCTCGTAACCTACTATCTCCACAGGCGTAAATTCGGACGGTTCCCGCCCTATTTGCAGTTCGTTTTTAGTTTTTAGGATGCCAGCAGCCGCAAGCCTTCCGCAAGAATGTTTTTTGCGGCGTTATGATCGCGGTGGTGCTGCGCCCCGCACATGGGACAGGTCCACTGGCGGATAGAAAGGTCTTTTGTTTCGGGATTCTGATGTCCGCACTGTGAACATATCTGGCTGCTGGCGTAAAAGGCATCGACTTTTTGATACTGTCGTCCGTTCCACTGCGCTTTATATTCCAGCTGCCGTGTCAGCTCATACCACGATGCGTCCGCTATCGTCTTTGCCAGATGGCGATTTTGCTCCATGTTTTTGATTTGCAGATTCTCCGAAACGATCACTTGGTTTTCGCGTATCAGTTCGGCGGAAATCTGATGCAGATGTTTTCGTCTCATGTTGCGGATTTTAGCGTGGCAGACTGCCACTTTCTTCCTGGCTTTTTCTCTGTTGCGGCTGCCTTTGTTTTTATGCACAAGACTCCGTTGCAGTCTTGCCAGTTTCTTCTCGTACTTTCTTAGCGTCCTGGGATTCTCGTACTTGTTTCCGTCAGATGTGACACAAAGGTCTGTCAGTCCTGAGTCTAAACCGACGCTTTTATCGGTGTGTGCCAGTTCTTGACGCTCTGTCTCGATGAGCAGAGAAACGTAATATTTTCCATCGGCATCCTGTGATACTGTTGCATTTTTGATGTTCCCCGTAAATTGGCGGTGGAGTTTCGTTTTAACGTGTCTGAGCTTTGGCAGTTTTACTGTGCTGCCCTCAAAGTCTACGGCGATATTGCCATTTGTCATGCTGGCGGTATAAGCCTGACGGCTGGAATGTTTGCTCTTGAATCTGGGATAGCCTGCGCCTTCTTTGAAGAATTTCTGATAGGCTGTGTCCATGTTGTAGATGGCGTTGGTAAAGGCGAACTTATCGACTTCTCTGAGCCAGTCGTACTGTGGTTTCAGTTCGCGGTTGCACCAGTTGTTGCAGTCTGTTTTGCTGAGGGATTTCTGTTCTGTCTTATAAGTTGTTTTACGATAGGCAAGGGCCTGGTTATAGACAAAGCGGACGCAGCCGAATGTTTTCGCAAGCTGTATGCGCTGCTGGTTATCAGGATAAATCCGGTACTTATACGCTTTAAACATGGAGTCACCCCCTATCCCTGATTTTCGATATAACGCCTCAACGCCTCTTCAGAGACGTTTCCGACGCTGCACATAAAATAGCCCTCTGTCCAGAATGTACGTTCTTTCCAGAAGTGGTGTTTGAGAAACGCAGCGCGCCCTTTCCAAATGTGGTCCGTTGTGTAACTTTTGAGCAAGTTGACGATTGTACTGATTGATATAACGGGTTCTGTTTCGATCATGTACTTGACGATGGCGTTATGCCGAGTGCATATTTCGTAAGAAAATTGTTTGATGTCGTTAGAGATTTCTTTGGATTCCAGCAGTTTCTTACGGTACTTGCACACAAAATCAGATGGTACTGGAGCAGCTATTTGTGTCGGTTCTTTGATTTCCATGTTGTCATGCATTGAGTATACCATCATTTGCGCTTCGCGCAAATGCGGCCTCGACCCAGCGTCTAAAGCCGCTGGGATTGCGGCCGCGTTATTTCAAAAAGCGGAACATGGCCCCCTGCCCATGCGGTCCTTTGGTTTCTCCGTTTTGATCCGGAAAAGAGTCCGGCGGGGCGGCGGCACTTTTCGCCGGCCTTTCCCCGGAGAAAGGTCGGAAAGTCTGATATAATAAAGGGGAAGAACGGCACGCCGCCGGATTCGCGGCGGACATCCTTGTTGGAGGTGAACGGACATGTTTGGAGACACTATCGCGGCAATTTCTACAGCCTGGGGCGACGGCGGCATCGCGATCGTGAGAGTTTCGGGTCCCGATGCGTGGAAGATCGCTCAAAAGCGGGTGCGTCTCAAAACCGACGCGCCTTTGAGCCCGCGCCGCGCGAGGAACGCGTCGCTGCTTGACGAAAGCGGCGAGGTGATCGACGACATACTGGTCCTTCCCTTTAAATCGCCTCACAGCTACAGCGGCGAGGACATCGTGGAGCTTCAGTGCCACGGCGGCAGCCTGGTGGCGCAGCGCTGCCTCGAACTGCTTCTGCAGGACGGCGCGCGCATGGCCCTGCCCGGCGAGTTTACGCGGCGGGCCTTTGAAAAGGGGCGTATCGACCTGTCCCAGGCGGAGGCGGTGGCGGCCCTGATCCAGGCGCGGAGCAACGAAGCCCTGCGTTCTGCCAGCCGCACGCTGAACGGCGAGCTGACCCACGCGGTGATGGAAGTCTATGAAGAGCTTACGTCCCTGGGCGCGGAAATTGAAGTGGGGCTGGACTTTCCCGAGGAGGACGTGCCCTACCTGGAGGACGATTCGGTGCTCGGCCGCCTGGAGATCATCCGCCAGTCCCTGGGCGACCTGCTGGAGCGCTGCTCTTCCGGCGTCATTTTGCGCGAAGGCATCCGCGTCGCCATCGTGGGCCGGCCCAACGCGGGCAAATCGTCGCTGCTGAACGCGCTGCTCAAGGAATCCCGCGCCATCGTCACCTCCATTCCGGGGACCACCCGCGACATCATCGAAGCCGTGCTGACCTATCGCGGCATTCCTCTGCGCCTTGTGGACACCGCGGGCATCACCGACAACTCCCACGACGAGGTGGAAGCCATCGGAGTGGAGCGCGCCCGCGCCGCCATGCGCGACGCCGACGTGCGCATCTGGGTGATCGACGGCAGCGAGGACCTGCATCAGGAAGACATGGACATGATCCACGACATCGCCGATACGCCCCATCTGGTGGCGCTCAGCAAGGCCGACCTGCCGAAGAAGATCAGCGAGGCGTCGCTGACGGCCATGCTCACCGCCAGCCCCGTGATCTCAGTCTCCGCCCAGAAGGGGCTTCGCCTCGACGAACTGAAGGAGACCATCGTGGGGCTGGTGTCCGGCACGGGCGCGCTCGACTCGGGCCTGAACGCCAGTTCCCGCCAGGTCGACGAGATCCGTCAGACCATTTCCAGCGTGGAGGCGGGCATCAAGGCCCTGAACGATGGCCTGGACCAAGCGCTGGCCGCGGGCTGCGTGGCCGACGCCCGAAAGTCGCTGATGCGCCTGTTGGGCGACGACCGCGACGAAGACCTTCTTCACGCCATTTTCAGCCGCTTCTGCATCGGCAAATAGAACCGCTAAAAAAACATCCCGCTCTGTGCTCGAGAACCTCCGAAAAAAACATCGGAGGTTCTTTTTTGTCTTTTACCCCTGCGAATGGTTGCGTTATCAGGAACTTTCGGTTAATATAAAGAGTGATCTATTCTAAGGGAATATATCTATAAAGATTCTTCCAAATGTTGTTGCGAAATATATGCTAAAAATTATAGATGCCAGTCTTGTAATCTGAAAGGAAGCGCTGATAAAAAGTGTTTACGACAGACAGACAGACAGACAGACAGACAGACAGACAGACAGACAGACAGACAGACAGACAGACAGACAGACAGACAGACAGACAGAGGTATTGCGCCCTTCAAGGGGGGAAGGCCATGAGCTTACAGGGGACGCGCCGGAATAGTTTGCTGACGATGACCCTGATATTCTCGCTGGTTCTGATGGCGATTCTGGCGGGGACCGTTTTTGTGGACTATCGGAAGACGACGCAGAACGAGATGGCGCGGACGCGCCAGATCCTTTTGGGCTCCGCCAGCGAGCAGGCCCGTATTTTTGACGCCCGGCTGAGAGGGCAGTTCAACGCCATCCGGTCCTTTGCCAGCAGCATGTCCGTTCAGGACTCCTACGACATGGGAATCCTGCGCAGGAGGCTGGCGGCCATCGTGAAAAATACCGACTTTATCAACATGAGCGTGGCCGACGCCAGCGGCCGGAACTTTTACGCCGACGGAGCCGAGAGGGACATCTCCGACCGCGAGTATTTCCGCAGGACCATGGCCGGCGAGGAAGTCCTTGAGCTGGTGGACGCGGGCAGGGTCAGCGGCGTGCAGAGCTTTATCATTTCCACGCCCGTGCGCAGCGGGGGCGTGGTGCGCGGCGCCGTGGTCGCCTCCTTCGACGAGGCGGCTTTTCGCGACGTGCTGATCACCGAAGCCTACGCCGGCGAGGCCTACAGCTTTGTCTGCAGCTCTGAGGGCAGGATCGTCATCGGGAGCCGCGAGAAAAACTATATGTGGGGCGACCTGCATGTGAAGGCCAATTTCTCTTTTTTCGACGCCCTTCGCGAGAAGGCCCTAAACGACGAGGCCTCACTGGCGGAGCTCCAGGCTGATCTGCGCGCCCATCGCAGCGGCCTGATCTCCTACGCCATACTGGACGGTGTGAAGAGGATTGCCGTCTACGTGCCGTTGAGCGTCAACGGCTGGTGGCTCTTCAACGTCCTTCCCGACGGCGTGATGAGAAACGCCGTATCCAGCGCCGTGAAGGAAGGCTCGCGGCTCTACAGCGTGGTATTGCTGGCGGCGTTCCTTCTGGTGTCGATCGTGGTTCTCAGCGAACGGCAGAACCTCAGGAAGTTAAGAGCCGAGCAGGCCCGCCTCGAAGAGGCTCATAAGTGGCTTCAGGTCAGCGAGCAGGAGTACCGGATTGCTGCGCAGCAGACGGGCAAGGTGGTCATGCGTTACGACGTGGCGGCGAGACGCATGGTTTACGACGAAGACGTCAGCCAGGCCCTGCAGCTGCCCAAAGACGGCGAGAATTTCTGCGAGAGCATGATCGCCTCGGGCCGAATTTCGCCGGAAAGCCTGGAAGAGTTTAGAACCTTCTTCAGCGCCATGGAGCGCGGCGACGCCGGCGGGACCCTGAAGAGCGCGCGGACTGTCGACGCCGCCGGCAAGCCCCAGTGGTGCGCCGCCGAGTTCACCATGGTTTACGACGCCGCCGGCGCGCCGCTCCACGCGGTGATTTCCCTGTGGGATATCACTGAGGAGCGCGAAAAGGAAGTGGCTTACAAGAAATGGGAAGAATCCGTCGCGGCCATTGACAAGAAAAAGATCGCCCTTTTCGAGCATAACCTGACCTTGGACCAGGTGGTCAGGGAATCGGGCGGCATGATCGACGCGGCGGTCTTCCGCAAGGGTGAAGCAGCCGCCTTTAACGACAGGACCAAGGCGCTGGCGGAGGCCGGCGTCTACCCCGACGAACAGCAGGATTATATCGCCTTTCTCAACAGGGAGCGGCTGATCTCCGATTTCTATCAGGGGCGCAGCCACCAGACCCTTGATTTCAGATGCCGCCTCGACGGCGAAGGCTGGCGCTGGCTCCGAGTGGACGTACAGCTCGTCCAGTACGCCGACTCCAAGGAGGTCAAGGGCTATCTCCTCTACAGCGACGTCGACCAGGAGAAGCGCCGCCAGATGGAGCTGAAACGTCTTTCCGAGGAGGACGCCCTGACGGGGGCTCTGAACCGCGACGCCTTTATCAAAAAATGCGATTGGGCCCTCGCGCGAAGCGCGAAGGGAATCCGGAACGCCCTGATCCTGATCGACCTGGGGCAGTTCAAGCGCGTCAACGCGCTGCAGGGCCGGCAGACCGGCGATCAGCTGTTGGAGGATCTGACGCGGGGACTGCGTTCCATCACCCGCGACGAGGACTTCATAGGCCGCCTTGGGGGCGACGAGTTCGCCCTCTGCCTGAAGGACGTGCCCTACGACGCGCTGGTCGGCGCTCGGGCCCAGCAGGTCTGTGAGGTCCTGCGGCGCCAGATTGGGACGCTGAGTGTGACGGCAAGCCTGGGTATCGCTCTGTCACCGAAGGACGGCAAGACCTTTGGCGAGCTCTATGAGAGGGCCGACGTGGCTTTGTTCCACAGGACGCGCGTCAAGCAGGGCGGCTTCACCTTTTATAAAGAGGGGATGACCCGCGAAAACTTCCTGCTTCCCGGATCCTTGCCGGAGCACGCCCAGCCCGAAGGGCTGACGGCCTCCGCCGTCCCGGCGAAGAGGAGCGTCCTGCTGGCGGGGGATCTGGGGCTTGATCCGGAGGCCTTCCAGTCGCTTTTCGACGGCATGAATCTGATCACGGCGGAGGACGGCACCGACGCCCTTCGCCTGATCAAGGAATACGACCAGGATCTTTCGGCGATCCTGCTGGACCTTTCGCTGAAGGACATGGACGGCCTGGAGGTCCTGAAGATTATCGAACGGGATCCCGCTATGTTCAGCGTTCCCGTGATCCTCTTCGGCGGCGGTGCCGAAAAGTTCCGTTCCGAGGCCATCCGCTTAGGGGCCGAGGACTTTATCAGCAAACCCGTGGATCTCCTTCTGATGAAAGCGCGGCTGTCCAGCGCCGTGGTCAAGCTCGAGAACGAGCGGCTGCGCGCGCAGAACAGCTACCTGGTGCTTCAGAACGCCGAGGAACAGCGTTACCGCACGGTGCTCCAGAGCACGGGCACCGTGGTCTTCGAGTACGACTGGCTGAGCCGGCAGTGCGTCTATGACCCGCTGGTGAACCAATACCTGGCGGGACGTTACGACAGCCGCCCCTTCTGGCAGATCCTCGAGGAGGACAGAGTGGCGATGCCCCAGGACGTGGCTAAAATGCGCGGCCTGATGGATTCTCTGGCGCGGGACAAATCGTCCATGCGGCAGAGCATGAACGTGCTGCTTAAAACCGCCGGCGATGGCCGACGGCGCTGGTTCCGCTACAGCCTGGTCAAGATGCTTTCCGAGACGGGAACGGTGCGGCGCGTCCTGGTGACGCTGAACGACGTGCACGACGAGGTGACGGCGAACAGGCGGCTGCGCTACCTTGCCGAGTACGACAGCCTGACGGGCCTCCTGAACCGGCAGGCCTTCATGAAGCGGGCCGGGGAGATGGTGGCCGCGCGGCCCGGCAAGTCCTACGTGATCTCCTGTTTCGATATCGATAACTTCAAGGTGGTCAACGACCGCTTTGGCCATGGTGAGGGCGACCGCCTTCTGCGCCACTTTGCGTCGGTTCTGCAAAAATGCGTGGATAATTACAATGGGATCAGCTGCCGCATCAGCGCGGATAACTTCGCGCTGCTGCTGCCCAACGATCCGCAGATCCTGGACGAAGTGGCCCAGTTGCGGCGCCAGAGCTTCGACGATTACGAGCGGCCGCTGAAGATCACCTTCAGCGTGGGGCGCTACGTGGTGGAGGATCCCTCGCTTCCCGTTAACGTGATGATAGACCGCGCTTCCCTGGCCCAGAAGAGCGTCAAGGGAAAATACGGACAGGAAGAGGCCTATTACAGCGACCAGATGCGCGCCAAAGTCCTCTACGAGACGCGCATCGTCAACGAGATGGAATCGGCGCTGGCGCGGGGGCAGTTCCGCCTGTTCCTTCAGCCGCAGTATGACACGGCGCAGAAAAAGGTGGTGGGGGCCGAAGCGCTGGTGCGCTGGATCCATCCCGAACTGGGGCTTATCCCTCCGGGCAGTTTCATCCCGCTCTTCGAGCGCAACCGTTTTATCGAGAGGATGGATTGCAGCATCTGGGAGCAGAGCTGCCAGGCGCTTCGCAAGTGGATCGACCGGGGGCTGGACCCTATTCCGCTGTCGGTCAACATCTCCCGCGTGGAGATCGAAGACATGAACCTGTGCGAGGTCTTCATAAAGCTCATGATGAAATATTCACTGCCGCGGGAGCTGCTGCGGCTGGAGATCACCGAAAGCGCCTATGTCGAAAATCCCAGCCGGATCGCCGAAGTGGCGGGCGAGCTGCGGGCTTGCGGTTTCATCGTGGAGATGGACGACTTCGGCAGCGGCTACTCGTCGCTCAACATCCTCAGCAGCGCCCCTGTGGACGTGCTGAAGCTGGACATGAAGTTCCTGTCCATGCAGAACGAGCGGCGCGGCGGCGTCATTCTGGAGTCCGTCATCAAGATGGCCTCCGAATTGGGGCTGGACACCGTCGCCGAGGGCGTGGAGACCCAAAAGCAGGCCGAATTCCTGAGCCAAGCTGGCTGTACGGTCCATCAGGGCTATCATTACTCCAAGCCGCTGCCGCTTCAGGACTTTGAGCGCGCCTATTACCCCTCTGGGACGGACGTGCCGGAAGCCTGATAATAGGCGGCGAATAAGATGCCTGATAGGTACTCGCGAGCGTTGGCGTCTTGCTACTGTGCGGTAAAAACGCAAAAAGGGCACGGAGGGCCGGCCCCGGCCTCCAATTAAGCCGTTTAGCTACGAAAGGGTATCAATATGTGGCGACAAGAGTGACCTCATGCAAATTCGCATTCAAAGCGCTTAATGACAGGCCGAAGATCAAGGTCAAAGGATTTCAACGCAAAGTCTGAATAGAAAGGACGCAAAGGAAAAACAAGACTCGAATTATTAACAAAAAAACGAATTGGTGTGACGGTAATTTATATATTTTGATTAATTTTACGGTTCTAAAAGTCTTTCAAGGTTTTCCTTTGCGAACCTTTGCGCCCTTTGCGTTGAAATCTTTTGATGTGGCTCTTCGATTTGATATTAAGCACGTTGAATGCGAATTTGTGGAAGCAATGCCGTAAGCAAGAGGGAGGGCTTGAACCGCGGAACCTGCGCGGCTCAAGCCCTCCCTCTTTTCAGCTTTTTCTATCCCGCGGCGGGGACGTTGATCCTAGTGATTCTTCGCTGGTATTTCTCGGGATACTTCCAGTCTTTTGTCTGTTTCACGTAGGTCTCTTCGACTTCTATCTTGCCGTCCTTGACGCCCATAACGGTGAAGCTGCTCCGGCTGCTGCATTTTTTCAGCATGGACGTTTCCTTCAGAGGAATCTCGTAGACCGCCGCCGAGAAGCCGCAGTCCAGCTCCGAGACGGGCGGGCGTTTCTGGCTGTAATCCAGCAGAGTGTAGGCTACTCTCTGGGAGTCGATCCAGAACGCCGAGTCCAGGCCGGTGAGCGTGACCACCCGTTCAAAGCGGTTGCCGCCGTTCTGCTCGCCAGGCACGAACTTGAAGATCTGAAAGTCGCGCACCACCGACGTGCCGCAGTCGAACATATAAAGGTCTTCCGCCACGGCGACCTCGGAGCAGAACGCGGCGGCCTCGAGGGGATGGAAGGCTAAGAATCCGAAGAGGGGATGGTAGAAGTAGATCCCCGGTTTTTCGTCAGCCAGCTCCTCGCCGGCGTCGGGGCCGACTGGGAACCAGATGAGAGCGTCGGCGTCGGGGTCGGCGTTCTTCGTGAACTGGAGCGCCGCGTCGTCGATGTCGACCAGGCGCCCCTTTTTGATGCGCCGAAGCTTCTCGTCTTCGATGATGTACTGTTCGCCGAGCTTATCCTCCGGCGTGGCGGATGGCAGCCATTCGCAGAGCTTTTCGGACTTGACGGCGCGCAGGTCGCCCCATTCCTCGGGGGTTGGCACGTAATACCGCGTCATCAGGGCCGCGTGGCCGTAGAGTCGTTCCAGAGCGAATTCCTCTCTGTCGGTACAGGCTTTGAAAAGGCTTGACTCCCCCGTGACGGCGTCCATGATCGAGATCTGCCGGAAAAGGCGGCCGCCCAAGGGCGGGTTTTCACGCAGAGACGTGTAGATCATCCGGCCCTCCCCGATCCACATCGGCGTGCGTCCCGGGACCTGCTGCAGTTTTTTCAGCGGCCCCCCGATGTCGTACACCCTGATCGTGGAGTCCGAGGGCGTTTCGATGGCCGCGTAATCGCCGTACTCCGCGGCCGAAACCACGTTCATGTCCTCCATCTCCCGGGGCGTCAGTGGGATCAGGCCAACGTAGCGGCCGTCCTGGGCAAGGTTGAAGATCGCTATGCCGCTTTCTTCGGCGATCCCCGGGATCTTTTGAGGATCCATAATCACGTAGGCTAAAAAAGGCTCCTGCTCGTTTCCCTTCATCTGCCAGATCGCGTCGGCCAACTCGATTTCCCTGCCCCCAACGGTTCTGTAGAGCGTATCCGTTTCAGGGTCATGCCGGTATTCCTGAGCGCCCAGCGCCGCGCTGCAGGATAGAACGAAAAGCGCGAGCGCTAAAGCGCCGATCCTTTTCATCATGACGATCTCCCTTCAGCCCTAAGGCACCATATTTGATCTATTCTGCGGGTCATTATATCGCCGGCGCCGCGCAAAGTACAGACAGCCTCGCTGCTTTTGTGCAAAGACGGAGCGCGAGCTTTCGTTGTTTTTTGTGATGGCTCATAGTAAAATGCTCTTGGATTTGCAGATAATATCGATGTATTGGAGATGAAGATGATGAAAAAGTTCTGGAGAAAAGGTTTGTTCGCCCTGCTGGCGCTGGCGCTGTTTCACGAAACGGCCTGGGCGGGCGCGGTTACGGTCCTGTCGATGAACGACATCCACAGCGGCTTGTTTCCCGTGGAGGCCACGGTGAAGCGCGATGGCCGTGAGGTGAAGGAGAAGGTGGGCGGCGCGGCGAAGATGATCTCCCTGCTGGAACGGGAGCGCGCGGCGGCTCCCGGGCAGACGCTGTCCCTGTCGGCGGGCGACTTCACCGACGGCGCTCTGTTCTACTATTTTAACGGCGATCCCGAGATCCTGGCGCTGAACCGTATGGGCTGGGACGTATCGGCCGTGGGCAACCACGAGTTTGACCACGGCATGATCGGCTTCCGCAAGATGCTGGGCATGCTCAAGTTCCCGTTGATCAGCAGCAACTTGGTGTTCCGCGACGTGTCGCTGAACGCCATGGTGCGCCAGACCTTTACGAAGACCCTGGCCGACGGTACGAAGGTGGGCGTTTTCGCCCTCATGACGCCTGAACTTGGATTCGTCAGCAACATCACCAAAGAGGGCGAGGTGCGCGTGGAACAGGACCTGGCCGCCGTCGCGAAGGAGCAGGTCCGCCGCCTGCGCGAGGAGGAAGGCTGCTCCGTGGTGATCGCCCTGACCCATATCGGCTTTGAAAACGACAAGCTGCTGGCGTCGCAGGTGACGGGCGTCAACGCGATCGTGGGAGGCCACTCTCATACCGAGGTGCCCGAGCTGACACTGGTGAAAAACCCCGAGGGCATGGAAGTCCCCGTGACTCAGACGGGAGCCTATGGGCGCTACCTGGGCAAACTGGTGCTGGACGTGAAGGACGGCGTCACCCAGAAGGAAGGCACCCGCTGGGAGCTGATCGACCTGGAGCAAGGCGTGCCTCTGGAGCCGGAAGCGGCGGCAGAATTGAAGCTCTACGACGACAAGCTTCAGACGGAGCTTGGCAAGGCTGTGGCCGTGAGCAAAGACCCCTGGGACGCCGGAAAAGCCTTCGTTCGCTCGCGGGAATCCAACGTGGGGTCCTTCATGGCCGACGCCATGAGGTGGAAGACGGGGACCGACGTGGCCTTCGTCAACGGCGGCAGCATCCGCGGCGACCGCGTTTACCCCGCCGGCGACGTCTCCTTCAAAATGCTGTACACGATCATGCCCTTCGTCAACTACCTGAACAGGCTGGAGATGACGGGAGCCCAGCTGAAGGAGTTCCTGGAGAACTCCGCGTCCTGCATGATCGTGGAGGGCGACGGTTACGACGCCAGTACTCGCGGCGCCACCGGCGGCTTCGAGCAGGTCTCGGGCCTTCGCGTGACCTTTGACCGCAAAGCGCCTCCCGCGCTGATCGACAACAGCGGCGCGCTGGTCAGGCCCGGGAGCCGCGTCACAAAGGTGGAGCTCGCCAAAGCCGACGGGACCTACGAGCCCCTGGACCCCGCCAAAACCTACAGCGTGACCCTGTACAAGTGGACCGCCGACGGCGGCGACAAGTTCTATTCCGTCAAGGGGATCAAGAGCGTGGAAACCTATCTGAATAACGTAGACGTGCTGGTGGAGTACCTGAAGAGCTTTGACGGCCCCTTCAGCCTGCCGCCTCTGGGACGGATGATCTTCGAGTGATTTTTTTCAGCCTTTTGGGTGATGCTGCTTCCCTCTGAGAGGATATAATAAGAACCATAGGGGAAACCGTCCGCTTTCGCCCCGCGCCGGCCTATTGTCAAAATCTCCATTGACAGGGAGCGCTCAGGGTGTAAAGTGAAGCCATAGAATGGCCGTGATTCCCACCAACGAGGAGGAGTTGTACATCATGAAAAAATTAACACGTTCCCTGTGCGCGCTGCTGGGCGCGGTACTGCTCGTTTCGGGCGGCGCGGCGTCCCTTTCTGCGGCCCCTCTTTCCGAACAGCTTTCGTCCCAGTGGGACAAGCTTTCCGAAAAGCTCGGCAAGGCTTCGGAGCTGAGGGAGAGGCTGCCCAGCCTGCCCGACAGCGCCTATTTCGGCGCCGACAAGAAGAGCACTAACGAAAAAATCACTGGGCTTCTGCGCGAGGCCCAGTCCATCCTTCTGTCGTCGGACGCCCTGAAGCTGGTCAAGCGTTCGGAGCAGATCAAGGAGAAACTGCCCAAGCTCTACAGGACCATCGAGGAGTATAAGGAGAAGCGCATCGGCGCTCCCGCCAAGTCCCTCAACCCTCTGACCGATACGGTGGCGGACTGCGACCGGAAGATCGCCGAGGCGGAGAAGGACATCGCGCGCCTTGACAATGAGCTTCAGGAAATCCGCGGCAAGGTGGTCGCTGAAATGCGCGGCTGGGGGCTGAAACTGACCGATGCGCAGGCCGACGTGCTTTTCTCGTCGGTGGTGGGCGACGACCTGCTGAAGAACGCCGTGATCTTCGAGAACGTGAAGGGCGTGACGGAACAGCTTTCAGCGCTGCTGGGGCAGAACCGGGGCGACGTGTCGGTGGCGCGCAAGTACTACGGCATGTATGTGACGCTGATCGACATCCTCCTGGACTGTCAGAACCGCTTCATCGAGCAGATCGACAGCACCTGGATCCCCCAGGTGAGCGCCATCGCCGACGGCGCTTCCCAGAGCCTCAGGGAAGCGCGCCAGGCTCTGAACCGGAGCGATTTTACCGCGGCGCAGAAGAGCATTTTCAGGAACAACGCGGCGTCCAACGAGCTGACCGTGGCGGCGGCTTCCAAGTACCGCCAGCTGCTGACGCTCCAGAAGAGGAGCGTCCAGAAGTGCGTAGACAACATCAAGCGCGACCGCGAGGTGGCGCTCAACACCTACGCGACGGTGAGGCACATCAGCGACATGAGCACGGTCATGCGCTCGGGCATCCAGCTTTTCGACATCCTGTCGGCCATGCAGCTGCCCGAGATCCAGTCCTTCGAGAGCGCCGGCGTCCGCAAGGAATTCGACGAGATCACCAGGCGCCTGCAGTCCCAGCAGTAGAGAAAGCGGGCGCCGCCCGCTTCAAGGGCCCGCGTCTTACCCCGAGGCGGTCCCCGGCGTACCAACAGCATGTCCGTGATTGAAATCTTTTGACGTGGTTCTTCGATTTGATATTATACTATTTTGCAATAAAAACGCAAAATGAGCACTGAGGGGACGACCCGAGGGGTATCCACCAAGCGAGTTACACAAGCCGAATAGGCCGAGATAGTCTTTAGCGACTGGATACCCCTTGGGCCGGCCCCGGTCTCTAATTTAGCCGTCTTATTGCTAAATAGTATTAAGCACGTCAATGGGAATTTAGTATAAGAGATCGCCTGAAAAAAGATACCGGTGAAAAATGTTCCACGTGGAACATTTTTCACCGGTATCTTTTTTCAGGCGATCTCTTTCCAGCGCCGGTTCAGTTCAAGGCCTATTTCCAGGTAGGCGCGCTCCATCTGCTGGAGCTGTTCCAGGTCCTTCTTGTAGCTTTCCTTCCAGTACTTCTTGTTTTTCGCGTTTTTAGCCGCGATCATGCGCCCGCAGAAGTCCGTGAAAAACGTCATGGCGTCAATCACGCTGCGCAGGTAGGGACGCAGCGTAATGAAGAAGGAGTCCAGTTTCTCCGCGGGATCGAGCTTGGCCTCCCGCACCTCCTCAAGAAGCGCTTCGACTTCGCCTTTCAGGCCCGCGGCGGCGGCCGCCGCCGAAGCCGGGTCAGGCTGCCTCAGTCCGAAGGCCTTGGCGAAGGAGAACTTGAAGAGGCTGTTCTGGGCCTCGATATAGCCGCGCAGAAGCTCGCTCACCTTTCGTCCCAGACGGGCGGCGTCGTCCTTCGTAAGCCCGCTGGGCATCTTACTTCCCTTCCTCCGACGACGAGAGGATCAGTTCCTTCAGTTCTTTGTTCAGCGCCTGATAGGCCGCTTCGGCCGCGGGCGTCATCTTCGCGGAGTTCTCCGGCATGGCTAGGAGTTCAGCTTTCAGCTTTTCCACGTCGGCGCTCAGCCTGTCCACAAAGGCCGACACGGTCATGTTCTCGGCCTCGGAATAGGAAAAATCCCGTCCCTTGTCGACGATGGCCTGCCCCAGAAAGACGGTCTTCATCACCGACACAGCCAGGGGCTTCTCCAGGGCAGAGACGCTCTTCATCAGGTCGCGCTGGGGGTTGGAGGTCAAGTAGGGCCGCAGGAGCAGCACTCCGATAAGCAACAGCACGCAGGAAATGAAAAGACGCTTTTTCGTAAGGTTCATTTTCATGATAACCGCCTCCTTAATTCTTCTATCATACTATCACAAACGGGGAAAAAAGACAGCCTTCCCAAAGGAAAAAGGCCCTTTTCGTGGCAGGCGCAGCCTCCCTTTACTCTAGGGCCGCTTTGTACTGTTCCAGCGTCATCGTGGAGGTATGGCCGCCTTCCTTGATGTCGAGCATCCAGCCGTCGCCGTCGCGGCGCAGATAGATTCTCTGGGGCACGCCCATGACGTCGGCCTCCAGGAGCCGGTCAGCGATGGGCGTGCGGCGGTCGTCCACCACCACCGAGTGATCGGTGTCGTCCAGGGCGGAGAGCAGCGGCGCGAGCACCGGCGGCGTGTCCTCGCCGTCCCAGAGCACCAGGATGCAGAAAGGCGCGATCTCCTCGGGGTAGACGTCGGCCTTCTCGATCACGGCGGCCAGCAGGGCCGTCAGGTCGATGGAAGCGCTCCAGGCGGCCACGGGAAGCTTGCTCTGGCCGCTGAAATAGGTCAGCGATTTCTCGGCGGCGCAGGCGGGGTCTATGGGCATGAACCTGGCCACGGGACGGAGCTGCGATACAGAGAGCGCCGCGCCGCAGGTGGGGCAGCGGTCGCTTTCCTGGAGCAGCGTCACGTCGGCCACGTCCTGGGTGCTGAAGTCGCGGCCCCAGCACGCGCCCGTCCTGTGATACCCCGCCTTGTTGGCGCCGACCACGGCGTTGACCATGTCCACCACGCTGTAATCGGCGATCAGCCTGACCGACGCGGGCAGCCCCACGGGGCCCATATAGCCCGCGGAATCGCCCATGACGGCCGCCAGTTCGGCGGGGTCGGCGTGGCGGA
The DNA here is from genome assembly GCA_004558205.1 of Pyramidobacter piscolens. Lineage (GTDB taxonomy): Bacteria > Synergistota > Synergistia > Synergistales > Dethiosulfovibrionaceae > Pyramidobacter > Pyramidobacter piscolens_A. Next base: position 45,230 of record SFDM01000026.1, read on the forward strand.
CGGCCGCGCCCTGCAGGGCGGCGCGCACCTTTTCAAGGCACACCTGCCGGTCTCCGCGCAGGATCACCGCCGCCAGCCCCGCGCCTTCGACGGCGTAGAACATGGTTTTGACGGTGCGCGACGGTTCGATCTTCAAAAAGGCGCAGAGCTCTTCAATGGTCTTGCAGTTGGGAGTAGCTGCCTCGCGCAGTTCCTCGGGGTCTTCCTTTTCGGGCGGCTCGGCGAGGCGGCAGGGGCTGTCGTAGGCGGCCAGCCAGCCGCAGCTTCCGCAGCTCAGGCCCTCTTCGCCGCCGAGAGGCTCGCCGGAAAGGCAGAGCAGGTCCACCGCGTGCCCCTGGGGCGTCATGCGGTCCACGCGGCGCAGCTTGACCCCTAGGGAGCAGATCCCGCTGCCGATGGAACGCAGCGCTTCGTTGGACATGTCGAAAGCAGCTTCGGCGTCGGTGGTGAGGCCCAGCAGTTTCAGGCGCGAGCCTTCTTTCTCGGCGAGCAGGAGAGGCAGGTCGCCGGCGCGCTTGACGGCGCGCACCGCCACGTCCAGACCGCCGCGCTGCGAGCCGCAGGTGTCGATCATCTGAGGTTTGCAGGCTTCAAGGCTGTCGATCAGGGCTTCGACCGCCCATTTGCACATCTCGGTTCCCATGGGCAGGAGCATCAGGCGCTCGTCGTTGGGGTTCCAGATCCCGTAGCCGCCCTGGGCCAGGCGGATCAGCCCGGCGTCGCGCAGCTTTGAAGGACGGCTGCGCGATACAGGCATCAACAGTTCGCTCATCCATTTCATGAATATCGGTTCCTTTCTTCGTTATAATGCAAAATCCGAAAGCATCGGCGTGTGGTCCGAAGGCTTCTCCCAGCCGCGGGGCTCCTTGTCGATCCAACAGTTTTGGCACAGAGCGGCCAGCGGCGGCGTGGCCAGCATATGGTCGATCCTCCAGCCGATATTGCGTTCCAGCGCGTTTTTGACGCGGTAGTCGTAGAAGGAATAGACCGCCTCGCCGGGGTGATAGACCCTCAGCAGGTCGGTGAGGCTGGGCGCGCAGAGCGCCGCGAAGAGGTCGCGCAGCTCCTTGGCGAAGCACACGTGGTCGGCCTTGTTCTTCGGGTTGGTCACGTCCAGTTCCGTGGGAGCCACGTTCAGGTCGCCCACCCAGAGGAGTTTTTCGCCCTTCATGGCGTCGATCAGGGTGGCCGCGCGCTTCAAGAAAACTTTTTTTGCCTCGTAGTCGGGGTGGGTGATCTCCTTCCCCTGGGGGACGTAGCTGTTCAGCACCCAAAGGCCGCCGAAGCGGGCGGCGATCAGCCGCGTGTCCCACAGGGGCTCCTGCCCGTCGCTGAAGCCGTGGATCACCTCGTCGGGCGCTTTCTTCGACAGGATGGCCACGCCGTTGTAGGACTTTTCACCGCGCCAGGCGGCGGAATAGCCCAGGCGTTCCACGTCGTCGGCGGGGAATTCAGCGTCCTGCACCTTGGTCTCCTGCAGGGCCAGCACGTCCACTCCGGCGCCGGGCAGCCAGCGTTCCAAGACGGGCAGGCGGCTGCGCAGCGAGTTCACGTTGAAGGTGGCGATTCTCATTCGCGGGTCCCCTGAAAGTCGCAGTTCTCGTGGGCGATGCGCTGGTACTCGCTCACGTCGACACGCCCCTTGACCGGAGCGCCGGCCAGGTAGTTTTCGATGTTTTTCAGGGCGTTTTCCAGAGCTTCCATCATGGACGTGGAGCTCTCGTTGGAGTTGTGCGACGTGCCCACCACGTTGGGAAGCTGGGCGATTGGGTCGCCGCCGGCGGGGTAATGGGAGCGTTCCTGCCACCAGGGGTCGATGGCGGCGTAGAAGAAGGGGTGCGAGCGCAGGTGGGCTTCCAGGGCGTCGTGCTCGATCAGGCCGGCGCGCGCCACGTTGACCAGGATGGCGTCGTCCTTCATGAGCGAGAGCGTGCGGGCGTTGACGATATGGTGGGTCTGGTCGTTGTGGGCCAGCGCGAGGAGGATCACGTCGGCCTCGGCCAGCGCCTTGTCCAAGTCGGAAAAGCCGTAGGCGGCGTCGAGCAGGGGATCCTGGGGCGCAGTGCGTCCCAGGGCGCTCAGCGAGCAGCCGAAGGGCTTGTACAGCAAGGCGGTTGCCTTGCCGATGCCGCCCCAGCCCAGAATGAGGACGCGGCAGTCTCTTAGCAGCTTCTGCTTAAACCCCCGGTAGGTGAAACGTCCCTCGGCGAGGGCGTTCGTCTGGGGGATCAGGCGGCGCGTGCAGCACAGCGTCATCGCCAGGGCGTGTTCGGCGATGGAGGTGCTCCAGCCGCCCACGTTGCTGTACAGCTTGATGTCCCGGGGCAGCAGGCTGAAATCGGCCTGATCGATGCCGGCGGACAGGGTCTGGACCATGCCGATTTTGCCGAGGTTTTTCTTCTCGTCCTCGGAAAGTTCGGCCGTCATCGTGGCGGCCAGCAGGCAGTCCGCGCCGTTCAGGGCTTCCTTCCGCTCTTGGGCGGAGAGGTCCTCAAGCCAGCGGATTTCGCAGTCGGGAAAACGTTTTTCAAGAAGGCCGTCCAGGTCTTTTTTCAGCTTGGCGGCGATGCAGATGATCTTTTTCATTTGAAGATGTTTTCTCCTTTCTTTTCGCATATAATTAACGGTAAGTTCTCTTTGAGGAGAGCGGGCACAAAAAACGCGATGTAAAAACTACGCCTATTATACCCGGAAACGGTGGTGAAAAAAGAGTGATTCGTTCCGATCTTTTAGAACGGGAAAATTGTTCCAGGATTCAGAAAGATTTCCTCGAATTCCATACGGCGCTCAGCCGAGTCATGGAATCGGCCGCGGCGGCTCTCGACGCCGGCGACCGTTCGGGGCTGCTTCAGACGGCCCACCAGGCCGGCGTACTGGAGGAGCAGGGGGAGGACGCGGTCCGGGTATGGGACCTCAGGGACCCCCTGGACGTGGAAAACAGGGGAAAGCTGTCGCTGATCGCCCTGCGCTCCGCGCGGGCGCTGCGCCAGCTCTGCACTACGGGATCGTCGCCTCTGGCGGGGCTGGAGGAGAGCCGCGCCTTTCTGGGCTCCCTTTGCCGCAGCCTGGCCGACCGCCTGGACTGGTCTGCCAAGCGCCAGCTCCTGGGTCCCGCTTATACCGGCGCCGACGAGGAGGATCTGGAACTCTCGCTCTCGGAACTTCCCGGGAGCCTCCTTTCGGAGAGCCGCCTCAGCCGGGTGCAGGCCCTTCTGGACTTTCACGACGCACTGCTGGCGCTGAGGGAACTCTTCGAGGTGCTCGGCGAGGTCCGCCGAATGGCCGACCGGCTCTTTCCCCTGAAGGGCAGCCGGTGAGGGCGAAAAACGGCCGCCCTAAAAAGAAGAGGATCCGCTTTGCGCGGATCCTCTCAGAAGTCCAAGTCTATTTACTTTTTCCCGTGTTTCTTCTCGTGCTCATGCTCCGGAGCTTTGGTCTCGGCTTCAGCGGGAGCGGCTTCGGTTGCGGGAGTCATTGCGGCTTCTTCAGTTTCGTGTTTATGATGCTGTTTCTTGTTTTTGTCAGGCATAAAAGATCTCTCCTTAAAAGATTGTTTCATTTTATGGTGGAGCCAAGCTCCATCTGACATAGGAAATTATACTCTTTTTTTCAGAAAGTAAACCCCCTAAAAGGCCAGAAGAAGCGCACATATTTACTTCTTTTCTTGACCTTTCGACGCGCTTTTTGACCATAGAGGGCTCAGGGCGTTTTCCGCGCTTCAATCTTTTCACCTGTCGCAAAAACGCAAAATGGGCGCTGAGGGGACGGCCCGGGGGGATCCGCCAAGCGGGTATAGGCAGGCCGAATAGGCCGGGATAGTCTTTAGCGGCTGAGCGGCCCCGGACGGTAGTTTAGCTGTTTATTCACTAATGAGTATGAACGGTTCCCCGCGTCAGCGGCGCGCCAGGCGGCTGTATTCTTCGGCGAGGCGCATCGTGAGCCAGGCGGCGCGCTCCTGTTCCGGCAGTGCCTCGGGGATTTTCAGGCGCTTCCGTGCCCTTGCCAGCGCGTTTTGATAGAAGTCAAAGCGTTCCAGAAAGTCCGGGGCCTTCCCGCTGTCGGCCCTGATCACCGCGGCGATTTCCGAGGGCGGCAGCGCCTTCCGCGCGATCTCCTGGATCAGTTTCACCACGGCGCCGGCCCGTTTCAGCTTGGGGATTCGCATGTGTTCGGCCACGACGAAACGCGCCAGCTTCATCCAGGGGCGCGGCAGCGTCATCCGCCGGTTCATCGCCTCCAGCACCTGCAGCCCCAGCGCGGCGTGCTCATAGTGGTGGGGCCATTCCTCCCGCGGCGTGGCCCCCTTGCCCAGGTCGTGAACCAGCGCGGCGAACCGGGTTTCCGGCCGGCGGGTCTGAAGGGCCGTCTGGGCCAGCACTTCCATGGTGTGGTCGAAGGCGTCCAGGCCGTGGTGATACTCCAGAGGCTGCTCCACGCCGACCAGAGCCGCCAGCTCGGGAAAGGCGGCGTCCAGGATTGAGGCGTCCCGGAGGACCTCGAAAAAGCGCGCGGGCATGGGCGACTCGAGAGCCTTCGCCGCTTCGGCCAGAATCCTTTCGGACGGTTCCTCGGCCAGCTCGCCGCGGCACTGGGCCATGAGCTCCATGGTAGGCGGGTCAATCTTGAAGTCCAGCTGCGCCGCCTGCCGCGCCGCCCGCAGGGCTCTGACGGGGTCGTCCCCGAAGTGTTCCGACGTGGCCCTGATCAGGCCGCCGGCGATGTCGTGCCGCCCGCCGAAAGGGTCGACCAGCTCCATGCCGGGCAGCCTGAAAGCCATGCTGTTCATGCGCGTGTCGCGGCGGTACAGGTCCTCCTCGATCGTAGTGGAGCTGTCGAAGCGGGCCTCGAACCCCAGGTAGCCGCGCCCTTTTTTTCTCTCGGTACGGGCGAAGGCCACCTCGCAGATGCGGCCTTCGATCTTCATAAGAAAGACGGGGAACTGACGCCCCACAGCCTGCGCCTCGAAGTGGCCCAGAAACGCCTCGAGAGACAGCCCGCAGATCACATAGTCCTTGTCATAGGCGGCCCGGCCGATAAAGAAGTCCCTCACCCAGCCGCCCACGATGTAAACCTGGCCGCCGAGATCGGCGGCCCTCTGCGCGAATTCCAGTTCGGTCAACATTTCCGTTAAGCTCCTCAACTCGAATAAACTAAACTTCAATTACCTCTTGACAGATAAACTAGTTCCTTCTATTATACACTAGAAGAACGGCCTATGCCGTGATATTACAGAAAAAACAGGAGGTTATCATTATGTTCAAGCGTATCACCGCCGTTGTATTAATCGCGCTGTGCCTTGCGCCCGCCGCCTTTGCCGCCAAATCGGCCATGGAGAAGGACACCATCGTCGCCGCCACGGAGAGCACCTATCCGCCCTATGAATCCCGCAACGCCAAGGGAGAGCTCGAGGGCTTCGACATCGAGTTCATGGAGATCATCGCCCAGCGTCTCGGCAAGAAACTGGAATGGATCGACATGCCCTTCGATTCCCTGATCCCCTCGCTGATGGCCGGAAAGATCGATATCGTGGCCGCCGGCATGTCGGCCACCGAAGAGCGCGCCAAGCGAGTCACCTTCTCGGCCCCCTACGAGATTTCCTTCAGCGCCTTTGTGACCAAGGCCGAAAATCCGCCGAAGGACGTGGCTGACATCGCCGGCAAAATCGTGGCCGTCCAGATCGGCACCGTGCAGGAGACTTTCGCCCGCAGCCTGGGCAACGTGGAAGTCAAGACCTTCCAGAAGTTTGACGACTGCGTCCGCGAAGTGGTCCTGGGCCGCGCCGCCGCCACGCTGATGGATATCCCCGTGGCGAAGAAGTTCGTCGCCGCCAAGGATTTCAGCGGCAAGGTCGTGGTGGCCTTCAACAAGCAGATCACCGGCGCCGACAAGGCCCTGGCCATGCCCAAGGAAGACGAAGCCTTCGCGAAGGCTGTGAACGACGTCGTCACGGCCATGGACAAGAGCGGCGAGCTTGAGGCTCTCCGCGCCAAGTGGTTCAAGTAATTAAGTAAAGACGATTCTCCAGCGCGAAAGTTAAGAGCGGCTCCCGGCCAAAATCGGGGGCCGTTCTTTTTTTTGCCTGATGACAAAAGGAAAATGAGAGAGTATAATGACGCTCGTTGCAAAATGACTATAAAGTTATTTTGCAAATCTACAAGTCATTTTGTGTGAACGGGTCTGAAAGGGGGAATGGAAGGTGCCCAAACTGACGGCACAGAGAAAGGACCTGATCGACAGGGCCATGCGGGACGGTGTTTTTGAAAAGGCGCGCGAGTTTCTGAGCGAGTTGGGGTGGCGGGGGTTCACCATGGACGGGCTGGCCTTGAAAATGGGCGTGTCCAAGGGGACGCTCTACAACTATTTCAGGGACAAGGGAGCGGTGATGCTCTTCATCAACGAGCGCCTCTCCGGCCTGCTTGAAGAGAAACACAAGGCGGTGCTCGAGGCGGGCGAGCCGTCGAGGGAGATTTTAGAGAGGTTGGTCAGAGAGGCGCTGTCGAACATGAAGGAATTTCGCTTTATGCTGATTGTCTGGGAGGAAATGTCCCGCAGCCCCCGTGAGAAGGACCGCGAACTGGCGCGTCAAATGGGGCCGTCACCGTGGCTTCAGAACGCACTGACGGAGTTCATGCGCCACGGCATCGACATCGGCGTTTTCCGCCGGGAGGATCCGAAGGTAGCGGCGCAGATTCTTCTGGCCATGCTCAGCGGGCTGGACCGCCAAGTGGCCGCGCGTGAGCGGGATGGCCTCAGCATGGACGATCCCGCGGTGATGGACGCCGTGCTCAGGACCTTCGCCGCGGCGTTCTGCGTCCAGCCCTAGGCCGCAGAACGCCGCGAATGTTCCACGTGGAACATTTTTTTCTCTCGGGTCCAGAAAGGACCCCTGTTTGTTTTTCATATTTTTATAAAAGCAAGGAGTACCCATGAAAATTATCGATATCGCTTTGCGCCGTCCCGTGACGGTGTTGATCTGCACGATCGCGTTGGTTTATTTCGGGCTCATGTCCTACGGCAACATGGGCATGCAGCAGCGTCCTGACGTGGATTTGCCTGTGGTCATGGTGACCACCACCATGACGGGCGCCAGCGCCGAGGTCATGGACAACGACGTGACCGACGTGCTTGAGGAGCAGCTGAACACCATCTCGGGCATCGAGAGCCTTTCGTCGTCCAGCTATCAGGGCACGGCCGTAACCACCATCGAGTTCAGCCTGGGCCGCGACATCGACGCCGCGGCCGCCGACGTGCGCGACAAAGTCAACGTGGCCCAGGCCGACCTGCCCGACGAGGCCGATACGCCCATCATCTCTAAGTTCGACGTGGGCGATTCGGCCATGGTCATCGCCGTCCTGAACGGTGCGGCCAGCTACAAGGACAAGGTCTACTTTGCCGACAAGGTGGCCAAGGTGAAGCTCCAGTCCGTCAACGGCGTGGGCACCGTGGACCTGGCGGGGCTGCGCGACCGCGAAATCCGGCTGTGGATCGACCCCGTGCGGCTGCGCTCCCGCGGGCTGGTGGTGGAGGACCTGTCCAACGCCATCAAAAACAAGCACGTGGAGCTGCCTGCCGGCAGCCTGAACATCGACCGCTTCAAGATGGACCTGCGGCTTCAGGGGGAATACGTCTCGGTGGATCAGCTGAAAAGCCTGCCCGTTACGAACCGCGACGGCGTGGTGATCCGCCTGGGCGATGTGGCCGACGTGGAGGACGGCTTTGAGGAGGAAGAGAACCAGGCCTACTTCAACGGCAGCGAGACCATCATGATCTCCGTCAAGAAACAGCGCGGCTACAACGAGGTAAAGCTGTGCAGCGACGTGACGGAGCGTTTTGGCGAGATCTCCAAGCTGCTGCCGGGGGACATGAGCCTGCAGGTGATTTACGACAAGTCCCAGTTCGTGAAGCGTTCCATGTCGGGCGTGAGCAGCGACGTGATCAACGCCGTGGCGCTCTGTTCTGTGCTGATGCTGTTCTTCCTGCAGACCTTCCGAGCTACCTTCGTGACGGTGGTCACCATGCCCGTGTGTCTGATCGGCAGCTTCATCCTGATGAAAGCCCTGGGTGTGACTATCAACACCATGTCCATGATGGGCATCTCGCTGGCTGTGGGCATGGTGGTGGACGCCACCACGGTGGTGCTGGAGAACATCCACAGGCACATGACCGCCGGCGAGACGCCTCTGCAGGCGGCGTCGGAGGGAGCCAAGGAAGTGAGCTTTTCCGTCATCGGCGGTGCCCTGACCACCATGGCCGTGTTCTCGCCCGTGACCTTCATGGGCGGCATCATCGGCAAATTCATGTTCGACTTCGGCGTCACCATCGTGCTGACCATCGGCCTCTCGCTGGTGCTTTCTCTGACGCTGACGCCCTACCTCTGTTCCCGGCTTTTGAAGATCACCGAACCGGGGCGGGCGGCCCGCGTCTGCGACGGCATCCTGACATCCCTTGAGGGGGCCTATCGCCGCGTCCTTACCGCGGCGGTGCGCCGCCGCGCCGTCACCATGGCCGTCGCCGTGGGCCTGTTCGCCGGCGGCGCGGTGTTGGTGAGCATGGTGGGCACGTCCTTCATGGCCAACGACGACCAGGGTTCCTTCAAGATTTCCTGCGAGCTTCAGTCGGGCACGGAGGTGCAGGAGACGGGGCACGTGCTTCAAAACATGACCGAGATCATCCGCCGCCACCCCGCTGTGGACTACACCTACGTCAACGTGGGGTCGGGCAGTGGCGACGAGCCCAATAAGGGCACCGTTTACGTGACTCTCTTTCCCCAGTCGGACCGCGCCCCGCTGGACAGCGTGATGGACGACGTGCGGACCCAGCTGTCCGGCTTCCGCGACGTGACGATGAACTTTTCCAGCTTCGGCAGCAAGGACCTTCAGATGGTGCTTTCCGGCGGCACCACCGAACAGCTTCTGGAGATATCCGGCAAGATCCTGGCCGATTTGAAAGCCACTGGCAAGGTGACCGACGTGGAGACCGACGTGCGCCTGGACAAGCCCCAGATCAACGTGGAGCTTGACCGCGGCATGACCGACGAGATGGATGTGGATATCCGCTCGCTGACCACGGAAATCCAGGCCTACTTCGGCGGCGTCAAGGCCGGCGTTTTCAAGGAAGGCGGCTACCGCTACGACATCCGTCTGATGTCACGGGCCGACCAGCGCAGCAGCGTGGAAGACCTTCACCTGGTGTCGGTGAAAAACGGGGCCGGCGATATCGTCCAGGTGCCCGGGCTTCTGAAGGTGAAACAGGTGCTTTCGCCCAGCGTGGTCAAGCGCTACGGCCGCCAGACGTCGCTTTCCATTGAAGCTAACGTGACCAAGGACTTCTCCACGGGCGAGGCTGTGGCCCTGATCCAGCAGATCGGCGCCAAGTACATCCCCGAAGGGATTTCGCTGCAGCCCTCGGGGCAGACCAAGACCGTGCAGGAGGACATGGGGCGCCTTCTGACGGCGCTGATCGTGGCGGTTTCGCTGGTCTACATGATCATGGCGATCCAGTTCGAGTCCTTCCTGCATCCCTTCACGGTCATGTTCACGCTGCCGCTGCTGACGCCCGGCGCTTTTGGGCTGCTCTATCTGACGGGCTGCAAACTGGACATGATGAGCTATATGGGGCTGATCCTGCTGGTGGGCATCGTGGTCAACAACGGCATCATCCTGGTGGACTTCATCAACCAGAACCGCGAACGGGGCATGGACAAGGTGGAAGCGGTGATCAGCGCCGGCCCGGCCCGCCTGCGCGCCATCCTTATCACGGCGCTGTCCACGCTGATCGGCGCTATCCCCGCGGCGCTGAAGCTCAGCGAAGGCTCCGAGTCACGCCAGCCCATGTCGGTGGCCATCTTCGGCGGCCTCTTCACGTCCACGCTGCTGACGCTGCTGGTCATCCCCGTGGTCTACCTGATCCTGGACGACCTCAAAGACCGTCTGAGCGCCCTCATCACCCGAGTTTTTCGTAAACGGGCATAAATAACCGTTTACCGGCGTGACGGCGTCACTCGCTAAACGTCCCAGCTGCTCGGAACTCTCCCCGAGGCAATCCTCGGAGTACGTCAAGTACGCCTCCGGTTGC
>SFDM01000027.1 GCA_004558205.1 Pyramidobacter piscolens
AAGGAACGCCTTCCGAACTACTTCGCCGATTTCAGCCTGGAGCACGCGCTGGACGGCTGCTCCATGGAGGTCCACCCCGGCGCCCTGAAGTACTACAAAGAAGTCGGCCTGGTCAAGTAGAAGATCCTTTTGTAAAAACGATCGGGAGGGAGTCTTCAAGACTCCCTTTTCTTTTTAGCGATATCCGCGTTCAAGACAAATTGAGGAGGTTCTTTGTATGACAGAGAGACTATCGGCATCAGACGTGGCCGCGGCGGCCGCTTCCCCGGCTCCGAAAAAACAGGGCAAGCGCCGCGCGCTGACCGGGAACGTGGGGATGCTCATCACGGTTTTGGCCGTGGCTTTGGCTGTTTTCCAGCTTTACACGGCCTTCTTCGGCGTGCTGCCCACGATGCAGCAGCGGAGTTTTCACGTGGCTTTCGTGCTTCCCATGATCTTTTTGCTCTATCCCGCGACGAAAAACTCTCCCCGGGACCGGGTGCCGCTGCTGGACTGGATGTTTGCCCTCATCGCGGCGGGCTGCGCCCTCTATGTGTTCTTCGGCTATGAGGACATCGCCACCCGCGCCGGCGAGGTCTACGACTACGAGCTGATCCTCGGCGGCATCTTCACGGCCCTGGTGTTTATCGCCGGCCGCCGCGTCCTCGGCTGGCCCCTGCCTATCTTCTGCTTCCTGTTCCTGCTCTTTGCCTACTTTGGACGCTCCATGCCCGGGCCGATCCAGCACTTCGGCCTTTCAGTGCCCCGCATCATCGAGGAGCTCTACCTGACCACCGACGGCCTCTTCGGGCTGGTCACGGGCGTTTCGGCCACCTATATCTACTTGTTCGTGCTTTTCGGCGCGTTCCTGACCTCCACCAAGACCTCGGAGTTCTTCAACGACTTCTCCATGGCCCTGACGGGACACCTGAAGGGCGGCCCCGCCAAGATCGCCGTCCTGTCCAGCGCCCTCATGGGCACCATCAGCGGCAGCACGTCGGCCAACGTAGCCACCACGGGCGCTTTCACCATCCCGCTCATGAAGAGCATCGGCTATCAGCCCCATTTTGCCGGCGCCGTAGAAGCGGCGGCATCCACGGGCGGCCAGATCATGCCCCCCGTCATGGGCGCGGCGGCCTTCATCATCGCCGACACGCTGAACATCCCCTACACCCGCGTGCTGGTCTGCGCCATCGTGCCGGCCTTCCTGTACTTCTGGGGCATCTGGTGCTCCCTGAGCCTCGAGGCCTCCCGGCTCGGGCTGAAGGGATTGCCCAAGGAGACGCTGCCGCAGCTGAAAAAAGTCCTGCTTTCCAGCGGCTATAAATCGATCCCCCTCTTCGTCATCGTCTACTTCCTGGTAAAAGGCTACAACCCGCTCTATTCAGGCTGCTGGGGTATCGCCTGCTGCGTGCTTCTGAGCTTTGTCAAGAAATCCGACCGGTTAGACGTCAAGAGCCTGGTTAACACGCTGAAAGACGGCTCGCTGGGAGCCCTGTCGGTAGCTATGGCCTGCATCATCGTGGGCAACGTGATCGGCATGATGGGCGCCACGGGCGTGGCGCTTCGCGTGGGCGACGCGGTGCTCGCGCTGACGGCGGGGCACCTGGTGGCCACGCTGGTGGTCACGCTGATCATCGCCACCCTCCTCGGCATGGGAATGCCCACCACGGCCAGCTATGTCATGGCCAGCGCCGTAGCGGCACCCGCTATGGTGCTGCTGGGAGTGAAACCCCTGGACGCGCACATGTTCGTGTTCTTCTACGCCGTGCTGTCGTCGGTGACGCCGCCAGTCTGCGTGGGAGCCTACACGGCGGCGGGGCTTGCCAACGCCGATCCCAACAGGACAGCCTTCACGAGCGTCAAGCTGGCGCTGTCGGGCTTCATCGTGCCCTTCATCTTCGTCCTGGCGCCGGAGATCCTGCTGACCAACGTGACCAGCTGGTTCGTGACGATTCAGGCCATGATCTCGGCTATTGTGGGCGTGTTCCTGCTTTCCTGCGCCACCGAGAACTATATGATGGCCCCTCTGCGCTGGTACGAGCGCCTGATCGCCCTGGCGGGGGCGCTGGGCCTGCTCTATCCCGGCACAGTCAGCGACCTGGCCGGACTGGCCGTGTTGATCGGGCTGTGGCTGCTGACGAAGAAACGCGCGGAAAAGGCTAAGTAAGAGCGCCGCGCGCTGAAAGGGCCGAAAGCCCTTGAGAATGGAATCGAAGCTTTAAGGGATCTCCTCCCTTTTCCGGCTGCGAATTTTTTTGTGAAATATTTTCCCCTGGAGGGGGATGTTCCACGTGGAACATTGTGCTTTTTCCGCGCCCTTTAGGCAATGTTCTTTCACCTAGGGCGTGTCGGGTAGGTTTTTCCACGGAAGGTTCTCTTTATGAGCTCAGGTTTATGGCCGCAGGCCTTTGTGCCGCCGCGAAGCTAGGCGCCCCAGCGGACAACTTGATGCTTTTGGGCGTCGACCACGATGGCCGCGGCGGTGACCTCTCGGTCCGACTCGGCGAAAGGAGCGGCGTAGCGTTTTTTTGCGATCTGGAGTTTGCCCTCTTCCAGAAGGCGGTCGTATTCGCTTTCTTTATGGGCCAGCTTGAACTCGAAGATCAGGGCGCGATGGGGAAAGAGCGCCACGGCGTCCGCGCGTCCCTGGTTCTTGGGCATTTCGCCGCCGCAGGTGGCTCCCGCGCCGCGCAGGAGCATCAGGAAGAGCGCGTTGTACAGCGCTTCGCTGGGCTTGGCCTTGCCGTAGATCATGCCCGGAAAGCTGTCCAGGCCGATGTTGAAGAGCCTGACGGCCTCGCCGACGTCGCCGTCGCGCAGGGCGTTCCAGAGTTTGGCTCCCAGAGGCGTATAGCCTTCGACGTTGTAGATGTTCGACAGGTAGGTCTTCGAGATGGCGTTGAGCACTTCCTTGTTGGGGTAGTCCAATGTCAGCATGTCTTCCACTCGGTTTTCGATGGTCAGATAGTCTGCCTGGTAGAGGAAGCTCTCGGGTTTGGCGTGCTCGATCTCCTGGGCGTCGGCGAAATTAACGTCCACCTGGATGTGGCGGTACTCCTCGGGAACCAGAATTTCATGCCGGCGCATATAGCCGACGATGAACGAGGGCGATCCCGACCCGTACCAGTATTCGCCGAAGCTGGCGTCGGCCAGGCAGTTCAGCACCGAGAAGGGATTGTAGAGGCGGTGCACGCCGTCGAAACAAAAACCGTCGTAGAAGTCCTTCATTTGAGCCAGGATATCCGATCGGCCGCGGTTCAGCCTGTGGGCCGTCTGGTCGATCCAGCCGGCGAAATCGGATTCCAGCTCCTCCTGAGTGTAGCCCAAAAGAGTTCCCCACTGAGGGTTCATGGAGATGTCCCGCAGGTTGTTCATGGCGGAGAAGACGCTCAGCTTGCTGAACTTCGAGATGCCCGTGAGCATCAAAAAGCGCAGATATTCGTCGCATGACTTGAGCACCGTGTAGAAAGACTTGAGGACTTCGCGCATTTCCTCAGCTTTTGCGGGATTGCCGATGTTGTCCAGGATTGGCTTGTCGTACTCGTCAATCAGTACCGCCACGGGACCTGAGTTCTTGTAAAGAGCGTTAATGAGTTCCTGGAAACGGCTGCTCAGGGTCCGCCCGCGAAGCGACAGTCCCCGTTCGTCGGCGCAGAAATTTAAAGTATCTTCAATGGAGAGCCGTAAAGACTCCTGCGAATTGTTATCCATGCTGCTCATGTCGATTCGCAGCACCGGCGTGGGGCAGGAGGCCTGGCGCTGCACCCACTCCTCGGCGGCCAGCCCTTTAAAGAGGTCGACGCGGCCCGAGAACATGGCGTCTAGCGTGGACAGCGTCAGCGATTTACCGAAGCGCCGCGGGCGGGATAGAAAGCAGCGCCTCACGTTATCAACCAACTTCGAAAGCTGGCCTGTTTTATCAACATAAAGCAGATTATCTTTACGCAGGCTTGCAAAATTCTGAAGCCCAATGGGCAAAACCCTTAATTCTTCGGCCATTATACCTTTCCTCCTTACGTGGGGGAGTGTCGTTATGTAGGTAATGCTGGTTAACGCCTACAGGGTTCATCTCCGCTTACGCGGGGATCTAGTCACAGGGCTGCAGAGCCGTCCACCCCTCAAGGGTTCATCCCCGCATACGCAGGGATCTGTACCCGTGGACGAGGCCGCCGCGAAGGTAATACGGTTCATCCCCGCATACGCAAGGATCTGGCGTCAGATTGTCAGTGTAGCGAACAGATGAGATCTACCCTCAATTTATGTAGGAATCACTTTGAGGGGCCATTAAGCGCTTATAGTAGTTTTTGTTCTTTGAAAATAGTATTAATTTAGTCTGTTATATCAAGTTGCATAAAATAAACATGCAGCGCCAATATTATGCTCTCTTGAAACCGAGACTCCCAAACTAGCAAACTTCTGGGCTGTTCTGAATTCAACTTTTACGAGCGTCAAACAGGCGTTGTTGGCTTTTATCGTTCCTTTTAATTTGCTTCTGACGTCCAGGGATTCTGTTGATCCATAAGATCAGGTGTTTTTAGTGACGGCCTGGCCCTCGATTGAAGCCGTTGTAGGAGTATTGCTGCTTTCCTGCATTAATTCCTGATCGTTCTAGCTTGGACTTTATCCTTGCTTAATCTTTGCGCTTGGCGTACCTAGCGATTTGGCTCGAATGGCGGTATTGGAAGGTCTGGGTTGCAGGCGAAGATGTGTGCTGAAAAAAGGAGTAAAAAATAAACTGTGCAGGGAAGAGTAACATATTTGAAAATATTTCATAACATGAAAAAATAGTCTATTGATTTGATTTAATGATATGCTTTTCTAAGAAAAATGTCACAGCGGCACACGCTTTTTAAAGATTTGAAGCATGTGCTGCTTTTTTGTGTTTTTTTGATGCGTTAAAACACAAAAATACGTTTCTTGTTATGAATTGTGTTTGTATTGAGGCCTATGTGCAACTTGTTTTTGCATGTATATAAAAATTTTGTGCTTTCAACTTGCTAAGAATTGTGATAATGTTTGAGCATCAACAAAGAAAATTTGACTGTGTAGGCCTCCGCCCATGTTGAAGTTAAAAATTTCCGAGAAACAATAACCATCTCACATAAAAACGTATGTACTGTTATGATCATAAGGCGATCCGTACTTATTCGTTTTGTGTGGGCGGTCAAATGTGTTGTAATGTAAACTCAAACTTTTGCACATATTTTTGCTAAAACTAATTAAATGAAATGTTTGAGTTTGAAAAGGAGGTGAGAAGGCAGTAGAAACCTAAATTTTAGTGCCTTTAATTTTTTAGTTCCTATAATGGTGTTGTTGGTAACAGTTGTTCTGTTTGAAAGTCGGTTTTGAGCTGATGTCGTTCCCCGCTTTATGACCGAACAGAGTTTTATGGCAGTACGGTGGTTATTTGGACGGCAGATTGGAAGTTGGAGAAGTAGCAGGTAAAACGAATAAGAACTTTTATTATGTATGATCAGGATAATTAATATGGCAACAATGTAGGGTTGAATTCTAAATGCATTAGAGGCAAAGTGTAAATTTGAAATAAAATTTTGCATAAAAAGGAGAATGAAAATGACTCGAAAGTATTTCAAGGCAATAATTGGGGGCATCACCGCGTTGATGGCTCTAAACGGTGTCAGTTTTGCGGCAGATGTGGATTACAATAAAAAATACAAACTTTCTATTGCATCTGGTTCTTCTGGCGGCACATACTACATGGTTGGTACGGCGCTGTCTCAGGTGATGCAGAGAGTTGATCCCAATCTGATTTGCAGTTCTGAAGCTACGGGTGGAACCAGCGAAAATATCTCTCTTATCAGCTCAGAGGAGAGCAGTATTGGTATGGGTATGGCAGACGATATCGTTTCTGCTTACATGGGCAAACGCGATTATGAAGGAATGCCTGCCGACAATCTTCGTGTTATCGCTGCTGGTTCAGCCAATACTTTCCAGATTTTTGTTCTTGCTGATTCCGATATTAAAACCCTTGCCGATCTAAAGGGAAAAAAGGTGAGCCTCGGCCCTGCCGGAGCTCCTTACTTCGCTTCAGATCTTCTTGAAAGCACTCATGGATACATCAAGGGAAAGGATTACAAGGGACAGTACCTTGCACATGATCAGGCTGCTGATGCGTTGAGCGACGGCAATGTGGATGCTGTTATCGTTACTATTGCCTTTCCTGGCTCAGCTTTCTCTAACTTGGCTTTTACAAAAAATATCCGTGTTATTTCTCTGACTGACGAAGAACGTAAAGCTGCTATGGCTGCCCATGGCACATGGGTTCCTTCGACCATGCCCGCAAATACCTACAACGGGCAAAAAGAAGATGCGCAGAGTCTTGCTATTCCCGTTTGGCTTTTCACCTACGCGGCAATGGATGATGATGCCATTTATCGTGCAGCAAAGGCTATCTTTGAAAACACGGACAAGCTCCGTTTGATTACTCCTGAAGCTGGCAAATACAGTTTGGCCACAGCTCTTCAGGGAATTATGATTCCCGTCCATCCTGGTGCTCAAAAATATATTGATGAAGCTAAAGCAAAATAACGAAAAAGTTAGAGGTGTTTTTCTGTACCAACATGATTCAGAAAGGATGGCACTGATTTCATGAATATAACGAGAGAACGCTTTTCCACGTTTTTGAAATATGTTTTGCTTATCCTTGGCGTCGTACTTTGCGTTTATCACCTGTATGCCTCGTTGATTGGTACGGTCACGGTTATGCGTCAACGCGTATTCCATGTAGGCATGGTTCTCTTGATTACTATGTTCAACGTTTTCAACAAGAAACTAAAAAATGACGCCTATAAATTTACCAATCTCTCATTGAGCTGGGAGATATTGTCCAACTTGTTTATTTTGGCTTCAGCCGTGATAGGTTCGACTTATCTGTACAGCATTGACGAGCAGATTTACATGCATATCAGCCGCGCAACTAAGTTTGACGTTATTATCGGCGTCTGCATGGTTATTTCAGTTTTGGAGATAACTCGCCGCCTCATAGGCTGGATCATGCCTGCTATTGCCGTAGCAGCGGTCCTTTATGCAAAGTTCGGCAACATGCTTCCTGACATTGCGGCCTGCAAGGGCTATTCTGTTCGACGCATTGCGTCTTATTTATTTCTGTCGCAGGACGGTATTTACGGTACGCCTACGGGTGTCTCCGCTCAGACAGTGATCATGTTCATCATTTTCGGAGCTTTCTTGACGTACAGCGGCGCGGGAAAGGCTTTTATTGACCTTTCCTATTCTATGTTCGGTTGTTTTCGCGGTGGGGCCGCTAAAGTTTCGGTAATTGCTTCAGCTCTCTTTGGCATGATTAACGGTTCTGCCGTTGCAAACGTCGCTTCTACAGGAAGTTTAACCATCCCCTTGATGAAACGTGCCGGATATTCGGCGGAAGATTCAGGAGCCATTTGTGCTGTAGCTTCTACGGGCGGGCAGATCATGCCTCCCATTATGGGCGCCGCTGCTTTCATCATGGCGGAAACGATTTCCATGGGCTATCGTTCCATAGCTCTGGCTGCCGCCATTCCTGCCACACTGTATTTCTTCCAGGTATTCTTCGTGGTGGATCTGATGGCCATAAAGGGTAAACTGAAAGGAATCCCCTCTAAAGAACTGCCTGACGGCAAAAAGATCCTCTTGCGTGAAGGATTCCTTCTTACCCCTATTATTTTGCTGATCCTATTGCTTTGCATTTTTCAATGGTCGTCCAACAAGTCTGCCCTCTGGTCAATTGGTCTTACCTGGATGGTCAGTCTGCTGACCAAGGAAAATAAGATGAGACTTAAAGAAATCTGCTTGGCCTTTGGCGAAGCGTCGCGGGAAATATGCAGCGTCGCTCTTGCCTGTTCGACCGCAGGTATCGTCATCGGCATGTTGAGCCTGACGGGGCTTGGCCTAAAAATGTCATCACTGCTTGTGGCTCTTTCATCTGGCAACCTGTATATTCTGCTTGTTCTTACCATGGTTGCCGGCGTCATTCTTGGCATGGGATTGCCCACCTCGGGTGTGTACATTATTTTGAGCGTCCTGGCGGCACCAGCTCTGATGGAACTTGGGGTTTCTCCTTTGAGCGCCCACATGTTTGTGTTTTTCTTCGGAGTGATTGCGGCTATTACGCCCCCCGTTGCGCTGGCTTCTTATGCTGGAGCCGGATTGGCAAATGCTGATGCCAACCGGACTGGCTGGCGCGCTGTGAAGATTGGCCTGGCTGGGTTTATTCTGCCTTATATGTTTGTTCTCCGCCCTTCAATTTTGCTTCAGGGAACAGCTTGGGAGATTGTTCAGACGACGGTCGTCGCTATAGTAGCCCTTATGGGGTTAAGCGCCGCTATGTTCGGCATTCCCTCAAAAAAATTCCAGCCACGTGCGCTGATGTGTGTTGCCGCCTTTGTTATGCTGGCGCCTAGTGATCTTTCTGACCTCATTGGCGTGGTTATGATGGCATCGGGGTTCTTGCTTGCGCGTGTCTCGAATAAAAAGGATCTGACAGCTGGAGGCGCGGTGGCATGACAGGTCTTGTCCGGCAGCTGGCTCATTTTATCGTGGATCTGCGTTATGAAGATCTTCCCACTGTAACTATTGACTCGGCTAAACAGTGCATTCTTGATTCAATGGGCAATATGTTCTATGGCTGCGGCACTGCTCTTGGAGACAAGGCCAAGGTTCATGCCGTGCTGTTTGTCTCTGCAGACTGTCAGAGCAACGTTCTAGTTCCGGGCGGCGGTCTTTTAGATGTTGACGGAGCCGCTTTTGTCTCAACGGTAATGGCTCGTTCGTCAGACCTTGATGACGGTCACCGCTGTGCTATGGGGCACCCCGGAAGTTTTCTCATTCCCGCGGTTATGGCTTATGGTCAGGCGTTGAAAAAGAACGGGAAAGAAATGATCACGGCCATTGTCGCCGGTTATGAAACCTATATCCGCGTTGGTGAAACTATCAATCCCTCGTCGTACCGTGAGCGGGGATTTGAATCCACCAGCGTTACAGGTTCTATAAGCTGCGCTGCGGCTTTGGGAAAACTTTACGGTTTAGACGCAGGACAGATGAAAGACGCGCTTGCTCTGGCTGCCACTTTTACAGGTGGATTAATCGAATATCAAAGTGACGGATCCATGGGGAAGGTGTTGAGCGGAGCCTGGGCGATAAAAAATGCGCTTATGGCTTTGCAGCTTGCGCAAAGCGGCTTTTCTGGTCCTGAAGCCATTTTTGAAGGGAAGAAGGGGTTTGCTCAAGCCTTTTCTAACCATCCCGTTCCCGGCAAAGCTGTAGAAGCGTTAAGAACAGCCTTCCGTATTTCCGAAGTTTATTTCAAGGCTCACGCCTGTATGCGCGGTCTTCACTGCGCCATTGACGCCATGTTGGAACTAAGAGAAAAATACCAATTAACTCCCGAAAATGTGGCGGCGATCTCTGTGTATACGACTTCCTTTGTGGGACGTCTTTCCAATCCACGCCCCGCCACGGAGATTTCAGCGCAGAACAGCCTTGAGTTTACATTGGCGGTAGCTCTTAAAAATGGGCATATTGCCAATGAACGTCTTCTTGCCAATTCTATGGAGCAGCCCGATGTTTTTGAAATTGCTCAAAGGGTGAAGCTCATCATGGACGACAAGGTCGCTGCTTTTGTTCAGGCTCATCCCAGCTGTTGGGGATCAGTGTGCCTCTCCGTGGATACCCTTGACGGCCATATGTACGAGACTTTCGTGTCGCTTCCGCGCGGCGAGGCCGAGAATCCCTTTACGTGGGAACAGCTTGGTGAAAAATTCAATAGAATGCTCGAAGGAACCCCTTATCAACCCTATGCAGAAAAATTGGTAAATAAAATTGCGCATTTCGAAGAGATCGACGAACCTGGCAAAGTCTATTGTCCTTGGAGTGATGAGTAGCTCGCAGAAAATATGAAAATCAGAGAGCTGCGTTGAAACTATGACGCAGCTCTCGCTTCAGAAAAACGGCAGAAACTGTATTGCACCTTGAGTTTGCTCATATGAACCAGTCGTAGGTAATAATTTTTTTATCCTAATTTTGTTATCTATGGATAAATAGGACAAACGTTTATACATTTTTCAAAGACAGTCTTTTGAATTCCGAACAATCTTTCTTGATCATTTCAATCAGCTCTCTTCCGTATTTAGGAAGGATTTTTTCCTTGCGGGTGATCAGGACCATATGATTGAGGGTGTTAATTCCTTTGACCGGAAAGATGTTGAGATGGTGGTCAGGATCAGAGCCGTTCATACGCTGGATCAGAGGGATGTACATGGACCAGCAGAAACTGGCGGCGTAATCCCTGGCCGACATCATGAAGTGCAGGTCCAGCTGGGTCAGTTCCATGACGCAGTTCAGCTGAAGCTGATGGTCCTGCAGATAGGCGTCGAGAGTGAGGCGGCTGTTGAAACTCTTTCGGTTCAGGATAAAGGGAACTTTTTGAAACAGCGCTAGATCAGCGCCCTCCTTTGTGAAACGCTCTCTGCATTCTGGATATTGATCTGGTAAAAACTGTTCCAGCATGTGATCCGAAACGACCAGGTAGAGCCGTTCGTCCAGCAGAGGCTGCGTGTCGAGCTGATTGTGGTTGGCAAAACTCTTGTTTATGAGGATGATATCTAGCTCGTTTTTAAGCACGCTCTCTGTCAGCTGCTCCGAGGTCGCGTAGCTGACTTCGAGGAACACGTCGGGGTAGGCCTTTTTAAACTGCGACAGTAAATCGGGAAACAAAATCCGATAACGGCCTTCGGTCGTTCCCAGCCGAATGATCCCTCTCTTGGACTGTCGAATGTCGTCAAGCTGATTTTCGAAGTTCATCTCAAGGAACTGGACCTTGCGCAGCGTGTCGAGCAGGGCTTCTCCCGCCAATGTGAGCTTGAGCTTGGGGGTTCTCTCAAAAAAAGTTACACCGTACTCCTGTTCAAGCATCTTCAGGTATTTGCTCAAACATTGATGAGAAATAAAAAGTTTTTCTGCCGCGCGTGAAATGTTTTTCTCTTCCGCAAGAGTTATGAAGTAATGATAGTTATTCAGCAAAGGATTCACCTCTCGAATTTGCGTCATCCGTACAGCAAAAAATAATTGTAGCATGTGTGCTTATTCTATCGCAATGATTGCAATGATGAAAGGAATTTTTTAGCGGCGAATGCGTTCCTGGCATAAAGAACCATTGAGGCTCTGCCGGCGCGCCGAATGTCGAAAGTTTTCTTCAGCGGTTTTGCCAGAGCCCTGGATAGAAGTTGAAAATGCCGTAACAGGAATTTATGCAGAAGAATCAGTTTCAACGCCAAAATACAGTTTCCGACGTTAATAATTTGTTGTGGAGGTCATGAAGAATGTACAAACCCAATCGTAAAATTCCATGCGTTTATATGCGCGGAGGTACCAGCAAAGCGCTGTTTTTTCTCGACAAGGACCTGCCCCAGGACAGGGCGGAGAGAGACAGGGTGATTTTAAGCGCCTTCGGCAGCCCGGACCGCCGCCAGATCGACGGCATGGGCGGCGCCAATACGTCGACCAGCAAGGTCGCTGTCATTAAAAAGAGCGAGCGCCCCGGCATCGACGTGGATTATGATTTCGGGCAGGTAGATGTGAATAACCCCATCGTGGGCAAAACGATGAACTGCGGCAACATCTCATCAGCCGTCGGTCCCTTTGCCATCGACGAAGGGCTCGTCAAAGCCGTTGACCCCATGACGGAAGTGCATATTTTCAACATGAACACTCAGAAAGAAATCATCGCGCAGGTTCCTGTAAAAAACGGCCGCGCCGTTACTGAAGGCGATTTTGCGATCGACGGAGTTCCAGGAACGGCTGCCAAGGTGACGTTGAAGTTTGTGGCCCCTCAGGGCGCAGCGTCGGGCAAACTGCTGCCCACGGGGAATGTGAAGGATTCCATCGGAATTGAAGGCCGGGTTTATGAGTATTCCTTTGTAGACGCGGCGAACCCCGTCATTTTTGTGCATCCTGAGGACTTTGGCGTGACCGGGAGCGAGATCCCTTCACAGTTCAACGCATTGCCCAATTGTGCTGAAATTTGCCGTATTCTGGAAATCATTCGCGGAACGGGCGCCGTTACGCTGGGCTTTGCAAAGGATCTGGAGGACGCGCGCAAAAACAGCCAGACATTGCCCAAAATTGCGTTTGTGACAAAGCCAGTGAACTATAATGCCGGCAGCGGGAAGAAAATCGCCGCGGAAGATGTTGACGTCGTAGGCCGCTTATTTTCAGTGGGCATGAAGATGATCGACGCCTATATGGGAACGGGAGCGATCTGCACCATCACGGCGGCAAATACGCCGGGAACGCTTGTTAACGAGATTGTCTGCGCCAACCGTAAAAATAATCAGGTTGAGCATCTCCGCATTGGACATCCTTGGGGTATCATGGACGCCTACGCCGATCTGGAAGTCCAGCCCGACGGAACACACAGGGTCCTGAGCGGCAACCTGGACCGCACGGCAAGGCGTATCATGGAAGGGTATGTGTACGTACGCGACTAGGATATTCAGTTAAAATAAAAAATTGTTAGTCAGTACAATGTTCCCTGCAGGGCGCCTCTTCGAGATAACAGAAAATCGACGTGCTCTGCGGGGAATTTTTCATGAGCCATATAATAATTTAATTTGTTGTTAA
This sequence comes from Pyramidobacter piscolens, assembly GCA_004558205.1. GTDB lineage: Bacteria > Synergistota > Synergistia > Synergistales > Dethiosulfovibrionaceae > Pyramidobacter > Pyramidobacter piscolens_A. The sequence goes on from SFDM01000027.1 coordinate 12,616, forward strand.
GGGGAGGCAAAATGAACGAAGTCGTAAAAAACATCCTGTCGCGCCGGAGTGTTCGCGCTTACGAGGCGAAGCAGATCAGCGACGAAGATTTAAAGACGCTCCTGGACTGCGCGCTCTACGCGCCCAACGGCGGAAACGTTCAATACAGCCGTTTCTTGGTCATTCAGGAGCCCGCGCTCATGGATGAGCTCAACGGCGTCATCCGCGACAAGCTGGCGGCCCGCGAGATCGTGGAAGGGCAGTTCATGAACCGGGGAATTATGCGTGCGCGCCATGAGGGCTATCACTTTATCTTTCACGCGCCGACGCTGATCACCGCTGTGGCTCCCCGCGATCACTGCAACGCCATGGCCGACTGCGCCGTGGCCTTGGAGAACGTTCAGCTTGCAGCGGCTTCTTTAGGGCTTGGCGCATGCTGGAGCAACCAGGCCCATTGGCTAACCGGCGAGCCGGCCCTGCGCGCCCTCTTTGGACGTCTGGGCCTTCGGGAAGATGAGGATATTTTCGGCAGCGTTTCCGTTGGCTATCCCGCCTCTATCGCCAAAAAGGCCGCCGCAAGGAAAGAAGGCCGCGTCGTTCTCGACCGGCCGCGCCGGCTGCCGGGCGAGACGTGGGAGACCGAGGAGAAGGGGATTGGAAATGGAACTAACTCGTAAGTTTGCGGAGTTTCTTGTAAATACCCATTATGAAGACCTTCCGTCTGACGTGATGGCGGCGGCGAAAGAACGCCTTCTGGACACGATCGGCGCCATGCTGGCCGGCCGTGAGGGATGGAGCTATGCCGGCGCTCTGATGGCTGCCATGGAGCCTCTGGGGCGCGGCGACTGCAAAGTCATCGGTGAAAAGGCCAATCCGATCTGGCCTGCGGCCCGCGCGGCCATGCTGAATGCCACTTTTGCCCATGCCATCGAGCTGGACGACGGGCACAAGTTTGCCGGAGTCCACGCCGGAGCGGTGGTGGTGCCGACCGCTCTTGTAATGGGGGCAAAATTGAAGGCCACGGGGAAAGAGATTTTAACGGCCATCGTGCTGGGCTATGAAATTGTCTACCGCCTTGCTGTGGCGCAGAGCCCCCTCCTGATCGACCATGGTTTCCATCCCTCGGCGACCTGCGGCACCGTGGGCGCTATGGCCGTGGCCGGCAAGCTGATGAAGCTGGACGCCGGAAAGATAGCAGGCGGCCTCGGCATGGCTGCACTGGAAGCCTCAGGGCTGATGGAAGCGACCGTGTCGGGGCAGCAGTCAAAGTGCGTGATGGTGGGCAACGCGGCTTATAAAGGCATCAGCTGCGCTTACGTGGCGCAGCAGGGATTGGAAGGGACCACCACGGCTTTTGAGGGGAAAACGGGGCTTTTCAGGGCCATGAGCAAGGCTCTGACGTCTGAGGAAGTCTGCGAAGGGCTTGGCGAAAAATTTCTGATTGGCGATACCTACAACAAGTTCTATCCCACCTGCCGGCACTCTCAGCCCGCGATCGAGGCGGTGCTCAACCTGGCCGTGAAACACGGCCTCGGGCCCCAGGATGTGGAACGCATCGAAGTGGGCACCCACCGCGTGGCCTACGAACTGACGGGCATTATTCACGAGCCGAAGAATCCAGGCGAGGCGAAGTTCAGCATTCCCTACGGCGCGGCGGTCGCCCTGATCGATCATGGCGTCGCGGTGCGTCACTTGAAAGAGAAGGCCTACGGCGATCCGGCCTATCTGGAACTGGCAAAGCGGGTGCAGGTACGGATCGACGACACTGTAAACTCTTTCTACCCCAAAAGGCGCGGCGCGCAGGTCAAGATATTCATGAAGGATGGAACCTGTTACCAGGAGGAATGCTACGACCTGAAAGGCTCCCCGCAGAACCCGGTAGGGTTCGACGAGCTGGTGAAAAAATTCAGAACCGCCGCTGAAGGCGTGCTGAGCCAGCAGAAGGTCGAAGAACTTTTATCCCGCTGTGCTGCCTTTGATCAGGAAAGGGAAATCAGCCAGTTTAACGATCTTTTGAACTGGTGAGGCTGGGCGAATATTCCGAACCGATTTAGGGAAAAATCTCTGCCTGCCGGAAAGCCTGTCCCTGGAGCGCAGCCGGTAAAGGTAAAGGCGCGTGATCGCAGGACGTTCATCTTTTACGTTAGGCGGAATGATCAAAAGTTATTTTCCACCTTGACAACTTACGCAAAGTCTCCCATAATAATTACCATGTTGTGAAATAATATCTCATTATATGAGAAAAATGGCGAATGGGGGAATCATTGTGACAGCTTTGACGATAGCTCAGAAGATTTTGAGCTCCCATCTTTGCGAAGGTCCGGGGAGAGCTGTAACGCCGGGGGAATTGGTCTTCTGCGGGGTGGATTTGATGATGCTGACCGACGCCGCGGCACCTTTGGCGTTGAAAGCCTTTGAAAAGCTGGGAGGCACGAAGGTAAAGCACCCTTCGAGAATGGCCGCCGTGATGGATCACTGCGCGCCGCCGCCCAACGAGAAGCTTGCCAACGGCCTGAAGGATCTGCGCGTTTTTGCGAAAGCGCAGGGAATCCATCTGTTTGACATCGGCGTCGGCGTCTGCCATCAGCTCATGGTCGAACGCGGGCTCGTGAAATCGGGAGATATCGCGATCGGCAGCGACTCCCATACCTGCACTTACGGCGCCGTCGGGGCCTTTGCCTGCGGCGTGGGCGCGACGGATCTGATGGCGGCGGCGATCAGCGGCAAGACCTGGTTCAAGGTGCCCGAGACGATCAAAATAGTCCTGAAAGGGCGGCTGAAAAAATACTGCACCGCCAAAGACGTCATTCTGACGGTGATCGGCAAGCTTGGCGCCGACTTCGGCAATTACATCGCCTTCGAGTTCTACGGCGACTACCTCGAGAGCTGTCCTCTGGCCGACCGCATGACCATGGCGAACATGATCGTCGAGATGGGCGGCAAGGTTGGCTTTATGTGCCGCAGCGACTTTGCCGTCAAAGCTGATGAAGGCGCCGTCTATAAGGACGTCATCGAGTTTGACCTCGGGGACATGGTCCCCTGCCTTGCCCGGCCCCATACGGTGGACAACTGGTCGCCCGTGTCGGAGCTGGCGGGGATGCCTTTCGACTATGCCTACCTGGGCACCTGCACCAACGGGCGCATTGAGGACCTGCGCCTCGCCGCCTCGATCCTGCGGGGGAAGAAAATCGCGCCCAGCGTGCGCCTTCAAGTGACGCCGGCTTCCAACAGCGTGCTTGTGCAGGCGGCGGCCGAAGGGCTTCTGAAGGACCTGACCGACGCTGGCGCGGCGATCTTCATGCCTAGCTGCGCCGTCTGCGTGGGCACCCACGGCGGCGTTCCCGCCGACGGCGAAGTGGTGCTGTCCACGGCCAACCGCAACTTCAAAGGCCGCATGGGCAACAATAAAGCCTCGATCTACCTGGTATCGCCGGCCACTCTGGCAGTTTCCTGCCTGACTGGCGTTCTGACCGATCCCACGGCGCTGTAAGGAGGAATAGACCATGAGCCTTGAAAAAAAATGCATCAAGTATGGCGACGACATCAGCACTGACCTGATCATCGCAGGGAAGTACACCAAAACCAACTCGTTGGAAGAGCATGCGCTGCACTGCATGGAAGATCTGGATCCCGACTTTGGAAAAAAAGTTGCCGGCGGGGCCTTTGTGGTGGCGGGGAAATACTTTGGCTGCGGTTCCTCCCGCGAGGGTGCGCCCGTGGCGCTGAAGGCTTCGGGCGTTGTGGCGGTGGTGGCCAAGTCCTTTGCGCGCATCTTCTACCGGAACAGCGTGAACGTGGGCCTGCCGGTGATCGAGTGCGACACCGACCGGATCAGCGACGGCGACGAGCTGTGCTACGAGCTTGGCGCCGACAGCCTGCTCAACAAGACCACCGGCGAAAGGCTGGCGGTCAGGCCCCTGCCCGAGATCATGGTGAAAATCTTCAAGTCCGGTGACCTGTACAGCTATTTTAAGGAGACTGGCGGATTTTAAATTTTAAAAAAAGAAAGCGAGCCTGTAAACATGAAATCAAAAATCAGAGAGCTTCTGCCTGAAATTGCCTGGATCAAAAGTCCAGAGCTTCAGGAAAAAGTGGTGGCCTGCTATGTAGACGCGCTGAACGAGGGGGGCTGGACGCCTGAGGATATGACGCGCATCCCCTTTACGCTGCTGATTCCCGACTGTCCCTTCATGTATCTGGACCACGTGCGCGGCGTGACCCGCATCGCCAAGGCCGCCATGGACGAGTTCAACGCTCTTTACGCCGCCAAAGACCCCAAGTACCTGATGGACAACGACCTGCTCGTGGCGGGCGCCCTGCTTCACGATGTGGGCAAGCTGATCGAGTACAAAAAGGACGCCGACGGTAAGTTCGTCAAGTCCGACGTGGGCAAGAACCTGCGCCATCCCTTTTCGGGCACCGTGGTGGCCATGCGCAACGGCTGCTGCCCCGAGATCGGGCACATCATTGCCAATCACGCTCACGAGGGCGACGGCACGCTGCGCAGCCCTGAGGCCGTTCTGGTCAACAAGGCGGATTTTATGAACTTCGAGGGAATCAAATCCTTCCTCGGGATGAAATAGGGAGATCACACACAATGGGTAAGACATCAATCATGAAGATCATGGAGCACGCTTCGGGCCACGAAGTCAAAGTGGGCGGCCGCGTGTGGTGCAAGATTGACTGGTCCACGGTCAGGGACTTTGCCGGCGCGAACTGCGCCCTCCAGTTTGAGCAGGTCAACGAGCCAGGCGCGAAGGTCTGGGATCCCGACAAGATCGCCTTTACCTTCGACCTTCAGGCCCCCTCGCACTCCGAAAAAGTGTCTAACAACCAGAAGATCCTGCGCCAGTTTGCGAAGCGCCAGGGCATTTCCCGCGTGTTCGACATCAACAACGGCGTAGGCCAGCACGTCATGCTCGAGGCCGGCATGATCAAGCCCGGCGACGTGGTGCTGGGCACCGACAGCCACATGAACCTGCTGGGCGCCGTGGGCGCTTTCGCTACCGGCGTGGGCAACACGGACATCGCCGCTTCCTGGATCAACGGCACCAACTGGTTCCGCGTGCCCGAGACCATGAAGATCGAGGTCACGGGTGCATTCGCGCGCGGCGTCTGCATGCGCGACCTGCTGACCCGCATCGTGGGCGACCTGGGCGCTGGCGGCATGGACTTTTTGGCCGTGGAGTTCGTGGGTGACACCATCGACAACGCGTCTCTGGCCGAACGGATCACGCTGTGCTCCATGGTGACGGAGATGAGCGGCAAGGTGGCGCTCATCATGCCCAGCGGCGAGGTGCTGGACTGGCTTGTGGCCCGCGCCGGTTCAGTGGTGGCTGAGCGCGCCGCCCTTTATAAGGCTGATCCCGACGCGCCCTACTGCAGGGTGCTTCACTACGACGTGAGCAAGTTGGAGCCTCTGGCTTCATGCCCCGACGCGCCCGACAACGTGAAGCCCATCAGGGAAGTGGCGGGAACCGCCGTCGACCAGGTCCACATCGGCTCCTGCACCAATGGGCGCTTCGAGGATATCGCCGCGGCCTTTGAAGTGTTGAAAGCCGCCGGCTTCAAAATTTCGCCCAATGTGCGCACCATCATCACCCCTTGCACCCGCGAGGTGCAGCTAGCCTGCGTGAAGTCGGGCATGGTGGAAAAGTTTCTCGAAGCCGGCGTGGTCTTCACCAACCCTACCTGCGCGCTCTGCACCGCCGAGCACTACGGCGCTCTGCCCAGCGGCGACGTAGGCTGTTCCACCACGAACCGCAACTTCATCGGCAAAGTGGGCAAGGGCAGCCATACCTATCTGATGAGCCCCATGTCCGCCATGGCGACGGCCGTAAAGGGCGTCATCACCGATCCCCGGGACATCCTGGGTTAAGGAGGGACGGAAGATGAACGAAATCCTCAGAGGAAAAGCCTGGGTCTTCGGCGACAACGTGGACACCGACCTGATCTATCACAACAAGTACCTGGCCGAGACCGACCCGAAGCAGATGCCCCAGTATTCTTTCGAGTACTATCCCGGCATGGAAAACTTCGCGAAGGAAGTGAAGCTCGGCGACTTCGTGGTGGCGGGAAAGAACTTCGGCTGCGGCTCCAGCCGCGAACACGCCGTGTACTGCCTGAAATATGCCGGAGTCCCCGTGGTGCTTGCGGAAACCTGCTCGCGCATTTATTATAGGAACGCGATCAACAACGGCTACCCCGTGCTGTTCATCAAGGGAATTTCCGATGCCATCAAGGCCGGAAAGATTTCCACAGGCGACGAGCTTGAAGTGAGCCTTTCCACAGGTCAGATCAAAGACCTGACCACCGGCGAGACCTTCCACGGCGACGCGGTCAGCGACCTTGAAAAAGACATCATGGCGGCTGGCGGGCTGATCGAATATCTTAAATCTGAAGCTGCAAAAAAAGCCTAAGGAGGCTAAAAGATGAAAACAGCCATGGCGGGGACTCTGGAGTCCATGGACTGCCTGGTCACGGTGACCGAGGCGGCCCCCGGCTCCGGAATCACCCTGAACCTTGAAGGAAGCAGCGTTGCCCGCTTTCGCTCCTCTATGGAGAAGACCATTGGGAATGTGCTGAACTCCATGAACGTGAAGGACATGGACGTGAAAATCCAGGATCACGGAGCTCTGGACATCGTGCTTGAAGCTCGCGTCGAGACGGCGCTGAAGCGGTATGGAGGTGAGCGCTGATGCGTCGTACTATGCTGTACCTTCCGGGGAACAACCCCAATATGCTGGTTCGCGGCCACCTCTTTGGTCCCGATGGGATCATTATGGACCTTGAGGACGCCGTGGCCCTGTCCGAAAAGGACGCCGCCCGCATCATGGTGAGCAAGTTCCTGCGCCAGGGCGAGTTTGGCAGCTGCGAGGTGACAGTGCGCATCAACGGCGCCGACACGGAGTTCTGGAAAAAGGACCTGGCGGCGGTCATCCCCGCCAAACGCCTGGACGGCATCCGCCTGCCCAAGGCCGACGATCCCGAGACCATCAGGATCGTGGACGAGGAGATCTCACGCCTTGAGGACGCCAACGGCATTCCCCAGGGGCGCACCAAGCTGTTCTGCATCCTCGAAACGGCCCGCGGAATCTGGAACGCCTACGACGTGGCCAAAGCATCGCCCCGCGTCACAGCCATCCTGCCCGGCGGCGAAGACCTGGTGGCCGACCTGAAGACCAGCCGTTCCGCCGACGGCGCCGAGCTCGAGTGGACGCGCAAAATGATGGTCATCGCCGCGCGCGCCGCTGGAGTGGACGCCATCGACACAGTCTATCCCCGAGTGTCCGACGACGAGGGCCTGCGCCGCGAAGCCAGCCTCTCCAAGCAGCTGGGTTACGACGGTAAAAGCGTGATCCATCCCAACCAGATCCCCATTATCCATGAAGTCTTTACGCCCACCGAGGCGGAGATCGACAAGGCCCTGCGCATCGTGGCCGCTGCCAAGGAAGCGGCCGAGCGCGGCCTGGGCGCCGTCTCCGTGGATGGACGCATGGTCGACGTGCCTGTGGTGAAGCGCGCCGAGTACATTCTTGTCAAAGCCGGACTGAAGGGGGAGGCAAAGTAAAATGGCCTTAAACGCATTAGGACGGGATATTCCCGCTTTTATCGAAGGGTACGGCGCGGCCAAGCTCTATCAGGGCGCCTTCGCGCTCCAGCCTGAAGGGCGCGCCGCCGGGGCGAAGCTTCGCTGCGTGAACTCTGACGTCACGAGCAAGCTTCTGCCCGACATCAAAGCTGCCATCGCCGCTTCGGGCCTCAAGAGCGGCATGACCATTTCGTTCCATCACCACCTGAGAAACGGCGATTACGTGGTGAATCAGGTCGTCGACGCCTGCGCCGAGATGGGCATCCGCAACCTGACGCTGTTTCCTACGGCGCTCTTCGGCGTCCACGCCCATCTGATCGATCACATCAAATCCGGCGTCATCGGCCGTATCATGGGCTCCGTCAACGGCCCCATCGGCCAGCTTGTTTCCGAGGGCGGCATGGACGCGCCCGTGGTGCTTCGAAGCCACGGCGGACGTCCCCGCGCCGTCATGTCAGGCGACGTGCACATCGACGTAGCCTTCGTGGCCGCGCCGACCGCCGACCGCTACGGCAACATGAACGGCACCCAGGGCAAATCGGCCTGCGGTTCCATGGGCTACGCCTTTACCGACGCCCAGTACGCCGATTGCGTGGTGGCCATCACCGACAACCTGCAGCCCTATCCTTTGGCCCCCGTGTCGATCAACCAGACCTGCGCCGACTTCGTGGTCCAGGTCCCCAGCATCGGCGACCCCGCGGGCATCGTGTCGGGAACCACCAAGGTCACCCGCGACCCCCTGCGCCTCCTGATCTCGCGTTATGCCTCCCAGCTTATCGAGGCCAGCCCCTACTTCAAGGATGGCCTGTCCTTCCAGACCGGCGCCAGCGGCATTGCCCTGGCCGTGACGGCCTTCATGAAGGAAGCCATGATCAAGCGCCATGTCACTGGCAGCTTTGGCCTGGGCGGCATCACGGGCTACTTTGTGGATCTTCTGCGCGACGGCCTTGTGGAAAAGCTGCTGGACGTGCAGTCCTTTGACCTCGAGGCAGTCAAGTCCATCGCCGAGAACCCCAAACACGTGGAGATCTCCGCCGACTGGTACGCCAACCCCTGGAACAAGGGCGCGGCGGTCAACATGCTCGACGTGGTGATCCTGGGCGCGACCGAAGTGGACCGCGACTTCAACGTCAACGTCAACACCGAAGCCGACGGCGCGCTGCTTCACGGTACCGGCGGCCATCAGGACACCGCGGCGGGAGCCAAGCTGACTATCATCGCCCAGCCTCTGCTGCGCGGCCGCATTCCCTGCGTGACCGACAAAGTCTACAGCGTGACCACCCCTGGCGAAGTGGTGGACGCCGTAGTCACCGAGTACGGCGTCACCATCAATCCCCGGCGCCAGGACCTGATCGACGCCTGTTCGGGCGTCAAGGGCCTGCCTCTGGTGCCCATGGACGAGCTCGCCGACCGCGCAAAGCGCATGGCCGGCCCCATGGATCCCGTCCGGACCGAAGATAAGATTGTCGGCGTCGTCGAATGGCGCGACGGCACGGTCATCGACGTGGTACGGCAGCTGAAAAAGAAATAGATTGGCCTGCGAAGCCCCCTGTTTTGCCCTGACCCGGCAAAGGAGGGCTTCGTTTTTGCCTCTCGTGAAAGTTTTTTCACTTCGGCGGGGTATGATGTTATAATTTGCCCGGGGAGGGATGCTTCATGTCTGTAAGAGAGTGCAAAAAACTGTCGCTCAGGGCCTTTTTCCTTGCCTTGGCGGTGGGGCAGCTGCTGGTTTTTCTGATAATGGGCTACGTGGTGGCCAGTATCGCGCAGCAGGCCGAGGCGCAGCGCCAGCAGGACCGGCGGCTGCTGCTGAACGTGTATGACGGCATGGAGAACGACCTCTCCGTCCGCTATCTCACCATGTCCGAAGAGCTGAAATTTCTCGGCGGGGCGTCGGACCTGAAGGATTACGCGGCCTCCCAGAGCGTCGAAAACCGTGCCGCGCTGACCTATAACTGGATGCGTTTTCTGGAGCGCAACGCCGGTCTGTTCTCCCACGCGAGGCTGCTTTCCCGCGATGGAGAGGAGCTGCTCCATCTGCGTTATGACGAGGAAAAACGCAGCGCCGAGGAGGCCGCTCCTGCGCGGCTTTCAGAGCCGGCGGTACGGGAGCAGATTTCCACGGTGCTTGCCCTGGAACCGAAGCAGATTTACATCTTCAGGATGCAGCCCTCTTCCTTCGAGGACGACTTCTCGCCGGTTATGCGCTTGGGCATGCCCGTGTACGACCGCGACGGCGAGAAATTCGGCATGATCATGCTGACCTACCGAGCGAAGGCGATCATCGACAGCTTCCGGCGCAACGACCGCGGGACGAGCAGCGCCCTTTCGGTGCTGAACGGCGACGGCCTGTGGCTGTACAACCAGGCCGAGCCCGAAAAGACCTGGAAAAGCATGACCGAAAAGAGCGCCGCGCTGTCCGACGATATCCCCCCCGACCTGTGGCGCCAGGTGAAAAGCCTGCGGTTCAGCTCCTACTACGATAAAACGGGGCTGCATTACCATTTCAAGTGCTTCCTGCCTTTGCCCTACGTGGACTACAGCGACAGCCAGGATTACTGCATTATCTTCATGAGCACCTGTTCCCCCAGCCTCTACGCCTATTCGGCCGAGACGCCGCTGAAAAGCGCACTGGTCTTCTGCTGGTCCCAGTACTGGGGCGCCGTGCTCCTGCTGATCGGGCTGAGCGTGGTGCAGGCGCTGTGCTTTGCGCGTTATTGGGCTCGCCGGAACCGTTTCCGCGCGCTTCAGAACCTGAATCTAGTCTGCGAGTCCCTGGCGCAGCTGACCATGAAGGCCGGAGGCTTGTCTGCCGAGGATTTTTCCGCCGAGTACCTGGTTTTCCGCTTTCGGGAACTGGTCGGCGTCATCGCCTCGAATCTGGCCATGCCTCTGGAGCATCGCGATGCGGTGGTGCGTTTCGCGCCGCTGGCGAACGTGGGAAAACTGGCCCTTCCCGCTGGATTATGCCGGAAAAGCTATGGCGAACTGACCTCCGAGGAGAAGAAGATCATGCGCCGCCATGTGGACCTAGGGCGCGCCATGTGCGAACATACCTCCATAGAAGAGTCCGAGCGGGGGGTGCTCTATCGCCTGATCAGCGATCATCACGAGGACTGGGATGGCCGCGGCTATCCCGATGGAATGAGCGGCGGCAACATCTCCGTGGAAGGGCGCCTGTGCCGCATCGCCTGTTTTTACGACGACCTGCGGCTTGAAGGACAGTCCCACCACGAGGCGCGCCGCGTCGTGATGACCGAGGGCGGGCGCGCTCTCGACCCGTCCATGGTCAACGCCTTTATGGCGGCCGATCCGGTGATTCAACGCATCTACGACGAAAATGATTTTCCCGTCTCCGCTGGTGAACGGGTGGTCAGATAGGAAAAAAAGAGTATAATAGTGATATCAGTTTTTGAAAGGATGATGCCGTTTGATGATAATCAACAAAATCAGTCTAGATCCTGACGACTTAGTGTGCAGCAAGAAGAGATTTTTCTGGCTGGGAATCCTGATGTTCCTGATCGGCGTGATAGCGCTCTTTCTGCCGCTGATCATGTCCTTTGCCATGGAGACGCTGCTTGGCGCTTCCATTCTGGTGGCAGGTGTGGCGCGGATTTGGAGCGCCCTGGGCGAAAAATCGTGGCAGCAGGGGCTCCTTGCGTTGGCCGCGGTGGTGGGCGGCGCGCTGCTTTTGGCGAAACCCCTTCTGGGCATGGTGACCATGGGCGTCATGCTGGGCGCCTTTTTCCTGATCACGGGCGTGGCGAAGTGCGCTGAATACTTCCGCGTGAAAGATATCGGCGGCTCCTTCTGGGTTTTCGTCAGCGGCGCCGTGGACGTGCTGCTGGCCTTTGTGATCTGGAAGAACTTCTTCAGCGCCGCCAGCGCTCCCGGAGTGATCCTGGGCGTGAACATGATCAGCACCGGCGCGGCTATGATCTGCCTGTCCAGAGGCTGCTCCAGGATGGCCGGCGTGATCCGAAGTTCCCAGAGGCCTTCCGCCTGATCGAATTGAACAGGCCTGACTGAAAAGACAAAGAGGCGGCTGCCGCGGTTTGCAAACCGCGGCGGCCGCCTCTTTGTATTTTCAGCGTTTTTTCTCAGGCATAAAGATGTTCCACGTGGAACATCTTTATGCCGTACTGCTTGCCCATTAAACGGATAATACTGCTTTGCGATAAAAACGCAAAAAGGGCACGGAAGGGACGGCCCTGGGGGGATCCACCAAGCGAGCATGGGCTGGCCGAAGGCCGAGATAGTTTTTAGCGGCTGGATGCCTCCAGGTTCGGCTCCGGTCTCCAATGAAGCCGTTCAGCTGCGAAAGAGTATAAGCTGGAACCCGGGCGGCTTCTCCGTGCCAATTTTGTGTTTCTATCGATCACCAGTATCAGCGGGGGGGCAGGCGCTTGTCTGAATCTTTGGGCATCAGAATTTCGCGCGCGCTTTTGATGAAGCGGTCTGTGTCCGCCGCTTTTTTGAGGCTCAGCGTGAAATAGGAGCCGTCCACGCAGGTCTTGATGACGATGCCGCGTTCGCGCAGTTTTTGGGCGAATTCGGCCGCGGTGATGTCGCCGCGTTCCAGGCGGCAGAGCACCCAGTTCGCGTCGGTCGGAAAGGTCTTGAGGCCGGAGATGCGCCGCAGGCGGGCGATGAATTTGGGCATCAGATTTGTGATAAAATCAGTGGTCTGCGTCCTGAAAGGCATCAGGTTTTCCAGGGCGCTCCCCAGGCTCTGGGTCAGGCCGCACAGCGCCGGTTCGCGCTGTCGCTGGCGCACCTCGGTGATCCAGGAGGTGGAATTGCTCACGGCGTAGCAGAAAGGGAGCATGTTCAGGGCGAAGTAATTCGTGAAAGATCTCAGGATGGCCACGCGCGGCTCTCGCCTGACCGCGGACCAGAGGGAGTTGGTCACGCTGCCGTAGGTGAAGTCGATGGCGCTTTCGTCGAGGATCAGCCAGCCGCCGTCGGCGATCCATTGGTCGAGCTCGGCGAGAAGCGCGTTGGGCGGCACCAGCGCCGGCGCAGGAAAGGCAGGGTTGCCCATGAGAAGCAAGTCGCAGCCCTGCAGGGCTTCTCTCAGCTCCCCCTCGGCGAGGTGGAAATGGCGGCTGGAGGGAAGTTTCAGCTTTTTGACGCCGATTTTCGCCTCGGCCAGGGCCTTTTCATAACTTTCAGGACAGGGCCAGAGAAGCAAGGCCCTGCGCGCGCGGGAGGTCAGCGCCAGCAGGAGGATCAGCTCGTCCTCGCAGTCGGAGAGCGCGATTTGGGCGGCGCCCGCGCCATGGCGCTGCGCGATGCGTTCCCTCAGTTCGCGGCAGCTTCTGTCCACGGGCTCTCCCAGCCCGCGCGCCAGAGCGCCGCTTAAAGTGTTTCGAATGCTTTCAGGCATGCCGAGCGGGTTTGCTCTGACGCTGAAATCCAAAATTTCGTTCATGCTGTCTGACGATTCCCTTCATGCAGGCTCAAGAGCCCGCGGATAATTTTCAAAACGGTGCCGGTGAAAGAGCGCCCCGGCCTTGGGGCTGCAATCTCAAAGCCTGTCCGGGCGTTTTTCTGCGCTTCGGGCGGAAGTGGGCTTTTACGGCAAGTCTTAGTATACACGAAAAAAAGGAATATGTCAGAAAATACTTCTTTAAAATTTATGGTAAAATTTACTAAAATTCTTCGATAAAAATGTGAGATAATTGGAGCGTGCAAAATGGAAAAATTATTGCCTTTGATCACGGCGCTGTGCTCCTTCGGGGCGTTGGCCGCCTGCGGCATCGTCCTTTACGCTGAAAAAAAAGGACGGATCGCCACGGAGGACCTCCTGATGGAACTGCTTCAGCAGGAGCTGTCGGACCAGCGGGAGGAGGCGCTTCGCCGCAACTCCGAGACGCGGCGTGAGATCAACGAGTCGCTGCGGTCCAGCTCCATGAACCTGACCGAGTCGGTGCGCGCCATCGGCGACCTCCAGGCCGACCGTATCGAACGCCTGGAAAAGAGGAGCGCCGAACTGAATCTCGCCATGGAAGCGCGTCTCGCCGCGCTGCACGAACAGCTGCGCAGCCTGAAAAACAGCAGCGACGCCCAGCTCGAGAAAATCCGCGAAGGCGTGGAAGAGCGGCTCCAATCCACGCTGGAAAAGCGGCTGGGCTCCTCCTTCTCCCTGGTGCTTCAGCAGCTCGAGGCCGTGCAGAAAGGCCTGGGCGAGATGCGCAGCCTGGCGGGCAGCGTGGGCGACATCAAGCGAGTGCTTACCAACGTGAAGACCCGCGGGACCTGGGGCGAGGTGCAGCTTCGGTCCATTCTGGAGCAGATTTTATCGCCGGAGCAGTACAGCGCCAACGTGGCGATCCGCCCCGACTCCGCCGAACGCGTCGAGTTCGCAGTGAAACTTCCGGGCGAGTCGCCGGAAGCGCAGCCCCTGTGGCTGCCCATCGATTCCAAGTTCCCTCTGGAAGACTACCAGCGGCTCTGCGACGCCGCCGAGCGCGCTGACGAAAGCGCCGCCGCCGCGGCCCGTTCCGGGCTGATGCGGGTTCTGGAGAGCGAAGCCAAGGATGTGCGCGAGAAGTATATCGCGCCTCCACACAGCACCGATTTCGGCCTCATCTTCCTGCCCACCGAGGGGCTCTACGCCGAAGTGCTGCGGGATCCGGCGCTGGTGGACAAACTGCAGCAGAAATACCGTGTGGTCGTGGCCGGCCCCACGACTCTCGCGGCGCTGCTCAGCAGCCTGAGGATGGGCTTCCGCGCCCTGGCGATCCAGCAGAGGAGCGGCGAGGTATGGGAGATACTCAGCTCCGTGAAGGCCGAGTTCGGCAAATTCGGCGAGTCGCTGGACAAGGCGCGCCGGCAGCTGAACGCCGCGGCCCTGTCCATCGAGGAGACGGGGCGCAGGACCCGCGTCCTCCAGCGCCGCCTGGACGCGGTGGAGCACCTGACGGAGCTGCCGCCGCCGGAGGAAAGCGGCGCTGCGGACGACGAAGATCGGTAAAAAAGCTCTCTCAGTCTTTCTCTCCACCCGGCAGGCCCGGGACCTTTCCTATGAACTCGCGAAGCGAGCGGCGGCAGCGGCCCTGAAACCCCCGGACGGTCTCCGCGGCGAGCATGGAGACCAGGACGGCCTCTTCCACGGCTTCGACGACGGCGCGGAAAAAGAGGTTGGCGTGATCGTCGCTGACGGCGCGCAGCGTCAGTTCGCCGGCGTGCCGCAGGGGGATCCTCTGCGCCGTGGAGAAGGCGATGGCGATCTCGCCGCTGCCGTTTCCGATGATCGACCCCGTGCGCGTGATGCCGACGGACGCCCGCTTGCAGAGCCGTTTCAGCTGCCTAGCCGTCATGGGGGCGTCAGTGGCCAGGATCACGATGCAGGACCCCTGTTCCTTCAGCGTTTCGGGCGGCGCTATTTTGAAAGCCGCCTCGCCGGTCCGCCGCCCGTCCACGGCCAGGTCCCTCATCTCGCCGAAGTTGGACTGTACCAGGGCGCCGACGGTGTAGCTGGCGCCGCCGGCCTGCAGGACCCGCGACGACGAACCGATGCCGCCCTTGAACTGATAGCAGCTCATGCCCCGTCCGGCTCCCACGGCCCCAAGGGCGAAACCGGCGCCGGCCGACTCGATGGCCTGGCGAACCATGGCGGGCGTCACGCGCTGGGCCCTGATATCGTTCAGAAAGCCGTCGTTGCACTCGCAGACCACGGGGTTGACGGTGCCCGCCGCGCCGCCGATACCGGGGTCCTGGCTCAGCATGTACTCCGCCAGCCCGCGCCACGCGTCGCCCACGCTCAGCGTGTTGGTCAGCACAATGGGCGTTTCCAGGACACCCAGCTCTTCAACCTGCACGAGGCCGGCGGTCTTGCCGAAGCCGTTGATGACCTGCGACGCGGCGACCAGCTTTTCTCGGAAGAGGTTGCCCGGCGCGGGGACCAGGGCGGTTACGCCCGTCTGAATTCCGCCCTCGGCGAGCGTGGCGTGTCCGACCGTTACGCCCGGAACGTCGGCGATGGTATTTCCGCTTCCCCTTTGCATTCTGCCGATGGAGACGTTCACTGATTGAAGCAGGTTATTCTGTTGAGTCATGGCAGCCTAAAACCTCCTGAAAGTTTTGTAAAGAAATGGGATGGCGCGCCGGTTCAGAGCAAAACTCCGCCAGGAGGCTCGTTTTTTCGGTTCGCGCCTCTCTTGGCCTTTCGGACAGTCTGAAAGGCCCTGTTTTTTTGGCCCGCGGCGGAGCGGTTATTTCTCACCGGCGATGAAAAACATTATACACCTTGTAAAATCTCTGCAAAATAAGGGGGGATTTTTTCTCAGAAGCGCTTGATTCTGCTCGGCCGAGTGTGTATCATTAACATATCTTTGCGCTATGTGCGCTATCTTTTGAAAGGAGACGATCAGGGTCAGATGGATCAAAGTCCTGGCAGTATTCCCTTACGAACTATAAAAAATAATCCGACGGACACTGATCGGCTCTGACGCCCTTTCGCGCCGGGCTGTGTTGCCGTCGGACGCGAAAGGAGAACGGCCCATTGTCATTATTTGAAGAACAGATTCTTCATGAAGTGGAAGATCTTATCCAGAAAAAGCATTTCCGCGAGGCGAAGGAAACCCTTTCAAGCATGGAGCCCATAGACATCGCCGAAGGGCTTGAAGAGCTGCCCCCGGCCCGTCTTGTGCTGTACTTCCGCCTGCTGCCGAAGGATCTGGCGATCGAGGTTTTTGAGCTCCTGGACATCGAGGTGCAGGAGCGCTTCGTCAACCATGCCTCCGACGGGGAAGTCTCGGAGATCATCGAAGAGATGTCCGACGACGACCGCACCGAGCTCTTTGACGAGCTGCCCGCCAAGACGGTCAAGCGGCTGCTCCAGCAGCTTTCCCCCGACGAGCGCCGTCTGGCCAGCAAGCTTCTGGGCTATCCCCAGGGGTCGGCCGGGCGCATCATGACGCCCGAGTATATCGACCTGAAAGGGCACATGACGGCGGAAGCGGCCATTTCCCGCATCAGGGAGAAGGCCCGGAGCAAGGAGACCATTTACACCTGTTTTGTGACCGACGAGCAGAGGCACCTGCTGGGCGTGGTGGAACTGGAGGATCTGATCCTGGCGGAGCCGCACACGGAAGTGCTGTCCATTATGGACGACGAGCCCGTGTCGGTGCTGACCACAGCCGACCAGGAGGAAGTGGCGCAGGTCATTTCGCGCTACGACCTGCACACGGTGCCCGTGGTGGACAGGGAAAGCCGCCTGGTGGGAATCATCACCTTCGACGACGTGCTGGACGTGGTGGAGGAAGAGGCCACGGAAGACTTTGAGCGCATGGCCGGCATCGAGCCCGTGGAGGAGGAGTACCTTGAGGCCAACCTTTTCACCGTGGCCCGCAAGCGGTTTATCTGGCTCATCATCTGCATCGTCACCGAGGCCTTTACGTCCACTGTGCTGAAGTACTATTCGCCCACGATCCAGGGCGTGGTGGCGCTGACCTTTTTCATCCCACTGCTGATCGGCACGGGCGGCAACGCTGGAACCCAGGCAGCTACGCTGATGATCCGCGGCATGACCGTGGGCGACATCGAGTGGCGCGACCTGGGCAAGGTGGTTGGCCGGGAGACCCTGACGGGCCTGGTGCTGGGCGTGGCGCTCGGCCTGCTGGGGCTTGGGCGGGCCTGGATGATCGGCACAGGGCCCGCCGTGGCGCTGACCGTCGCCTTCGCCGTGATGGCCGTGGTGCTGATGGGAAACCTGGCGGGAGCGCTGCTGCCCCTGTGTGCGCGCGCGGTGAAGCTGGACCCGGCGATCATGTCGGGCCCCTTTATCACCACTATCGTCGATGTCTTCGGGCTGATCGTCTACTTTGAGATCGCCGGCATCTTTATCAGCGGAGCCCAGTAGGACTCTGTATCCGAAGGGGTGATCTGCATGAAGAAAAATTGTCTGCCGAAACAGGAGGATGACCCTCCATGTCCGCGCTCGTGGGATTCAGCTCCCGTCTTAGAAACCTGCTGGAACAGGGGCGTCTGGACGAAGCCCGCGTCCTGTCCCGGGCCCTGACGCCGGAGCTTTTGAGCGAAGAACTGCGCCATTTGTCGCCGCGCGGCGGGCTGGCGCTGTGCAGCATTTTAAAACCATTCCGCCTGGCGGCTCTGATGAAGCTGCTGTCGCGCCGCGAGCGCCAGAGACTTCTGAGCGGCGCGGCTCTTTCCGAGCTGCGGGGGCTGTTCCTGTCGCTGCCCGAGGACATGCTGCCCGAGCTGCTCAGTTCGCTGCCGTCCCGTCTGGGGCGGCAGCTCGTGGAAAAACTGCCTCCCCATCTGAAAAACCTGCTGGCGAAGAAGAGCCCCTGGGCTCACGACACCGTGGGATACGTGATGAGCAACGACGGCGTGACGCTGTCGCCAAAGGACACGGTGGCCGCGGCGCTGGAGAAGATCCGCCGCGACGCCCCGGGGAAAGACCGGGTTTACCGCTGCTTTGTAATCGACGGCGAGCGTTTTGTCGGCACGGCGGCGTTGGAAGACATCGTGCTGGCGCGCCCCGATACGACCATCGACCAGCTGACCGAAGAGGACTGCCACTCCGTAACGCCCGAAAGCGACCGCGCCGAGGCGGCGCGCATCATGTCCCGCTACGACGTGCAGGTGCTGCCGGTGGTCAAGGAGGGCCGACTTCTGGGGATCCTGCCCTTCGACGACGTGCTCGACGTGATGGAAGACGAGAACACGGAACTGTTCCACCACGTGGGCGGCCTGTACGCGCCAAACAGCAAAGGCGGCCTGGCGGGCGAGATCGCCCGTCGTTTCCCCTGCCTGCTGCTGTGCCTTGTGACGGGCATCCTGACTACGGGCATTATGGAGAACTACGAAGCCATGCTGTCGCAGGTAGTGGCGCTGTCGTTCTTCGTGCCCCTGCTGATCGACACGGGCGGCAACACGGGCGCCCAGGCGTCGGCGCTGATCATCCGCGCCATGGGGCTGGGCGAACTGAAAGACGGTATGATCGGAAAGGTCCTTTTGCGCGAGCTGATGACAGGGGTGATCCTGGGGGCGTCCATGGCCCTGCTCGCCATGGGCCGTTCGCAGATTCTCGGAGTGGGGAGCGGCGTGACCCTCGTGGTCGGCGTCGCCATGGTCTGTGTGGTCATGGCTTCAAACATGCTCGGCGCCGTGACGCCCTTTGTGGTGCGCCGGTTCGGCTTCGACCCTGCGCTGATCTCGGGGCCCCTGCTGACCACCATCGTGGACGTGCTGGGCCTGGCGCTCTACTTCTCCGTGGCGCGCCTGATGATCTTCCGCTCCTGAAAACTTTTTTCCACTGCAAGAGGGAGTCCTGCGCGTTATGGGACTCCTTTTTTACGTGTCTGCGCTTTTATGATTTTGCTGAGCTGGAAAGAGCAGATCGAAAGATTTCAACGCGAAGATCGAAAGATTTCAACGCGAAGGGGCGCAAAGGACGCAAAGGCAAAACAAGACCTGAATTATTAACTGGAAAAACGAATTAGTGTGATGGCAATTTATATATTTTGATTGATTTTTCGGTTCTAAAAGTCTTTTAAGGTTTTCCTTTGCGTCCCCGCGAACTTTGCGATTTAATCTTTTGACGTGGAAATTCGGCCGATCATTATTTGAGTGGATTGTTGAGATAGTGAAAATGAAAAGGAGAATTGCCGGATGAGAAAATGGGTTCTGGTGTGTTTGATTTTGTGCGGCGCGCTGCCCGCGCGGGCCTTTGACGACCCGCGCCAGAACGCGGCGGAGGATTTGATGCGGCGGTGCGAGGCGGTCTTGTGGGAGGCCAAGCTTTCAAGCGGCGCCGAGGTGGACGAAGCCATGGATCCGGGGCATACGGGGCTTGTGGGCGTGGAGTACTCGCCGCTGACCACTTCACTGGGGCACCTGCCCGACAAGCGCACGGCCGCGCAGCCGGCCATGGCGGGAGCCGTGGCCGGCTACTGCCTCAAAGCGGGGCTGAAGGCCGGCGACTGGATCGCCGTGAACGCCAGCGGTTCCTTTCCCGGTTATGTGCTCGCGACGCTGTGCGCGGCCCAGATTTTGGAGCTGAAGACCCTCCTGGTCTTTTCCTACGGTTCCTCCATGTACGGCGGCACGGTGCCCGAGTTCACCTTCCCTGTAGCGCTGGACATCTTGAACGCCAAGGGCCTGCTTTCCATGAAGATCGACGCCGTCGCCCCCGGCGGCGCCTGGGACCGGATGGAAGAAGTGCTTCTCGAGGACGGGCGGCCTCTGGTGGCCCGGCTGATGTCTGAGCGGCCGGAAAAGAAGATTCAGGAAGCCGATTTCATAAAAGCCGTCGAACGCCGCCGCGAGCTCTTTCTCTCCCGTCCCGTCAAGGCCTTTGTGAACTGCGGCGGCCCCTGGAGCAGCATGGGGCTGAACGACGACGTCCTCAAGGTGGGGCACGGCCTTCTGCGGCCCTATAGCCCCATGCCGGAAGAAAAAGACCGCGGCCTGATCTTCGACTTTCTTGACCTGGGCGTTCCCGTGATCCACCTGCTTTATACCAGAGGCATCTGCGCAGACTGGGGGATCCCCTACGACGGCGCGGCGGGCCTCGATTCAGTTCGATAAAAAAGGCAGCCTGCATATTCGCAGGCTGCCTTTTTTATCGAACGATTCTTACTTGGCTGCGGGGCGGCTGATGGGGCCGTAGCCGACAGTGTCGTTCCACCACTGGGGATAGGCGGATTCCTTGAAGTTGATGTAGCCGAGGGCGTACTTGCCGAGCAGGAAGTCGCCGAGGGCAAGCCAGCGCTGGTTGAAGTCCACGGCGTTGGAATAGGCGAAATCGGTGATCAGGGCGATAGCGTCGTCGCGCTGGCCAGCCTTGATCATCTCGGCCGCCTTGTCCTGGACCATGGGCGTCAGCGTGTACAGGGGCTTCAGCTTCTGATCGCGGGCGGCGTGAATGTCGGTTCTGGCGTTCTGGTAGTGCAGGGCGGCAAGCTCCTGAACGCGGGTGTTCACCCACCAGCCGGACTTGGGATCGTAGGGGTGGAAGCGGTCGCCCGTCTTGTAGAGGTCGGGCAGCTTGGTCATGATGGGCCACAGAGGCGTGATGTAGGTCGTGTCGGCGGCGCCGTAGCCGAACCAGCTGATGCCGCGGATTTCGGCGGGCAGGTCGCCGCGGACCTGGGCGATGTGGACGTAGCAGGTGCGCATCATGTTGATGGAGCGCTCCCAGGTGGAACCGGGCTTCTCTTTGCTGCGGTTGGCGAAGCGGATGGGGTTGCCCCAGGGGCCGGCCTGAATGCCCTTGCTGAGGTCGTAGGGCGTGCCGCCGTACCAGTCGCCCTTGATCTGGAATACGTCGTCCACGCAGAGCTTCTTCTCAGGCTTGACGGACATGGGAAGAACGGTGGCGTTGGCGTCGAAGCCCTGGGCGGGAGCGACGAGGCTGAGCACGCGCCACTCGCGGCGCATGGCGTAGAGCTCCGTGCTGGGGCAGTACACGTCGGCGGGGCTGAAGTCCTTGCGGTTCACGGCCTTAGCGTCGATGAAACCATTTTTGACGGCGTAATCCACGATGTCGGGGCAGGCCATGACGTTTTCCTTGTCGTCAAGGTCCAGGTGGCGCAGGCGGGCGCGGTTGGCGGCCACGAAGACGTGGTCGTCGGGCATGCGCCAGGCGGCCCAGATGTTGTTGCCGTAGACCTCGAAGATCCAGACCTCGTTGCCGTCGGTGATGGGCATGGTCTCGCTGGCGTCGTAGAAGCCATATTTCTCGACCATGTCGCCCATGACAGCCACGGCCTCGCGGGCGGTGGCGGCGCGCTCAAGAGCGATGTCCTGAAGGCTCCAGGCGTCGAGAGAACCCACGGCGTCGGTCTCCATGATCTTCTTGACCTTCAGCGCCCGTTCGTCCGTATCGTCCACGCCATTGGTGGCCTCGCTCATGGCCACGCCCTTTTCGTTCATGAAGGAATAGCGGGAGAAGAAATAGCGGTACGTGTGCTTGACCTGGGGGATCTCGTCCAGCTGCTGAGCGTCGCCCTCATAACCGTGGGCGTCCTTGATGATGGGGCGCATGGAGCCTTCGGGCCAGTCCGCTTCCGGGATGATGAAAAGACGGGAGTTGGCGGTGCGGGAGTCGTCATTGTGGGTGATCATGGCGCTTCCGTCGGTACTGGCGTTCTTGCCCACGGCGATAACCGTGCAGGCCATCGCCGCGCCGGCGGTGAGAGCCAGGGCCGCGACCGTACCTGTAAACAACTTGAATCGTAACGACATAAAAATTCCCTCCTGTGGTAATAGATAAATGGATCTATGACGGCACCTTCTCGGTGCCCTGAAAAGGGACGGCACCCCTCCGCGCCGCCCCCCTGCAGCCGAACGCGGCGAAGCCTAGTCCAGGAAAACCCTCTTGGGGTCGGCCTTGGCGGGGTCATGGATAAAAGCGCCCAGCCCCTTTTCCTTCAGATCGTTAAAGCCCGGGAACTCCACGAGAAGTTCCTTTTCAGGCTGGTCGGCCTGGAAATCGTTCATCTGCCGGATCATCGCAATGGTGCCCGACAGATGGCGTCCCACGCGGTTCCACATGGGCCAGCCTTCCTTGATGTCGTAATCGCAGAACAGAAGGCCGTGATCCGCGGCGGTCTGGAGGAACTCGTCCTTGCCGTCCATCATCAGCTCTTCCGTGATCTTGCCGGCGACCCGGTCGATGAAGGGCTCAGGCGTTTCCATCAGAATGACCAGCGAGTCGCAGTAGTCTCCCGCGTCGCGGTGGCTCAGCCCGCGGAGGCTCTTGGGCGACGCTTCACATTTCATGGCGAACTCCGAGGCCGAGAGCTCCATAGAAGCCATCATGGCCATGTCCAGAGCGCGGTCGTGGGCCACGTAGGTCGCGACCACGGGATACATCAAGGAAGCTTCGTGAGAGTCCACGAACAGCGTGACCTTTTCCTTGCGGTTCACTTCCATGATCGCGTAGGTCAGCTGTTCCGTCAGGTTGCCGTCGGGACGTCCGGGATAGGTGCGGTTCAAGTTGCGCGAGTCCGTGTAGTCCAGGTTCTGCCCCGAAGGATAATGCACGTAGGTGAAGGGATCAGGCCACTGGTCCACCGGCGAGGTGTTGCGGTCGCCGATGCGGTACTGGCGTGGCCCGTGGTCGGTCGGCACGTGGAGGAACTTGGGATAGGCGTTCCCCAGCATGCCCACTGTAGACGCGCTGTAGTTGGCGTGCGGCGCGATGAAGACCTTGCCCTTTTTAACCGAGATGTTTTCCATCATCACGTAAGCCGAAAGGGACGTGGCGGGCTCGTAGGGGTGCGTTCCGCCGAGGTAGAACATGGAACCGCCGGGAACGCCCGAGTCGAAGACGTAGACCGGCGTGTCCACGCCCGTCCCCTTGATCGGCGGGAACCAGTCCGACAGCATTTTCTTTTCCGTGAAAGACTCCGAGACGACCACCTGTTCCTTAAAATTGCGGAGCTCCAGGAACTCCCTGCCGCCCATCCACGCCAGGCCGCAGGCCAGAGCCAGAAAGACGATCTTGCGCGCTGTGGCGCCCTTTTCGTAATTGAAAGCCATAATCCGTTCCTCCTACTTGATGCGCAGGGCGCGGAGGATAAAGGGGATCAGAGTGTAGGCGTAGACGATATCGTAAACGATAGTCTTGCGCGTCACCCGGAAGAAGAGCCCCCTCAGGAGCACGAGGCCGCAGAGCCCGGCCATGCCGAAATAGATATAGTGGATGATTTCATTGGCGCTGCGCAGAAATTCTTCCATGGTAATCATCCTCCTTAATAGACGATAAGCCAGCGGAAATCGTTGGCGTAGACGAGCATGCCGACGGCCACCGCCGCCATGAAAAGCGCGGGCACGGCGATAGCGCCCAGGAAGGACATGTAGCTGCCCTTGTACCCCGACACGTCGACGGCGACGCGACCCGAGATGCGTGAAGGCGGCAGGCAGTCGCCCAGCGGGAACAGCAGGCTCAGCGCCGTGGCGACGATGGTGACGTTCACGCCCACGGAGTTGAACAGGAAGATCAGCGGCGTTCCGAGGATGATGCCGCTGCTGTAGCTCAGGGCCCCCTGGGCAAAGGGAAGGACCACGGGCGCGAAAACGTAGATCAGCGCCACGGGAAGGGTCACGAAAGTGATCGCGATCAGGCCGCGGACGCCCGTAGCCGTCATGATGTTCACGAGCACGCCCACGCTGATGACCGTGGCCAGCAGCGGGAACACCTGCTCCGACGTGGCGGTGAGCACTTCATACCAGCGGCGCAGGCCCTTGCGCTGAGGCGAAACGAGCATCGCCGCGGCGGTGCTGATCAGGAAGATCAGCGGTATGCCCAGAGTGGGGATCTTAAACGCCGCGTACTTGGAGAGCAGCAGAAGGACCACGAACACCGCCAGAGGAAGGGAAAGGCGGAACCAGTTCATTCCCTCGGGCACCCGGGGAAGCTCCGCCAGGATCTGTTCCTTGCTTTCGGGCGTGCCGCCGCGCAGCAGGTAGAATACGGTGAAAATCGTGATCAGGACGATGGGGGCCAAAAGAGGCAGCTCAAAGCCCACATAGGGCATGTTGGCCTGGGCGCACATCAGCATGACCCAGAGGTTGATGGGCGGGGCCACGGCCGCGAGCATGGAAGTCACGTAGATAAAGGCCACGATCCGCCTGTCCGAGATGCCCATAAAGCGCAGGACCGTGGCGACCATGCCGCCGACCACGAACATGGAAACGCTGCCCGCGCCTGTCAAGGCGCCCGGGATCAGCATGATGACCGCCAGAAGGAAGAACAGCACCCACTTCACGCCGTAAAAGCGCTCGACCATCTTGCGCACCAGCGTGTCCATGGCGCCCGTTTCAGAGTAGAAATTGATGAAGATCGACGCCGTGAGGAACGTGAAAGCCACGTCGAAATAGGTGAACGTGCCCTCCACGAAGAGCCGGACTGGAAAACCCAGCCCGCCCGCCAGAGCGCCGGCGATGGCCGTGACCACCATGGACAGCTCGGGCGATTTCAGTTTCCAGCTCGCGAGGGCGAAGGTGATCACCATCACGGCCAGAACCATAGTTGTTTCGGAGTACATAGAAGAACCTCCCGTCACTTAAAAAGAGCCCCAGGCCTTCCCGCGGAGGCGGAATCACAGAGCTTCCGCCCCCGCGGGAGGCGCAGATGGAGTCCCGAGAAAAGCCTACTTGGCGTACATGCTCCTGGCGAAGGCGCCGAGGTCCATGGCGCTGTCAAGATAGGTGATGGGAACGTTCTTCTCACCGGCAAACTTGGTGAACTTGCCGTCGGCGTCGCCTTCCTTGTTGACGACGATATGATCCGCGAAGGGAAGGATGGCGTCGATGGAACGCTCGTCGGCGCTGCCAGGCTTGCCGCGGCGGGCCTTGCCCTCGATGTGGGCGGCGATCACCTGGATGCCCATTTCTTTGGCCTTAGCCATCATGGCGTTCAGGCGTTCCACTTCCTGGTCGATGGTGATGCCCGACGCGCCCAGCCCCTTGGCGGAGGAACCGATCACGACCAGCATGGTCTTGTAACCGCCCTTGGCCAGATCTTCAGGCTTGGGTTCCGCGTTGTAGGTCATATCTCCCACGGCCTTCGTGCGGGACACCAGAAGGCGGCCCATCTTTCCTCCCGGTCCCTGGCCGGCGTTGGTGATGAGCAGCGGCTCCTGCCCCTTGGGAGCCTCGGCGCCCGTGACAGCCGCGAAGGAACTGGCCGGCAGGATCAGGCACAGCAGCGTGATGGCGAGAAGAGACAACAAAATCTTTTTCACGAAAAAACCTCCTTAAAATGTTTGCCCTCTTGTGTCGTTTTAAATCTTTTAAAATATAAATCATTGAGGGCGTTGCAGTTGAAGCTTTTCTTTCACTTCCATGTCATTGTAATCCTTCCTTCAATTTGAGTCAATCATTGCTTCGCAAAGTATACTTAATGCAAAAATGGCCAAGAATGTGAGATTAGGCGTGAAAGAGTTTATTAAATTTAATTAGCAATGAGTGCGCGTTAAATATTTTATAATTATTGCTATGAAATACTGTAATAAAAAAGATTGGCTTTCAACGGCGCTCCCAGAAACCCCTCAAGAAAATTTTTTGTTTATTTTCATTTGTCATGGCAGATTGAAAATATTACAGTGTGGTCAAAAATCGCAGCGGCGCAAAAAACAGCGTTGTTCCGAATCGTGGGCCAATGACTTCGGCGTGGGGACGGCGGGGAAAGGGGAGGGCGATTCGCCGGGGGATGCACGCGAGCGGCCGGGAAGCCACCGGGCCTCATTGTCAGGCGCTCCGCGAAGAAACATCATGAAGAAACACAAAGAGAAATGTTTTTCTTCACCGTAAAAAAGCTTCTTTAAAAAATGGAACCCGGCTATTGAAAATAAATTTAAGATAGGGTATTCTTTACATGTGAGCTGACTCACAAAATCCAAAGGAGGAATCTCTATGTCCCATTTTGATACGATGTGCGTTCATTGTGGAACCCATCCTGATCACGAAAACGGCGCTCTGGGAACCCCGATTTACCAGACCTCGACCTTCGTCTTCAAAGACGCTGATCAGGGGGCGCGCCGTTTCAGAGGCGAAGAGGACGGCTACATCTACACGCGCCTCGGCAACCCGAACCATACCGCGGTAGAGGTTAAGCTGGCGGCCCTGGAAGGCGGAGAAGCCGCGGCCGTGGCGTCGTCGGGCATGGGAGGGATCGCGGCGGTCCTGTGGACCGCCTTAAAGAGCGGCGACCACGTGCTGGCCGCGAAATCGCTGTACGGCTGCACCTTCTCCCTGCTCAGCCACCACTTCCCGAACTATGGCATTACCTCCGACTTCATCGACTTTAAAGACCCCGCGGCGGTGAAAGCCGCGATGAAGCCCAACACCAAGCTCGTCTACTGCGAGACGCCGGCGAACCCCACCATGGAGATCGTGGACATCCCGGCCGTGGCGAAGATCGCCCACGACAACGGCGCCCTGCTCGTGGTGGACAACACCTACTGCACGCCCCTGATTCAGCGGCCCCTCGAACTGGGGGCCGACGTAGTGGTCCATTCGGCGACCAAGTACCTGAACGGCCACGGCGACATCATCGCCGGCGCCGTGGTGGGAACCAAGGAGTTCATCGGCCGCGTCAAGATGGAAGGCCTGAAGGACATGACGGGCGCCACGATGGATCCCTTCTCCGCCTGGCTGCTCCTGCGCGGCATGAAGACCCTTCACGTCAGGATGCCGCGCCACTGCGAGAACGCCGTGAAGGTGGCCGAGTTCCTTGAAAGCCGCCCCGAGGTGGCCCGCGTGTACTATCCCGGCCTGAAGAGCTTCCCCCAGAGGGACCTGGCCGCGAAGCAGATGAAGTACTTCGGCGCCATGATTGCCATGGAGCTCAAGGACGGCTTCGAAGCCGGCAAGAAGTTCATCAACAGCACCAAGCTCTGGTCGCTGGCCGTCAGCCTGGGCGACTGCGAATCGCTGATCCAGCATCCCGCTTCCATGACCCACTCCACGCTGAACGACGAAGAGCTGGCCGCCGCCGGAATCTCCAAAGGGCTGATCCGCCTATCCGTCGGCCTGGAAGACGCCGACGAGCTGATCGCCGACCTCAAGCAGGCCTTCGAGGCCATCAAGTAACAACAAGGCTCCCCGCTTCAAACGCGAAGCGGGGAGCCTTGTTGTTACTTGATGGTCTAGAAATCCCACCGCGCCGTGGCGCTCAGGCCCAGGTCGCGCTGGTTGCTGCTGAACTGGCCCCTGAAGTTCACGCCCAGGGTCAGGTTGTTTCTCTTGGCTTCCAGTCCCAGCGACGCTCTGAAGCTGTTCTCGTCGGTCAGGGCGGTCAGGTACTCCTTGCCGCCCGCTCCCACGCCCTGGCGCAGCTTGACGTCGGTGTCGCCGGCCGCGCGCACGTAGGCCACTTCGGCGTTCGGGCTCAGAGTCCAGCCGCTCTGCGTCTGGTGGCGCGTCCAGTCGAACCTCACGCCCAGCGGGATGGTCCACTGGCTCGCGCTGTCGCTGTCCATGCTCAGGCTTTCGCTTCCGTGGGTGGCAATGTAGCTGTCCTGGCTGTAGTGGCTCCATCTCAGGCCCAGGAAGGGGCGGATGGCCACGGCGCTGTTCTGCTTCAGGTTCCAATAGGCCGTGGCGCCGATGGTGGTGACGCTGCTCTTCACGCCGCGGGCCCGGTAGGCCTCGCCGCTCACGGTGCTGTCGTGGTCGTGTTCGAACCAGTTGTAGCCCAGGTCGCCCGCCAGGGTCACGGCGCCCAGGTTCTTGGCCCCGTAGACCGACAGGCCGATGAACTTGCCGTCGGCGTTGTAGCCGTCCCAGCTGCCGCGTCCGTCGGCTTCACTCTTGCCCAGGTTCAGGGCCAGGCCGATCACGCCGCCGCTTTCAAGTTGGTGATCGGAGCCGATGGTGACGCCGTAGGTCTTGGTCTTGGTGTCCTGAGTCGCTCCGCCGACCTTCAGGCCGTCCACGGTGCTGTGATGGTACCACGCGTCGGCCCAGACGCCGCTCGTCTTGCCGGGCGCCAGGGGCATGAAGCCCTGGGCCAGGGCCAGCGGGTCGCCGGGCCTGCCCGCCATGCCCAGCGCGTGGCTCTGAAGGGTGTCGCCGAAGCGGCGGCTTTCGTTCAGCGCCGCGCTCCCCGTGCTCAAGAACTTGAACTTCTCCTCCACGGGCGTGGGGGTGCCGCTCACGGTCAGGTTCAGCGTGCCGCTGTCCCAGGCCAGAGTGTAGGCTGCGCCGCTGCCGGCGTCGCCGTCCACCTTAGTCCAGACATCCTCGCTGTCAAAGTCTTTGGCGACCTTGTAGGTCGTGCCGATGCTGGCGTTTTTCAGGTAGAGCGAGGCGGCGCTGTCGATAATCAGCATGGCGTCGGCGGTGCTGCCCTGCAGCGGAACGCTGGTCTGCGCCTGAATGCCGTCGATGACCAGTGTGCTTCCCGTTCTGGCCCAGAAGAATCCCGTGGTCAGGGTGCCATCCAGGGTCAGTGTACCGCCCTTCAAGGTGGTCGTGGTGGCCGTCACGGCTTTCATGAACTCGGCGGCGCCGCCGGTCAGGTTCAGCTTGTCGGCCGTCACTTCCATGCCGAAGGTGGAGGTTCCGCCGGTCACGTCTAACGTTCCCGTGACCACGCTGCCCGTACCCGTGAAGTTGTAGCTGCCTTCCAGGGTCACGGCGGCGGGGTTCACGCTGCCCACGACGTTCACGTCCTCGTCCTGGGAAGCGAGGGTGGCCCCGAAGGTCACGGTGTCGCCGGCGTAAAAGTCCTCGCTGGTTCCTCCGCTCATGTTCTGCCAGAGGCCTTCCGCCTTGCCCGTGCCGGTCTCCCAGACGTCACCCGACGCGCCTGTCCAGAGCAGACTCAGCACGCTGGGGTTCAAGGTCAGCTTGGTGTAGTCAGTCCTGCCCAGTTTGCTGCTGGTGACGGTGGTGCCCGTGCGGTAGTTGGAGAGGTTCAGCCCGTAGTTCGAGCTTGTGTCGCCGCTGACGCTGCCATTGTAGGCCAGGAAGTCGGCGCTGCCGGCGCTCAGTCCGTTCAGGATCAGCGTAGCGCCTCCGAAGTCGATGGACGCGGCTGTGACGGAGAAGAGCTCGTCGGTGGTCGCGGCGTTCGCCGCCGCGTTCAGGGACAGCGTGGTTCCAGCAGCCATGGAGAAGCTGCCCTGCGGAGCGGCAAAGTTCACGCCCGCGGCGGCGCTCAGGCTGCCCTTATCGATTGAGATATTGCCCTTCGCGGCGTAGACGTCGTCGCCCGCCGAAGAGAACGTGACCGCGTTGGTCGAGGCGAGGCTGACGCTGCCCGTGGAGGAGTAGATCGCGCCGCCAAGGGCTTTGCCGGCGGGGCTGTAGACGCTGTTGCCGCTGAAGAGAATCGAGTCGGCGCTCAGCGCGACGTCGCCGCTGACCCAGATCGCGCCGCCGGCAGTTTCAGAGTCTCCCTCGGCGGTGTTGCCTGTGAAGCTCAGATTCCCCGTGCCCGCCATAGATAGGGAACCTCTGGACAGAGCGATGGCTCCGCCGGAGTCCTCGGCTCTGTTGTTTTTGAAGGTCACGTCGCCTGAGACGCCGACGCTCAGCTTTTCGAGGCCGTTCCAGACCAGAGCGCCGCCTGAAGCGGCGTTGCTGAGGGAATCGGCGACGGTGATGTTCTCGAGGCTGAGGCTCGTGACGTTGTTTTTCAGGGTGATCAACGAAACGTTTTTGTCGGCGTTGGCGCCGGAGATCGCGCCGATGGAGCCCTTAAGGCCTCTGAAGAGGTAATTATCAGCGCCGATGGTCACGCTGGAGGGGTTCACGTCGCCGCTGGCGCTGCTCACGTTGACCGTTCTGTCGCCGGCGGTGTCTTCGAAGTACACGGTTCCGCCGATCTTGAAGGCTTTGCCGTTCTCCTACACCGAGGTGTTCGCGTCGTCATAGTCCCAGACGCCGGCGCCGCCGCTCGTGCCGAGCCAGGTGTAGGTCTCCTCGGGATTGCTGTAAATTAGCACCAGTGCGCTTCCGCCTTCCACGGCGGCGTTTCTCACCGTGGCCTTCTCGTATTTGCTCAGGTCGAAGCCGTAGTTCTCCTTGCCGCTGGTGATGATGCTGCCGCTGTAGATCAGGAAATAGAGATCCTTCTCCGCCTCACCATCGACCGTCAGGACCACCGACGACGTCTCCTTTTCAGGATCGCCGAAGGCGATATAGGGGGCCGTCACTGAGAACAACTTGTCCGCCGTCGCGTCGGCGGAACTGGCCACGCCGTCCACCGTCAAAGCGGTGCCGTCGGCCATGGAGAAAGTGCCCTTCGGAGCGGAGAAGTTCACGCCCGCGGCGGCGCTCAGCTCGCCCGCGAGGACGCTGATGCCGCCCGACGCGGCGTAGACGCCGCCGCTCTGCGCCTCGAACAGGATGGAACCGCCCGAGAGGGTGATGTCCCCCTTCGTGGAGTAGATCGCGCCGCCCTGGGCGTTTCCGCTGGCTGTTGCCTTGTTGCCGGTGACGTCGATCGACTTCGCGATGATCGTCACAACTCCACCGCTGTAAATCGCGCCGCCCAGAACATTGCCGCCCGTCGCGTGGTTGCCCTGGATGTTGAGCCATTGAGTAGCGATAATACTCACTGTTGTTCCACTATAAATCGCGCCGCCCCTAGCCATGTCAATGGGCGTTGTCACTTGGTTATCAACGATGTCAAGCGATTTCGCGGTGATCGCCACAACTCCACCGCTGTAAATCGCGCCGCCAAAGACCCTTTTTTCCTCTGAAGACGCCACGTTGCCGCTGAGGATAAGGTGCGCGCCCTCTCCAGAGATAACTAGATTCCCACCGGAGTAGATCGCTCCGCCGAAGCCCAATGTACTTCCACTGCTCAAGCTTTTGTTGTTTTCAAGCGTCACCTCGCCGGAGATGTCTAAGGAGAGCGCACCGCTGCGGAAAATGACCGATCCGTATGCCCCAGACTGATCCATGCTGGTGATCGTTATATCCTTGAGGGTCAGCGTCGTGGCGTCTGTACCCAGCGTGATAAGCCCTGCGTTGCTTTTGTCCGCTCCGGTCCAGATGATCTTATTGCCTTGGCCGTCAATAACCAAACCTTTCGATTTGATATCCACTGGAAGATCTTTGGAGACTGCAATATTCCCGCTCAACTCGACGCTATTATTATTCTCCAGAAGTTCCCTTTTAAAATCGTCAAAAGTTCCAACCTCCACAACCGCCGCCCCGGCGGGCAGGGTCAGGCCGAGAAGGAAGGCCGACAGCGCCAGCGCGCCGGCCCTTGCCGTCATGGTACCGCGTCCATTCTTTGTGCTCCGTTTTCTGTTCCTCTTCATCTCGCTTCTCCTCCATAAAAATGTGGATTTCGAGCTGTTTATTTTGGGGGTGCCGTTTCAAGCGCCCTGTTTGTCGTTTCGTTCGTTTTTTATTGACGTGTTCCTGTTCTCGGCGCTGGATTCTCCGTCGTTTTTGATCGTTCATCGCCGCAGTGGTGTACCTTCCCGCGTTGTTTCTCCCCATTTTTCCCTTGCGTTGGCGAGATCTGCTACAGTTCCTGCCAATCCGCCCCGGACCGGTTTGTCGAGCGGTCCTTGTGCCGAAAAGTGACAAAAGCTGGCTTGTCAGCTGGAATCGTCGAAGATGACCAGCCTCTCGCCATAAAAACGGAGCAGCGCAAAAAGGGCTCCGCGCAGGGCGGAACCGCGGCGGTGGCCGCGGCTTCGTCCTGCGTGGAGCCCTAAATTAAACGACAGAGCGCTATAAGCTCCGGCGTGGCGCTGGTCCGGAACTATGCTTTCGCGCTATGATTCACGAAACTGTCCTGTCCTGTCCTGTCCTGTCCTGTCCTGTCCTGTCCTGTCCTGTCCTCTTCAGGGAGGACCTTGTTTCCTGAAGCGTTCGCTGGACTGCCGGCATAAAAAAAGTCCTCCTTTTGTTTGGATTCCATTCCATAATATGGCCGAATTCTATCACATATGAATGTGATTGTGAAGACTATTTTATACTGTCTTTGAAGAATGTTTTGTATACATTTCTTTGACGATGTGGATTGAATAGATAAGATAGTTCATAACGAAATGAATATATTTTGTCTGAATTGAAGAAGAAATAAGGAAAAATAAGATTACATGTTCAATGATGAACCCGCGAAGGGGCGTCAAGCGCGGGGCCGGGGCGGATCATGGGCGGGGCGCAGGCGAAGGGGGGGAGCAGGGTCCTGAAAAGGCTGAGGGCCGGCATGGATCTGCGTGCCTTCGGCCAGATTTCTGGCCTCACGCCCGAACAGGTCAAAACTCATGAATAAATTCCGGATCTGTGGCTTTTCCGGAGGTTCCACGTGGAACATTTCCATGGGGCGCTCAAAGTCGATCCTGTGAAAAATCCCTAAAACAGGCAGAAGCATGCCGAGAAGGCCGATGTAACCCGGCGCGCCGGGTTTCCATGGAAGTTTGGCATAAAAGTTTTTCAGTTTTTAGCGTCGAAATGCTTTGCTCCCGCTGTTCAAAATGAGCGAGACTGCATACGAAAGGGGAGGGCCGGGAGAAATGTTCCACGTGGAACATTTCTCCCGGCCCTCCCTGATTATGAAACTCATCTCATTATAGTACGAATAGGATAAATTGCCGTTTGCCGGCGTGACGAAGATCAAGGTCAAAAGATTTTCATCGCAAAGGATAAAGTGAAAGGGCGCAAAGGCCGCAAAGGAAAAGCAAAACATTAATCTATAGCAAAAAACGAACTAATATGATAACAATTTATATATTTAGATGGATTCGATGACTCTGTAAATCTTTAAGGTTTTCCTTTGCGAACCTTTGCGCCCTTTGCGATTCAATCTTTTGCCCCTGCTTTTGAACCGGCTTTTACGCCAGCAGCGCAGGGATGCGGCGCTCGATAAACGTTCCAGGTGCGAAGAAGCCTTCCCCGGCCCAACCGGAGGCGTACTTTTAGTACGCCTCTGGTTGGGCCGGGGAAGGGGTCGAGCAGCTGGGACGTTGAGCGAGTGACGCCGGTACGCCGGTTCATTGCTCCGAGAGATACTGGATAAATCCGCGGACGCTGTTGCCGAGGAAGTAGAGTTCCCGTTCGCGGTCGCCCGGGGTGTAGTATTTGATGTCCGACAGTTCGGGGTCGGTCAGGGTCATGTAGGTGACGATTTCGCTCTCCTCCAGGCCGCATTCCAGGGCTAGGGCTATTTTCCTTTCCCAGAGGGCGATCTGGTCCAGGGCGCGCTCTGGCAGGCCGCGGTCCCGCGACGCGCCGAAGTGGCCTGCACAGAACAGGTCCCAGGGCTCGGAGGCGATCAGTTTCATGCTGGCGGCGCCGACGGCGGGGACGTATTTGGGCGGCGTGGCCGGGCGCAGGCCGTCGCGGCGGACGCCGTCGATGAACCAGCTCGTGCATCCCTGGCCGGCGATCACGCCTAGAACCTCGCCGCCGAAGCAGATCCGGAGCCCCGCGAAATCCCGCAAAAAGGAGACGTGATGCGCCGCGTGCCCTGGGGTGTCCAGCACCTTCCAGGCCGCGGGCAGCCCGTCGCGGCCGATGATCCGTTCCGCGGGGATGGGCAGCGGCGGCTGGTAGGCCGCGGCCATCTGTTCGCCCAGGGTGGCCGCGGTGGCGTTCCAGAGCTTTTCGGGGTTGACCAGGTGTTTGGCGGCCTTCTCGAAGCAGAATACTTTCATGTCCAGGAAATCGCGGCTCAGGCAGCCCGCGGCGCCTGAGTGGTCCAAATGGACGTGGGTGAGCAGCAGCAGGTCTGGCGCCGCGCCAAGTTCGGCGAGAGCGCCTTTCAGAGAGTCGTAGGTTCCCGTGACGCCGCAATCCACAAGGACCGTCTCGCGGGGCGACTGCAGCAGCCAGGAGCCGAGAAACTCCTGAAAACCCGGCCTGTCCATGGGCAGCGATATGAGCGAAAGCGATTCATCGCCCTGCTGGGCGATGGGACGAATGATGTCGGACATAAGAGATCGAACCTCCACTTAACTCGAAAATATTATGAATTGTCGCTGAATAGCGGTTTATCGAGCGCCGCCTCCCTGCGCTGCTGAAAAAAGAGATGGTTCAGCAGTACAGGTCAAAATCTTAAAGCGCAAAACTTTGTAGAATAAAACCTGT
>SFDM01000028.1 GCA_004558205.1 Pyramidobacter piscolens
CGGCGCCGAAGTCGTCTTCGAGGCGACGGAGTGCTTCGTCTGAACGGCCGCTGGAGCCATGGACCTGCAGAACCAGCAGCGTGTCATCGACATGTCTGAAAAGTATGGCGCGGAAAACTGCGTGGTCATTTTCGGTTCATCCGACGCTGAAGGCGCGGAGATTTATGCCGAAACCGTGACCAATGGAGATCCCACCTATGCAGGACCTTTGGCCGGCGTCCAGTTAGGACTCGCCGTTTACGATATTTTTGACGAAGAAATTCGTGCGGAAGCCGATCCCGCAGCCTGGGAAGAGCAGATTTCCATGATGGAAATGGTGCTCGATCCCGAAGCTCTCGCCGCTGCCGTGAAAGGCATCCGCGGGCAGTATTCCAAGTACCAGCTGTAACCTCGGGCTCTTCCTCCGAAAAGAACGATGAAATAGGGTATAATTGAGCATCACGAACCCAAAAAGAGGAGGAGCCAATCATGAAATTTCACTTTGTCCACACGAACTTCAACGTGCTGAACCTCGAAAAAAGCATGGCTTTTTACGAGAAGGCACTGGGGCTCAAGGAAGTGCGCCGCATCGAGAACGAGAACTTCACGATCGTCTATCTGGATGACGGCGTCACCGACTTTCAGCTTGAACTGACCTGGATGCATGACCGCACGGAGCCCTACGACCTGGGAGAGCAGGAGTTCCATCTCGCCTTCCGTGTCGACGACTTCGACGCCGCCCACAAGCTTCACGAAGAGATGGGCTGTATCTGCTACGAGAACCCCCACATGGGAATCTACTTCATCCAAGACCCCGACCAGTACTGGCTGGAGGTCATTCCCGCCAGAAAGTGAAAAAAGCTCTCGACAACAAAGTGCTGCGTGTTTTACGCGGCACTTTGTCGTCGAGAGCTTTTTATACTAATTATCAATAGAACAGCTGAACTTAACGTCCAGGGCCGGCCCGAGGGGCATCCCCTCCGTGCCCATTTTGCGTTTTTATCGCAAAGATACTGAAGAGAAAGGACGCAAAGGAAAAATAAAACCTAAATTATTAACTAAAAAACGAATTAGTGTGATGGTAATTTATGGGTTTTACTTGATTTTTCGGTTCTAAAAGTCTTTCAAGTTTTTCCTTTGCGAACCTTTGCACCCTCATATAATACGAGATAAGGAATACTCCTAAAGTTCCTCCAGAAAACCCTGACATTATTTTCTCTCACTGAATAGAATATCGCCGTGGAGTTAGTAGCTCTTGTCTGATACTCAGCACAGAGGCAGACTGATAACAACCTGAGTCTTCGAGACTCTCGCAAAGATAGGTGCACCTCGTTTTACGATGAATTAAGTATCCAGGAACCTTTCTTCCGGAGGTATTCTGAATTCGTGAGGAAATCGTGACGAGGCTTTCCGCTGTGCTTATTCTTAGGAGGGAATATGTCCATTTTTTGTACGTCGGCATCGACGTTGCTAAGGACTCTTTATCTGCCCAGATAACAACTCAAACCATAGGCGC
Source organism: Pyramidobacter piscolens (assembly GCA_004558205.1). GTDB lineage: Bacteria > Synergistota > Synergistia > Synergistales > Dethiosulfovibrionaceae > Pyramidobacter > Pyramidobacter piscolens_A. The sequence continues at coordinate 1,496 of SFDM01000028.1, forward strand.
TTGTGGAGCTATGGGAGCATTCTAAACAATGAATGCGTTTTTTTAAGAATTCTGTTTGTTTCCGCGTATGATAACAACGCCCGTTATCATATCAATTATCGTCAAGCCTTGTAATTATCGAATTTGCATACTTCATGGCGGAGAGGAAAGGATTCACACTACATCGAGTAATGCTAGCAATTGCAGTCTTTTATAAATCTCTGACCAAAAGCGCGGTCATCGTTTTGGTCATAGGTCAAGATTGGTAAAGGAATAATCAGCTTTGACCTTTCGTGTTCCCTATTGTCGCGGGTATGATATCAGGGTATGACCTACTCCCGCCGCTTACTGCTTCATAGCAATATAGTACTTTAGATAATCTGAAAAAGCAAGTCAACACCACGAGGGCATTTTCCCGCTTCCGGTTATCAAGATTCAATAAAAGAACCTCACCAAATCAACCAGAATAGGCAAAACTTATCCTAGGGATATTTCTCCCTAGGCTATTTTAAGTTAGGGGCATTCTGGCCCGTTTGGTGAGGTAGTTTTTTGAGTAAGAGAGGATAAAAAATGGGAAGCCGTAAAGCCTCCCCCTGTTGCACATCATTTTTTATTTGATTATGAAAATCAGTGACGTTCCTCACGCACGCCCGGGAATAGTGTTACTCTTTTTTGAGTAACAGCTACGTAATCACGTTCCTCACGCACGCCCGGGAATAGTAGCTAAATTTACTTTGTATATATCTTTTTTTATAGTACAGGAATCATTTTCACCTATCTTTTTCATCTCTTCATCGTTGCGCCTATAATAAAACTTCTCTAAAGACATTTAACTATACCTCGTTTCTTCTAGGCGGAAGCTGCTGCGGCTTTATCCAGTCCACGAAAGTCATTCCATCGTAAACCATTTTACAAGCCCCGGCCTTACCAAAAGACACAGCAAGTATATGACCCTCGCCTCTTTCAGCGATCGAATAAATCGAGTTGATGATCATCTGTGAAATGTCGCTGTCCTTGCTATAAGCCCCGCATAGCATGAAGGCAATGCCGCAGCGGTCAGAAGTAAGATTCTTATCTTCATCAATGCTTATCGTTGTGTCGTCTACAAAGGTTCCCACGATTTCATTTTCACAGTATCGGATAGTGCAAAAAATGGTTAAAATGTCGTCCTTGTTAAAACCTTTTTTCATGTTAACAGCCTCCTTCGTGTTGTCTTCACGCGAAATGTCAAAAAACATCAAGGATTTCTCACTCATTCCGTTCATGCTTCTTCTAGAAGTCGAACGCATTCATTCCATAAAGCTTTGTCTTCTGTCGTCGGAGCTTCAGCGCGGTTCAAAATCCTAATCGCTGTTTCTTGCGCTTGCGTCAAGGACAAACACTCTCTGTTCTTATCAAGCCTTCCAGGTTCGCTGCAGATCCTAAATTTCCTATTGAAGCCGAACAGAACAAAAAACATTGAACCATCGGGGAATGTAACATCAACATACCGCAATGAATCAAGCTTCACGCCCTCGGGGATATTTCGCGTTTTGTCAGTCATAAAAAATCCTCCCTTTCAAGTATTCCACGAAGGGAAGCTACGTGATAGAATAAGCTATCCCTTCGTGGGAATTGCCCTTACGCCGTCAAGCCTGCCAGCTATCCACGGAGTGCAAGGGCTTTTTTGTGTTCCATGATCCGCCGTGCGCTGTCGATATGGCGTTGTTCCTTTCGGGATTCTGTGATTCCCTTGAAGTATCCGGCATAGCCGCGCCAGCGTTCTTCTTTCGGGCCGCCTATCTCTGCGATTGTCAGAGCATAACGGGCATTCCTCAGAATGCGTACCGCCGCCAGCCTTCCGCGTTGTAACTAGCAATCTGCCTCATCATCTTTTCTCAGCTCCTTCTGTGGGATTTTAAAAAGCTCTTCCAGCTTGTCCCATACTGTGCATTTCCCTTCACGGCTGCCGGCTTCAAGGCTTCTGTAATATCGTTCTGAAATGCCAACTGCCTCGGCTGTTTGCCTCTGTAACTGCCCGGCGTCTATGCGCGCTTGCCTCAAGATGTTTCTCATGCGTTCCCTCCTTACCAGAAAGAAATATCGAACTTGGCCCGTCCGTTTTCGTCGATGTATCCGCGATCTCGTTCCTCGATCGTAAGCGTTCCAAGATAATCGGCGTAAAGTACGATTTTCATTTTCCTTTCAAGCGCCTGAACCATTTGATTAAAGTCGTCGTCGTTCCAGCCTAGCACGTCCCGCAACTGCGAGATTCTGACCTGGCTTCTGTCAGTCTTTGAAAGCATGCCATTCAACGCTTCCATGAAAGCAGCTTCCGTTACGGGCCTAGCCTGGGGCTTCACCGCGCACCCTGCCTTCAACGCACTGTTCTCTGCTTCCAGCGCCGCTATTCTCGCCTCCAGCACTTCAAGCCGTGTCATTACTGCGTCAAGTGTCATTCTATCCTGCCTCCCTTTTTAAACACGCTCAATTTGAGCGCGTCAAGAAGAAAGAAAGAGAATAAGAAATGTCCAATTTTTCAGAAAAATTAAAAGAATGCCGCTTAAAAAAAGGATTGACTCAAAAACAAGCCGCTGAAATATTCAACGTCAACCCTCGACATTGGCAAGCTTATGAAGGCGGGGATAGAACGCCAACTTTTGAAGGACTGATAGCAATAGCGGATTTTTTTGACGTGAGCCTTGATTACCTTGTGGGACGTTCTGACAATCCCAAGCGGCAATAGGTAAAGCGCTTATCTTGACAAAAATAATAAACTATGCCCTTAAAACGCGCTGTAATGGGTCAAACTTTTTTGAGGCGTATAATTTCACCTAAAAAACAAATCGTGGGCCTTGCGGTTGATTTGGTGAGGGAATAGCGCATAATAGAGTTACTCCTCCCCCCTCCTGTAAAGGCTCCACAAAAAAACCTTCCCATTTTTAAGCCCGCTTCCAGCTTTTGACCAGAAGCGGGCTTTTTGTTTTTCCACAAAAGGTTAAAACCTATAGCGCGTTCGGTGAGGTCTTGTGTTGTGCTGACAAAAGCATTACAATACATAGTGAAGGAGGGATAATAATATGCCTATAGTGACACCCGCAGAGAACACGGGGAAACGCTGCACGCTAAATATTCGCATGGATTCAGATGAAAAATACAAGGCTGAAAGCGTTTTCAAAGAACTTGGAATTACTCCATCAACGGCTGTAAGGCTCTTTTATCAGCAGGTTATCCTTCATCGCGGGATTCCTTTTTCCCTTGAAATCCCTAACAGAGAATCCGATGAAGCCTTAGCGGAAATCAGGGCGGGAAAGGGTAAGCGTTATGCGGACGCCAAAGAGTTATACGCCGATCTTGGTATTTGATCATGCTCTCGCCGGTTGCTTCAACGAAGTTTCGCAAAGACGTTGATTTGTTAAAAAAACAGGGAAAGGACTTAAATAAACTTCGTGATCTGCTCGACCTGCTGATTAACGAAAAGCCCTTGCCTGAACGATATGTAGATCACCCGCTTTCGGGAAATTGGGCGGGGTATAGAGGGATAATAGAGCATGAAAAGAGGGAGCAAGAATGAGTCTGTTTCAGGAGATAGAGGCTCTGAAAGCGCAGCTTGATTTGTGCCGTCCCTTGACGCCCGGCGAAGCACAGCGCCTGCGGGAGCAGTTCACCATCGAATATACATACAACTCTAACGCCATAGAGGGGAACACCCTCACGCTCAGAGAAACGGCGCTTGTGCTGGAAGGGGTCACCATCGGGGAGAAGCCTCTGAAAGACCACCTCGAGGCTGTAGGTCATCGGGACGCTTTCGAGTATGTGACCCAACTTGTGAGCGAGAAAACCCCTTTGAGCGAACGGGTTATCAAGGAGCTTCATTCGCTTGTCCTGATAGATAGGCCGACGGATAAAGGAGTTTACCGCCGGGTAAAGGTCTGTATTATGGGAGCTCTTCGCAGACCGCCAGAGCCGCACGAAATCCCTGAATTGATGGAGCGGCTTTTGAAAGATCACGATCTTTCAGCGTTGAATCCTATCGCGAAAGCCGCCGCGTTTCATCTTCGCTTTGAAGGTATACACCCCTTTATAGACGGCAACGGCCGCACGGGGAGATTGATCATGAACATGATGTTAATGCAGTCGGGATATCCGCCGATCGACCTTAAATTCACGGACCGCCGTCGTTATTATGACGCCTTCGACAGTTACGACAGAAGCGGCGACACAGGGGAAATGACGCTGTTAATCGGCGAATACGTCAAAGCCCGCCTGAAGGGCTATCTGCAAGTTCTAGCGCCGCAGGAATGACCACACAGTGCCCCGCCGCCGAAGGATAAAAAACGAAGAAAGATATGCCTCGCTTCAAGTTAGGGGCCTTCTGGCGCATTTGGTGAGGTCGAAATGTTCAGGCATTGATAATACTGAATCCACAGAAGGGAATGAAGGACTTCCAGCCGCCGCGCTGGAGGCCCTTTTTTTGATGCTCCTAAACGCACCAGAACGGCCCGTTACGGGCCTCGTGCTTTAGGCTTGTCGCTTCGTGCAAGGTAGAAATAGACGCCTTGTTCCGTGAGGGCTTGCAATTGCTGCACTCCTCCGGGGGTCAGAACGGATAATACCCCTTTCCACTCGTCGGGTATGTGAGAAATACAAGCCCCCGCGCCTGTCCATGTAGCGCCGATGCCTTCCACAATATCTTTAGCCACAAACCGAGGTTCACCGTCTTCTCCTCGTACAACTCTTATTTCTGTGTTCCACCAGGGGTGGTAACGGATACCATCCCTTTCCATTCGGTCGGGTATAGGTTTTACTGAAAAAGCAGAAAAACCGCGGGCTTCATAAATTCCTGAATTTCCAGAGTCCGGGTTATTACTCGCTTTCCTTGTTATCCTCAATGCCAGACATAAAATCTAAAAGCGCGCTCCTCTCTCTGTCCAGAGCGTTTTTCTCGCTGCTGATTAGTGAGATAGGGGATATCACCCGCGCTATAACCTGAGCCGCAAGCCTGCCCCGTTCCGTTGGTGAAACGTCAGGATTGTTAAACACTGCATACAGGGTCTTCGCCGCCTTTACAAGAATGCCCTTAACGCTGTCCGCAAGATGAAGCCTCATAAACTCGCGCTGCTTTTCAAGCTCTTCCCGCACGTCGTCCCGTTTCATCACTCTGGAAAGCGATTGGCGCGACATCTTCACCTTTTGGGCCGCTTCGGTAATGTTCAGGCCGGACGCCATCAATGTTACGGCCATTTGTAACTTCGGCGGCAACGTGTCACATTTTGAAACATTCTGACTATTCAAAAATATCACCTCCAGCACTCAGCCAGCTTTGAACCTCGATCATAGTAATCCTTACCATGCCTGCGGGGGCTTGCTTTGACCAGCCGAATTCAAGCCGGCGGGCATAGGGCAGGTTGTTTGATATCCAGATTCCGTTATTCTTTATCGTGAAAGCGTTGATGCTTTGCCGCGCCGCTTGATCAGAAGCAGGCCAGTCTGCATAAGACAAGCTGTAATCAACAGCGCCGCTCTTTACATCAAGGGCAACGTTCCAGTTGCCCCGAAACCGTCCTGTATCGACGGGGCTTTTCACCGTCACGCTGTCATAGATCTTAAAGGCAGTCTTTTTAACGACGTTTTCATAGTCGCGCGGAATAATCTCATCGACGAACTTATCAAATTAAAATCCCTCCTGATTAGTCTACAAACTCAAGGTCAACATGAAGCCTCTCGGCTTCGTCCCGTGCCGCTTTGTAAGTACGGAAATCCTGCGCGTCAACGCGTTTGATTTTTACCGAAGAAATTGTTTTTTCTTGAGGCTTCGGTTCCATCGGCTCCACTGGAACCTGAGTTTTAAGGGGATTATATACGCCGCCCACCACTAAATCTTTTTCCTCATACCAGCCTTTTCCAAACGCGCGCGCCTTGAGTTTTGCTTCCTCCGCACTCTTCGCCTCGCCGCGCCAAATAATATTTTTCGCGCCGATCTTATGAGCAAACACGCAATACTCACTAACTTCAAACATTTTTATTTCTCCTTTCAAAATTCCGAGGTTGCCCCGGGTTATTTAACAGCTTTGGCTACATCACGTAAAAACTTTTTAAGGCCGGCAATCCCTTCCAGCACTTGCACGCTATTATATCGATAGCGGCCGCTAATCTTTCCATCTCTAAAACGGGTATTTTAATCTGAACCACCTCCATCAATATAAATAACGCATTACGCATTAAAGGGAAATGGCTTCTATTCGCTCTAAAACGGCATGCAAAGGGACTTCTTTTCTTTTTTGATATAGGAGTATGGCTTGATAAAAAGTCAGGGCATTACGGGCCGTTTTAGAGCGTCTTATCAATTTACACGAAAGCTAGATAGTGATTTTTATCAAGCGAAATAACATACTCACCATCATTAAATTCAAACTGACAGACACCGCTTGAATTTAAAACATCGATAACCTCGTTTTCCTCGTTTGCCATTTCAAGGGCCGTTATGAAAAAATCAAAAAGTTTCAACGCTAAATCATTTCCGGCCTCTACACCAACCATTAGAAAATGAGCCATTCCAAAATCTGAATAATCAACTTCTAGCTTTGCATTGTTTTCAATCATCCTCAGATTACTATCATCAATGAAAGATAGGGCTATCAAATCACTTTCAAAATCCGCTATAAAAGAAAAAATAGCCGCTGAATTTCCAATATACCCGCAATTCTCAAAATTTTTCACTGTAAGTCTTTTTTTCGTCATCGGTGTTTTCCCTCCATTCGTGATTGAACTACTCTACTATGCCCCTAAAACGCGCCTAGTTTTTCTTTTATGCATTTCTACCTCAAAAAATCAAAGTTAAGGCTTCTAGGGTCGTTCTGGTGCGTTTAAGGGCGTTTTATCGATTGACGCAAGGAGATATTATTTCAATGATGCTTTAAATCTAAAGATTAATATTTGATATTAATCTTTACGGATATGGAATGTGTAAAACTGCTTAGTCGCTCTACAACGCTTCAGAACGGCCCTAATTGCGCTTTGTTTTAATAAGCGTCATCTCCTTTCACATAAAACGATCTTGAAGCTTCTAGGCCCGTTTCCGGGGCTTCATAGCCTCACCGCCACAAACAAATTTTTGCTTTTTTTCTCACGTGTGACCGGGGAGGCGCTGCCAGTAAAAATCATTGTTGGGCCGTCGTAGTCCAGTGACCACGCCGTGCCGGCGCGCCCCGCGCGACACTTTTGCACCGTGGCGATCAAGGGCGGCGGGGGCGTGTAAAGCGCCCCGGGATCCGGCTCTACTCTATCCACAAACAGCTCTAAAACGCAGTCGCAGACTCGCGCGAGACTATTCCCGCCCGACGCGCTGCCTGTAAAAACGCCTTGCGCTTGTCCAGCTTTCGCCGCCGCTGACATCTGCGAAAGAATAATCCAAGATACGTCAGGGAAACGTGTTTGCCACGCCCTGAGCCGCTCGACGCAAGCGCGCTGTGCGTCTAGCTCGCTGTCAAAACCTGCTGTAGCGGTGATATAGTCCCACACGACCAGCCCGGCCCTGTGACGGGTTAAAACACCATCAATTTGTTCAAGTGTCAGAGGGCCACCGATCACGCCGAAACGCTTAGCGTCAAGGGCTTCGCGCCGCTGCTTTGCCTCGCTGTAAACAGCTTCACCGCGCCGCCACGCGGCTATCAGCTCACGCTCTGACAGCTGAGCAAGCGGTAGAAGCCGCCGCAGCGCTATGCTTTCACGGGGCATGTCGAGCGACAGATAAAGGGCGTTCCCGCCGACAGTGCTCAAATACGACTCGACGCACGAAAGTGCAAAGCTTGTTTTCATGGAGCCTTCGCCGCCCCTTTCCAGCGCTGCATACGGGCCTCGAGGTCATCGAGAGCAGCCTCGGGTGAAAGATCGTCGGCTGTCGTCAGCCGTGACGCCGCCGTTAGCTCGGCCCATGCCGCTGAAAGGGTCGCGGCGTTGTCGCCGCTTTCGTTCCACGCCGCCGCTGTTAGGTGACGCGCCGCCTGTAGAAACGCCCTGCGCTGTGTCAGCTCGCGAAGGCGCGCGCCGTGGCGCTTCCACGCTAAAACGCTTTGAGTGGAGCCGACAAGGGCGGCATAGTCCTGCATAGCCACAACGCCGCGTGACGTCAGCTCTACAACGTCTAGCGGCTCGCCAGCGGCGATCTTTTTTGAAAGAGCTTCGAAAAGGCCAGTGTTTTTACCGGTGTAAAAATCCTTCGGCGTGAGCATAGCCGCTAGCCCCTGCGCGGCGTCAGGGTCTAACAGCATGTCGCCTATGACGGCACGCTCCACCAGCGCGTCAGACGGTGCGTCATAAACATCATGATACCGCTCTTGTATGTCCTCAAACCTTGCCGCTGCTGTGTTAGCTCGCATTTTCACTCACGCCCCTCAAAATAGTCAGAATATTTTTAATATATTTGCTTTCGGTTCCACGCGTTTTTACCTCTTCGAGGTAGGTGCTAGCCTCTATCTGGACGCTCTCCAAAAAGGCGTTTTGATCTTCCTCGGAGGAAAGCGCCTTTAATCGCTGAAAAATGGTTTTTTCTATCGTCCCGCGCCCCGTCTGCGGGATAGGCCACGCTTCTATAAGCTGATCTGCAACACGTGCAGCGGCGATCTTTAGCCGCTTGTCCTCCTCACTGAGAGCGGCGGGGCGGGGCTTTTTCCTTGCTAGCCATGATGCCAGCCCTCGCGCGGCGTTGCTTTTTGGTTTTTTCTTTGGGTTCGCCTCGCACCAGATCAGCCAGAGCCTAAACTCGCGCGCAAGCGCTTCGTCTCCGTGAGTCTCGCGAAGGAGGTTCAGAGTTTTCTCCATGGAGGCAAGGGCAGCCTCAGGAAATGTTTTTCGCGCCTCAGTTATAAGACCCTCTATGAGGGGGTCTGTGAAAAGGGGGTGCGGTGTCGTCGCGGCGACATCGGTCCATTCTTTTATATCTTCTTTTATATCTTCTTTTATATCTTCTTTTATATCTTCTTTTATATCTTCTTTTATATCTTCTTTTGTATCTTCCTTTGTATCTTCTGTGTGCACCCCGTGCACGGGGGGGGTGCATGTGGTGCACGGGGGTAGTGCACATGGTGCACTAGGGGGGGTGCATGTGGTGCACTGGGGGTGTAGTGTAAAACGCGATGACTGGCGTATGTTTTTATCAAACCGCGCCTTTCTGGAAATAAACCCAAGCGCCTCAAGTTTTTTTAGAACCTCGAAAACACGGCGGCGTGAGGCGCGAGCCCTAGCGCAAAGCGTTTTTACGCTAGGCCAGCACGTCCAAACACCAGCGCTATCCGCATCGCTGCAAAAACTTTTTAGTGCCGTGTAAACAGCGACGTCGTACAGGTCGAGCCGGGCGTCATCTAGCACGGCGTTTTCCACAAGGGCGAAACCGCCGCCAGTCATGCCGCCCACCGCCTGACCTGACGCTGTAACAAAATCGTTTTAAAGCAAACACTGAAAAACTTTTGCACGAAAAAAGCCGTCCAGCCTAGCGCTGCACGGATACACGTATGCCTATATGCGCCCTGACCAGCGGCCAGAACGTTTTTATGTGCTGCTACACCTCGGGGCCCTCCCTCCCCATCTCCTCCATCGTCAGAGCCGCCGCCTCCACTATCATCGCCAGAGGTCACGGCCACAGACGCCCGACGCGCAGAGCGCCTCGGCTGCTGCCGACGGGCCGCGCGCACCTGCCGCCATGCCCCGCACGGTTTAGACTGCCTGTCACGCGTAGGTGTCGCGCGCCTCGAGGCGCGCCGTTTTTCCATGACCTCAGCGCGATCCAGCGCCCACGCGCGGTCAAACGCCCTGACAGTCTCCGCCGTCCAGCGGATACCCTGAGCGCCCAGCGCCGCACGCATCACTCGTTTATCGTCACTGTAGCTCACCGTCACCGAACGCCTCCCGCGGCCCGTTTCGACCACTGCCACAAGCTCGCGGCTAGTTTCATCGTCAGGCGACATTTTATTGACAAAAAACACATTTTTTGATATAATGTTAACCATAGAATCTCAGAATCTCCTTTCTCCGCCGCCTCGGCTAGCGCCCGGGCGGCTTTTTTTATACCGCGACGGCCAGCACTGGCCGCCCTTGCTCGTCTGCCAGCTGACCGATGGGCATACCCAAAAGCGCGGATACACGCTCCAGCTCGCCGCTGTGTAGCCTCCTGCCCACACAGGCCCCCTCCCACTGCGCATACCGCAGGGCACTCACATCTATGGCCTGAGCCACGTCTCGACACGTCCGAAAGCCCTTGCTGACTCGCGCCACGCGCGCTACTGTAAGCCGCACCTCAACCCCTCCCCTCGCTGCCGAAATTTTTTACACAGTCAGAATATAACACAAAAATGTATTTTTTGCCATAGCTAAACACTAGATGTGCAGAAGGTAGATAGAACTAAGCACAATATCTAGAGACTGCTTCTTTTTCAAGTTGTTTAATGAAAATCGGTTCCGTATCGGCTTTATTGTAGACAGCCCTCACGCTGCCTTCCACATGGGACAACTGGCGTTCTATGGCGTCCCTGTTCCAGATGAAAAGGATTTGCATATTGTGCAGACCCCTGGCGGCGAACAAAACAAAAAAAGCCCGCGAACTCATTGATAAAAAAATCGAGTCCGCGGGCAAAAGTGTACTTTATTCATTTTGTAGAATTTAAATGTGTTGATGGAATTACGAAAATTATCTACAACAAACAAACCGTTGCAATCACTGTAAATCTCAAATTTGTTTGATGGGTGTTTGATTTTCCGTGCTTTTACATGGTGCAACACCTTGCAAATACTGAATAAATTTGCTTGATCAATGTTTGATACACGTCCAGCGATCAGGACAATTAATTTCAAAGGTGTTGACGTTTTGCTCTGCTTGTGATATGTTACATGTAACAAAGGGAGGCGATGAACATGAACACCACTGTAATTGAAAGAGTACGAAAGCGCCGTCAGGCTCTCAGGGATTCTGGTTTACGGCCTATTCAAATATGGATACCGGACACCCGCCGCCCTGACATTGCGGCTGAATGCCGTCGTCAGTCCCTTTTGCTTCGAGACGACATTCAAGAAAAAGAAGTGCTGTCCTTCATTGAAGCCGTTGCGGATACAGAGGAATGGGAATGATGAAGCGCGGCGATCTTGTGACTGTCGCTGTTCAAGGCGATTATGGAAAGCCTCGCCCCGCTTTAGTGATTCAGTCAGATTATTTTGATCTGCACCCATCAGTTACAATTCTTCCCCTCACAAGCGCCCTAAGAGACGCTCCATTATTCAGGATTACCATAAACCCACGAGAAGAAAACGGACTAACGCGCCCTTCGCAGGTTATGATTGACAAGGCCCTGACAGTACCGCGTGAAAAAATAGGTGCTGTGATAGGACATATCAAAGATGATGAAATGCTGTCCGTTACTCGTTCGCTGGCGCTGTTTCTTGGTTTTTCTTAAAACCTAACAAAACAAGCCCTTGCCTAAATTGGCAGGGGCTTGTTTTGTATCATCACAGTTTAGGTCTTTCTGGCGTCTCTTTCCCGTCTCGCAGAGCGTCCAGAAAGTCAGCATACCACTGCATCATAGGCCGCCGGATATCCATATACTCGGCCTTATTGTAGACGGCCCTCACGCCGCCTTCCACATGGGACAACTGGCGTTCTATGGCGTCCCTGTTCCAGCCGGCTTCGTTTAAAAGCGTGCTGGCCATATGCCTGAATCCATGAATCGTCATTTTCGGCGGCATCATGTCAGGATTATCAGCGTGTTGATAGCAAAGCATTTTCAGCGCCTTTAACACGGCCGCCTCGGTCATAGATGTTTGTTCTTTGCGTGGGTTAAGTGTTGGAAATAAAAAACCGTCGGTCATATCCTGGTCATGGTAAACCATCTTGCGGTCATAGTCTTTCAGGTCTTTCAGTATGACCACGACTTGACGGGCAAGCGGGACGACGTGTTCACGTCTGCGCTTCATGTGATCGGCGGGAAGCGTCCAGAGAGCCTTATCAAAATCAATCTCGCTCCAGCGCGCTTCTAATAGCTCACTGGCGCGCAAGAAAGTATAGCCGTAAAGCTGCAAGGCTGTTCGTGTCAAAAAGCTGTCAATAGTGACTATAGCGCGCATGAGACGGGCGATTTCCTTTAAGTCACTTGTACTCTTGAAGTTCTCAGACTTCTTCGATGGAAGCGCCCTTACAAGGTTTTGAGCCACGCTTAAATCAATGATCCCGATATCCTGAGCATAACAGAAAACCTGCTCGACGATCCCCGCGGCCCGCCGTGACGTCTCGATAACGCCGCGGTCTGCAATCGAGAGCAAAGCTTGAATGATATCCTGCCGCGTCAGCTCATTTACAAGCCTGTTGCCTATAAGCGGCTCTAAATAATGCTCAAGCCTGTATTTTACTGTAGCTAAATGCTTTGGCGTCAATCTAGGGGCTTGTCTTTTTTCATACCACTCAGCCGCAACGTCCGCAAAAGTACGCCCCTGCGGCTGTACAGGCTGCCCACTTCTAACAAGCTGCTTTAACTCATCACGGACCTTCCTCGCCTCAATCAAGGTTATTTCAGGATAATCGCCAATCGCCTTTTGCTTTAGCTTGCCTTCTACCAAAAACCTTACAGTCCAGCTCTTTTTACCACTCTTCCTTACCCTGAGATAAAGGCCATCATCATCAAACAAAAGATAGTCCTTATCCTTCGCTGCCGCGCGCGTTACCGTTAATCCTGACAACATCATGAACCCTCCCCATTACTGATATTACGAACGGTCATAGTTGGTCATAGTTGGTCATAGTCAAAGTCATGTCGCGGTCATAGTTTTGGTCATAGTTTTTGTGTCGCGTAATGTCGTTTTTCTTGTCGCAGTTGTCGCGTTCGCACGAGGGAAGTATAACAAAAAAACCCGCTAAATGCGGGTTTCTGAATGTTTTTGCTTTTTTATTGTCGTGTTTGACCAATAGCGTCGCGCTCATATGGCGGAGAGGAAAGGATTCGAACCTTCGGAACTTGCGTTCAACAGTTTTCAAGACTGCCGCCTTCGACCGCTCGGCCACCTCTCCGCACTTGGAGAATTATAATACACGAATCCTTTTTGCGCTACCCCGCGAGGAAAAATTTTTCAGGGGGAAATTACCCTATTTTTCCGCCGCGGCGCTTCGATGGTAACCTTTTCTACCGCCGCAACGGACGATAAAGAGTACTTTCCAAGTGTTTTCAGGACTGACATCTCATATCAATTCGCATTCAACGTGCTTAATATCAGATCGAAAATCAAAGCCAAAGAATTTCAACGCAAAGGCTGAACAAAAAGGACGCAAAGGAAAAACAAGATCTAATTTATTCATCAAAAAACGAATTAGCATGATGGTAATTTATGAATTTTACTTGATTTCACGCTTCTAAAGGTCTTTTAAGGTTTTCCTTTGCGAACCGTTGCGCTCTTTGCGTTAAAGTCTTTTGACGTAGCTCTTCGATTTAATATTAAGCATGTTAATGGGGAATCAGTATCAAGAGCTTCGTCCATTTTTTCCTTCTGGCGCTCCCCTATGGTTCTCTCTTGGGATTTTTAGGGAACCAGCCGCGTTCTACGCGTTTTTCCTGTTCCTTCAGCTCGAAAATGCTCCACATGCAGCTGCAGCCGAGCACTCCAAGGACGATGGAAGCGATCAGGGGCTCCACGAAAAGCGATCCCAGCAAAAACGCGCTTCCGGCGGCAAAAAAGCACGGCCAGCAGCGCGATGAAAAATAATACTCCGCCTTGATCACGATCGGATGGAAGAGGCCGATACAGCCAAAGCAGATGACGGCCGCGGCCACGCCATATTTGTTCATAATGGAAATCTCTCCTCTCTCAGAAAGGAAGCTCACAAAACATTTTTGCCTCGCCCGTTCCGCAAAAATGTTCCACGTGGAACATTTTTCATGACACAGGGGGCACCGCCGGCAAATGGGGCCTTCCGTGCCTCCTGTTCCACGTGGAACATTTTTTGCGGTTACAGGTACAGCGACACCGCGCAGTAGACCAGGAGCAGGGCCATGACGGCGTTCATCAGGCGTTCGTGGCTTCTCAGGAAGCGACTGAACACCGCGCCGAAAGCGGCCCAGAGGCTGGTGGACACGAAAGCCGTCAGCGCCAGCACCGCCGACGCGGCGATCAGCAGGGGCAGCGACGAGGTGTAGGGCAGCACGAAGGTGGACATGGCGGTGATGCCGTAGAGGATGACCTTGACGTTGGCGAATTGCAGGAGCAGCCCCGACAGAAAGGTGCTTTCGGCCTCCACGGAATGGCCGCCGGAAGAGCGGCTGCTGTAGGTCTTCCAGGCCAGCCACAGGATGTAAGCCGCGCCGAGCCCCTGCATGAAGGGCTTCAGCGCCGGGATATACTTGAGCAGCGTGGCGCTGAAAAGGGCGCAGAGCCCCATGATCATGAAAAAACCGGCGGTGATGCCCAGGCGGTAGAACAGTGATTTCATGAAACCGTAGCGGCTGGCGTTGGACATGGAGGAGATGTTGTTCGGCCCCGGCGTGAAGGTGCTGACGACCACGTAACTGATAAAGGACAGCCAATTCATGATGGACGCGCCTCTAGCCGCGGTCGAAGAAGGGGCTCTTGCCCGACACGCTCAGGGGGATTCCGAGCCAGGTCACGTTCTCGCCGCCTGGATAGCCCATCTCCGAGACCACCTTGCCCACGGAGAACATGACGCGGTTGTCCACGTGATCCCTCGCGGCGACGTCAGCAGCGGACCCCGCTGCGATCCCCAGGTCCAGGAACATAAAAGCGCAGCGCCCGCCGGCCTCCGCGCAGGCCGCGCAGCTTTCGAAGCCGCAGTAGGAACAGAAAGGCAGTCCCGCGGAAGCGCGCTTCACGCCGATAAGCACCACAGCCTGGGCGGCTTTCAGGTTCCCCGAGTCGCGGCGGATAAAGTTGGGCTTGTCGCCGTACTCCCGCGCGGCCACTTCGGCCATTTTGTCCGCCAGAGCGTCCTTCTCGGCCCCCGTCAGCACCATGGCCGCGATATGATCCATGCCCCGCCCCTTGGGCGCCGTCCGCGCCGCCGCGCACATGCGCATCGCGGTCTGCATGACCGCGTCCTGTTCCATCTGAACACTTTCGTAAATCATTGCGTCTGCCTCCTCAAAGTGTGATACGAATTCGCGATTGATACTTGTTCGCATTCAACATGCTTAATGCTGAACCGAAGATCAAAGTTAAAGGATTTCAACGCAAAGGCTAAACTGAAAGGGCGCAAAGGCCGCAAAGGAAAAACGAAGCCTAAACTATTAACCAGAAAACGAATTATCACGATGATAATTTATGCGTTTTGATTGATTTAGCGGTTTTAAAAATCTTTCAAGGTTTTCCTTTGCGAACCGTTGCGCCCTTTGCGTTGAAATCTTTTGACGTGGTTCTTCGATTTGATATTAAGCATATCAATAGGGAATCAGTGTAAAACGCGGAAGAGCCCCCGCGCGGACGGCTCATGCCGCCAAGCCTGTCCCGCCGCTCCTCCGGCAGTGCACCCCGCGGAGGAGAAACGCCGCCCGCCGCGGGGTTTTTCACAATAGTGTACATACACTGTTAATGCCGGCAAAAGGAAGTCATTCTTCCTTTGAAGGCGGCTCGCCGCAGCTGTCGGTCAGCGCCGTCAAAAGCTGGCTGAGCGCCGCCGCGCCGCCGCTGCCGATTCGGCGTTCCACCTCGTCCTGCGCCTTCTGCCACAGCGGAGCGCCGTGCTCCACCGCCATCCGCCCCTGTTCCGTCAGTTCCAGCGCCTTGCTGCGCTGTCCCTGTTCCGACAGGTCGGCGATCAGGGCACGCTCGATGAGCGGTTTCAGGGTGCGGACCAGCGTGGTCCGTTCCAGCCCCACGAAGGCCGCAAGATCGCTGACGCTGGCCCTTCCAAGGCGCCCCAGGTTCTTGAGCAGCGAAAACTGGTTCACCGACAGGCCCACCGGCGCCAGAAAATCGTTGTACAGGCCGGAAACCGCGTTCGCCGCCCGCCGGAGGTTCACGCAGTAGCAGGCCGGCTTATTTCGCTGTATCCGAGACATTCTCCGCCTCCTTTCTCCGTTCATATCGTGTATATACACGATTTTACGCACTGGGGCGCTTTCTGTCAACCCCTCCAGTGCCGATCTTCCCCTAAACAGGCCTAATATTAATTCGCATTCAATGTGCTTAATGCCAGACGGAAGATCAAAGTCAAAGGATTTCAACGCAAAGGCTGAACAGAAAGGGCGCAAAGGCCGCAAAGGAAAAACAAAGCTTAAATTACTAACCAAATAAACGAATTAACATGATGATAATTTATGCATTTTGATTGATTTAGCGGTTCTAAAAATCTTTCAAGGTTTTCCTTTGCGAACCTTTGCGTCCTTTGCGTTTCAATCTTTTGACCTGGCTCTACGATTTGATATTAATCACGTCAATGGAGAATTAGTATCTGTTGCCGACCAGTACCAGCGCTCTTCTCCGGATCTTTGCGCTGAAATCTTTTGACCTGGTTCTTCGATTCCCTATGATAAAGCGCGTGAACACGCGGAACTGTTATTTTCCCGCTTTGAAGATGCAACCGCGTTCATAGGCGCAGCCCTCGCAGCGGCTGAAATTCGGAGGCCAGGGGCCTTCGGCGGCTTGGGCGGCCTGGGCGGTCAAGAGGCGTTCCAGTTCCTGTTCCTCGCCGGCGCTGAAAGCGCGCAGCGAGTGTTCTGAACCACTTCGAAGGTACCACAGCCCCAGGTCCAGCTCCAGGCCGGCGTACTGGGGATAGAGCCGCCGCAGCGCCAGGGCGTAAAAACGAAGCTGCTCCGCGTAAAAATCGTCCATCCAGCGCTGATGGGCGTCGCTGGACGACTTCCGCGTGGTCTTGTAGTCGCGCACGCACAGGCGGACGGGGCGCCCCTTTCCGTCGTCCTCGGTCCAGAAGGCGTCCACGGCGCCGGCCAGGTTCACCGGCCCCAGCGGCACCTGAAAGGGGAATTCGCGGCGCAGCGTGCCCGCTTCTTCGGCGGCGCACAGGCGGGCGAGAAGGCGCTCGCCTTCGGGGGTATGGAAACCGGCGCGGAAGGACCGGAGCTCTTCTTTCGCTTTCGGGTCGCGCCAGACGCGGCGGAACTCGGGACGCAGATGGCCGTCCTGCAGTTCTAGGATGCGCAGGTAATCCAGGTCGGTGAACTTCCATTTCGACAGGATCCAGTGGGCCACGTTGCCCAGGTCGGCGCCGCCGGCGCTTTCAACCAGGTCCCCGCTGGCCCCGCCCACGTTCCAGCTCAGGTCAAGGTTCTGGCGGTAGGCCATGCGCCACGCGGCGGGGCACTGGGTCCAGAGGGAATGGGAGGTGGCGCTGACACTGAACAGGGAATGGGGCCGGCCGGCCATCTGCCGGACGTCGGCCCCGGCCAGCGCCGTCTCCTCCGGCCGGACGGAACGGCTGGGCTCGGCGTCCTGGATCGTGGGCTGGAACTCGCCCGCGGCGTACTCGATGGACAACATGGACCGGTCGCCTTCGGGGCTGTACCCCTTCCCCATGCCGCGCGGCATGACGCCGCAGAGCAGCAGGCCGTCGCGGGCGCGGGTCATGGCAACGTAGTAGAGGCGCTGAAGCTCCTCGTATTCCTCGCGCTCTTCAAGGCGTTTATGCGCTTGGCCAAGGAGGCATTCGGCTTTCCCCCAGGGCTCGGGGACCTTGGAAGCCGCGGCAAGAAGGCGGCGCGACGGCAGCAGCCCTTCGCCGCCTCTCTCGCGGCCGCCGTGTTCGATGCCAAAAAGGACCACAAAGGGGAATTCAAGCCCCTTCGAGGCGTGGATGGTCATGACCTTGACGGCGTCGTCGTCGGCTTCGGCCGACGCCTCTGGGTTGACGCGGCTTTCCTTCAGGGCGTGCTGAAGGTAGGCGGCGACGCCCACGGGAGGACGCCCCACGCTCCGCTCGTAATCGTCGAGGATGGACAGGGCCCGGCGCAGGTTGGCCACCGCGCCCGCCCGCTTGCGGGGATGGAGCCCCCGCAGCAGCTCTCCGTCGGCGAGCAGGGCGGACAGCACCGACGACGCCCCTTTCAGCATGGCCTGGCGCGACCACCGTTCAAGGCGGGCGGCCAGTTCGGGATAGGCTTGGCGCAGCGTCGAAAGGGGATCGCCGGCGTCGAGCCCGGCCAGGAGGTCTTGGGCCTCTCTCTGGGGCAGCCCAGAAAAGGGAGAGCAGAGAAAGCCCGCCAGCGACCGCCTGTCCTTGTTGTCGGCCAAAAAGCCCACAAGGGCGCAGGCGTCGCGGATCTCCGTACGGGCGTAGAAGCTCTGGTTGCCGATGAAGGCTGCGGGAATGCCCCAGCGCGAAAAGGCGTCGCGAAGGCTGCCGTAGGAACTGCGCGTCGGCGTCAGGACGGCCGCGTCCCCCCAGCGCATGGGACGGAGGCCTTCTTTACCCCACACCTGGGCGCCGCCGTCGCGCAGGCGGCTGAGCTCTTCAGCCACGCGGGCAGCGAGGCGGTTTCTGACCTGGGCTGTGGTCTCGAGAATCTTTCCCTCCCCGTCGCGGCGGAAATCCTCGATGACGCGCAGGCAGGCCGGAACGCTCGTCTTCTGGCGCTCGTCGATCCACCCCGCGGCACGCTCGAGGCCGCGGGGGGATTCCAGCGGCTCGTAGCGCTGCTTCAGCCCCTCGCCCAAGCCCTCTTTCCAGTTTTTCGAGAAGCGCAGGTTTACGGCGTCCAGCACCGATTCGCCGCTTCTGAAAGAGATGTTCAGCGGCACATAGCGCCCGCCGCCGCCCTGAGCCTCTGCGATATAGCGCTCGAACAGGGAGGGCTCAGCGTGGCGGAACCGGTAAATGGACTGCTTCAGGTCGCCCACGGTGAACAGACGGGCCTTCGCCGCCCGCCGGATCACGCGGATCAGGCGGTCCTGCTGGTCGTTGGTGTCCTGGAACTCGTCCACAAGCACCTCGGTAAAGCGCGAGGCGTAGCCTTCATCCTTTTCCAGCGCCTGACCGGCCAGAGCGATCATGTCGGAAAAGGTGATGCCGCCGCGGCTGTCCTTCCAGGCGCGCCATTTCATCCAGCAGAGCCAGGCACAGCGGATCAGGTCCCGCCGGAGGCGGAGCTCTTCGCCGTTCCAGCCCTGGAGCAGCGGGCGGGACAGGGGCCTCAGATCCTCAGCCCGTTTGCGCCAATCCGTCAGCTTGACGCCCATAATTTCCGCGAGGCGGTCGGCCAGTTTTCCCCGAGCGCCATTCGCGGCGTCGGCCGCGTCGAGGACGAAGCGCATCGTCACATCGCTGCCCTCAGGCGGATTTTGAAGCCAGCGGCTCCGCAAAGCGGCGAAATTATTGGCAAACTTGCCCGTGCCGAATTCCTCAGGATCGACTTCCAGCGCGTCGGTCCAGCAGTTGGCCAGCTGCATGAACTCCCTGTCCATAATCCGCTTCAGCTCTTCCAACACCTCGCCGGCGTCGCCGTCGGCCTTTTTCAGGATGCTTTCGGGCGTCTCGCCGAAGTCAGACATCATCCCCTCAAAGTTCCTCGCGAAAGCCGCCGCCGTCGCGGGGCCCCAGCAGTTCATCACGTCGGCCGTGTCGGGGCACTCAAGGATCTCCCGTGCCAGCGAGGAAAACTGGGAAGGGACGCCCCAGCAGAACCAGTCCGCGTCGAGCCGGTCCAGGGCGCCGGTCAGCTCGCGCCAAAACTCTTCGGCCTCGGGGTCGCTGATCAGGCGCACTGAAGGCTCGATGGGCAGCAACAGCCCAGCCTCGCCGATCACCCGCGTCGAGAATCCGTGTATCGTGGAGATATAGGCCTGATCCAGCAGCGCCAGGGCTTCGGCCCTGCGGCGCGAAAGCTCTTCCGAGCCCGCGAGAACAGGTTCCAGTTCCTGGAACAGGGCGCCGATGCGGCTGCGCATCTCCGCCGCGGCCTTCTCGGTGAAGGTCAGCGTCAGGATACGCCGCACGTCCTCCCGAGTCAAAGCCGTCCACACAAAGCGCCAGGCCAGAGTCCAGGTCTTGCCTGTCCCGGCTCCGGCGCTGACCACCGTCAGCGCGTCGGCGGCGGTGATGGCCTCCACCTGGGCCGGCAGCCCCAGCCCTTCCAGGTGGGACCGCAGCAGCGCCAGATCTGCGCCGCAAAGGGGCGGCAGCCCGCCCTTCGCGTTATTCATCGGCTTCGCCTCCCTCATTCTCCTCGCCGGCGTCGATCTCGCCGTCCATCTCGCCCCGCCGGCACAGCGCCGCGAAGGCGCAGTCGCCGCAGAAGCCGCAGCCATAATCGGGGACGTAAACACCGCTCTTCACCGACTGGACGATCTGCGTCAGAAGGGCCCGCGCCTCTTCAAGCCGGGCGTTTTTGTCCTTCCCCGCCCTGGGAACGCGCTTTCCCTGAACAGCTGCCAGAACGGACGCCAGGTCGTCGTCCCAAAGGCCCGACAGGCCCGCGTCGCTCTGCCCCACATAGCCCCAGCCGGCGCAGCCGTGGCCGGGCACGGGCGGCTGCCCTTCCAGCGCAAGGGCGTAACAGGCCAGCTGAAAGGCGCTTTTATAGCGGTCGGACTTACCCGTTTTGTAATCCCACAGCAGGAAGCGGCCGTCTTTCAGCACGTCCACACGGTCGCAGCGGCCCTTGAAGGTCACGCCGCCGCACTCCATCGGCGGCAGGTCGTACTCGCACTCCACGCGCGCTCTGAGGGGCCGCAGAGAAAGCTCCAGGTCGTCCTGAAAGCGGGCGCAGCAGCTGACGCGGTACAGAAGGTTCTCCTTCGCCCGGCGCAGCGACGGCAGCCAGAGCAGCTCGGGATAGTACTGCATCATCACGCCCTCAAAGAGCTCCGACGCCAGGGCGCTGATGGTCCTGACGCAGCCGCCCCTGGCGTATTCCGCCCAGACGCCCTCCCAGAGGCTGTGAACCGCAGAGCCGCCGCGGAGGAAGTCGTACTCCCCGTCGCCCGATGGCTCGGGGCAGCGGATCACGCGCCGCAGCGCGAACAGGTAGGGGCAGAGGGCGTAATCGTCAACCCAGCTGAGGGATACGCTGCCGCAGAGCGCGCCCAGCGCGGCGGGCCTGATGCGATCCTCGGGCAGCGAGTTTTCGGCCCACAGGTTGGGCGTCCGCGCCTCCACAGGCAGCAGCGCCGCCTCGCCCAGCCCGGCCAGCAGGTCTCCGAGGCCGCGCCGGATCGTGGGTTCACCGGTCCGCACCCAGCCTCCCGATTCCGCCGCGCGGAGCAGCGTCGTTTCCTCCTGGGGCCGCTCTTCCGCGTCGGCGGCGCTGCGGCAGATCACTGAGCAGCGGTCGCCGCAGGCGATCAGGCGCCTGAAA
This sequence comes from Pyramidobacter piscolens, assembly GCA_004558205.1. GTDB lineage: Bacteria > Synergistota > Synergistia > Synergistales > Dethiosulfovibrionaceae > Pyramidobacter > Pyramidobacter piscolens_A. The sequence goes on from SFDM01000028.1 coordinate 22,747, forward strand.
AGGAATTCCCTCTGGCGCCTCTGCTCCACCAGCAGAGGCAGGTGAGTGCGGTCCAGCCCGAGGGCGCTCTGGGCGTGGAGCTGCTCCTTCTGCGCCTCGGCGAGCATGGGCGATTCCTTCAGGCCGCCGGGCCACTTCGACGCCTCGGCGCCGGCCAGAAACCACAGCGAGCAGTGAAACAGCGTGGGCGGCGTGTCGGCAAAAACGGTCATGCAGCCGCTCAGCGGCAGGGGCTGGGCGACAGTGGTCCCCTCGGCCCAGGCCTGCAGGTAGGCCGCCGCGTCGCCACCCGAAAGCTTCTGCGCGCCCAGTTCCCCCAGGTCGCGCACCACTTCGCGGATAAACAGGATTTTGCGGTCCAGCTCGGCCTTCGCCTCGCCAAAGAGGCGGATCTCTTCGTCCAGCTCTGGGAAAGGCGCGGCCGCGCGGGCCACTTCCCTCGCCCGGTCCCCCGCCAGCTCGCGCAGCGCCGTCAGCAGGTCCAGGGCCGCGCCGCCTTTATTGACCTTCTCGGCGTAAAGGCGGCAGTCTTCAAAGGTCTGTGCCTCGGGGCTGTTTTGAAGCGCCCTGGCCCAGGCGTCGGCTCCCCGCGGATGACGGGCCCGAAGGGCCCGCACGTCCAGTGAAGCGCCGCAGAGCCAGGGCTCCGACAGGAGGCGCAGCACGGGCTCGGTCTGCCAGCCGCCCGCGGCCGCGTCGAGGCAGGACTGCGACAGCCGCCACAGGGGCGTCTCGCTGAGCTTCAGCCTGAAATTCCAGAAGCAGGGCAGCCCGTAACGCGAAAAGACCTCGCGCGCTTCGGCCAGGCGCCCGCGGGGAACCGAAAAAGCCACGTTCTCCCAGCCGGGCCAGGCGCCAAGCGAAGCCAGCTCCCCCTGCCCCTGTTCCCAGAGCGCCAGAGAGCGGGCCGCCGTTTCAAGCTCCTGCCGCGGGTCGCCGCCTTCCAGGCGCAGCGCCTGGAAGGGGCGGAAGGAGCGCGACAGGTTTTCGCCCTCCACCCCAAACTGCTGCGACGCGCCATAGGCTTCCGCCATATCGCTGACGGGCGCGCAGAGCCGCACCGCCGCGCCCAGCCGCACCAGAGCGCGGACCAGGGCCAGCTGAGAATGGGTCAGGCTGCTGAACCCCACCAGGACCAGATCGAGCTTTTTGCAGGCCTCGGCCCCGCCGGGCAGGTCGAGCAGCCTGCGCGTTTCCGAAGTCACGCCGGCGCTGTCGGAAAGCCCGTTTTTGTCGAGCTCGTCCAGATAGGCCCGGTAAAGCTCCGTAAAACAGCGCCCCAGCACGTCGTCTTCGGCATAAAGGCCCTGAAGGTGCTCGGGCATGACCTCCTCGGAGATCAGCTCGCGGATCTGATCGCCCAAAAGGGACAAAAACCCCCTCCGGCGCGCGCCGGCGGGCAGCTCCCCTCCGGCGCCGCGATAGCGTTCCACCAGGCCGTGAAGCAGCAGCCAATGGTCGGGCGGGTCCAGCTGAACCCGGGGCTTCTCGACGCGCAGTTCGTCGGAAAAATACCGGTAAAGCTCATCCCAGCGCCGGATCTTGTAGTCCGACAGGGCCGCGGGGCTTCCGGCCAGGATGCCGCTCAGCAGTTCGCGGTCACCCGAACCGGCCACAAGGAACATCCGGTCCTTCACGGGCGGCAGCCCCCGGAGCATGGACTCCAGGTCCCCAATCCGCCGGTATGTGCAGAGCTGAAATGGCACGGTTACCTCTCCTTTCCTGCCGGGGCGGTTTTCAGCGGCAAAAACACCAAACTCCACGCGCTCCCGCGAAAGGGCCGGCGCCCTTCGGGCTTCATAAAGCCTTCCATTTTGTGCGGATCAGTTCCAGCGTGGTCTCGGGCAGGAGGTCCAAGAGCAGCGGGTTGGCCAGGTCGCCCGATTCCAGCAGGGCGCGCACCCGGGTGGCGCTGATCGGAGCGCCTTGGGCCTCGCGGCGGGGAATTTCAATCACTTGGACGCCCTGGCGGGGCAGATAGCTCTTCATCGCCTCGTTGTAGCGGTTCGTCACGGGGCTCAGCGGCTCGGTGCCTACGTAGCGCCGCGTGATGTTTAAAGGTTTGGCGAAGCACCGCGCGAAGATCGCCAGGTCCAGTTCGCACTTCACGTTGTCCACTCGGGCCCGCTCTTTCAGGAAATAATCGGGAAAGGTCGCCGCCGAGATCAGGTAATCGCCCGTGGGATGCACGGCCGCGTTTTTCAGGTGAGCGGTGCCGCGCTTGACCATCTCCAGGCGGAGCGGCGCGGGGAAGAGGCTCTTTTCCGCCGACAGCACGAAGATATGGAGGAAATCGCACTGCGACGCCGCCGTCTCCATCAGATACTGATGGCCCTTCGTGAAGGGGTTGCAGTTAACCACCACGGCGCCGATCACGCCCTCTTTTACGGGGCATTCCAGGGATTCCACAAATTTCGCCACGCCGCCGCGGCGGTTTTCCATGAGCAGCACGTCGGCGGTCTGCACCATCGGGAAAAAGCCCAGGTCGTCGAAGATCGCGCGGTTCGACGGCTTGGTGAACACAAACAGATGGGAAAAGCCCGACCGGATCCCGTCGCTCACCAGCTCGCTCACCACCGTCGCCGCCAGCCCCTCGCCCTGATGGGCGCCGCTCACGCCGATGCACTTGAGCACAGGCCCCTGCCGGGAGCCCGCGGCGACCACCGCCCCCTCGTCGTCTTCCACGCACAGCGAGAACTCCACGCCGTCGTCGTATTCCAGCCCGAGGGACGCCAGAAATTTTTTCACCTTCTCAAGCAGCCGCCCCGTAAACGGCCGGCCCTGGATTATGTCCATGCTTATATGCCTCCTTCTGAGAATCGTTCGTCGGCCTTTGAAAAAAAATTTTGAGGCACGATCTGATTGATCGCCGACTTCTCTATGGAACTGCTTTGATCGTGGTTATTCTTCAACCCGTCGTAGATAAAACTCAGGGTTTTATAGAGCTCAAAAAGGCTTCCCGTGTTCTCCACTTGATCCATCATCTCGAAAATATGTGTTAATTTGCTTGAAATCCCCTGATACAGATAGCGATTTACCTTCGTCACAATCTCGCAGGCCGAACTGACAGAACCGACGCGGCGGGCGCCTATGCACTGGGTGTTGTAATGAAGACATTCAGAATAGGGCGGCGATAAAAGCACGTTTTCATTGAGAAGATAATCCACCCCGATGATATAGCGTGCCTTTTTCAGCATAGCAAAGACCTCTTCCCGCGCCAGCTCGCTGTAAGGCAGCGGAATAAAATTCACGCTCGTAATGCCCATGCTTCGGCATGAATCGATCAGCGTTCCAATATAGGAACTTTTATTGTTGAACACGTAAACATCGCTTCCAGCCGGAATAGCCGCGACTTTCACATAAAACTGAGATGTGGGCATTAGGTCGAGCACCACGATTTTTTCCCGAGGAACCACAGATTTTATCTTCTGGAACTGCGATTGGTTGCAGATATAGAGCAGGCCGTCTAAGCAATTGATGATCTCGCTGCTGATACAGGTCATAAGAGGGATCTGAGGTCCTAAGATCAGCTGCGCGGCATTCCTGATCTCCTCCGCGAGAAAGGAATTACTTCCAACGGCATAGATGTTGAGTTTCATTTTCAATCCCCTCCCAAGGACTCCCGATAGGACGCGGAGCCCCATGCACATAAGTACCCCACCGTTTGCGCTGCGCAGGACGCGCCGCTCAGGGGCCGAAGAGCAGTTCTTCCGCCTTTCTGCAAAAGGGAACTACTCGGTGTTCGCCCCTTTTGTCACACCCATCTGCGCTATCAGGCAGGAGAGGAATTCCTCGATAATCCTTGAAGAGGACTCCTTCTCCCGCCAGCAAAAAACCAAAGCTCCGAAAAGAGCCGGAGCGGCGGCCTCCCTGCAGTAGTTTTCGACGTCAAGCTCGACAAAACCCGGAGCTATGGCGATTGCAGGCCAGCGCTGAAGCAACGCCGTAAGAGAAGCGGGAGATGCAAGGCGGCCCGCGACGCTCCCCTCTGGAATATCCAGGCGCGACACAATCTGTTTCTTCAAGCGAGGGGAATCGTCGCAGAACACCACGGGCGCGCCCTCTTTCAGTTTGACGCGCAGCTGCTGTTTTCCCGCCCACTCGCAGACAGGAACATAGATCTGCATGGGAGCTGTCAGCAGCGTCTCTCTGAAAGGGCCGTCGTCGCCGGTACAGTCAATCGCGATAACGGCGTCGACAGCCTCGGATTCAAGCTGGTGAAAGGCGTTTTGAGACGTACATTCCGTAAAAATCAACTGAGCTTCACCGTGTTCTTTCAGAAAACGTTCATAGGACGGCAAGAAGAACTTTTCAGAAATGCAGGAACTGACAGCGAGCCTCAAGGTGTTACGTTTTTTCTCTTTCACCATATTTAGTTGAGAGACGGCAACGCTGACGTCCTTCATCACCAGTTTGACGTGATTGTAAAAAACCGCCCCTTCCGTCGTTAAAGCAAATTGGCGGTTGGAACGCATCAGAAGTTTTACGTTCAGTTCTTTTTCAAGCCCGTTGATGGCGTTAGTGATCGTGGGCTGGGAGACAAACATCTTTTCTGCAGCTCTGGTAAAACTTTTCAGTTCGCTGACTGCAAGGAAATACTCTAATTGACGAAGTTCCATCACAAACCCCCTTCTGCTTTTGTCAAGTATAACAGAAAGGCCGCCGTCATTTACAGAGCTATGCCACAAATTTTAAGCGCCATTTGAAAAAACAAGGATTCCATAGATTTCGTGAATGGATAAATAGAGATCCGTAATTGGACGCCAAGACGCTTTTTGTGGTTGAATAAAAAAGTAAAAGCTACACACTTAACTTAGAAGGGATGTAGAAAACATGAAAAAATCTTTATACGCGTTTATCCTTGCTTCAGCTCTTCTTACCGCTTCCACTGCCGGCGCCGCCGAAGTCACGCTTACGCTCGGGCACATCGTAAAACCCGACGGTCCGGTGGCCGTCGCAGCGGTCCGTCTCGCCCAGTTGGTCAAAGAACGTACAGACGGACAAGTCGTCATCGAAGTTTACGATTCCAGTACTCTCGGCAGCCAGAGAGATCTGCTGGAAGGGCTCCAAATCGGCACGGTGGACATGACCCTGAGCTCGCCAGCCATCATGTCTTCACTAACGCCAAAAATTTCCGTGTTCGATCTGCCCTATATCTTCAGAGATGCAACCCACGCCTATCGCGTACTGGACGGAGAAATCGGCGCGTCGATTTTCGCCGAGGGGGAGAGCTTCGGCTACGCCTGTATCAGCGTGTGGGAAAACGGGTTCAGGCATACCACAAATAACAAGCATGAAATCAAGACTCCCGCTGACTTTCAGGGCTTGAAGATCCGTGTTCCCGAGAGCAAGGTTTACCTTGAAATGATCAAAGCGCTGGGAGCCAACCCCACTCCCATGGCTTTCGGAGAACTTTTCAGCGCCCTTCAGAACGGAACGGTGGACGGCCAGGAAAACCCGATCTCTCAGAGCTACTCTTCTCGTTTCCAGGAAGTGCAGAAATACATGACGCTGGACGGCCATATTTATGCCTGCAATCCTCTGCTGATCAGCCTTACAGCAAAAGCCAAGCTTTCCGACGAACAGTATCAGGTGCTCGTGAAAACGGCTAATGAAGTTAGAGACTGGCAGAGAGCTCTCGTGGCCAAGAGCGAGGACGATATGATGCAGAAAATGACCGAGGTTGGAATGAAGATCACCGCGCTCACCGCTGAAGAAAAAGCCGTTTTTTCCGCCGCCGTGTCGCCCGTGTGGAGCATGTTTGAAGGCAGCCTGAGTAAAGACTTGATCGAAAAAATCTCGAAATATTAACAGAGAAAATGCTGGTGAAACATCCCAGCTGTTTTGGAATGTTTCACCAGCATTTTTTACCTGGACGTACTTTTTCACGTCCTCTGCGGCGCATTCTTCATCAGGCTGCATCTCTTTGAAGAAGCACTTGAGATTTTTGAAAAAACTCCGGCCGGAGAGAAAACCCGCTGGCTGAACAACCGCTTTTCAGAACTATTTCCTAAAAAAATGAGGTGAATTTATGAACCGTTTCATACAACTGAACGACCTTATCGTCCGCGCTGCCAAGTTCTGCGCCATTGCCGCTTTTATCGTTATGGTCGTCTCATCGTCGCTTCAGATCGTCTTCCGTTTTATCCTCAACATACCCCTGCCTTGGAGCGAAGAACTGTCACGATATGCCTTCGTATGGTCCACAACCCTTGGAATCAGCATCTATATGAGAGGGAGAAAACACTCTTCCGTAGATATCCTGGAAAACTTTCTGCCACAGGGAGCGCGCAGAGGCCTCTTCGTCGTGATCGACCTGCTCTGCGAGGTCTTTTTCGCGATCATGATATTCGGGGGAATCAAAATGGTATCCGTCACCATGCGCCAAATTTCACCGTCGCTAAGCATTCCCATGGGATATATGTACCTCTCCATTCCCATCAGCGGGCTCATCATGGCGCTAATGTCCGCTGAAAACCTGCTGAAACTTTTCTGTTCTCCCCAAGGAGGTCAAAATTAAATGGCCGTTACCGCCCTCTTTGCCGTTCTCGCTCTCGGATTGATATTGGGTCTTCCGATCGCCGTCGCCCTAGGCCTTTCGACAGCAGCCTCCATACTCGCTCAGGGCCGACTGCCCCTGACGCTGGTGGCACAGCGCCTGTTCACTTCGAACGACTCCTTTTCCCTGCTGGCCGTGCCCTTTTTTATGATGGCGGGCACCATTATGACTCGCGGGGGCATTTCAAAGCGCCTTATCGCCTTCGCAAATACCCTCGTAGGTTGGATTAGCGGGGGGCTCGCCATGGTCGCGACCGTAACGTCCATGTTCTTCGCCGCCATTTCTGGTTCGTCGTCCGCAACGGTGGCCGCCGTCGGTTCCGCTCTGATCCCAGAGATGAAGAAAAACGGCTACGACGTCGAATTTTCCGCAGCTGTCTGCGCCGCCGCAGGTTCCACAGGCATCGTCATTCCTCCCAGCGTCAGCATGGTCCTGTACTGCATCGCCGCCGGCGTTTCGGTAGGCGACGCTTTTATGGCCGCCGTGGTTCCCGGCATACTGATGGGCCTTTCCATCATGGTCATTATCTACTTCAAGGCCCAAAAACACGGCTACGCTAGAAACAAACGAGTGGCGCTCAAAGAGGTGTTCTCAACTTTTATCAACAGCTTCTGGGGACTCCTGACGCCCGTCATCATTATCGGAGGCATCTACGGAGGCATCTTCACCGCTACGGAAGCGGCCGCCGCTTCCGTTATCTACGCCTTTTTTGTAAGTACGTTTATCTACAGAGAACTCAAGCTCAAGGACATCCCAGACATCATCATGGAGTCCATCAAATCTACAGCCATCGTCATGTTCATCATGAATGCCGCGGGGCTGCTGAGCTGGATCATCACCGTCAACAGAGTGCCCCAGGCGATCACTTCACTGTTCCTCGCCATTTCAGGCAATACCTATGTGCTGCTTCTGCTCATCAACATTCTGCTGTTGGTCGTCGGCGTCTTTATGAACGCCTCACCGGCAGTCATCATCCTCGCTCCAATTCTGGTGCCTATCGTGCAGTCCCTAGGCATCGACAAGGTACTCTTCGGTGTAATCATGATCGTCAACCTTGCGATCGGAACGATAACACCGCCCGTAGGGGTGGACCTTTTCGTCGCTCAAAGCATCACAGGCCTGCCGTTGACCACCATCGTCAAGAACATCTGGCCCTACATCGTCGGCCTTCTGTTGGTACTGATGCTGGTGACCTACATTCCTCAAATCGCCCTGTTCCTGCCCAATCTTGTGAAATAAAAAGATTCTTACTTTTGGAGGGAATCCATGAAGATACTTGAAATAAGAGAAAAGAAAGTTGGTTTCAGCACTAGTATCAGAAACTCCGTCGTCGACTTCAGCGAAGTGACCGGCAGCATCGTGGCCATCGTGACGGATGTGATCCGCGGCGGAAAACCTGTCGTAGGGCTTGGTTTCAACTCAATCGGCCGCTACGCCCAAAGCGAAATTATCATGAACCGCCTGGTTCCCCGCATCATGAGAACTAAGCCCGAGGATTTGCTGAACGACGCCGGAACCAACTTCGTGCCTGAAAAGATCTTTAAGGTCATGCTCAAAAACGAAAAACCCGGCGGGCACGGAGACCGGGCTCACGCCGTCGGCGCCGTGGAAATGGCTTTGTGGGACGCCGTGGCCAAAATAGAAGAGAAGCCGCTCTGGAAACACCTGAGCGACGCCTATAACAGCGGCGCCTGCGACGAAAAAGTCTTTACCTATGCCGCAGGAGGCTACTATTATCCCGGCAAGGGAGTCGAAGCATTGAAGAATGAAATAAAATCCTATTTGGATCGCGGCTTCACCAAGGTGAAGATCAAAATTGCCGGAGCCTCCATGAAAGAGGATCTTGAAAGAATCGAAGCCGTGATCGGCCTCCTGGGCGACGGCAGCCATGTGGGCGTAGACGCCAACGGGCGCCTCAGCCCTCAGGAGGCTCTCGAATATGGGCGCGCTATGGCTGACTACAACCTCATGTGGTATGAGGAACCTGGTGACCCGCTGGATTACCAGCTCAACGCCGTCCTTGCGGGACAATACCGCGGCGCGATCGCCACGGGGGAAAACCTGTTCTCCATGCAGGATATCCGCAACCTTCTGCGTTACGGCGGAATGCGTTCCGAGCGCGATTTCATACAAATGGACTGTGGTTTAGCCTACGGGCTCACAGAGTTCATGAAAACACTGAAGGTCATGGACACCATGGGATGGACTCCACGGCGCTGCGTGCCGCACGGCGGTCACCAATTCTGCCTTCAGATCGCCGCTGGGCTGCAGCTTGGAGGCAACGAGTGCTACCCCGACGTTTTCCAGCCCTTCGGCGGCTTCGGCGACAAAGTACAGATCGTCGACGGCTACGCGACCCCTTCTGACGCCCTAGGAATCGGCATCGAAGAGAAGAACAACCTGTACAAGAAATTTAAGGCCATCCTATAACAAAGGAACCGGATTGAAGAGCACAGGCTTCAATCCGGTTCCTTTTACTTTGTTAATTTTTTTCATACTTCGTCTCTTTTTATTCCAATTCACCTCGGCATAAAGCAGTCTTCCCGCTCCGCAGACGTGCGTCCTAAATAGGATCATCGGGGCCAATCATCGGGGACGTGTTCGCTTCCCCATCTGCAAACAGCGCTCAAAACAGGCATCAGCGTTTTCCCCTTTTCAGACAAAGAATATTCGACTTTTGGGGGGACTTGAGGATACTCTCTGCACAGGATCATCTGATCCGCTTCAAGTTCCTTCAACTGATGACTCAACATTTTATGAGTCACTTTTCCTAAAGCCCGTTTTAATTCGCCGTATCTCAAAATTTCCTTTTTCCAGAGCCAAAATAAAATGTGCATTTTCCATTTCCCGTCAATTAATGAGATGGCATAAGCAAAGGGGCGCACGTTTACTTCTTTTTCTTTGCAGCTCTGCGTTGCTTGGATCATTCTTCAATCTCTCCTTTTAGATAGTATCTATCTAAAAAGTGTGTTCTAACGAAATAAAGCATAGCATGCTACCATGGAAACAGCAAGATATAAGAATCGCTCAACGCCAGAGGGGGAAAATAAATGCGTATTTTCGACACTCCAATCAGGATTAAGAATCTTGAGCTCCGCAACAGGCTTGTCATGCCGCCGATGGCGACGGCTCAATCTGGGATGGATGGGCAGGTAACGGAACAACTCTGTAATTACTATGATGAAAAGTCGCGAGGCGGTTATATCGGCTTGATTATTACAGAGCACAGTTTTATCAGCCCGGAAGGAAGGGCGAGCAAGGGACAATTGTCCATAGCGAACGACGGCGATGTTGCGGGATTATCGAGGTTGACGGGCACTATCCATACAAACGGCGCAAAAGTCATGGCGCAGCTGAATCACGCCGGAGGCGCGGCCTCAGAAAAAATTACGGGATACGCGCCGCTCGGCGCAAGCGCCGTCAGGCTGCCGCGAATGCCGGCGGTGGAACCGGCGCCTCGGGAAATGACGCTGCCGGAGATAGATAAGGTCATTTCCGACTTCGCGCAGGCGGCTCAACGGGCCAAGAAAGCGGGATTTGACGGGGTGGAAATCCACTCTGCGCACGGATATCTGTTGAATCAATTTTTTTCGCCGTTAACGAATCAGCGCACCGACAGATATGGGGGAAAGACTATCGGCGGCAGAATAAGGCTCCACTTGGAAATTATCGAAGCCATCCGCGCCGCCGCCGGAAAGGACTATCCTCTCGCCCTGCGGCTCGGAGCCTGCGACTATATGGACGGCGGGACCACGATCGAGGACAGCGTGCTTTCCGCAAAAGAATTCGAGAAAGCGGGCGTAGATTTATTAGATATTTCAGGCGGGCTATGTTCGTACATCCGCCCCGGCGTGACGGAACAGGGCTATTTCAGCGAAATTTCCGAAGCGGTCAAAAGGTCTGTCTCCGTGCCAGTTCTACTAACCGGCGGCATTGTTGACGCGGCCGCCGCCGAAAAGTTACTGGCAGAAAACAAGGCGGATTTGATTGGCGTCGGCAGAGCCATGCTTAAAAATTCGGAATGGGCTAAAAATGCGAATCTCCTTGAAAAACACGCTATCATGACCGGGGCCGACTCCGGCATTGGCCATGAAACCGCAAAATAGGCAGGGCGCCCCATGGAGACAGCCGCCGGGATTGCGGCCAGAGCAGCTCAATATTTTTAATATTTTAAAGACTGTGCCAGCACAATATATTGCACGTCGTCGAGATCTGATGTATACTTAAAATATGTTTTAGTATAATGGGTAAAATGTTGAAAAATGAAATGCCGTCGAAGCGCTTGCGAATAATCGATGCGGCAAGCGTGCCGGAAGAAGCCCCCCCCCTCTCCCACCAAACTTCCTCGACTGTTTTCAGAAAAGCTGCGCGGGTGTATCTGAACCAAAAGTACTGTGGGCCGAGGAGGAATGCCTATGAACGCGAAACCGGAAACACGACGAATCTTCACCACCTTCGTGGTGCCGATCATACTGGCGCTGACCGCCGTCGTCAGCATGCTGCTGTTCCAGAACTGCACCGTCACGTTGACGAGGGAACGGGCCTATCAGTCGCTGGCCGATTCGGCGCAGGAACAGACCATAATCCTGCGCGAAATATTCGACGGGCGTTTCTCTGTTCTGGCAACCTTCGCGAACAGCCTGGCAAAGCAGCCGAACAGGCCTACGCTGGAGAATATCACCGCTCGGATGAGCGCCATCGTGGAGGCTTCGGACTTCGAAAACATGGCCGTCGCCAAAACGGACGGCGTCGCCCATACCGACGACGGACAGACCGACGATTCCTCCGACCGTTTCTATATGACCGAGGCTCTGGCCGGCCGCAGAGCCATCCAAAAGCTGACGGACAGCAGGCTGTACGGGAAAAACCGACTGGTGCTCTCGGTTCCCATCTATAAAGACAAAAAGGTTGAAGGCGCCGTCATGGGAAGCTTCTCCGACATGGACGTTCAGAAGCTTCTCGTCTCTTCCGCCTTCTCTGGAAACGCTTATTCCTTCCTGTGCGACCTTTCCGGCCAAATTATCGTCATGGCGGAGACCCCGCTGCTGATACAGGAGACGGATAATTTTTACGAGAAATTCGCCGATATGAAGCTTGAGAATGGCGCCACGGTCGAAAGCATCAAGGACGACACTCGAAACGGGCGCAGCGGAGTCGTGGCCTATTCCATCGATAATGAAAAGCGCTATGCCGTTTATCAGCCCACGAAAATCAACGACTGGTACATCTTCAACGTGGTGTCAGCCGCGGTGGTGGATATGGCGGTTGCCAGGCAGAATCGGCTGGGCTTCATCTGTATCGGAGCCGTCTCCGCCTGCGCTGTGCTGCTGCTGGTCATCATGGCGCACAGGGAAAAACGCCGCGTGAGCGATTTAAAACGGATGCAGGAGCAGCAGCTTGTCTACTACCGAACCGATCCCGTAACGGGGCTTCTTAACGCTCCCGGTTTTACCAACGCCGTCGCGGAGGCGCTGCGCGCCCTTCCCGAGGCTCAATTCTGCGCGATGTTGGACTTCGGCATTCTCGATTTTAATCAGTACAACGTTTCCTTCGGCAGCCCCGCGGGAGACGCCGTGCTGCGAAGCGCGGCCCAGACGCTTCGGGATCACTGCATGAGGGAGCAGCCCTGCGCCTGCCTTTCCAGCGACCGCTTCGCCGTCCTCGTGTACGACTGCGCCGATCAGCCTGAGCTTCTGAAGCGAATCATGGAACTGGACGAGAAGCTGCACGCATCCGACGAATCTCGCCAACTTCAGCTGACTTACGGCGTGTATATCATTGACGATCGAACGCTCCCGGCGGAGACTCTGTGCGACCGCGCCGCGGCGGCGCGGCTGGAGCTTGCGGACAGCAAACATCGCATAGGCGTGTACGATCACAACGTCCACCGGCGCCAGATCGAGGATGCGCAGCTTGTGGCAAGCATGGACGAGAGTCTGCGGCGCGGGGAGTTTATCCCCTATTATCAGCCCAAATACAATGCGCGAACCGAACGCGCCGTCGGCGCGGAAGCGTTGGTACGCTGGATTCGCCCCGACGGCACGATCATTCCGCCTGACCGCTATATACGGCTCTTCGAGCAGAACGGGCTTATTATCAGGCTGGACCTGCATATATTCAGGCAGGTCTGTCTGAAGCTCGCGGCCATGCCGGTTCCGGTCCCCGTGTCGGTCAACTTTTCCCGCGCGCACATGTACGCCCCTGATTTTCCCGACACGCTTCTGAAGATCGCGGAGGAACTCGGCGCAGCCCCGCGGCTTTTAGAGATCGAGTTGACCGAGACGGCCTTTTTCGAGCAGCGCGACGTGCTGATGCAGAACATGAACCGCCTGCGGAAGCTGGGATTTCTCGTCTCCATAGATGATTTCGGCAGCGGATATTCCTCTCTCAATTTACTCAAGAACGTCTCCTTCGACACGATAAAAATTGACCGCGAATTCTTCTCCGAGACAAAGGAACCGGGGCGTGGACAAATTGTCGTCAAAAGCGTGCTCGCTCTCGCCAAAGCGCTGAAAGTTCACACCGTGGCCGAGGGAGTGGAGACGCGGGAACAACTGGAATTCCTGCGTGAAAACGGCTGCGACACGATCCAAGGGTATTATTTCTCCCGTCCTATGCCTGAAGCGGAGTTTGACAAACTGCTGCGCAGCCAGAGAAACGCCTCCTTATAGGCGCCCGCATACAGCCCCTTTCGGATGGCTTTGTTTTTACACTAAATTGCATTTAACGTGCTTAATATCAGATTGAGGATCAAAGTCAAAGGATTTCAACGCAAAGGTTAAAGAGAAAGGACGCAAAGGAAAAACAAAACCTATATTATTAATTAAAAACGAATTAGTGTGATGGTAATTTATGTATTTTGATTGATTTTGCGGCTCTAAAAGTCTTTTAAGGTTTTCCTTTGCGCCCTTTGCGTTGAAATCTTTTGACGCAGATCTTCGATTTGATGTTAAGCACGTCAATGGAGAATTAGTATCAGAAGCTCTGGGCCGGCGGAATCACTCCGCCAACAGCTTTTCGATCACCTGGGCCACGCCGCTGCGGTCGTTGGTGTCGGTCACGATGTCGGCGGCGGCTTTCAGGGGCTCTTCGGCGTTCCCCATGGCGACCTTCAGGCCCGCGGCCTTGAAAAGCTCCAGGTCGTTGAAATTGTCGCCGAAGGCCGCGATACGCTCCTTGGGCACGCCGTACCGCTCGGCCACAAAGGCCAGCGCCTGCCCCTTCGTGGCGTCGGCGGCCAAAACCTCGATCTGCGTCGGCATGGAGCGGGTGACGTACAAGCGGCCCGCAAAGTGCTTTTCAAGGCGGTCCTGCAGCCTGGCCGTGTCCTCGGCGGGCAGGATGCCCAGGATTTTCTCGGGACCGTCGGGAATTTTGCGGCTCAGGTCTGCCACCACTTCTATATGGCTGCCCGTGCGCTTTACGAGGGCCTCTATGCCTTCGTCGTAGTTCTCGGTCCAGCAGGCGTCGCCGATATAGAACCAGGGTGACATGCCCGCCTGGCGCAGCATGGGCAGAAGCTCCCGCACCAACTCGGGCGCCATGGGACGGCGGCGCAGGTAGGTTCCGCTGCGGCTCAGACGGACCACAGCGCCGTTGGACGAAACCACGGGCACGTCGCCGGGAACCGTCAGCGCGAAGGGCAGCCCGCCGGTATGAAGCCGCCCCGTGCAGACCACCACATGGACACCCCTCGAAACCGCCAGTTCGAGGGCTTTTTTGTTGCGTTCGGTCATGGTCAGGCCACCGGGATTGAGCAGAGTGCCGTCCAAGTCGGTCGCGATCAGTTGAATCATGGCAGATCAGGTCTCCTTTATAGGTTTTTCCGATAGGAAATTTCTTCTATCATATCATCTCTTCGTGTATTTTTTGAAGCCCTGCCCCGAAATTGGCGATTTAATTTGTGGAAAAGGGCCGATATTTTTATTTTTCCTCTTTTCTTCCCGGCCATTATTTATTATTATTAGCATGCTGACTTTCTTTAAAATCTGTGACTGTCGGGAGGACTTTTTTGTGATCATTCGAATTGCCCATGTTACCGCGTCCATCATCGAATTTATCAGCATCGCTATCATCACCTGGGGCGTGCTTATGGCCTGCTACCGTATGGGAATGCTGGCCCTTCAGAACGCCAGGGGCGAAGTGGATCTCCGCGGCGGCTGGCTGCGCCTGCGCCGTTCCTTCGGCGAAGTAATGCTGCTGGGACTCCAGTTTCTCGTCGCCGCCGACATCATCCTGACGATCTGCTATCCCGATCTCATGACCGTAGGCGTACTGGCCGCGGTGGTCCTGATCAGGGTGGTGCTCAGCATCACGCTGGGCAAGGAGATCAACGAGATGGAGATCCACGATTTCGAGGACAAACACCACTTGACCCACGTGTAAACGTTCCACGTGGAACATTTCGGCCCCGCCGCAAAGAAACTCCATCTGCCCCGCAGGCAAATGTTCCACGTGGAACATTTCAGGGGCTGCCGCCCTGAAAAAAGGGGGGAGATGTTCTGCGCCCTTTCCGGGAAACGCTTTTGGAACGAGCTTTCGCCAGCTTCCCTAAAAAAACGCATAATGAAAGGACGGCCATCTTCGACGCGAAGATGGCCGTCCTTTCATTATACGGCTTATAGGGCTTTGCGAAACTGGGCGGAGCTTACTCGAGCATGCCGATTCCCCACTTGTCGCGGAGGGCCTTCAGCGAACCGTCCTCATCGAGGGCTTTCAGGGCCTTGTTGATATCGGCGGCGAGGGCGGTGCTGCCCAAGGGCATGGCGATGGCCTTGCCGGCGCCGGTGATGATCTGGGTGAAGGCGATCTTGACCTTGCCGTTGAAGGCGGGAAGGCTCATGTACTTCTTGGCCACGGGGATGTCCATCAGGGAGAAGTCGGTGCGGCCGGTGGCGATGTCAAGGACGCAGTCGTCAAACTTGGGGAAGAGCTTCAGCTCAAACTCGTAGAGTTTCGACATGGGCAGAAGGACCGTTTCCTGGACCGTGCCCTGCTGGACGGCGCCAACCAGCCCTTTAAGATCTTCGAGCTTCTTGGCTTCCACCTTGTTAGCCACTAGGTAGGCGCTGTGGGAAACTTCGTAGATGTCGGAGAAGAGCATCTTCTTAGCGCGTTCCGTGGTAGCGCTCATACCGGCGATGGCGGCGTCGATCTTGCCGGTGGGCACGGCGGCGAGAAGGGTGTCGAATTTTCCGGCGTCGAACCATTCGATCTTCACGCCCATCTTGGCGCCGATGGCCTCCATCAGCTCGATGTCGAACCCCGTGGGCTTTCCGTCGGTGCCGATGAACTCGTAGGGCGGATAGGTCGTGGACGTACCCACCGTGATGGACTTGGTCTCGCCCGAAACATAGGCGGCAAAAGCGGAGCTGGCGCCCGCGACAAGAGCTGACGTGAGAAGCAGTGCAGAGACGATCTTTTTCATAAAAACGTTCCTCCTAAAGTTTTTTGTACTAAGTTTTAATAAACTCGCGTTTCTTTCTTGATGGACGCATATTATCACAGTTGATTTTTCATGTCAAGGAGAAATTTTTGTTCATTCATAAAATTTTTCCTCCGCTTCACCGGGGCTGCAGCGTCCCGCGCCAGCGCCGGAAGACAGGGTTGGGCGCCCGTTTTTTTCAGGTTTGCAATGAGCGTTCAAGAACCTTACAATAGAGGATAATTTATTTTCGGCAAAGGTGGTGTGAAACGTTGAAAAAGTTTTTCTGGACCGCCGCCGCGGCCCTGTTTCTGCCTCAGGCGGCCCAGGCGGCCGGCGGAGCGCCGGTGCTTTACGGGCAGACCCAGGCGGCGGCCTATCTGGCATTCCTGACGGCCATGGTCCTCTGGGGATGGTCCCTGTGCCGGCGCGTGGTGCAGAGAAGATCCCGCCAGGGGCTTATCTGCCTGATGACGCTCCTTTTCCTGTGGATGCTTCTCCGCTTTTCCCAGTTTACGCTGGGTTTTCTGACGCAGCTTGCCCACAGTGACTGGCAGAGCTACGCGCAGATGCAGAAAATCCTGCTGCGCGCCGTCACGGGCTCCACCTGGCTGGCGCTGGCGCTGCTGCCTTCGCTGGGGCTTTTGATCCTGTGGGCGTCGGGGCAGGACGACGACTCGGCGCCGCTGCCGCCATGGCTGAAAGCCCCTTTAGGCGTTTCGCTGGCTCTCTGGCTGTGCCAGCAGACGCAAGGGACGCCGACGCTGCTCCTCTGGTGGATTCTGCTGTCGCTGCTGGGGTTGGTCTGCCTGATGTACTGGTTTTGCAGGGGCCTTCCCCGGCATGGAAGGTTGTGGATCCCTCTGTCGGTCCTGCTGGTTCAGGGGCTTTATTCATGGCTCTTCTTCACCGGGGGCATACGATGGGCCTATTTGAACAATTTCCCGCTGGCTGCGGCCACGCTGACCTTTCTTTTTTGGGAAGCTTGCCTGAGATGCGGCGCGCTGCCCAACAACAGCCGCTATGAACAGCTTTTCAGCCTGAGCCCCCTCAGGATGGAAATCATCGACGATCGCGGGACGCCGGCGTACCGCTCTTCGGTAACGCCCGAAGCGGACGGAGCCGTCAAGGCCCAGGCTCTCGCGGAAGACCTTCGGAACTGGCCGGCGGGCCAGGACTGGCGCCTGTCCTCAAAGAGGATCGCCGGCGGCGCCATCCTGTGGCAGGAGAACGTTCAAGAATTGAACGAGCTCCAAGCCAGTCTCCGGCGCCTGTCGGAGCGGCAGGAACGGGAAAATCGGCTGCTGGCCCGCCAGAACACCATACGGGGCCGCATGCTGGAACTTCAGTGGAAAAACAGGCTCTACCGCGAAGTGGAACACTCAATCAAGAACAAGATCGACGAGGCTTCGGCCCTCCTCTCCGCCATCCCCCGCAAGGTGGACGACGGAAACCGGGACGAGGTCCGCAGGACGATGGCGCTGGTCGGTGTGGTGGCCTGCGCGGTCAAGCGAAAAAGCAACCTCTTCCTGACGGGAAAGCAGGGCCGGCAGGTCCCCCTGGCGGACCTGATGCAGGCCATGGGCGAGTCGGCGCGGTGCGCCAAAACCGCCGGTGTGGATTGCGCCGCCGCCTGCGCCGACGAAGGAGGCGTTTCCGTCACCGCCGCCATGCTGCTCTATGATTTCTTTGAGCAGGTTCTCGAGAACTGCGTGCGTTTTTCGCTGCCGTCGCTTTTCGCGCGCCTTCGCCGACAGGGGAGTTTTATCGAGCTGACGCTGCTTTTGGACTGCCCCGAGGGGGACCTGGAATCGCGGCTGATCCCCGGGCCCATGAAGGATGCGATGACGGACCAAGGCGGAGAGTGCAGCCTGAGCCGCGACGAGGACGGCCTGCGCTGCCTGTGCCGGCTGCCCGCCCAACCGCCGCGGGACGCCGGAAAGGAGGAAGCGGCCCATGAAGGAGCTTTTTGACCTTGGAATGGCCTGGCGCGTGGGCCTGCTGACGCTTCTGGCCGCGGCAGTGCTCATCCAGACCCAGCTGACGCTTTTCACCTTCGCGCGTCGCGATGAGCCAGGCCTAGGGCTGCTGAAAGGGAACGAAGTCCTCACGCTGCTCCATCTGCTGATCCTGACGGCGTTGCTGAACGGCGTCCACTACAGGCACTTCGAGGGCCCCGCCGCCGTCGAGGCCTTAACGTGGCTCCGCTGGTGCTCTCTGGCGCTGATTCCCCTCCAGCTGAAGCTGTTTGTCCGAAAGCCGTCGCCGACGCCGCTGGCGGCCGGCCTCTTTACGCTAGCCCTCCTGCCCTGCTGCGACGGGCTGGGCCTTTTCTTCCCCGCCGCCCTGGCCGCTTCGGTCCTGTTTTTCACGCTGCGGAGCCTGGCGGGATCTCTGGCCACCGCGCGGCTTCTGCAGAAGAGCGTTTCGCGGCTTTCCATCAAAGAAGGCATGGACGAGCTCCGCGCGGGCCTTCTCTTCGGCGGCGGCGACGGGCGCATCATCCTGGCGAACCGCGGAATGGCCGATCTGGCCCGCAGGCTGACAGGAAACCGCCTCGAAAACGCCGCCCTTTTCTGGCGGGACCTCGAAACCTTTCAGGATCGCCCCGGCCTCAGCAAAATCGCGCTGGGCGATAAACTGCTCTTCCGCGACGGCGGGACCTCCTGGGAGTTCTCGCGCGAGACGCTTCACGCCGGCGGGGACGTGGTCCAGATCTTCGCCGCCGACACGACGGAAATCGACCGCGCGTCGCGGGAGCTGGAACGGATCAACGGCGAGCTCAGCGCCCAAAAGGAAGAGCTGCTCGGCGTCATGAAAAACCTCGACGCCATCAAGAGG
Organism: Pyramidobacter piscolens; assembly: GCA_004558205.1. Lineage (GTDB taxonomy): Bacteria > Synergistota > Synergistia > Synergistales > Dethiosulfovibrionaceae > Pyramidobacter > Pyramidobacter piscolens_A. The sequence continues at coordinate 41,571 of SFDM01000028.1, forward strand.
GAGAAAGAAATCCTGCGCCTCCAGAGCCGGATTCACGACGTGATGGGGCACCGCATCTCCATACTCCACCAGTACCTGAACCAGGAGAACGCCGACTTCTCCAACCTGGACAAGCTGATCCCCATGCTCAACAGCCTGATCTCGGACCTGAAAAAGAACGAGCCGATCCTCCCGGCTCAGCTGTTGAAAAGCCTCCAGGAATCCTTCGCCTTCATCGGGACGGAGGTGACCCTCTCGGGGCCTCTGCCTGACGACGCCGACAGGGCTTCGCTGCTGATCAAGATCCTGCGGGAAGCCTCGACCAACGCCGTGCGCCACGCCGGCGCGTCCCGCGTGGAGGCCCGGATCCAGCGGCAGGAGGACCAGCTGGTCATGGAAATCCAGAACGACGGCGCCGCTCCGCCCGAAGGCCGGCCCTTTGCCGAGGGCGGCGGCGTCAAGGGTATGCGCCGCCGTGCCGCCGAGGCCGGCGGTTCGCTGGAAGTGATCCCCCATCCCCGGTTCCGCGTGGTCGTCCGGCTGCCGCTGTCCAGCGCGGAAGACCGCGCCGGCAGAAAAGGGGCCGATACTAACTCACATTCAACGTGCTTAATATAGGACCGAAGATCAAAGTCAAAGGATTTCAACGCAAAGACTGAACAGAAAGGACGCAAAGGAAAAACAAAACCTAAATTATTAACCAAAAAACGAATTAGAGTGATAAAAATTCATGTATTTTGATTAATTTTTCGGTTTTAAAAGTCTTTCAAGTTTTTCCTTTGCGA
>SFDM01000029.1 GCA_004558205.1 Pyramidobacter piscolens
CTTGACGATCAGCAGGTCGCCGCCCGAGGCGTTGCCCTCCAGTTCCAGCGTGCCGCCGCCGGAGTAGCTCTCCACGGTCAGCGTCCCGATGGAGTTGCCCGGGGCCACGGTGCCTTCATTGGCTACTGCGCTCAGGATAGTGCCGTTCCCCTGAAGCCGCGCGCCGGAGGACACGTCCACCGACGACGCCAATGAGCCGTTCACGGCCAGGGTTCCCGCTTCAACCCGCGTGCCGCCGCTGTAATCGCTGGTTCCAGAAAGCCCCAAAAAGCCCTCGCCGGTCTTGATCACGGCGCCCTCGCCGGTGATGGACCCGCCGTAATTATTGGTCACGCCCAAGTCCAGGCTCACGGTCATGTTCGACAGGGTCCGGCGGTCGGCGCTTAAGGCGTCGGTCTTGTAAAGCTCGCCAGCCTTACCCAGATCGATCACGCTGCCGCCAACGCCGCCGTCGTCAAGCCAGGACACGGAAAAGTCGCCGCCGTTGGGCTGATTTGAGTCCTTGCCGCGGGCGGCCAGGTCAACCACAAAGTACGCAAAAGACTCTCCCCAGAACGCCTCTACGGTCTGCCCCACGTCGAACCAGCGCTGAGAGCTGAAATCATAGTAATAGCTCCGCCCATAGGGGCTCGCGGACTCTCCGCCGTCGCTGGTAAGGACTATATAGGTCTGAGCTAAGGCGGCGGGGTCGGCGTTGGACGTGGTCACCTCCACCACGTAGGCCGCGCCTTCGGGCAGGAACACGAAGGAGTCCAGGTCCACGGTGCGCCAGCCCTCCCATGAGGAAGTGCCATCGGAACCAAAAGCGCCCGACTGGCGGCCCAGGATCGATCCCTGTCCCGGCGTCGAGCCGGAACGGATGGTGATCTCATAGCCCATGGAGGGATTGGAAGCGAAGAAGGACAGGGCCTTGACCATCTGGTGGGCGCCCGACCTCAGCGCGCTGGCCACGGCAATGCGGTTCGTCCCGCCTTCAGCGGTGAAGTTGATGGCGCAAGAAGAGTGAGTCCAGCCGAAGTGGCCGTCGGCCGAGCTGTAGCGTCCACTGTCCAGCTCGGCGTTGAAAAAACTGAGCTCGCCCAGCGTGGTGTCCTCGTAGGAGATGTAAAAATAGCCCTCCTGCCCTACGGAGTCGCCCCAGCTGTTGCGCAGGAGCCAGGCGCCCTTTGTCAGAGCCGTGCCGTCGGCGTGTTTCAGAGTCGTGAACTCGTACTCGTCGTCCCACCCCACAAGGGCGATGACATGATTCAGCGCGTAACTGCGCCAGTTGTAAATCTCACCGGCCTTCCGGTTGAAGTGGGCGGGGTCATTATCGTGATAGTAGCTCGCCACGACGGCGCCATTCTCGGCGATGAGCTGTTTCACGCGCTGAAAGAGCTTTTCGTCCTGATTGACGGGAATTTGACCCAAGAGCACGGGGCTGTACACGTCGTGAAGCAGCCCCGAAGGGGCCAACCGGCGGGCGACTCCGGCCATATAGAGCGAATTGGACTCATAGGGCGCCTGGCTCTCCAGCGCCGCGCCATTGACCAGCATGGAGTTTTTCGCCATGTAAACGTAGCCGCCCTGGTTATAGATTTTGGCTTCCCAGCCCCGTTCGTAGTCTCTGTCCCAGAAAAGAATGTGACGCGGCGTGGAGTCGCCAGGCTCTTCCAAAGGCGCCGCGTAGGTGGTCCAGGCCAGATAGCGCTCCGAAAAGTCGATCTTCGTGTCGGCTTTCAGAAGCCCCTCTGCTTCCAGCTGACGGGCCCAGCTCGACTCGTAGGACGCCAGCGACCCAAAGGTCCAGCAGGCTTCAAATTTGCCCTGATTCCTGATGGGGCCCATAATCGGCAGCGGATTGACGGCTGACTTCCGATCCGTCGGCTCGGTCAGCCGCCAGTCGAAATAATCGGACCGCCAATCCTCCTCCGCTGCCGGCAGGGACGCCGGCAGCAGCAGAAGTGCCGCCGCTCCGAGAAAACACAGAGCAGCTTTCCTTAAAAATCCGCGAATGTGACATGGCGCTGTGCTCATACATCATCGCTCCTTCAGGTTAAGCAACGTTTAATATCCAGTGAAAGGCGAAATTGCCGGGGAAAGGGCCGGCGAAAAGCTCCGCCTGTGGAGGGCACCCTCGGGTCATCGGTCCATGGACGGCGCTCCGGCAAAGCATACACTGTTCCTGCCGCATCTTTTCGCTTCGTAGAGGGCGCCGTCGGCCCGTTTGTACAGGTCGTCGAAGCCGACAGCGCAGTTCGGAACTATGGCGACTCCGATCGACACCGGTATAGAACGGATTTCTCCGATCACGGCGGCGTTGAGCCTGTCATGCAGATCTTCGACGCGCCCATGCAGCTGCCCGTAATTTGCAAACCGGCGAAGATAGACCATGAACTCGTCGCCACCCAGCCTCCCCACGATGTCGGCCGGCCTGAACTCGTTTTTTATGATCCGGGAGGCGGCCACAATCGCCTCATCGCCTCGCTGATGGCCGTAAGTGTCGTTGATCACCTTGAAACGGTCGATGTCGATGATGCACAGAGCGGAAACGCCGGGGCGGTCGTCGGCAAGCGCGCCCTCTATCCTCGCGATCAGAGCCGCGCGGTTCAGGAGGCCCGTCAGGCTGTCCGTTTCGGCTTTGCTGCGCCAGTCGTCCCCCGCAAGCCTGAGGCGTTCGATCAGCTCCTTGTTTTCCAGCTCGGCGCGCATCCTGCGCAGGGCGTTCACCTGTATGACGTAATGGAACAGCAGCGACAGGACAAACGAAATGACGGCGCTGAACACCTCAAAGTTCACGAGCCGTTCCGCTTTATAGGCGCGCATCAGACAGCAGTAGATAAGGGTGAACAGGAGATTGACCGCCGCGAGGCGGTCGAGCCGGTCGATCAAGATCGTGGACAAAAGGGGCATGGCGATCGGGACCATGGTGCCCCTTTCGCCGGGAACGGCCAGCGCGAGCCCCGTGGAGAAGGCGTAGACGATCAGCATTTGCAGATAGAGGATCAGCGTGGCCGGCAGACGGCTCTTCTCCAGCAGAAGCCAGGCCAAAAGCAGCGCGAAGGCGCCCGCGGCGTACAGGTCCTGAAAGGCGGAAAGAAAATCCGTCACGGAGGCCGCCGCGCCCAAAAGAAAAAGCAGGGGTAGGGCGCAGATCGAAATAGAGCGCGACACGGCGCGGTTGCTCAGCTCGATCATATCCTTGCAGGCCCCGTACTCCTCAATAGAGTTTCCATAACGGCACCACGCGTTCATAAAACAAAATCCCGTTTTTCCATTTTCCATGTTTTCCATCCTCCCAGGGAACCAGGCCAAAATGCCTCAACGCAAATGTTTTACACTAATTCTCCATTGATATGCTTAATATCAAATCGAAGAGCCACGTCAAAAGATTTCAACGCAGAGGACGCAAAGCGCGCAAAGGAAAAGCCCAACTTGAATCAACTCCTGAAAGCCTTTAAGTTTTTCCTTTGCGTCCTCTGCGTCCTTGTGTTGAGAGCTTTTGACTTTGATCTTCGGTTCGACATTAAGAACATTCAATACGAATGAGTATCCGCACAAAATTACAAAGAAAAATGACGCTTTTCGTGTCAGATTTTTTCTCCTCAAAGGAGAAAAAAAGCGGAGGGCCCCCTCCGCTTTACGCGACACATTTGCTCTATTCTGAATGTCTGAATGTCTGAATGTCTGAATGTAAAACGCTCGCTGAGTTTATTGGCGTTTATTCTACGCTATTTAGGTGTGCAGTCTGCAGAGAATAGCCGCCGGCGCCTGACGGCTGCCTATCCCTTGTAGTTGATACCGGCGATCAGGTCCAGCTTCTTCAGGCTGTGCACGGCGTCGATGTAGCGCACGGTGCCGCTCTTGGCCCGCATGACCAGCGAACTGGTGTAAATCCGGTCGCCTTCGTAGCGCACGCCTTTGAGGAAGTCGCCGTCGGTGACGCCCGTCGCGGCAAAAAACACGTCGTCGCTGGTGACAAGATCGTCGATGGTCAGAACCTTATTGAAGTCCATGCCCTCCTCCAGGGCGGTCTGGCGCTCCTCGCCGTTTCTGGCCCAGAGCTTGCCCTGCATGTTGCCGCCCATGGCCTTGATGGCGCAGGCCGTGATGACCGCTTCGGGCGTGCCGCCGATGCCCATGAGCATGTCGGCGCCGCGCTCGAGCTTGCAGGTCAGCAGAGCTCCGGCGATGTCGCCGTCGGGAATCATCTTGATGCGGGCGCCCACGGCCCGGATCTCTGAAATCAGTTTCTCGTGGCGGGGACGGTCGAGCACCACCACCGTCACGTCGCCCACGGATTTTTTCAGGGCGCCGGCCACGCGGCGGATGTTCTCCTCCACGGGGGCGTTGATGTCGATCACGTCGCGGGCCTGGGGGCCCACCACCAGCTTGTTCATGTAGAACACGGTCTTGGGGTTGAACATGGTTCCGCGCGGGGCGCCGGCCACGACGCTGATCGCGCCGCTCAGGCCCAGGGCCGTCAGGCGGGTGCCGTCGATGGGATCCACGGCGATGTCCACCTCGGCTGATTTGCCCGTGCCCAGGTGTTCGCCGTTGTACAGCATGGGCGCTTCGTCCTTCTCGCCCTCGCCGATGACCACCACGCCGTCCATGTCCACGGTGTTGAGCATGAAGCGCATGGCGTTCACGGCCGCGCCGTCGGCCGCGTTCTTGTCTCCGCGGCCCATCATGCGCCCGGCGGCCATCGCCGCGGCTTCGGTGCCGCGGCAGAACTCGAGAGCCAGATTGCGGTCAGGTAAACGAACGCTGCCAAATAAGCTTTCCATGATTAGTTCCCCCTGTTTTGGTTGTTGTCGAAACGCGCAAAGATATCGTCGACGAAACGGAAATAATAGTCGTTAGTAAAGAGCTCCGCCAGTTCTTCTTTGCCGATTTTGCCCGAGATCAGCTCGTCGGCGGCCAGCAGGTCGAGGAATTTGCCTTCGCCCGCCCAGGTTTTCATGGCGTTGCGCTGGACGGCGAGGTACGCGTCTTCACGTTTCAGGCTGAACCTTTCCACCAGCTCCAGAAGCACTCTCTGGCTGTAAACCAGGCCGCCGGTCAAGTCGAGGTTCTTTTGGAGGTTCTCCGTGGAGACGACCATGCCGCGTACCACGCGGTCCAGGGTTTTCATCATGTAGTGGCAGAGGTGAAAGGCGTCGGGCCACATGATGCGTTCGTTGCTGGAATGGCTGATGTCGCGCTCATGCCACAGCGCCACGTTCTCCTGTGCGACTACCGTAAAGGCGCGGAGCATTCTGGCCATGCCGCAGATCTTCTCGCTTTGGATGGGATTCTTCTTGTGGGGCATCGCCGAAGAACCTTTCTGCTTCTTGCCGAAGGGCTCCATGACCTCCAGCACCTCGGTGCGCTGGAAATGGCGGATCTCCGTGGCAATGCGCTCCATGGCCTCCCCCACGCTGGCCAGCGCGAACATGACCATGGCGTGACGGTCTCTCTGGATGATCTGGGTCGAAACGAGGTCCGGCTTCAGCCCCAGCTCGGCACAGACCGCCGCCTCGATATGGGGGGGGCAGTGGGCGTAAGTCCCCACGGCGCCGGAGATCTTCCCGCAGGAGATCTCCTCACGGGCCAGCTCAAGGCGCTTCTGATCCCTCAGAAGCTCCGAATACCAGTTCAATATCTTCTGTCCGAAGGTCAGCGGCTCGGCGTGAATGCCGTGGCTGCGCCCTACCGACGGCGTATATTTATACTGCCGCGCCCGCTCCATGATGCCTTCCATAAGGACGTCAAGCTGATTCAGCACGATATCCAGCGACTCTCTCAGCCGCAGTGAACTCGCTGTGTCCACCACGTCGCTGCTGGTAAGTCCCAGATGGATATAGCGGCCTTCAGGCCCCACGTGGTCAGCCATGTTGGTGACAAAGGCGATCACGTCGTGCTTCACGTCCTCCTCAATTTTGAGGACCTCTTCCACGTCGAAGGCGCTGCGTTCCTCGATCTTCCGCATGGCCTCGGGCGGGATCACCCCGTCCTTCGTCCAGGCGCGGCACACCGCCAGTTCCACCCTTTCCCAGCTCTTGTACTGGTTCTCGAGGGACCAGATCTCCTTCATCTCTTTCGTCTCATAACGAGGAATCATCTTATACCCGACCTCCGCAATCTTATTTTATGCCCTTTGTTCAGAATCCCCAAAGAGAGCCTCGATGAACTCCTCGGGACTGAAAAGCTTCAAATCTTCCGCCGACTCGCCCAGCCCGACGTAGCGGATGGGCAGGCGCAGCCTGTCGGCGATGGACAGCACGATGCCGCCCTTCGCCGTGTTGTCGTATTTCGCGAGAATCACGCCCGTCAGGTTCGCCACCTCGTTAAAGATCTCGGCCTGGCGGAATGCGTTCTGCCCAGTCACTGAATCGAGCACAAGGATGCTTTCAATGCGTTCCGCACCGACTTCGCGCTGCGCGACGCGGCAGATCTTGCCCAGTTCCTCCATCAGGTTGTGCTTTGACTGAAGCCGCCCCGCCGTGTCGACGATCAGCGCGTCGCAGCGGGCCGTTTTCGCGGCGGAGATGGCGTCAAAGACTACCGCCGCCGCATCGCTGCCCTGCTTCTGGGCGATCACTCGGATGCCGGCGCGCTCGCCCCAGACCTGGAGCTGTTCGATGGCAGCGGCCCTGAAGGTGTCCGCCGCCGCAACCATGACGTTTTTGCCGGCATTTTTATAGAGCCAGGCCAGTTTCCCCGTGGTGGTGGTCTTGCCGCTGCCGTTGACGCCCACCATCAGGATCACCGTCAGCCCCTTCTCGCCGCACTGGAGGGGTTCTCCCATCAGAGGCACGCTCTTCAGGCGGCTGGTCAGCATGCCGCGAAAATGTTCCAGCAGCTCCGCCCCTTCGCAGTGCGCCTCACGGCAGTATTGTTTCATCTCTTTCAGAAGGGACTCGGTAGTGTCGATCCCCACGTCGCCGGCCAACAGATGATCTTCCAGATCAAGCCAGAAATCGTCGTCGATCTTGCCGCCGAAGAGCTTCATCACACCGCTGCTCCAGCGTTTTCTGACGCCGCTGAGCTTTTCCCGGAGCATACTCAGAAAGGACATGGCTATTCCGTCCCCTTCTGCTCAGTCTCGCCCGAAGCGGCGGGAGCGCCGCGGAGGCCGTTTCTTCTGCGCCGGCTGCGCAGGTTCGGCTTTTCAGGCGCCTCTGCCGGCTCTCCCTTCTCGGCGCCGCCGGCAGGTTGCGGCTTTTTCTTCACTTTCGGAGGCCGTGAGGCCGGGGCCTTCCTTTCGGCCTCCGGCGATCCCTGGCCTCGAGCTCCCGGATTTTCCGCGCCGCGTTTCTCCGGCGCGCTGTTCTTCCAGGGACGCTTCTTTTCCGGATCGCGCCGCGGCTCGGGAGCGCCCCCGGCCTGGGGAGCCTGAGGCCTGCCCTCACCCGGGTCTTTCCGGACCGCCTTTCTGCGGCGGCGGCTTCTGTGAGGCTGTTTTTCGGCTTCTGCCTCGCCCTCTTCCTTTGCAGCGCCGTCGGCAGGACCTTTGGGAAGGAATTTTTCGGCAAAGGTGCAGGACAGGCTTTCGCAGGCGCTCTGAATGTCGTCGCCCAGAGAGCGGCCCTCATCCTGCCCCGCGCAGCAGGGGCAGCGCTTCGCCAATCCGTCCAAAACGGGCAGGGGCGCTTCTTCCCCTTGCTTCGCCAACGGCAGCCCCTTTTCGTCGAGTCCGTTAGCCTCGTTGCTCCAAGTCCCTCCTGCAAGGATCGTCTCTTTGAACTTCTGATACAGGGTCACGGGAATGTTGATAAAACCGGTAGGGCCCTTAATGCTGCAGGTCCGGGCCGCCAGGTCGACGCCGAGGAGGATCCAGGTTCCTTCCTCATTCCTCACCTTGGCGCCATGAGAGGGCAGATTGCTCCAAAGCTCGCGGTAATTCTCCTGTTCAAAGCTCATGCAGCACATCAGACGCCCGCACAGCCCCGAAATCTTCGTGGGGTTCAGGGCCAGGTTCTGTTCCTTCACCATCCTGATGCCGATGGGCATAAAGCGCTGCAGCCAATAGCTGCAGCAGCAGGGTTTCCCGCAGGATCCCAGCCCCTTGACCACCTTGGACTCGTCGCGCACGCCGATCTGGCGCAGCTCAATGCGGGTGCGGAACTCGCGGGCCAGGTCGCGGACGTAGGCGCGGAAATCCACGCGCTGATCCGAAGTGAAATAAAGGAACAGCTTTTTGCGGTCGTTCAGGTATTCCACATCCACAAGCTTCATGTCCAGGTCGTGATTGCCCAGCACCTGGCGCGCCAAAACCAGAGCGCTTTCCTCGTCGCGGCGGTTGCTCTCCTCCCGTTCCAGGTCCCCGGGTTCCACAGCGTGGAGAAACGTCACGTTCTGCAAGCCCGCGTCGCTGCTCGGCTGGCCTTCCTGCCGGTTGTCGATGGCCCTGTAAAGAGCTTCCTGCCGCTCCGTGATCGCGCCGGCGACGACCGCCACCTCTACGCCGCGGGAACTTTCGACGAGCAGCTGCTCGCCTTTCTCAAAACTCGTCCCCTCATCGGCGACCACAAGCCCCAGGTAGCGCGGCTTGCCGAAAATCGTCAAATACATGCTCAAAGGGATACTCCTCTCTTAATAGAAGAAACAAGAGATCGGACCACATGGACGCCGAAAGATGCGTCGCCAGGGCCGTCTCCGCCAGCTGACGCAGCTGGCCGGAGCGTTCCAGATCTCCCTTTCCGCGAAGCCAGGCCGCGTATCCGTGCGCCATGGCATACCATTCCTGCGCGCTGCGTTTTTCGCCCGCTCCAAGCCAGGCGACCCATTGCGAGTCCGCCGACGGAGGGACCAGAGGATCAATCTTCTCTTCCAGGTAGAATGATAACATCCACAGCCGGCTGCGCAAAGTGGGAAGAATCGCCGCTTTATCCATCATGTACAGGATGCGTCCGCAGGGCGGCGGTTCCTCGGTCACCTTCAGCAGGCTGTTCACCGCGCCGGGACTCATCTTTTCAGGCGCGTAAAAGACTAGCAGGCGCACCGGGGCAACCACGGGGCTCAAGGACAGGTCTCCGCTTTTCGCGCGGCACTCCTCCACGGGGGCCGGCTCGCCGGGGGCTCCGGCAATCAGAAGATCGGGGTGCCCCTCCTCGGTCCAGCTCCGGCAGGAAGGGCACACGCCGCAAGCCCTGCCTGACTCGCAGAGGATATGCCGAGCCAGCAGTTCCGCCGTCTCGGCTTGCCATGGCAGGCGGATTTCCATGCCAATGGCCCCCGGCACGGCCCCCCCGGCGATAAAACTGAGGAGCTCCCGCCAGTGCCCGTCTTTCTGCAAAAGGGCTTCCACCGAAGGCGGTACAGCAGCCTGGCTCATAGCGCTTCCCGCCGCCGAAGCTCGTTTTCAATGTCCGACGCCACTTCGCCGGGACCGCGCGACGCGTCGACCCTGAAAATCCTGTGAGGCTCACGGGCCGCTAGAGCTCCGAAACCGCAGGCTACAAGCCTGTGGAACCCCAGTTCTTCATCCTCGATCCGGTCGCCGCCGCCGCGGCTCTGCCGGCGTTTCCAGGCTTCCTCCGCCGTCAGGTCCAGCCAAAAGGTCAAGTCCGGCACCGGCAGGGAACACCATTCAGTCAACTGGTCAGCTACAGAGCGGTCCACGCCCCGCCCCCAGCACTGGTAGGCCAGGGTCGAATCGTTATAGCGCTCGCATACCACGTATTTCCCGGCCTCCAGCGCCGGCAGGATCACCTGTTTTACATGTTCGCAGCGATCTGCCATGAAGAGCAGCAGCTCCGACATGGGATGCTTCAGCTGCCCCGTCAGAAGAAGCGAGCGCACCGCCGCTCCCGACGGCCAGTCTCCCGGCTCCCTGGTCCAGAGGACACTCCGGCCGCGCTGAGTCAGCTTTTCCACAAGGCGCTGAGCCTGAACCGTCTTTCCCGAGCCGTCAATTCCTTCTATAGTTATGAACATCATTGTCGCCCCGCTTCTACGATAAATTCCCTCTGGTTAACTTGGGCATTTGCCTCTATACTATCCCCAGTTCCCATTTTACATTAACTTCGTCTCTTGGAGGTCATCAATTTGAAAAAAAACACGTACCGCAGCTGGGAAAAATACGGAACTTCTCCCGAGCTTGAAAGCTTAAGCCAGACGCTCATGGATTTTATCACGAAAAACAAAACGGAGCGCGAGATCGTGAGGCACACCGAGGCCCAATTAAGGGAGATGGGCGCCCGGCCGATTCAGGAATGCGCCGCCGCTTCGGCGGGCGACCTGGTGTACATGAACTGGAAAAACCGCGCCATCGCGGCCGCAAAAATAGGAAAGACCCACGCCCTCCGCGGAATCAACGCCATCATCTCCCACGGCGACGCCCCAAGGATCGACGTCAAGGAGCGCCCTCTCTACGAGAGCGGAAATCTGGCCCTCTTTGACTGCCACTACTACGGCGGCATCAAAAAATACCAGTGGACCAACGTCCCGCTGGCGCTGCACGGCGAGATTCACGACGGCCACGGGAGGATCACTCCCATCGTCATCGGCGAGGCGCCCGAAGATCCGCAGTTCACAGTGCCCGACCTGGAAATTCACGTAGACCGCGGCATGGACAAACGCATGGCCAAGGACGCCGTGGAAGGCGAAAATCTGGACATCATCGCAGGGTCCCTGCCTTCGCGCGGCGACGGCGAGGATTGGTCTATCATAACGCCTTTGAAGGCGCTGATCAAGGAGAAGTGGGGATTTGACGACATCACTTTAGCCTCGGCCGATCTGGCCCTGGTCCCCGCCGGCCCCGCGCGGGAAATGGGATTCGACCGCTCCATGATCGGCGCCTACGCTCTGGACGACCGGATCTGCGCGGCTGCGTCCTGGAGCGCGTTCCTCGAAATCGACGGCGTCCCCGAGAGGACGGCGGTGCACATGGTCATGGACAAAGAGGAAATCGGCAGCGACGGCGTGGCGGGAGCCGATGGAGCGCTGTTCGAGACCTTCATGCTCGAACTTCTGCGCCTCGAGAACTCGCCCCGCGACGCCCTGACCCTCAGGAACGCCATCGCCTCCACCGTCGCCGTCAGCGCCGACGTCACGTCGGGACGCAACCCGCTCTACGACTCTTCCTACGAGCGAGACCAGCAGGCCCTCTGCGGCAACGGCGTGGTGATCGTCAAATATTCAGGCTCCGGCGGGAAATACGACGCCAGCGAGGCGCGCGGCGAGATGATGGCCGCCGTGATCGGCCTTATGGAATCGGAAGACGTCCCCTGGCAGGTGGGGTCCTTCGGCAAAGTGGACCAGGCCGGCGGCGGCACTCTGGCAAAGTATATCGCCCGCCGCGGCGCGGACATCATCGACATCGGGCCTGCCCTCCTGTCCATGCACTCGCCGCTGGAACTGGCCAGCAAGGCCGATTTTATGGCGCTGCAGCGTTGCTACAGAGCCTTCTTCACCAAGATGCAAGCTCTGAAACAAGAGCCGCCAGTCAGCCGATAGAGCGCCGAGGCCAGGCGGGCCCCAAGCGCCGCAAGGCTGAACGATTCGCCGCCCTCAAAGGCCTTCTGCGCGACGCTCTTGATTTTTTCCGGCATCTCATGCAAAATAGCCAGGCAGCGTCATCAATTTTTATATATTCAACGTCCAAACACACTTGAAGGAGGAACTTTTCAATGCTTACTCAGATTGCCGATCTGGAAAAGAAATACCGCGAGAGCTACATGGAGTATTACCGCCATATCCACGCCCACCCCGAACCCAGCTATCATGAAGAGAAAACCGCAGCCTTCGTCTACGACGCCTTGAAAAAACTTCCTCTGGATGAAATCCGCACGAACGTGGGCGGCTACGGAATCGTGGCGCTGCTGAAAGGCGCTCAGCCCGGCCCCTGCGTCGCCCTGCGCGCCGACATGGACGCCCTGAACATCACCGAGAACACGGGCTGCCCCTTCGCCTCCCAAAACCCCGGCGTCATGCACGCCTGCGGACACGACGCCCACACCTCCATCCTTCTGGGAACCGCACATGTGCTCTGTGAGATGAAAGATCGGATCCATGGGTCAGTCAAGTTCATATTCCAGCCCTCGGAAGAGATGACGCCCACCGGCGGCGCCCCCGGCATGATCCGCGACGGAGCCTTGGAAAACCCCCAAGTGGACGCCATCATCGGCCTTCACGTGTGGCCCACGCTCGCTACGGGAACCATGGGGCTTCAGGCTGGCGCCGTTTCGGCCGCGTCGGATCACCTGCGCGCCACAATCAAAGGCAAGGCCTGCCATGGCTCGATGCCCGACCAGGGGGTAGACGCCATCGTCGGAGCCTCGGCCGTCGTCATGGCCCTCCAGCCCATTATCTCGCGCAACCTGCGCCCACGCAACGCGGCGGTCATCACCATCGGCACGATCAAGGGCGGCGACCGCTACAACATCGTCCCCGACCGAGTGGACCTCGACGGCACGGTGCGCAGCTTCGACGAAGAGGACCATCGGAACCTGCCCAAGTGGATCGAGCGCGCCATCGTCAACACCGCCGCGGGATACGGATGCACCGCCGAAGTGGACTACCAGATCGGCTATCCCTCGACCATGAACAACGCCAAGCTGGCCGCTATCGGCCGCGATGTCATCCGCAAGATTCTGGGCGACGCCGGCGTCCTGCCCGACCTGCCCGTTCCGCCCACGGGCGAGGACTTCTCCTTCTACACGCTGAAAGTCCCGGCCGCTTTTGCATGGCTTGGCTGCCGCCCGTCAAACGTGAAGCCCGAGGACATGCCCGCCCTGCACAACGACAAGTTCCTGCCAGACCCCGAAAGCTTCCCCAACGGCGTCACCTATCTGGCAAACATGGCTTTCAAACTGCTTGCGACCAACCTGGAGGCGATTTAAATGACAACACCGAGAGAAGAACGCATCGAGCGAATGATCCAACGCCGCCGCGATTTCCACCGCTACCCCGAGACGGGCTGGGCCGAGTTCCGCACCACGGCTAAAATCGCCGGGATCATGGACGCTCTGGGATACAAGATCCGCATGGCCGGAGAGTACACCGTCCCCGAGGCGGTGATGGGACGCACCATCGACCCTGAAGCCCAGGAAAAACGCGCCGTCGAACAGGGTGCGGACCCGGACTGGGTAAAACGCACCGGCGGCTATACAGGACTGGCGGCCGAACTCGACACGGGGCGCGAGGGCCCCACGGTGGCGCTGCGCTTCGACATCGACTGCGTGGACACCGACGAGGCCGACGAGGAAAGCCATCTGCCCGCGAAAGAGGGATTCCGCTCCGTCAACCCCGGCTGGATGCACGCCTGCGGCCATGACGGGCATATGGCCATGGGCCTCGCGCTGGCCGAATACGTGGCTGAAAACAAAGACGCCTACCGCGGCGTGATCCGCTTTCTGTTCCAGCCCGCCGAAGAGGGCGTACGCGGAGGCTATGCCATGACCCAGGCCGGCCTGCTGGACGACGTGGACTGGTTCATAGCGCTGCATCTGGGCCTTGGGCAGCCCACGGGAACCGTCTTCGGCGGCACCCACGGTTTTCTGTGCACCACCAAGATCGACGTGGACCTGAAAGGCAAGGGAGCCCACGCCGGCGGCGAGCCGAACCTCGGCAAGAACGCGCTGCTGGCGGCGGCGTCCGCGGCGCTGAACCTCCACGCCATCGCGCCTCACCGCGACGGTCCCACGCGGATCAACGTGGGCGTGCTGAACGCCGGCGAAGGACGCAACGTCATCGCGCCCAAGGCCCACATGAAAATCGAGACCCGCGGCGCCACCGACGAACTGCTGCAGTACGTCTACAACCGGGCGGTGCAGGTCATCAACGGCGCGGCCGCCATGTACGACTGCCAGGCTTCCATCGTCAAGCGCGGCGAGGCCAACAGCACCCCCAGCGATCCCGAGCTGGCAGGCATCGTCCTTGACGCCGCGCGCCGCACGAAAGGCGTCAAGACCGCCGAGCTGGACCGCCTGATGGCCGGAAGCGACGACGCTTGCTGGATGATGAAACGAGTCCAGGACAAAGGCGGGAAGTCCACCTATATCGGCCTGGGCGCCACTACCGCTGCGGGACACCACAACGACCATTTCGACTTCGACGAAGCCTGTCTGCCCATCGGTTACGACGTGCTGTGCGGCGTGGTGGACCGTCTGCTGTCGAAGTAACGGGCCGGAGGTTCATTCCGTACCGGCATAGAGAAAGAACGTAAAAATCCCGAGAAACATCCCCTGCCCCCCTTGCGTCCTCCCCGCCGCTGTGCTATCATCTTACAAAATTTAATAGCGCATCTTTTATCAAGAGTCAGGGGAGAGAGTCAGCTCGATGATCCTGCACCAACCTGCCTGCGAGGGCAAGGTGGTCCAGCTGACAGCGATGAGGGGAACGTCCTGATCTTTATATGCCGCCTTGTCGCTGACAGGGCGGCATTTTTTTATTGCCCGCCGATAAGAAGGCGCTCAGGAGAAAAGAAGGAGATCATTGTGATACAGCTCAGTGGCATCAAAAAATTCTACACGTCGCCCGACGGCCAAAGGCTGGAAGCGCTCTCGGGAATCGACCTGACCATCGGCGACGGCGAGATCTTCGGCGTCATCGGCCTCTCCGGCGCGGGAAAATCCACGCTGCTCCGCACGCTCAACCGGCTTGAGGAGCCATCTGAGGGGACGGTGCTGATCGACGGCCAGGACATCGGGGCTTTGGATGGCACTGAACTTCGCCAGGCACGGCGGCGGATCGGCATGATTTTCCAGCATTTCAACCTGCTGTCTTCAAGGACCGTGGCGGACAACGTCGCCTACCCCTTGGAACTTGAGCGCTGGAAACCTGCGGACATCAAATCAAGAGTGGCCGAAATGCTGAAACTGGTCGAGCTTGAGGACAAGGCCGGCAGCTATCCCGCGCAGCTCAGCGGAGGGCAGAAACAGCGCGTCGCCATCGCCCGCGCCCTCGCCAACGGCCCACGGCTGCTCCTCTCCGACGAGGCCACCAGCGCCCTGGACCCCAAGACCACCAAGGCCATCCTGAAACTGCTGGAGGAGATCAACAGCCGCCTGGGACTGACCATCGTGCTGATCACCCACGAGATGAACGTCATCAGGGAAATCTGCCACCGCGTGGCCATTCTGGAGTCGGGAAAGATCGTGGAGCAAGGCGCGGTGAAGGACATCTTCCTCCACCCCAAGTCCACAACGGCCCGCGAGTTCCTGAGCAAACTGCCCCGAACGGGCTACGACGTGGACGAGCTTCTGCCCCGCGAGCCCGGCAAACCAGTGGCGCTTCTGACCTTCGACGGCGAGGCGGCGGGGCAGCCGCTGATCTCCCAAACCATCAAAACCACCGGCGCGGACATCAACATCCTGGCCGGCGAGATCGACCACCTGTACCGCAGCCGGGTGGGAAACCTGACCGTACAGCTGTCCGGAACGAAGGACGTGGCCGAGGCGGCGATCAATAAAATCCGTGAACACGGAGTGAAAGTGGATGTGATCTGGAATGGCTAAAATTCTTACGCTGCTTGCCTCACCAACGCTGGAAACGCTGTACATGGTCGCCCTGTCCAGCTTCTTCGCACTCCTTCTGGGAACGCCCCTGGGCATCGCGCTGACCCTGTCGGAAAAGGACGGGCTCAAGGAAAACCTCTCCCTATACAGGATCCTCGACAGCCTGGTCAACGTGCTCCGCTCCTTCCCCTTCATCATCCTGATGATCGTGCTCTTCCCGCTCTCCCGCCTGATCGTGGGTACCACTATCGGCACCACCGCGACGATCGTCCCGCTCTCCATCGCCGCGGCGCCCTTCGCGGCACGGGTCGTGCAGAGCTCTCTGAAGGAGGTGGATAAAGGCGTCGTGGAAGCGGCGCTGGCGATGGGATCCGACGCTTTCACGATCGTCAGGAAGGTGCTGATCCCCGAAGCGCTGCCCTCCCTTGTATCGGGAGTCACGCTGACGGTGATCAACATCGTGAGCTACTCCGCCATGGCCGGTGCGATCGGCGGAGGCGGCCTCGGAGACCTGGCGATCCGCTACGGCTTTCACCGTTTCAGGTCTGACGTGCTCATCGCCGCCGTTATCGTGATCATCGTCATCGTCCAGGGAATCCAGTGGATTGGAAACAACATCGCCGCGTCCCTGAGCAAAAACAGGTAAAAAGTGATATTCAAATTAACTATATCTATGATGGAGGTCTCAAAATGAAAAAAATCTATGTCTTCGCTCTTTTTGCGTCTTTGTGCTTCGCCAGCGCCCTACACGCGGCAGCGCTCCGCGTCGGCGCCAGCCCCGCGCCCCACGCCGAAATACTCGAGGCGGCGGCTGACGACCTGAAGGCTCTGGGAATCGACCTGGAGATCATTGAGTTCACCGACTACGTCAAACCCAACATGTCGCTCAGCGACGGCGAAATCGACGCGAACTATTTCCAGCACCTGCCCTACCTGAAGAGCTTCTGCAAGGACAGGGGCCTGAAGCTGGTCTCTGTGGGCTCAATCCACGTGGAGCCCATGGGCTTCTTCTCGAAGAGAATTTCGAAGATCCAAGACCTGAAGGACGGCGCTCTCATCGCCCTCCCCGGCGACCCCACCAACTGCGGGCGCGCCCTTCTCCTGCTCCAGTCCGCAGGGCTTATTGGCCTGTCGCCCGAGGCCGGGCTGGAAGCCACGGAACTGGACGTGACGGACAATCCCAAAAAGCTCCGCTTCCGTTCCCTTGAAGCCGCCCAGCTGCCCCGAGTGCTGGACGACGTCGACGGCGCGGTCATCAACGGCAACTATGCTATCCCCGCGGGGCTGAACCCCGCCAAGGACGCCCTGCTGGTCGAGGGAGCCCAGTCGCCCTACGCCAACGTGATCGCCGTCCGCGAGGGCGACGAGAAACGCCCCGAGATCACCGCGCTCCTGCAGGTCCTTCAGTCGCCCAAGGTGGACGCCTTTATCCGCGGGCGCTACGAGGGCGGCGTCGTCCCGGCCTTCAGCAGCGCCGTCAGCAAGTAGGGGGGGGGGAAGACCGTGCGTAAAAAACTCAGCCTCCTCGCTCTGGCGCTTTTCCTGGCCATGCCCGCCGCGGCGTCGCCTTTACGGGTTGGCGCGACGCCCGTGCCCGCCGCCGAAATACTCGAGTTCGCCGCCCCGCTTCTGAAAGAGCGCGAAAAGGTGGACCTGGAAGTGGTGGAGTTCACCGATTTCGTGACGCCCAACGTGGCCCTTGAAGACGGAGACCTGCACGCCAATATGTATCAGCATCTGCCCTACCTCGCCAACTACAACAAAGGGCACGGCGACAATCTGCGCGCCCTGGAGAGCGTCTACATCGTCCCCATGGGCATTTACTCGAAAAAACTGAAAAAACTTTCCGCGCTGCCGAAGGGGGCTCTCGTAGCCCTTCCCAGCGATCCCACCAACGGCGGCCGCGCGCTGCTCCTGCTTGAATCGCAGGGCATCATCAAGCTCGAAAAGGGAGCGGGACTGGCGGCCACGGAGATGGACATCGCCGAAAACCCTCTGGGGCTCTCCTTCAAAGCCATGGAGGCGGCTCAGCTCCCCCGCGCCTTAGCCGACGTGGACATGGCCGTGATCAACGGCAACTACGCGCTCCAGGCCGGACTCCGCCCGCTGGAAGATTCCCTGCTTCTCGAGGGCGGCGCGTCGCCCTATGCCGTCCACGTGGTGATCCGCGCCTCCGATCCTGTTTCGCCTGAAGTGGAAGCGCTCCAGCGTATTTTAAGAAGCGATGAAGTTAAAAAATTCATCACCGAAAAATACAAAGGCGGAGCCATCGCTGCTTTTTGACTTTTAAGGCAAAATTTCATCAATATCACTGAATAATAATGAAAACAGCCCTCTGGTTCTCATACAGAGGGCTGTTTATTGTATTTTTAATAAAAATATGTCGTGTTTTTTGCGCCTTGGCCCTTTTCATAACCCGGAGAATATGCTAGCATAGCCCATGTGCATATCGCCGGAGAGACGATGTGTTCTGTATGAGCGTTTATGTTTCACAAATTTTTTTTAGGAGGGAACATCTATGCAAACCGCAGAAACAAAGAAAGTAACAGGTTTCATGCGCTTCATCAACTGGGTTGAGATCGTTGGCAACAAACTGCCCCATCCTTTCTGGCTGTTCGTCTACCTTTCGATCATCGTCGTGGTCCTTTCCCATTTCCTTGCCGAAGCCGGGACTTCGGTGACCTACATGGCCGCGGGACGCGGCGGCGCCGCCGGCGCCATGAAGACCGTCAACGTCCTCAACCTGATGAGCTACGACGCTATGAGAAAGTTCATGGCCGACTTCGTCAAGACCTACATCAACTTCGCGCCTCTGGGACTGATCATGGTCATGACATTGGGCATCGCGCTGCTTGAGCAGAGCGGCCTGATTTCCGCCTTTATGCGCAAGGCCATTCTGGGCGCTCCCAGCTGGGCCGTCACAGCCACGCTCGCGGTGATCGGCATCAACGCCAACTTGGCTTCCGACGCCGGCATCATCTTCACGCCCGCGATCGGCGCCGCCGTGTACAAGGCTCTGGGACGAAACCCCTGGGTCGGCATCGCGACGGGGTTCGCAGCCGGATGCGGCGGATTCACGGCCAACTTCTTCGTGGCGGGTACCGACGCTCTTCTGGCCGGCATCACCGAATCGGCCTGCAAGGGCATGGGGATCGTGGCCCCCACGCACATCCTGATTAACTGGTACTTCCTGATCGCTTCCACCTTCATCCTGACCTTCGCCACCACCTGGGTCACCGAGAAGTTCACCGTCAAGCACCTGGGCGACAGCATCGAGCCTATGGACACCGAAGCCCTGGCCAAGCACGCCGTCAACACCGACGAAAAGCGCGGCCTCCGCTGCGCCGGCGTCATGGCCCTGCTTCTCATCGGTCTGCTGCTGTACATGACCATCCCCGCCGGTTCCTTCTTCCGCAACCCCTCGACCGGGACCATCGTCCCCACTTCGCCTCTCCTCAGCGGGATCATCGCCGTGCTGTTCTTCTTCTTCTTCTTTGTGGGCATCGCCTACGGCGTGGGTGCCAAGACCATCAAGAGCATGAGCGACGTGCCGAAACTCATGCAGAAGGGCCTTACCGGCGGCATCAGCTTCCTGGTCGTCGTGCTCCCCGCCTCCATGTTCGTTCAGCTCTTCGCCAGCAGCAACCTGACCACGGTTTTGGCGGTTAAGGGCGGCGAGTGGCTCAAGGCCATGAACCTGGGCGGCATCCCTCTGCTTCTGATGTTCATCCTCTTTGTGTGCTTCATCAACCTGTTCATGATCTCCGGCTCGGCCAAGTGGCTCATCCTGGCTCCCATCTTCGTGCCCATGTTCTCCGTGGTCGGCTTCAGCCCCGCTCTGACCCAGATGGCCTACCGCATCGGCGACAGCTCCACCAACATCATCTCGCCGCTGTCCTACTACCTGCCGGTCATCATCGGCCTGCTCGAGCAGTATCGCCCCGAAGGCAACGATCAAAAGGTCGGTATCGGCACCGTCATCTCCATGGCCATGCCCTACTCCATGGCCTACGTGGTCTGCTTCTCCGTCCAGATCGTCATCTGGTACCTGCTGGGCCTGCCTCTGGGACCCGCCACACCCTGCGTGATGTAATAACGCCGCTGCGTCGGATTGTCAAAGAAGCTGTAAAAACAGAAAGGCCTCACAGGCGTCATGCCTACGGGGCCCTTCTGTTTTTTTACAGCTTTTTTTTCCGAGCCGGCTCCGACGCCAGCATTTTGATGATATCCTCGTCGGCCGGGCAGAAAGGATAATCTGGAAGGTCCTCGTTCCTGACCCATTTCATGTCGTTATGCACGTCCATTTTCAGCGTGCCGCCGGCGATGCGGGCGTTGAAAAAATTGAAGTGGATCGTCCTGTCGGGATAGGCGTAAGTCGTCTCGGCGTACAGCCCTTCCAGCGCGATCTCGATCTCAAGCTCTTCCCGGCATTCGCGGATCAGGCACTCCTCCATGGTCTCGCCCGTTTCGCGCTTTCCTCCGGGAAACTCCCACAAAAAAGCGCAGTTTCCGCCCTCGCCGCGCTGGCAGATCAGGATCCGGCCCTGATCGTCCCGTAAAATGGCGGCTGCCACGTCAATCATCGTCATCACTCCACCTTTTTGAATTTTTACCGGCCCTATTGTACCAAAGAGGAGGCGTCCTGGGGAGAGCCATGGCGCCGCGAAGGGGCGGCGTCAGAAAGATTTTCCGTTTTTCTGAAATTTCCACGGGAAAAAGCGCCCGTTCTAGTGTATGATTGTTCCAGTTTTGTCCTTATCACTTTGATTACGGGAGGCTCTTATATGGCTGAACCATCTTCGTCATGCCTCGTGCAGATGCGGGGCATCACCAAGGCTTTTATGGGCAAGAAAGCCAACGACGCGGTCGACCTGGACCTTCACGCCGGGGAGGTGCTGGCGCTTCTGGGGGAGAATGGCGCCGGCAAGTCGACGCTGATGAACGTCCTGTCGGGAATCTACACTCCCGATGCCGGCGAAATCCTAGTCGGCGGAACGCCTGTCCGATTCCGATCGCCCCACGACGCGATCGCCGCGGGAATCGGCATGGTGCATCAGCATTTTATGCTCGTCCCCAGCCAGACGGTCTGGGAGAATATGGTGCTGGGCATGGACCTGCCCGTGATCCTGCCGAGAAAAAAGATCATCGCCGAAATTCAGAGAATTTCTTCTCTTTATGGGCTTGAAGTGGATCCGGAAGCCTGCGTCTGGCAGCTTTCCATCGGCGAGCAGCAGCGCGTGGCCATTTTGAAGGCGCTGTACCGCAACGCCCGCGTGCTGATTCTCGACGAACCCACGGCAGTGCTGACGCCCCAGGAGGCGGAGAAGCTGTTCGACACCATCCGCCGGATGACCCGCGAAGGCCGCGGCGTGATCTTCATCTCCCACAAGCTGGACGAGATTCTGGAACTGTCCCGGCGCATCGCCGTGCTTCGCCGGGGGCGCCTGGTGGGGGCTCTCGAAACGGCGCGCACCACCAAGGAGGAAATCGCCGAACTGATGGTGGGCTCCAGGATGAATCTGAACATCGAAAAGAAGCGCCTCGCTCCCGGGCCTGTAGTCCAGGAGCTCAGCAACGTGGGCGTGATCAACGACCGGGGGCTCTGGGAGCTGCGGCACGTCTCACTGCGGCTTCACGAGGGAGAAATCCTGGGGCTGGCGGGCGTGTCGGGCAACGGGCAGACGGCGCTCTGCCAGGCCATGGCGGGGCTGTGCCCCCTGAACGAAGGGACGATTGCCGTGGACGGCGAGGACTTCACCCATAGGGAACCCCGCGCCTTCATCAACAAGGGGATCCGCTACATCCCCGCCGACCGGAAGGGCGAAGGCATGGTGGGCAACATGGACGTGACGGAGAACTCCATGCTCAAGCGCTACTGGACGCCCTCGGCCACAAAGGGGCAGTTCGGACTGAACATCAACTGGAAGGCCATGAAGGAGCACGCCAAAAACATCGTGCGCCAGTTCAGCGTGGACACGCCGTCCATCGCCAACCCCGTGCGCAACCTCTCGGGCGGCAACCTGCAGAAGCTCATGCTGGGACGGGAGCTCAGCGACCCACACCGCGTGCTTCTGGCCATGAACCCCACCTGGGGGCTCGACGTGGCGGCAACCCGTTTTGTGCGCGAACAGATCCTGGCGGCGCGCGACGCCGGAACGGCGGTCTTTTTGGTGTCGGAAGACCTGGAGGAGCTGGCGGCGCTCTGCGACCGCCTGGCGGTAATTTACCGCGGCCAGATCACGGGGATTATCAACGATCCCCAGTCTGCCAGCTTCGAGACGATCGGCCTGCTGATGGCAGGCGCCCATGACGAAGGGTGGGGTGAATGATGCGCATGGAAAAAAGAAGCGCCTGTTCCTGGCAGGTCAGCCTGACGGTCTCGTTCTGCTCCATCGCGGCGGCGCTGGCGGTCAGTGCCGTCTTCCTGAAGTGCATGGGCATCGCTCCGGCGGAAGCCTTTTACGAGATGGCCTTCTCGGCCTTCGGCGACGGCTACGGCCTCTCGGAAACCCTGACGAAAGCCATTCCCCTGGTGATCAGCGCCGTCGCGCTGATCCTCTGCTACAGGATGCTGGTGTGGAACATCGGAGCCGAAGGACAGATCATGGCCGGAGCCCTGGCGGCCACAGCCATGGTCCGCTGGTTCCCCTCGGACAGCGCCTTCGTCATGCTGGCGCTGATGATCCTGGCAGCCATTCTGGCCGGCGCCTTTTGGGCCCTGATCTCGGGATTCATGCGGGCACGGTGGAATGTGAACGAAATCATCACCACGCTGATGCTGAACTACATCGCGGTGAACCTGAAAAACTTTTTCGTCTACGGCCCCTGGCGCGACCCCACGGCGCTGGGCTTTCCGATGACGGCCCCTTTCCCGGGATCGGCGATTCTGAGCGAGATCGGATTTGGCCGCGTCTACTCCGCGGTCTGGCTGATCATCGCGTTCCCGATCCTGGCGTGGTGGATCCTCAGCTATACGCGCTGGGGCTATGAAATTCGGGTCGTGGGCGAGAACCCACGCGCCGCCCGTTTCGCGGGAATCAACGACATGAAAAACCTCCTGCTGGTGATGCTCGTCTCCGGCGGCCTCTGCGGCCTCTGCGGATTCGTGGAGATGGCAGGAATCCAGCACCGCCTTCAGGCCGGCTACAGCACGGCCTACGGTTTTACGGCGGTCATCGTGGCATGGCTTTCCAACCTGAATCCCCTGCTCACGCCCTTCGTGGCCATGCTCATGGGCGGCCTGCTGGTCGGCGGGGAATCGCTGCAGATCGTCATGGGGCTGCCCGTGGCCGGCGTCCAGATCATTCAGGGGTTCATCCTGCTGTTCGTCATCGCGGGAGAATTCTTTAAACGCTATCGCATGGTGCTGCGCAGGGAGGCGCGCTGATTATGGACATGGAACTGATGATCACCATCTTCTCGGCGGCGGTCCGAAGCGGTACGCCGATCCTTTACGGCACCCTCGGCGAAATTCTCACCGAAAAAAGCGGCGTCCAAAACCTGGGCCTTGAAGGCCTGATGCTGATGGGAGCGCTCTCAGGCTTTGCCGTCACCTACAGCACGGGCTCGCCCTGGCTGGGCGTGCTGGCTGGATTCTGCGCCGGTGCGGCGCTGGCGGCGATCCACGCCTTCGTGTCCGTCACGCTGGGCGCCAACCAGGTTGTCAGCGGCCTGGCGCTGACCATGCTCGGCACCGGCGCCAGCGCCCTGCTGGGCAACAGGTTCGTCGGAGAGACCATCACGGGGCTTCAGACGGTCAAAATCCCACTGCTCGGAGACCTCCCCGTCCTGGGGCCGATCTTGTTCCAGCACGACGCACTGGTCTACCTCTCCTATTTCCTGACGGCCTTTTTGTGCTGGTACATCTGGCGCACCCGCATGGGGTTGAATCTCCGCGCCGTGGGCGACGCGCCGCGCGCCGCCGACAGCGTGGGCATCGGCGTGGCGAAGCTGCGCTACCTCTATACGCTCTTGGGCGGCGGCATCGTGGCTCTGGGCGGCGCTTACATGTCCATATCCTACAGCCATATGTGGTCTGAAGGCATGACGGCCGGGCGCGGCTGGATCGCCGTGGCTCTCGTGATCTTCGCGATTTGGCATCCCGCGCGGGCCATGTTCGGCGCCTACCTTTTCGGCGGCGTGGAGGCCTGCCAGCTGAGGATCCAGGCCGTCGGCACGGTCATTCCGGCGCCGCTGCTCCTCATGCTGCCCTACGCCTTGACGATCCTGGTCCTGCTGGCCATCTCCATCAGCAAGGGCAAGGGCGTCTCTCTGGGCGCCCCTCACGCTCTGAGCGTTCCCTACTACAGGGAAGAACGAGAGTAAAAAAGACAGCCGCGCCCGGAAGTTCAAAACCTTCCAGACGCGGCTGTCTTTACATTGCTATTTACCAGAGTGACGAAAGTCAAGGTCAAAAGATTTTCATCGCAAAAGCTGAACAGAAAGGGCGCAAAGGCCGCAAAGGAAAAGCAAAACCCGAACCAATAACAAAAAAATACGAACCCGCATGATAATAATTATGTATTTTAATGAATTTCGTGACTTTATGAATCTTTAAGGTTTTCCTCTGCGATTCAATCTTTTGATCTTGCTTTTGAACCGCCGCTCACGTCAGCAGCGCAGGGGGGCGGCAATTTACAGCTAGATCTCAAAAGTCCCCTTGGCCAGCACAACGCCGTCGCGCAGCATCAGGCGGCCCTTGCCGATCAATGTGCGGAGGCCAAGTTTTTCGTCAAGAATCATCACGTCGGCGTCAAAACCCTTTTCAATGCGTCCCTTGCCGGACAGGTTCAGCCATTTTGCCGGATTGGCGCTGGCCATGGCCAGGAGCTTCTCCAAGGGAACCGCGCCGCTTTCGGCGCATTGGGCCACCGCTTTCAGGATCGTGGCCGGGTCGCCCACCCCCATGCCGGCGAAGTTGCCGGCCGCGTCGAAGCGAGGCATGCTGCCGTTGCCGTCGGAGCTGAAACACACACGCGACAGGTCTGCGCCGCCTTCGACGAACTGAGCCACCGCCGCAGGCGTCTTTTCATCGGCCGTGATGTCGGCCACGCCGCCCTCGTTCACCCACTTCACAGCGTCGGCCAGCAGCGAATCGCAGCGGCTCACATGAGTGGGCATAAACTGGGTCAGAGGCACGTCGATACCGGCGACCGCCTGACGCAGAGGCTCCAAACCGGCGGCCTCGCTGCCCATGTGGACGCAGACCACGCCGCGCTTCCCCGCCAGCATTCCCGAAACGCGGA
This sequence comes from Pyramidobacter piscolens, assembly GCA_004558205.1. GTDB lineage: Bacteria > Synergistota > Synergistia > Synergistales > Dethiosulfovibrionaceae > Pyramidobacter > Pyramidobacter piscolens_A. The sequence goes on from SFDM01000029.1 coordinate 24,671, forward strand.
CTTCAGAGACCAGCGCGCGGATGCTTTCGACCGAAGGGTGGGACGAACGGTGGTCAGAAAGGGCCATTTTGCAGCCAATGACCTTGTCGATCCAAGCGATGTCAGTCCCCACCTTGCCAGTGATCGTCGGACCTGGAAGCTGATAAGCCCCTGTATAGATCCAGGTGCTCAGTCCTTCGATCTCGAGGGCACGGGACTTCTGGAGCAGCTCCACCAGAGAGCGCCCGTAGCCGTCGGTGCCCAGCAGCCCAACGGCCGACGTAATGCCAGCCTTGACGAAGGTGGAAAGCTGGGCCGGGGGCGTGCGGAAGTTAAATCCGCCCTCGCCGCCGGCGCCGCCGAAGTGGTTGTGATGGTCGATAATGCCGGGCGCGGCGACAGCCCCCTCGCAGTTGATCACCTCAAGGCCAGGAACCTTCACGTCCAGATCTTTCCCAATCTCGGCCACCTGGGCGCCCAGGATCAGCAGATCCGCTTCGCCCAAGTGTTCAGGAGCGTAGAGGTCAACGTTTTTCAGAAGCAAAGGATGATTCATTCAAATCTCTCCATTCGATTTAATTTCAGACAAAGAGCGCAGGCCGGAGTATATAAATCGGCCTGCGCTGGCTTTCAGAAATTTACTGCTGTTCGGTTTTATTGCGGAAAATAGCAAAGTTACAAAAAGCATAGATCCAGGCAAACACCACACCGCAATAGCACATAATAGTCCAGGGCAAATAGCTCAACACAGGTACGTCAAGGATGGAAGCCATATAAACGCCTGCCGCCGACCAAGGAATCAAGGGAACCACCACAGTACCGGAATCCTCCAAAGTGCGGGACAGAACCCTGCGCTGAATGCCGAATCCGTCGAAAAGCTCGCGATACATGGTTCCGGGCATAATGATGCTGAGATAGGAGTTGCCCGTCCCGAGAGCGGTAATGATCCCTGTCAAGGAGGTCGAGAAAACCAAACGTCCCACGCTGCTCTTGATAAAGCGCTCTTTCATGGCCATAGTGACTACGCGAATGGTTCCAGTGCATTCAAGCTGACCGGCAAAAATATAGGCGAAGAAAATCACCGTCACCGATGAAGACATGAAAGAAAGGCCGCCGCGGCTCAGCAGACTGTCGACCACTTTAACGCCCGTGGCCGCTTTCGGCCCGCTGGCCATAATTTTGACGATGGCAGGAATCGTGTGTCCCTGCATCATCGCCAGGGGCACCGCGGAAAGCATAGAGGCCCACAGGACAGGGATTGTGGGAAATCCCATAAAGGCAAGCACCAACAACACAAGAGCGGGAATGAGAACGACCGGCGAAAGTTTATAGGCTCCGTCAATGGCGTTCACAATCTCATTGATGCGGGTCATATCCATGGCGTCGGAACTTGACGAGCCAACCCAAGCGTAAACGGCGAGTCCTACGCAAAACGCAGGAAGCGTGGTCCACATCATGGATTTGATGTGGTCGATCAGGTCGCATTCAGCCGTCGCTGCGGCAAGAACCGTCGTGTCGGAAATAGGGCTTACCTTGTCGCCGAAATAACTGCCAGCAATGACGGCGCCGGCAGTCGCAGCGGGAGAGATCCCCAGGCCGTGCCCAATGCCCATAAGGGCAACGCCAAAGGTCGCCGCAGACCCCCAGGAAGTCCCCGTCAGCACCGATGAAATAGCGCAGATGACCGAGGCGGAGACCAAGAACGTACTGGGTTTCAGAATTGAAAGCCCGACCTTAATCAGATAAGGGACGGTACCGGCGGCCATCCAGATCGCGATCATGGGCCCCACGATCAAAAGGATCAGAATAGCGCCTGAAGCGCGGGCCACCATTGGGATGACGCCCTCTTTAAACATATAATCCCAGGTAAAACGATAGCCATAAACGTAGATGATTGTCGTCGCCAAAGCTACAATCAAAACGAGCATGCCTGTGTCAAAATTCATAAACAGCTTGCCGACGATCATAATAAAGAGGATCATCAGCAAAATACCGACAGCGCCGCCTAAGCCAACTTCTTTGTGTACTCTTTCTACCTTATTGCTCACTTATACCGCCTCCATCATCACATGAAAATATGAAGACATCCCCTAAGGACGTCACGCCGATGAAAAACACCAGCAGCATCACAGATTTCAGCTTGTTCAAATGAAGTCCGGGCCCGGAAACTTCATAAAATGAATCCAAAACAATGAATTGAGTATAATAGAAACATAAAAGCATGTCAATGGATACAGTTATAAAACCATAAAAAAGCACCAAGCAAAATTTCCAAAGATTTGCGGCATATTTTCGGAATCCATGCGTGAACGCAGGGTTTGTACTCAAGGCCGCAAATAGGGATTTTGCTCGGTGCTTTTTTTATTCGTTGTTTTATCCCTGAACATGGAGCTCACAAGGCTATTTCTCGAAGAGCCCCTTCCGGAGCGCCACCGCGTCAAAGAACATGACGCTGCCCTTCGCTATGACGTGACGCAGTTTCAAGCTTTTATCGACAACAATCAGATCAGCGTCCCCGCCAAGTTGAATATGCCCCTTGCAACCTGGCAGACGCAGGGCTTCAGCCATATTCGCCGAACAAATTCGGGACGCTTTTTCAACGGGCATCTCTTCTTTCAGCATGTCCAAAAACTCGTCTATCATGGAGTGAACCGGGGCCATCAAAGGTAGTTTTTCTCCCGTTTCCGAGTCGATACGGGTCATCACGCCGTTGCCGTCAGAACTCATGGTCACGTTCTTCAGCGGGACTCCGGCTTCCAACAAACGGGCCGCGGCTCTGCTGGGCTTTACGGCGCCGGGAAAACAGCAGCTTTCGGAAACACCCGAACTGATATCCACGCGGCCTCCCGCGAGCCCATAGCTGATCGCCTGCTGAAACACCGATTCGGAACGATTCAGGTGGGTGGGAATAAACTGGCTCAGAGGAATATCGCTGTGCGACGCAATGTCTAGGAAAGGTTCAAGCCTTTTTTCGCCCTCGCCGATATGTACCATCACAAGGCCGCACTTTCCAGCCAAGATCCCGCCTACCCTGCTTTCCGCGGCGGCTTTTTGAAGATCCTGAACAGGAACCTGGGAAGCTCTGTGGTCAGAACAAGCTAACTTTAGCCCTATGACTTTGTCGATTAGGAGAATATCAGAAGCCACGTCGCCGGTTATAGTCGGCCCGGGAATCTGGTAAGATCCCGTAAAAATCCATGTGCTCAGTCCCTCTTCCTCCAAAGCGCGGGCTTTCATCAGCAGCTCGCGCAGCGAACGGCAATACCCATCCGTACCAAGCAGGCCCACGGCACTGGTGATCCCCGCGCTCGTCAGTTCCGACAGCTGAAGCGGCGGCGTTCGGTACACAGCGCCGCCCTCGCCGCCTGCGCCTCCAAAGTGGACGTGAGCGTCCACCAAACCGGGCAGGACCAGTGCGCCTTCACAGTCTATCACCTTGACCTCGGCCCCAAGCAGCTTTAAAGCCGTGCTGAAATCCTCATTTAATGAGAGAAATTTCCCGTCCAAAATAGTCAGGTCGGCCATCCCCAAAGGTTCAGGCGCATAAAGATCACAGTTTTTTAAAACAATTCCATGTGGTGTCATTAGGGTTAATTTCCTTTCTTTTGTGATTTTCCCAACTTTGAACGATAGCGCCAAGTGTTGATGACATGTTCTTCCATCAAATAACGGCTGCGTTCGGCGTCGTGGTTTTCGAGGGCGTCGACGATCATGGCGTGTTCTTTCCAGCTCGGAATCGACTTGACGCGCTCCTGAGGCCTGTCGCCGTCGAGGTAAAAGGTCGCGTAGAGCAGCGTGTACAGCGTTGAACGCCAATAGCTGCAGTCAAAAAAGCGCAGCAGGTAGACGTTCCCCGAGAACGACACGATCTTTCTGTGAAAAACCTCGTTCAGGTCGGCGTAAAGGTCCTTGTCCCTGTGCTCGCTGAAAAGTTCCGACTCCTTCCAGTTGACGCTGCGCAGGTCGCTGATCTGTTCGGGCGTGCAGAATTTCGCGAGCACTCCCGCGGCCGCGCCCTCAATGCTGGCCCGGACCAGAAAGATCTGCTGCATATCGTCCCTGGAAAGGGCGGGCAGCAGATAGCCCTTTCTGCCGGGCTCCTTCACAAGCACGCCTTCCGCGACCAGACGGCTCAAAGCGTTGCGCAGCGGAGTGCGGCTCATGTTCAGACGCTCCGCCAGGTCCGGCTCGAAGAGCCGTTCCCCCGGCACGATCTCCTGGCGCCGGATCAATTCAACTAGCGTCTGAAAGGCCCGCAGTTCCGCTTTTTGCTCCAATTCAGTGTCCCGCATTTCTTTTATTTTCCTCCTTACTGAATCTCCTGTTCCCTGACCGCGGGACCCACATACTGGTCCATGACCAACGCAAGATAGAGGTTCAGGCAGGTTTTGAAATCCTTCATGTCCAGGCCGGTGATGCGGTTCATCTTCTCGAGGCGATAGATCAGCGTGTTCCTGTGAATATGCAGCCGACGCGACGCTTCGATCAGCGAAAAACCGCTTTCGCACCAGCCTTTAATCGTATCACGCATCTCCTCCCAGTCGGGAAATTTGCGCAGTTTCCCCGTGACGGACTGGATAAAGCGGCTCCTCACCGGCGTATCGAGAGTGGAGATCACGTCCTCAAGGCGAAAATCTTTGATGTTGTACACGCCGGGGCTCTGGCAGAATTTTTTTCCGAGAAACAGGGCCTTCCAGGACTCCTGAAAGCTGCCGGCCAGAGCCTGAATCCCCAGCGCCGGCGACCCCAAACCGATGGCGGCTCTCAATCCGAGCGTCTCAATGGATCTCAAGAGCGTCTCCGACATTTCCCTGACTTTCGCCATCACTTCCGCCTCATGTTCAAGACCGTTCACGCTGTTTTCCGCGGCGCAGAGCACCACGAAACGGTTGTTGCTGCTGATGGTCGACACGTCGCGGCGCTGGGAGAAAATCCTGCGGACGCTGGCGAGGACGGCCTTCTTAATACGAAGGATCTTCGTCTCGGCGTCCTTGCCGCCAAATTGGGACTCCTTGCGAATTTGCAGGGCGTAGCGCCCGAACTGGTACAAATCCACGGCGACGGGTACATAGTACCAGCTCGGGTCATAGCCAAACTCCGAGGCGCGCGCCGTCAGCACCGTCTCGTTGCTGACACCGGGAACGAAGGAGCTCAGATCCTGGATCAGGTTCTGAAGCGTGCTTTCACGGTTGACGGAATAGGCGTAAAGCTCCCGCTCCCGCAGCAGAATCTCAATCTGCTTTTTCACGATCAGCGCAAAGGGCCTGACCTTTCCAGGATCGCCGGTGATCGCCATGGTTCCGACAATTTTCCCGTTCATCGCGTGAATCGGATAGGTGACCCCCGGAAGGGTTCCCGACAGGTCCTGAGCCTGATATTCCGTGGTTTCGCTGTTGCCGCCGCTGGAAATGACCTCCAGCGAGGCTTCGTGCATTTCTCCAATGCGCGCGGCCTTGCTGGCCCCCACCACCACGGCGTCCATGTCGGTGATGATCACGTCATAACCGATAGCCGCCGCCGTGGCCACAGCGATCTCCTGCGCGCACTTCTGAAGCAGGCCGTTCTCGTCGTCACCGCGTTCCTCCATCTTGACACCGCCTTATACAAAAATTGGCCCATCTTCTCCGGCACCGGCCTCCCGCAAGCCCTATCAGAGTGTCAAAACGAGGGCACCGAAAAACGGAAAGGGACTTTAAACCCCACAAAGGCCTGAAAAAGCCGCCACCTCTTCATTACTTTTTCATTCATAGACAGATGCATTGTACTCAAAGTACAAATCATTTTTCTATTAAGCCACAAAAGCTGTTATTTTGCAACGGTGAGTTTTGATCAATATTTTCATATACTTCAAACAGAGCATAACTGGCGCTCATAATCATGAAAATAGAAACACTGAACTCAAAAAGAGGAGGAATTCTTTATGAGATTGGAACTTCGCAAAGCTCACGTGAAGGGCCTTGAGTGGGGAAGCCCCACTCGCGTGGAGCAGGGCGTGCTCTACGTGGACAAACAGGCCCTGATCGAGGCGCTGCAGGACGACCGCATTGAGAGCTGGGACGTGGATCTCGCCCGTCCCGGCGAGTCGGTGCGCATCATCCCCGTCAAGGACGTGATCGAACCCCGCGTCAAACTCGAGGGCGGCGAGAGCTATTTCGCTTCCGTGGTGGGCCCCAACGACACCGTAGGCGAGGGCGCGACCTTCGTGCTCGACGGCGCGGGAGTGGTCACCGTGGGTCCCATCATGGCCTTCCAGGAAGGCTTTATCGACATGTCGGGCCCCGCGGCCAAGTTCAGCCCCTTCGCGGGACTGTTCAACGTGGTGGTCAGCGCCGTGCCCGTCAAGGACCTGGAGAAGCACCAGTACGAAGAGGCTCTGCGCGTGGCGGGACTGAAGGCCGCCGTCCACCTGGCGGAATGCTGCAAGGGCGCGGCTATCGACGCCACCGAAGTCTACGAGAAGGGCACCGTGGCCGAGGAGCTGAAAAAGTATCCCGACCTGCCGCCGGTGGTCCATCTCTGCATGTGCATTACCCAGGGACTGCTCCACGACACCTACGTCTACGGCGCCGACGTGAAGCACACTCTGCCTACGCTGCTCCATCCCAACGAAGTGCTGGACGGCGCCATGGTCTCGGGCAACTGTGTGTCCGCCTGCGACAAAACCACCACTTGGCACCACCTGCACGACCCCGTGGTGGCCGAACTCTACGCCCAGCACGGCAAGACCGTCAACTTCCTCGGCATGATCCCCACCCAGGAATCCACGGTCCTGGCCGGCAAGGAGCGCGCCTCTTCGTTCAACGCCCGCCTCGCCCACGAGCTGGGAGCCAAGGGCGTCATCATCACCGAAGAAGGCTACGGCAACCCCGACACGGACCTCTGCATGAACGTCAACAAGTGCGAAGCCCTGGGCATCAGCTCCGTGGTCATCGCCGACGAAGCCTCTGGCACCGAAGGCGCGAGCCAGGGCCTAGCCGACGCCACGCCCAAGATGACGGCCTTCGTCTCCTGCGGCAACGTGAACGAGATGCTTGAAGTGCCCGCCATGGACAAGGTTATCGGCTACATCGAGTCCATCGCCCACGTCTCGGGCGGCGCGGCTGAAAGCCTTCGTCCCGACGGCTCCATGTACGTGGAGCTCCAGTCCATCATCGGTTCCACCTGCGAGACCGGCTTCAACAAGTCCGGCTCTCTCTGGGTTTAAGGAGGCGTTTTTACCATGACATTCAGAGTGGTTCATTATATCAACCAGTTCTACGCCAACATCGGCGGCGAAGAGATGGCCCACGTGGGCCCCGAGAAGCGCGAGGGCAAGGTCGGCCCGGGCACCGCGCTGGCCGCCGTCTTCGGCAAGGACGCCGAGATTGTGGGCACCGTCATCTGCGGTGACAACTACTTCAACGAGCATAACGAAGAGGCCAAGAAGCAGCTCCTCGAGATGGTCAAGAGCTTCAACCCCGACGCCCTCGCGGCCGGCCCCGCTTTCTTCGCCGGACGCTACGGCATGGCCTGCGGCGACTTCTGCGCCACCGTACAGGAAGAGCTGGGCATCCCCGCCGTAACGGGCATGTTCCCCGAGAACCCCGGCGCCGAGTCCTTCAGCAAGAAGGTCTACATCGTCAAGACCGCCAACAGCGCCCGCGGCATGAAAGACGCCGCTCAGGGCATGGGCCGGCTGCTGCTCAAGCTGCTCAAGAAGGAAGAGCTGGGCCCCGCCGCCGCGGAGAACTACCTGCCCCGCGGACGCCGTAAGGTCTTCTTCCACGAGAAGAACGGCGCTCAGCGCGGCCTGGAGATGCTCCTCGCCAAGATGAAGGGCGAGCCCTTCCAGACCGAGTACGAGATGCCCACCTTCAACAAGATTGAACCCTGCGCCCCAGTGAAGGACATCAAGAAGGCCACCATCGCCCTGATCACCTCCGGCGGCATCGTGCCCAAGGGCAACCCCGACAAGATCCGCGTGTCCTCCGCCGAGTCCTATGGCCGCTACGACATCTCCGCGCTCGACGACCTGACCCCGGATAATTACGAGTCCATCCACGGCGGCTACGACACCCAGTGGGCCAACCAGAACCCCGACGTGGTCCTGCCCCTGGACGTGCTGCGCCAGATGGAGAAGAACGGCGAGATCGGCAAGATCTACAAGTATGTGTACTGCACCACCGGCACCGGCACCGGCGTTTCCTGGGCCGAGAAGTTCGGTCAGGAAATAGGGCCAGAGCTCAAAGCCGCCGGCGTCGACGCGGCCATACTCACCTCCACCTGAGGATCCTGCACTCGATGCGGTGCATCGATGTCACGCGAAATTGAAAAGGCGGCAGGAATCCCGGTGGTCCAGATCGCGACGATCGTCCCGATCATGGTGACCGTCGGCTCGAACAGAATCGTTCCCGGCGTCGCTATTCCTCACCCCGTAGGCAAACCCGAACTGGGCGACGAAGAGGACAAGAAGACGCGCAGCAAACTGCTGCACAAGGCCCTGGAGGCCATGGTCACGCCCATCGACAAGCAGACCATCTTCAAGGCATTGTAAATAAATTAAGAGTGTGAAGAGCTGGGAGCGAAGCTGAAATTTCCTTCAAGAAACTTCAACTTCACTCACGGCTCTCCACACTCACTTTAAATTTCGGAAAGGAAGGCACGCAGATGATCATTACCAACAACCCCGACGCAGCGGAGGCAAAACTATTGGAGACAGAGTTCGTACAAGGGACGCCTCTGGACGTTCTTCAAAGGGTTTCCGAGCGGCTCGACGGAGGGATGCATCTCGTGACGCCTCCCCTTTCGGCCAACAACAGATTGAACCGAAACCCCTACAGATCCATCATCATGAGCTCCAAAGTCTCATGGTCCGGCAACGAATTTGACCTGCTTGAACGCGGGAGAAACCATCTCGCGCAGCAGGGATTTGTGAACGATATCTCAGCTGACGCGGATTATCGCTGGATCGACCTTGAACATCTCAGAACCGCCGTTGAAGAGGCTAAAGCCTACAAAACTCTATAGCCTTGGGATCTTCGCGCGGTTCTTTTTCAACAAAAAATATGCGAGAGGATTGATAGGATGGAACAGAAAGTCGATGGAATCAACGTACTTAAGTTTGCGGGAGCTTTTATCGCTTTCCTGATCGGCGCAGGGTTCGCCACAGGACAGGAAGTGTTTCAATACTTTGCGGCCTACGGCTATGAAGGAATCTGGGTAGCGCTGGGAACCCTTCTGGGGCTGGGCTATGCCGGGGGCGATGTCATCGCCGTCGGATACAGCGTGAAATTCGACAATACGAACGACATCTATCGTTATTACTGTGGTAAATATATCGGCGGCTTCTATGACTATTTCTCCACGATTTTCATCTACATGTCCTACATCGTCATGCTGGCGGGCGCCGGAGCCACAGTGGCGCAGCACTACGGCATGGCTCCTCTGACCGGCGGGCTCATCATGCTGGCGCTCTCCGTGGGCACGGTCGTTCTCGGCCTAGGCAAGATCGTGGACATCATCGGCTGCCTCGGCCCCTTAATCGTGCTCATCGCCCTGGGCGTTGGCGTGGGCGCCATTATGATGAACCCCGCGGGGATTTCTGTCGGCGCAGAGCTGACCAAGAATCCGGAATTCCTGAGCACGATTACAAGAGTCGGCAATAACTGGATTGCCTCAGTCGCTTCTTATGTGGGGTTCTGCATGCTCTGGCTCGCGGCCTTCCTAGCCGCGCTGGGACAGAAGGCCAACAGTACCAAAGAAGCCCTAACGGGTACGTCTCTGGGCGCGATCGGCTTCACCCTTGGCGCGCTGATCCTCATGCTCGGCTTCCTGGCTCACATGAGCGAAGTATCCACGGCCGATATCCCTTCGCTGATCATCGCCGCCCAAATCTGGGCGCCCGTGGCTTCGGCGTTCTGTATCATCATCATGGCAGGCATCTACACCACGGCCGTTCCTCTTCTATGGTCCGTCTCGGCCCGCTACGCTCAGGAGAAGACGCCCAAGTTCTACGCCCTCACAATCGGTCTGGGCATAGTCGCCTGCGTGATCGCTTTCTCGGTCAACTTCAAGACCATTGTTAACGTGATCTACGGCATCAACGGCTACGTGGGCATCCTCCTGATCGTCTTCATGCTTGCTAAACGCTTCGGCCTCAGCAAGCTCGGAATGAACAAATAGTTTCTGAAACCTTCTGTATTACACACTCCACTAAGAAGCCGCGCCGCTCCCTGCCCTGGGGCTGCGCGGCTTCTTTAACTCCAATCTCCTGCGTTATCCCGTTTCTTCTGCGTAAAAAGCGCGAAGCCTATGGTGCTGAAGGAACACAGAACGACTACCGACCATGTGGGAAGTACCTTTACACATCCGAGCAATATGACGGCCACGGCTGTCGCAAAAAAGGCATACTTGGGATGCTTCGTGGCAAAGATAGCGAACAAACCGCCAAAGATGGACGGCAACACGTAATTCAGAGCGGTGAGAAGGATGGGCGGAAACAGGGAGATGACGAAGTTGCCCGCAATCGCCGCAATCGTCGTTACGAAAAGGTTGGTAATGATCGAACCAGCCATGCCGAGGGTCGCCACGATCTCGCCCTCGTGAGTCCCCGCGTTGACCTCCAGAACTTCCTGAGCTACGATGGCACAAGGAACTCGCATATTAGCGATATTACCTGAGAGGAAGGCCATATAGGTTCCGGCGACGCCTAAAATCGGGAAGTAAGAAATAGGAGTCATAAAGTACTCTACGCCGTAGATAGAAGCGATCATAAACCAGGCTGTAAAGATCGTACCGGCCGTCGGCACGGCATCATATGCCCACCAGAGGTACAGCACCGGGAAAAAGCACAGTGGAACTGCGAGCAACAGAGTCCACATGCCAGCGCGAATGATAGGTCTGGTAAATACGCTGTCATAATTATCCATTTCCATGCCGGCGCCTCCTAGGATAGGGTAATCACGGCGGCGGCCATGCCCGCGAGCATAGCGATCCCGAGATTGTATTCGCGAAGCCATTTGGGTGCGAAGCGGATCAGCAGGCACATCGTCACAATGGCTGTAATCACCGCCGCAAGGTGTGGGGAGGAGCGGAATCCCTGATCGGCAGCCAGGTAACTGGCCGTCCCTAAAACGGCAGCGCCGCAAATTTCTGACATGACGGCAATGTTTCCACCGGTCAATTTTTTCATGAGTCCGCTCATCTTGTCAGTGAAAAGTCCGCAGAAAACAAGCCAGCCGCATCCATTCAGAGTCATCGTCCACGTCGAAGCCGCAAACGCTATAAGCCCATATTCAGCCGAGTTCAGCTCTACTCCCATGGCTTTCGCGCCTATGGTGGTCGCCGTCAGTTCCGTCGTGGCGGCCCCTATAAAGGACAGGCGCAGCCATGTGACAGGGGCCCCAATGACAGCCATCATGCCTATCATGACAATGAAAATGGCAAGCGACGGACCAATGGCGGACATTGCACCGACTTTAAAAGCTTTCGTACACTGCTCAGACGTAAGTCCAACTGAAGGCGCGGCAATATAAGCGCGGCGTGAAAACAGCCAGGCCTGCACGCCCACGATCAGCACCGCTGGAAGGCACATAAGCCATAAAACTGGACTGTTAGCTATTCGCAAGTAATCCAATGTGGTCACCTTCTTCTTAAGTTCGGGCAGGCATCGTTATGCCTGTTTTTTCCAAAAAAGGCAGGCGGCACAAAACTTGGAAGAATCCGCCCGCCCTTCTGGACAATCTATACTACAGCTACGCTGCTCTGGATCTACTTATCGTAGAGACGCTCGTGCTTGCGATATACAGAGGGGTCGATGCCTTCAAGGTATTTGACGACTTCATCGACCGGCACCACGTCGGCAAACTTGGCTTCCATGTCAAAAAGGTTCCACTCAATGACACCGGGGACTCGATCGCCAACAGTTCCTTCGGGGACGATGGTCTTGAAGCCGTACCCTGTGGAGTCCATGACGGTGTGGCGCACGCAGGCGCAGGATGTAGCCCCCATCACGATGACCGTATCGACGCCAAGGAAGTTAAGGGTCTGCGCGAGATGGGTGCCAAAGAAGTTCGACGCGTATTTCTTGTGGATCACGGGCTCTTCAGGGCGCGGCTTAAGCTTGGGATCGATCTGCATCCAGTCGGAGTCGATATCGAGGGCGCTCATGGGGATCTTTTCATCCCAGCGGGGAAGGTCCCACTGTTGTTTGCCTACGTACCCCGTCGTGGTGTGGAAAATGGGAACGCCCGATTTTCTGCCGGCTTCAAGGACTTTCAGAGCTTCCGCGCAAACTTCCACCGAGTGGTCGCAGGTAAAAGGATGGCCCTCGCTCATCCACGCCTTGGCCATATCCACGGTGGTGATGGCGGGAGCCTTGCCGTACCCCATTTTTCTCATGAATCCTCGTTCTTTGTAGATCTTTCTGGCCTCTGCGAAGGCTTCCTTCAGCAGAGCTTCGTTAAAGCCGTAATTGTCGATAAATTTGTAATCTTTATTTTCCATGATGATACCCTTCCCTTCCGTCTCTGTCATATAAAGTATTATTTTCTTACGTCTCACTCACGATGATCGTCAACCTGCTCCGGATACAGGCCAACTTAGCTATGCAGGACTCCCGAAAAAAGATATCCCCTTTGGGAATTGTGCACTCGTCCCAAGGAATCTGGTCATTTGACGTCTTTTTTCCGTCCTTGAAAAGAGTATAGTAAAAATCACCTTGCTTGTAAATATGTAGTCAAATAGTTGTCATGCTTTGTACTATGACAAAACATGACAGAAGAAATAATTTTATCTCCGATAAATTACAAACTTGTGCAGCATAATACACTTAGAGATGAAGGAGATAACGGTTTTCAAAAACTGTTTTCAGGAAAAGGAGCGATAAAATTGAAGCCCGTAACAGCCGCTGCTCATAAAACGCTGTCTAGCCTGGGATACCTTCTGGAACGCCTTGGAATTTCCTCGGCAGAATTGGCGCGAGAACTGCACATTGACGCAAGTCTAGTAAGTAAATGGAAGAGCGGAGCCCGTCCGCTCAGCCGGCGTTCTCCATATTTTCACAAGGTTGTGCAGTTTTTCTGCGCTTTTAAAAGAGAGAATAGCGGCGATCTTTTGCTTTCAGCTCTTCAGGAAATAGCTCCTCTCACCCCCTTTTCAGATAAGAGACAGCAAGCAAGATTGTTGGAAAAGATTCTCGAAGAGGATCGCGCCTATTTATCTGAAAGGCTGAAGAATGGTCGCGCAAAGAGCCATGTCGAAGTGGCGCTTTACGATAAAAACCAGGGCCGGCGCGATGCCATGACGGAGCTTCTGGACATCGCCGAGACCATGGACAAGCCCGGCACCCTGATCTTCGTTGAGGCGGAACAGTTTTCATGGCTTCTCGAGGATAGTGAATACTGCTCTGAGTGGTGCCGCAGAGTTTATGAGCTGCTTGAAAAAGGTTTTGCAGCCACAGTAGCCCTTCATTTTACGCTTCATAAGGACGTTTTCTCCCAATTTTTCGTGAAGTGCAGTCCCCTTCTCTTTCACAGAAACATTGAATGGTACTGCCATGAATTTTATGATGAAGACGTATACTGGTTCTCCTTCGCCATCCTGGAACATTCCATGTCGATCATGGGGATGTCCATGGCGGCTCATCAATGCACTTCCGCGGTCTTCACCGACAGCTATTCCGTTCAGCAGCACAAAAACGTCGCTTCTATGGTCATTCGCAGCTGCCGCAAAATTTTCAGGAACTTCTCGGCGATAGAAGTCCAGGATTTTCTTAAACTTTTTGAGCGATGGACTCCTGTAGGAGACGTCATTTACTCCTTTTTACCAGTGCCTGCTATGATTTGTGCAAGAAAAGAACTGCTGCTTGAAATACTTCAAAGTAATAAAGTGGATGACGTTGTTCTCACTCGGTGCATGGAATTGAATGCGGCTTTAAGGAAAATGCTTGCCAATCATATACAAAGCGGCAACGTCACAGCCTTCTGGGAGATCTTTCAGATTGAGGAGATGGATCGGCGAATCAGCGAGCCTTTTATCAGCTGCAGTTTAAGCCTCCTGGGAGCCGAAAAGATTATCGTCAGCAGAAAGCAGTATGCTCAGGCGCTTCTCGACGTGATAACACAGATGAAGAGCCATCCCTGGTTCAAAGTCGCTCTGGTTTCAGAAAAGACCCAGCTGCTTCCAAAGCTGAACTGCTGGTGCATGAGATCCTGCTGGACTGTACAGATGGATGAGCAGGGGCTTCGCTTCTGTGATGAAGCGACGTTCTCCTCCGCCGCATCAGCGGCTTTAGAGATCTCTTTGCGGAAAATTCCTGCGGAGTATAAAGATAAAAATAGCGTAATAGCAATGCTGGCAAAGATGATCCATCGGCTTGAATGCGATCTGCCCGTAAAGCATCTCTAAAGAGAGTCTTGTTTTATCCCTCTTTTCGAAACGCTACTTAAATCTCATATTCCCCAAAAGCGCTTTATGCTATTTTTCGGCCGAGCGTTTCAATGGATTTTCTGAGCCGCATCAAAGATACCCAATTGCTTAGGTTGCTCTTTTACAGGATATTCGACGTTCCAATTGCGAATCAGTGTTACTTTGCGCTCCTTGAGTGACCTCAGCGCCTTTCCTATTCCAATCTTTTGACTCGGCTTTTCATACTAATTATCAATAGAACAGCTGAACTTAACGTCCGGGGCCGGCCCGAGGGGCCATGCAGTCGCTAAAGACTATCTCGGCCTGTTCGGCCTGCCTATATAGTATCAGAATGAGAAACGACAATTTTCCGAGCGCCTCATTTATTTCTATATAAAAAAACGCCGCACAGTTCCCTTCGGATGTGCGGCGTTTTTTTATTTTTCGCGATCCTGGCTGAGGGGGGTCTCGACCCTGTAGATTTCTTCGCCGGGAAGGGCCATGTTCAGCTTTTCCCGCGCGATCCATGCTTGTCCTTCCTCAGTTTTGAAGAAGTCTACGCGGTCGCGCATCCTCTCGACCTGTTTTTGGGCTTTTTCAAGCTGCGCCAGCTGTTCTTCTCTGAATTTTACCAGCTGATCCTGCCGGCGAAACTCGTTGTACATGGACGTGATCAACATCGCAAAAGCCACGGTGGCGACGGCCCAGAAGACAACCCAGCGCAGTCTCACGGCTACATCCTCTCGGGCGCGTGAATGCCCAGCAGGCGCAGGGCGTTCGCCAGCACGACCCTGGCGGCTTCGACCATCAGGATGTGGGAGCTTTGAAGCGCTCCCGTCTCTTCAAGGATTCTGCCGCTGTTGTAATAGGAGTGGAAGTCGCCCGCCAACTCATGGATGTAGGCCACGATCCTGTGAGGCTCCAGGCCCTCGGCGGCGCGCGCCACCTCTTCGGGGAACTGGGCGATCTTCGCGAAAAGGCGTTTTTCCTCGGCGCCCGCCATCAGCTCGGCGTCGAAGGCGGAGAGGTCAGGCATGGCGATGCCCTTTTCCCGCATCTTCCTGAGAATGCTGTTGACGCGGGCGTTGGCGTACTGCACGTAGTAGACGGGGTTGTCCGCGGACTCGCGCTTGGCCAGTTCCAGGTCGAAATCAAGGTGGCTGTCGCTGCGGCGCATCACAAAGTAGTAGCGCGTGGCGTCGACGCCCACTTCGTCCACCACGTCTTTCAGCGTCACGAACTGGCCGGAACGGGTCGACATGGCGACCTGCTCGCCGTCGCGCAGCAGGTTGACGAACTGGATCAGCAGGATGCTGAAATCGTCGGGATCGTTGCCCATGGCCTCCACGGCGGCCTTCATGCGCGGCACGTAGCCGTGATGGTCGGCGCCCCACACGTCGACCACGCGCTTGAATCCGCGGTCAAACTTTTCCTTGTGGTAGGCGATATCCGACGCGAAGTAGGTGGGCACGCCGTTGGAACGGAAGAGCACACGGTCCTTGTCGTCGCCGTACTCGGAGGAACGGAACCACACCGCGCCGTCCTGATCGTAGATGTGTCCGCGCTCTCTGAGAGTCTGGGCCGCCGCGGGGACCAGTCCGCGGTCGTAGAGGGTCTTCTCGGAGAAGAACTTGTCGAAGCGGACGCCGAAGTTCTCAAGGTCTTTCTGGATGTCCTTCAGGATGCGTCCCGAAGAGTAGGTTTTGAAGAAGGGCAGGCTCTGGTCCAGAGGCTGGTCGAGGAACTCCTTCCCGTGAGCGTCGATCACTTCCTGGGCGATGTCGTAGATGTAGTGCCCCTTGTAGGAGTCCTCGGGGAAGGGCGCTTTCTCGGGCTGCCCCAAAAGCTCAAAGTAACGCGACTGGGTCGAGCGCCCCAGGATGTTCATCTGAAGCCCCGCGTCGTTGACGTAGTATTCCTTCTCCACTTCCCAACCCGCGAAGGCCAGGATGTTGCCCGTGATGTCGCCGACGGCGGCGCCGCGTCCGTGCCCCACGTGAAGGGGCCCCGTGGGGTTGGCGCTGACGAACTCGACCTGGGCTTTGCGTCCCTGGCCCAGGTTCACGCGCCCGTAGTTTTCGCCCGCGGAGAGGACGGCCTTCAGGAGGTCGCCCATCCAGAGGTTGGAGAGGTAGAAGTTGATGAACCCGGGACCGGCCACTTCGACCTTTTTAACGTGCTTGTCCTGGCCGATGCGGCGCACAATTTCGTCGGCCAGCTCGCGAGGTTTGCAGCCCAGGAGCTTACAGTTCTGCATTGCCGCGTTGGTCGCCCAGTCGCCGTGATCCTCCTGCTTGGGACGTTCGAAATGGACCTCCGGGATTGGCGCGTCCACGCCCTTTTCCTTTGCGATTGCCTCCAGTGCTCCCGTTACCAGGGCCTTCAGCGCTGCTGTGTTATCTGCCATGTTTATTCGTGCTCCATTCTATCTGCAAGATCTCTATCCATTGAAGCAGGCGTTCGTTTTACCGGCGGGCGCTACTTCGATTTGCTTCTTACCGGCATCAGGGCCAGATTGGAATTCCTCCAGTACCCCCAGGCGGCGAGGACCCGTTTAAAGCCTTCGATAAACTCGGCTTCAACCTTGGTGCCGCTCACGAGCAGCTTCTCTTCGCCTTCGAGTATGTTCCTGCGCGAGTTGATGCGGTAGGTGCTGGTGTACTCGCTGACGGCGCTGCTCTGGCTCGCCTTCGAAGGAACCGTCAGCGCCCTGTATCCCGAGGGAAGCTGGACGTTGTAGGTCTGCTCGATCACGAAGGGGAATTTCAGCGTCGAACGGTCCGTGATCGTGTTCAGCGTGAGCATCGGCTCGGGGTAGATCGAGGGAAGGCCGGCCAGAAGGCCCTGCGCCCCCTCAATGCCTGACCGCGCGTGAACGGCCAGCACAATCTTGAACCCTTGATCGCCCAAGGGCTTCACTTCCGGCTGCGCCGATTCGTCGATCCAGCCCCTTAGGCCGGGCAGCAGCGCGTAAAGCTGATCCTTGCGCCCGTCGGAGAGGGATTCGAACATGTCCACCCAGCTGTGGCGTACCCGAAGGTCCAAAGTCCCGTCCACCATGCCGTCGGGAGCGATCGAGAGCTTCCAGGCGATGCTGAGGCGGTTCTTCGTGAGGCGGGTGGCGTCGATGCTCCTCTTCTGGAGCTTGCCGTTGTCGCCGTTGTACAGAGTCTTGCCGCGCAGCGTGACGGGAATGCGCTCCTCTTCGGTAGCCTGCCCGGGAACGTAGTACCATCCCCTTCCGCCCTGAGGCTGAACCAGGTAAAGCACGGGGCGGATCAGCGTCGACGCGGCCGCCAGGGATTTTTTGTCCATGGGGATCACGTTCTGGAACCAGACCTGGGCCTTCCAGCCCTGCTTTTCAAGCCAGCCGGCGATGAGATAGGCTGCTTCCCAGGTGGTCCAGGGGCCTCCCGAGGGGATCATGGAAGCGCTTCTCCAGACGCCGCGGACGGGAAGGCGTGAATCGCTGCGCCAGAACTTTTCAATGGTCTGCAGCGCCTGTTCCCTGACGCTTCCCGACGTGACCACGTACTTCGCGGGAATGTCGCCCCACTTCCGCGACGCCAGGTCCCGCATCATGCCCACCGCGGCGTCGGTACCCCTGCGGAGGCTGAAGATCACGTAGGGATCGGAGCTGTCAAGCATGCCCACAACGCCGCGGTTGGCGGGCTGTTTAAAGTAGAACCAGCCGTACCAGCGGAAATTGGCGTCTTCGCGTTTCGTGGGCTCGCTGTTGGAGCTCGACTGATACTGCAGTTCCTTATCCTTGGCGAGGCGCACCTGAATGCTGCCTTCCCAAACGGGATATTCGGCGCCGATCCAGGCGATGTCCTCCAGAACGTCCTTTTCAGGGAAATACTGGCGGAAGCTGAGCACAAAGAGGTAGACGTCGTCCATCCGAGGCACTTCCAGGACGATGCGGCCCTGTTTCTCGGCTTCAGTTTTGCTGTAGGCCAGGTCCTTCAGCAGCTTCGACGTGCCGGGGTCGAAGATCGCGGCCTGTTCAAGCTCGATCCGGCCGCCGTTGGGCGCGTAGAGCAGATCCGTAAGCCACTCCAGGCGCGCCGCCGCGTCGCAGAGCACCACTACCGAAGTCTGGCGCACGGCCCTGCCGTCCTTGTCCTGGCTGTAGAGAATGCTGCGCCGCCAGACCACGGCGTGTTCGCCCTTGTACTCTTCAAGGGGCGGCGAATCCTGAACCAGCTTCGCCACGTCGGCGCTGCTCAGGGGCAGCGCCATGGCCGCGAAGGGAATACCCAGCACGAGCAGAAGCGCAGTGATCATCCGTCTCATGGGCATACCTCTCATTCGTCTTTGCCGCAGCAGTTTTTATACTTCTTCCCACTGCCGCAGGGGCAGGGGTCGTTCCGGCCGATCTTTTCCCTGTGGACCGGGGCGGGACGCTCGCCGCCGGCGCTGTAATTGTTGAAGTAGTTGCCGCGGGAAGCGGTGGGGTTGAAGTTTTTCGGCATGGACATGCCTTCGGGCAGGCGGTTCTCCTTCATCACGCGCGGAGAAGCCCGGCGCAGGCGGTCCTCCTCGGAGACCACGGCGATCTTGAAGAACAGCTGGGTGATGGATTCGCGCACGTTCGACATGGTGGCCTGGAACAGGTTATAGGACTCGAACTGATATTCCATCAGAGGATCCTTCTGGCCGATGGCGCGAAGGCCGATGCCCTGGCGCAGCGCGTCCATGCCCAGGAGGTGTTCCTTCCAGGCCCCGTCCAGCACGTGCAGGGCGATGAACCGGAAAAGGCTCTCGGCCACGGAAGGCTCCAAACGGGCCACGCGCTCGTCGAAACGGGCGCTCACCTCGTCTTCAACCGCCTTGATGGCGGACGCCATGTTGTGGCGGTCGTCCACGCCGATCAGGGCTTTTTCGAGGCCAGGCCAGTAGATCGTGCGCAGCTTCGTCACCGCGTAGGTCGGGTTGGCCTCCTTGTCCTCGGGGAAAGCCGCGTCGAAGATGTCGCCCACGTTGCTGATGGCGATGCCCTTGGCGTGCTCCAGCACGTCGGGTTCGGTCAGGACTTTGGCGCGTTCGGCGTAAACGGCCTCGCGCTGCTGGTTCATCACGTTGTCGTACATCAGCAGCTGGCGGCGGATATCGTAGTGCATCAGCTCGACTTTTTTCTGGGCGCTTTCGATGGCGCGGGTCAGAAGAGGATGCTCGATAGCCTCGCCCTCCTCCATGCCCAGCTTGTCGAGCATGCCGCCGATCCGTTCGGAGCCGAAAAGACGCAGAAGGTCGTCCTCGAGGGACAGGTAGAAGCGCGTGCTGCCGGGGTCGCCCTGGCGGCCGGCGCGGCCGCGCAGCTGGTTGTCGATGCGGCGGGCCTCGTGGCGCTCAGTGCCGATGATGCACAGGCCGCCCAGGGCCAGCACTTTTTCCTTCTCGCTGGCGCAGAGCGCCTTCATCTCTTCCAGGATCGCCTCACACTTTTCGGGATCCTTGGAGGGATTGAGATTCTTTTCCTTATAGACTTCGCGGGCCAAAAATTCGGGGTTGCCGCCCAGCAGGATGTCGGTGCCGCGGCCAGCCATGTTCGTCGCCACGGTGACGGCGCCGAAACGGCCCGCCTGTGCGACGATGGCCGATTCCATCTCGTGGTAGCGCGCGTTCAGCACCCTGTGGGGGATCTTGCGAGCCTTCAGCATCTTGCTGACCTTTTCGGAGGTGTCTACCGACGCCGTGCCGACCAGGATGGGCCGTCCCGCGGCGTGGACCTTTTCGATCTCGTCGGCCGCCGCAGCAAACTTCTCGACCATGGTGCGGTAGACCAGGTCGGGCAGGTCCTGACGGATGATGGGCTTGTTCGTGGGGATCACGATCACACCCAGGCCGTAAATCTCCTTGAACTCCTCGGCTTCCGTGGCCGCCGTGCCCGTCATGCCCGCCAGCTTATGATACATGCGGAAGTAGTTCTGGATGGTGATCGTGGCCAGCGTCTGGCTCTCCTTGCCCACCACCACCTTCTCCTTGGCTTCGATAGCCTGATGGAGCCCTTCGGAGAAACGGCGTCCGAACATCAACCGTCCCGTGAACTCGTCGACGATGACGATCTCGCCGTTCTTGATCACGTAGTGCACGTCTTTCTTGAACAGGTAGCGCGCCTTCAGGGCCTGGTTGATCTTGTGGGCCATGTCGGCGTGGGCCATGTCGGAGAAAAGGCCGGGCGTCTTGAGGATCTGCTCGCACTTCGCGATGCCGCGGGTAGTCAGCATGATGGACTTTTCCTTTTCGTCCACCTCGAAGTCGCCGTCAGGCTCGGGACGCTCTTCCTGGTCAAGGAAGCTGTGGCTCCGGACCTCGTTGGGGTCTTTGAAGACACCCTTAAGCTGTGAGGCAATCTGGTCGGCCTTCATGTAGGCGCCGGGATCGTCCTGGGAGGGGCCCGAAATGATCAGAGGGGTTCTGGCTTCGTCGATCAGGATGGAGTCCACTTCATCGACGATGCAAAAGGCATGGCCGCGCTGCACCATCTCTTCGGCGTAGACCACCATGTTGTCGCGCAGGTAGTCGAAGCCGAACTCGCTGTTGGTTCCGTAGGTGATGTCGGCCTGATAGGCGGCCTTGCGCTCATCGGGCTCCATGAAAGCGTAGATGACGGCCACGGAAAGGCCCATGGCCTTGTAAAGGGGAGCCATCCATTCAGAGTCGCGGCGGGCCAGGTAGTCGTTGACCGTCACCACGTGGACGCCCTCGCCTTTGTAAGCGTTCAGGATCACGGCCAGAGGCGCGACCAGCGTCTTGCCTTCACCGGTCTTCATCTCGGCGATGTTGGCGTCGTTCAGGGCCATGGCGCCGATCAGCTGCACGTCGAAGGGACGCAGCCCCAAGGTTCTACGAGCCTCCTCACGGGCGAGGGCGAATACCTCGGCCTGATGCTCCTCCAGCTCGGCGCCGCCTTGAATCAGCGCTTTAATCTCCAAAGCGCGCTTCAGGATATCCTCGTCGCTCATGGCCTGGACCGCCGGCTCCATGGCGTTGATTTTTTCCACCTTCGCGCGGTAGCGCTTCAGGGCGCGATCGTTCGGATCAAGCCCCAGAGAACGCTTTAATGCTTCAAACATGTATATTCCACCTCTCAAAAATTCCCGACGCAAAAAAACTTCGGGGGATTAGGTATTATTCATCTTCAGGGAAAAAATCCAAGGGGCCGGTATCACGCCCCGCAATTCAGTCGGAATCGGTAATCAGGTCCCATCCGTTTGAAACGTACACCACGCCGGACCACACCGTCAGGATCAGGCTGAGATACATGGCGTAAATCGCGAAGGGGATCTTGAAGATCATCATACAGATCGCCACGATCTGGGAGACGGTCTTGATCTTTCCCAGACGGGACGCCGCAATGACCTGCCCCTCGGCGGCGGCCACCATGCGCAGCCCGCTGACCACAAAGTCCCGGGCGATGATGATCATCACCATCCAGCCAGGCAGGCGGTGAAGCTCGACCAGCGCCAGAAGAGCCGCCACGACCAGCACCTTGTCGCTCAAAGGGTCGATGAACTTTCCCAGGTTGGTGATCAGCCCCTTTTTGCGGGCGATATACCCGTCGGCGGTATCCGTCAGCGCTGCCAGGATGAAGATAATCCCCGCCAGGATATCGCTGTAGGTCAGGTCAAGGCCGAACTGCATGAAAAAGGCGATGCCCCTGTCGATTTTCGTCGTCAGCAGAAGCATCACAAAGGGAGCCAAAAAGATCCGAGAGAGGCTCAATAGATTCGGTACGTTCAGGGAACTCATCAGAAAACCCTCCTCGTCGAAATCCCAGTTCCAACGGTATTTTTACGCAGGTATAACAAACTTGTTCATTATCTCATAAAAAGGAGCTCCGTGCACATGTTTCTAGATTCTTTTTTACTTTTTTCGTCAAAAAAACAGCAGAAACCCTGCAAAAAGCACGCCGGCGTGAAAGGCGGCCCCGCGCTGCGCCGGGGTGCTTTCGCCCATCATAAGGGCGCGGGCGGGCGGCTCCGTTTTGCAGGAAGATTGCCCAGCCCTCTTTCCCTGTGCTACCGGCCGGGGGTTTTGTTTCCTTCGCCGTTTGGGTCCTCGTGGGCCGCTTTGGCGATCAGCCCGGCGATCTCCTGCTGAAAGCTGGAGAGGTCGGTAAACTCGCGGTAGACCGAAGCGAATCTCACGTAAGCCACCTTGTTGATCTCTGCCAGTTCCTTCATAACCAGTTCGCCGATGGCCATGCTTGACACCTCGTCGCCGCTTTCGCGCAGGTGCGCCTCAATGCGGCCCGCCATGTCCTCGATGGTGTCCAGCGACACGGGAAGCCGTTCGCAGGCCCTGGAAATCCCACGGATCAGCTTGCTGCGGTCAAAAGCCTCCCGGCGGCCGTCCTTTTTCGAAATCCACAGGATCCGCTGCTCCTCCATCCTCTCATAGGTCGTAAAACGGAAAGAACAGATCGGGCATTCGCGGCGCCGGCGGATCGACCGCCCCTCGTCGGCGGTCCGCGTCTCGATCACGCGCGTATCCAAAGCCCCGCACTGCGGGCATCTCATCAGACATTTCTCCTTTCAACACATGCGACATACCGGCGTCACTCGCTAAACGTCCCAGCTGCTCGAAGCCTTCCCCGGCCCAATCCTCAAGACAAAGAAGACGTAGGCCTCCGGTTGGGCCGGGGGAAGGCTTCTTCGCACCTGGAACGTTTATCGAGCGCCGCCTCCTTGCGCTGCTGGCGTAAAAGCCGGTTCAAGCGCAGGGGCAAAAGATTGAATCGCAATGGACGCAAAAATTCGCGAAGGAAAACTTCAAAGATTTTTAGAATCGTAAAACCAGCAAAATTTATAAATTATTATCATATTAATTCGTTTTTCGCTATTGATTCAGATTTTGTTCTTCCTTTGCGAACCTTTGCACCCTTTCTCTTCAGCTTGTGCGATGAAAATCTTTTGACCTTGATCTTCGTGACGCCGGTAATTCAGTAAAAAAAGCGGATCCGGAATTCTCCAGACCCGCTTTTGTACGACTATTTACCTTGCAGGAGACGCTGTACGGTCTCGCGGACGAGTTTGCCGTCGGCCTGGCCGTTCAGTTTGGGCATCACGGCGCCCATCACCTTGCCCATGTCCTTGGGAGAGGCCGCACCAAGTTCGGCGACAACGGCCTTCACAACCTCTTCGACCTGTCCGGCGGTGAGTTGGACTGGCAGATAGGCTTCCAGAACCTTGTTCTCGTCAAGCTCGGCCTGGGCGCGATCCTTTGCGCCGCCCAATAAATACTGTTCCGCTGCTTCCTTGCGCTGCTTTACCAGTCTGCGGACGAGCGTAAGCACGTCTTCGTCGGTGATCTCATAGCTGACGCCCTTATCGGCGTGATACTTCTGCAGTTCGGACTTCAACATGCGATACACCGAAAGGTCGGGCTCGCGGCGTTCTTTCATAGCAGTCTTCAGATCAGCGGACACACGATCTGTCAACGCACTCATGAATCTTACCCCCTGACCTTTCTGCGAGAGAGTTCCTGCCGTTTGCGCTTCTTCGCCTCGCTGGGTTTCTCGTAGTGTTCCTTCTTACGGGCCTCGCGAAGGACTCCCGTTCTTGATACATCCCTCTTAAAACGGCGAAGGACATCCTCGATCGTTTCATTCTCTTTTCTAACGACTGTCGTCAAAACAATTCCCTCCCTTCTGCTCCACCTACACCTAAATTTAACCTGGGGGCCACTGGAGGCCTCTCCCCGCTAACAAATGGATGTGAAGGTGGGGGACTGTCTGACCAGCTGCTTCTCCGCAGTTGACGACGATCCTGTACCCCTGCCCGGACAATCCGAGCTTCACGACCACTGCCCTGACGGACGCCATAAGCTTGCTCCACAGGGCCAGATCTGCGACGGCATCGACTGAAGCGACGTGCTCTTTCGGTATGACCAGCACATGAACGGGCGCTTGAGGCCTGATGTCTCTAAAGGCCAGGGCGCAGTCGTCTTCATATACGATATCCGCCGGAAGCTTCCCTGATACGATTGCACAAAATGGACATAATCCCATCGCCGTCACCTCGCATAAGGGACATTTTATCACTAGCAAAGCCGTTACGACAATAGGCAATCGTCCTCAGTTGCACTTTTTTTTATCAAATCGCCAAAAAGCACGCCCTGATTTTGAGAAACAGCCCTCACCAGCCGCTCTTCACGGAATATTTTACCATCTTTCAGGTGAAATTCAATATACTGGGGCGTATACCCTTGAGATTTTCCTCGCGCCTCGCCTTCAAACAAAACAGGAACCTCGCGCCCCACCCATCGGGCCGCTTCGGCGGAAATCTGTTCCAATCCCGCCCGTTTCAAACGCTCCGCGCGGTCTTCGGCAACGGAACTTTCAACCTGGCAGGGCATGGACGCCGCCGGCGTGCCCGCCCTGGGAGAATAGCGGAAACCGTGAACGCGCCCGATCCGCGCCGCTTTCATCAGGTCCAGCGTGTTTTGGAAAGCCGCTTCGCTCTCGCCGGGAAAGGCGCACATCACGTCGGTGGAAATGTGGAGGTCCTGCCCCAGCGCGTCCCTCAGCCGCCGGACCAGGGCCAGATAGTCCTCCGCCCCATGGCCGCGGCCCATGCGCCTCAAAACTCCGTCGTCGCCCGACTGGAGCGGCAGATGGAGATGGCGGCAGAACGACGGCGTCTCCGCCAGCGCGTCCAAAAGCTCGCCGTCCACGCAGAAGGGTTCCAGCGAGCCGAAACGCAGCCTTTTCAGGCCCTCCAGCGCCCCCAGCCCGCGGATTAGGGCCGCGAAGGACTCGCCGCTGTCGCGGCCGAACAGCCCCAGATGGACGCCCGTCAGCACGATCTCGAGACAGCCCGCGCCGAGGCAGCGCCGCGCCTCTTCGAGGATATCGCCGGCCGGCCGGCTGACCGACGGGCCTCTCAGCGAGGGCACGATACAATAGGTGCAGCCGTGGTCGCAGCCGTCCTGCACCTTGATGAAAGCCCGGCTGTGATGCAGGGGCCGGTCAAGCTCCAAAGCGTCCCAGCGGCGGGGCGGCGTTCCGCGAAGCGCCTGAAATTTCGGCGACTTTTCCTCAAAAAAGCGCTCCACCCTGTCGGGAATCTCGCTTTTGAGGCGGTTGCCGACCAGAAGGTTCACGCCCATACCGCGGGCCAGATCCTCGCCGACGCCCTGCGCCCAGCAGCCGCAGGCTACAATACAGGCCCCGGGAGACAAGCGGCGGAAACGGTGAATCAGCTGGCGGCTTTTCCGGTCGGCCATGGCCGTCACGGAACAGGTCACGATCACCGCCGCGTCGAAGGGCGCTTCCTCGACGATCAGGGCGCCTCGACACACAAAGGCGGAGGCGATGGATTCCGCCTCCGCCAAATTGGTCCTGCACCCCAGGGCCTGCACGGCCACTCTGCGGCCCTTCAGCATTTAAATCTTTTCCGCGGCGAGGCCGCACCAGTCGCCGCTCTGAATTTCATCGATCAGGCGCAGTCCGTTCTGCTCCAAGAGCGTCTTGAAGATCTCGCCTTCCTTGATCACCATGCCCGAGAAGATCGCCCGTCCGCCCTTTTTCAGGACGCCCGCCACATCGGGCAGCATGGCGCACAGCGGTTCGTAAAGGATGTTGGCCATCAGCAGGTCCACTTTATGGTCGAATCCCTTCAGCAGGTCGCCCACGGCGATGTCGAGCCGGTCGGAAGATATGCCGTTCAGTTCCAGCGTGTTGTGAATGGCCTCCTCCATGACGGCGGGATCCAAATCCCGCGCGTAGGCCTTCACGGCGCCCATCTTCAGCGCCGCGATGGACAGGATCGCCGACCCGCAGCCGATATCGGCCACCGTATCGCCCTCGCGGATGCAGCGTTCCACCAGCGTCAGCACCGACTGGGTGCTTTCGTGGTATCCCGTGCCAAAGGCCGTTCCGGGATAGATATAGACCGGCAGGCGGCCCTTGTCTTCCTTGCCGGCATGCCACGGCGCCATGACCACCAGGCTCTTCCCAACGTTCAAGGGAGGAAAGGCGTCCATCCACTCCGTGTTCCACGGACGGTTCTCGATCTTGCCCATGTCCTTGATCTCCAGATTTTCCCAGGGCTCCAGCAACGGCGTCAAAACCTTGAGCCATTCCCCCAGATCCTGATTGCTGCGGTAATAGATCTGAAGCTCGGAGGCGTCGCCGCGGCTCACATCCAGAGACCCGATGCAGCCGGAAGCTTCCGCGGCGGAGCTCATCACTTCCTCCATGCCGACGGGACCCCTTAACGTAATGTACCACCAGTAATTCTCACCGGACGTCATAATAAAAATCCTCCTGCCCCGAGGGCGTGAATTTACGCCTATTATACCAAAGGAAGGACAGAAAGGAAAATTCCGCACATTTCAGCTTTCGGCGCTATTTGCCAAGGCGCTTCAGAAGGAAGGGCACGGCCTGTTCGAAGTTCACGCCGTACCAGCGGTGGTCAGGGTCGTCCAGCGTGACTCGGATACACTCGGCGGTGTAGTCGGCGGCGATTCTCGAGGACTCCTTCCAGTCAAAGCCGTTCATCAGGGCGCCCACGCAGGCGCTGGAGAAAATGTCGCCCGTGCCGTGGAAGCTCACGTCCAGCCGGGGATGGGCGTAGTGATAGTACTGGCCGGCTTCGCGGTCATAGCCCATGACGCCCGTCACGCCCTTTTCGAAGCCCACGCCGGTCAGCAGGCTGACAGGCGCGCCCAGGTCGGCCAGCTTGCCCAGCAGCTTCTTCACATAGGCCTCGTCGTAGGTCTCGCGGTATTCCGATCCGGTCATGAAGCAGGCTTCGGTGATGTTGGGCACGATAATGTCCGCCTTGGCGCAGAGGGCGCCCATCTTTTTGGCGAAAGCCGCGTCGAAGGCGGGATAAAGCTTGCCGTTATCGGCCATGACAGGATCCACAAAGATCACGTTGGAAGGAGTCTTGAACTGCGCGAACATCTCCGCCAGCAGCTCGATCTGCTCGTCCGATCCCAGATAGCCCGTGTAGACGGCGTCGAAGCCGATCCCCTCATCCTTCCAGTGGCGCGTGATGGGCCTGATCTCGTCGGTCAGGTCGCGGCAGGTGAAGTTCTTGAACATGGTGTGGGTCGACAGCACCGCCGTAGGGATAACGGCGGTCTCCACGCCCATGGCAGAAATGATGGGCAGCGCGACGGTGAGCGAACATTTGCCTACGCAGGAAATATCCTGGACGGTGACGATTCTTTTCATAGTAATTTTCTACCTCTCTGTATTTTCAGTTTTTCGTTCTTCATATTGACGAGCGATGACAGGGCCATTATACTCACATCTGACCATGTTAAAATAGCCATAAAAGAAATAAATCATAAGGTCAGATTGGAGCGCGCCATGCTTACCTACTCTTTTGAAGGCCGGGGAGACTGCGGCCTCAGCGAATACCTGTACCGCCGGATCAAGGCCGACATCTTGGAGGGACGTCTGGCCCCCGGCGAAAAACTGCCCTCAAAGCGCGCTTTGGCCCGGCACCTCAGCGTGAGCGCCGTCACCGTGGAAAACACCTACGGCCAGCTCGCCGCCGAAGGCTATCTCCGACCGGAACCCCGGCGGGGCTTTTTGTGCCGGCGCTGCCGCCCCGGCAGCGGCCGCCGGCGCCCCGCCCTCCCAGGCGGCCCCTTCCCGCCGAAGGGGAACGGGCCTGGCTCGCCGACTTCGCCAGCAGCGCCGCCGACGCCGAGACCTTTCCCTTTCTCAGCTGGAACAGGACCATGCGGGAGACCATGGCCCAGTGCCGGGACCAGCTGGCGGCCTCTTCGCCCTCGCCGGGCGTGCCGGAGCTGCGCGCCGCCCTGGCGGACTACCTTTACCAGTTCCGCGGCATGACGGTAGATCCGTCGCAGATCGTGGTGGGGGCGGGAACGGAATACCTCTACGGCCTGATCGTCCGCTTGCTGGGGCCGCGGCGCTGCGCCGTCGAGGACCCGGGCTACCAGAAGATATCGAAAATTTACGAGAGCTGCGGCGTGGACTGCGCCTTTATCCCCCTGGACGGCAGCGGCGTGGAGATCGAAAGCCTGGAGCGCTCGGCCGCCACGGTGCTCCACATTTCGCCGTCACACCACTTCCCCACAGGGCTGGTCACGCCCGTGAGCCGGCGCTGGGAGCTGCTGGACTGGGCGTCGCGGCTTCAGGGACGGGTGATCGTGGAAGACGACTACGACAGCGAATTCCGCATGGTGGGCCGGCCTATCCCCTCCCTTCAAAGCATCGACGGCGGCGGGCAGGTGATCTACGTCAACACCTTCTCCAAGAGCCTGATCCCTACGATCCGCATCAGCTACATGGTGCTGCCGCCGTGGCTCATGGAGCTTTACCGGCAAAAGCTGGGCTTCTATTCCTGCACCGTCTCAAACTTCGAGCAGTACACGCTGGCGCGGTTCATCGAAAAGGGGCTCTTCGAAAAGCACGTCAACCGCATGAGAAATTACTACTGCTCCCAGAGGGACGCCATCCTGGCCTGCATCAGGAAGCACCCCTGCCGCGGACGCCTGTCCGTCGGCGAGGAAAACGCGGGGCTCCACTTCCTGCTGACGGTCAAGACCGATTTGAGCGACGAAGAGCTGCTTCAAAAGCTGCAGCGCCACGGCGTCCGCATCTTCTGCCTGAGCCAGTTTTACCGCGACAAAAAGCGCGCCCTGGAGCACCGTCTGGTCGTCAACTACTCCGGCATCCCCCGCGGCCGCCTGGAGGAGTCGGTGAACCTTCTCCTGGACAGTTTGGACGATAGCACAACGGCGCCATAGGAGCCGCTTCGTCTGGGATATATCAAGAAAAATCGCAGGAAGGGAAAGAGAATGGCCGAAAAACTTTTGGAATTGCCCATTGGGAACCCTGACAGCCTTTCTTTTCGGCTTATGCGATGAAAATACTTTGGCTTTGATTTGAAATTTCGGAGCGAAGTAGATTTTCTCAATGACTTTGCGAGCACTGCCTATAGGATATCAGAGCTTTCACAACATCCGCGCGGAAAATTAAGTCTATGTGGATAAAACGGCGAAATAGCTCTCCCTTACTGATTTGAACGCCAAGGGGCGCAAAGGGAAAGCGAAAATCTGGGTAAAGAAAACAGCAATCATCAAATTTTACAAACACCAAGCCTTTCCCTTCCTTTGCGAACCTTCGCACGCTTTCTTTCCATCTTTGCGATGAAAATCCTTTGACCTTGACTTTGCTTTTGCATAATTATAGAACCTCCGCGGAATTTTTTTCCGGGAGGCTCCTCACATGTTCTACGTGGAACATTTTATGCTCATGGATTTTTCAGGTTAAAAGCTTTTAATGTAAAGGCTCGCAAAGGAAAACCTTGAAAGACTTTTAGAACCGCAAGATCAAGCGAAATTTATAAATTTCCATCATGTTAATTCGTTTTTTAGTTAATAATTTAGGTTTTATTTTTCCTTTGCGTCCTTTGCACCCTTTCTCTTCAGCCTTTGCGTCCTTCGCGCCCTTTCTTCTTCAGTATCTTTGCGTTGAAATCCTTTGACTTTGATCTTCGGTCCGACATGAAGCACGCTGAATGCGAATTAACATAACGCGAGAACAAAAAATCCCCCGTCGGAAAACGAGCTTCCGAACGGGGGATTTTTGATGGCTACTTTTTCTTTTTTGTCGTCTTTTTCTTTGAGTCCGACGTTTCGCTTTTCTTGCCGCCAAAGAGCTTGTCGAAGAAGCCCGGCTCCTCGCCGTCCTTCGTCGCGACGCTCATCTCGGCCGCCAGTTCCTTCATCAGCTCCAAGCTCTTCTCGGACAGGGCGCTGCCCTTGGGCACGTCCACGGTCACGTGAAGATAAAGGTCGCCGCGGCCCGAGCCGCGCAGGCGAGGCATGCCTTTGCCCTTCAGGCGGATTGTCTGGCCCGGAGACGTGCCCTCGGGGATGTCGTAATCGGCCGTCCCGTCGATCAGCGTCTCCACCGACGACGAACCGCCCAGCACCGCCAGGGGGAAGGGGATCGTCACGGCGCGGTGCAGGTCCAAGCCCTCGCGCTGGAAATCGGGGTGGTCCTTCACGTCCATGACGATGTACAGGTCGCCCGGCGCGCCGCCGTTCATGCCTAGCTCGCCCGCGCCGGCCACCCGAAGGCGGGTGCCCCGGTCCACGCCGGCCTGGACTTTGATCTCCTGCTCGCGGCGGCGATGGATGCGGCCTTCGCCTCCGCACTCGCTGCAGGGCTTTTCCACCACTTTGCCGCGGCCTCCGCAGGTGGGGCAGGTCCCCACGGTCACCGTGTCGCCGAAGATGGTGCGCACGCGGGACCTGACCTGGCCGGTGCCGCCGCAGGTGCTGCACGTCCGCGGCTCATGCCCCGGTTCGGAACCCGTTCCATTGCAGTGATCGCAAGGTTCCCAGCGCGGAATGGTGACTTTTTTCGCCACGCCGCGGGCAGCCTCTTCAAGGGTGATGGACAACACCATCTCCAGGTCGCTGCCCCGGCGGGGGGCGTCGGGACGGGATCTTGCCCCGGTGAAGCCCCCGCCGAAGAAACTGCCGAACAGGTCGCCGAACATATCCTCGGCCCCGCCGCCAAAGGGATTGGCGTTCTCGTCGGCGGTTCCGAACTGATCGTAGCGGCTTCTTTTCTCCTGGTCGCCGAGAACCGAATAGGCCTCATTAACCTCCTTGAACTTCCGCTCTGCGTCGGGATCGCCGGGGTGGGAGTCCGGATGACAGGTGCGGACCTTTAAGCGATAGGCCTTCTTGATCTCCTCCGCTGTCGCTGTGCGGGAGACTTCAAGAACTTCGTAGAAATCCCGACGGGTCTCAGCCATCGTGTAATTTCCGTTTAGTCGCTGAACTCAGCGTCGACGGTGTTGCCGTCCTTCTTGTCGCCGCCGTTGCCCGCAGAACCCGCGCCGGCGCCGGGGTTGCCTGAGGCACCTGATTGCGCGCCGGACTGCTGGTAGAGACGGACCGACAGCTTCTGAACTTCAGCGTTCAAGGCTTCGGTGGCCTTCTTGATGTTCTCCGGATCGTTGCCGGCGATGGCCTTCTTCACGTCCTGGACGCGGGCTTCGACGCTGCCCTTCTCCTCGGGAGTGGCCTTGTCACCCAGATCCTTCAGGAGCTTTTCGGACTGGTAGACCAAGGAGTCGGCGGCGTTCTTGGCCTCGATGACTTCCTTCTTCCGGTTGTCCTCGGCTTCGCAGGCTTCAGCTTCGCTCTTCATCTTCTCGATCTGCTCCTTAGAGAGGTTGGAGGACTGGATCGTGATCTTCTGGGCCTTGCCCGTGCCCTTATCGGTGGCGGACACGTTCAGAATGCCGTTGACGTCGATGTTGAAGGTGACTTCGATCTGGGGGATTCCGCGGGGCGCGGGCGCGATGCCGTCGAGCATGAAGTTGCCCAGCAGCACATTGTCGGCGGCCATGGAGCGCTCGCCCTGAAGGACCTTGATGTCCACCGAGGGCTGGTTGTCGGCCGCGGTCGAGAAGATCTGGCTCTTGGACACGGGGATGGCCGTGTTGCGCTCGATGATGCGGGTGCAGACGCCGCCCAGGGTCTCGATGCCCAGGGACAGAGGCGCCACGTCGACGAGCACGATGTTCTTGTCGGTGTCGCCGCTCATGATAGCGCCCTGGATCGCCGCACCGGCGGCCACGCACTCGTCGGGGTTGATGCCCTTGGTGGGATCCTTGCCGATCAGCTCTTTGACCTTGGCCTGCACGGCGGGCATACGGGAGGAGCCGCCCACCAGAAGGACTTTGTCGATCTGGGACGCGTTGACGCCGGCGTCGGCCAGAGCGTTCTTCACGGGCGCGACCACGCGCTGGAGCAGATCGGAGGTGATGTCCTCGAACTTGGCGCGCGACAGTTTCATCTCCAGGTGCTTGGGGCCGGTGCTGTCGGCGGTGATGAAGGGCAGCGAGATGGTGGTCTCCATCATGGTGGAGAGCTCGATCTTGGCCTTCTCGGCGGCCTCGCGCAGGCGCTGCATGGCCATCTTGTCGGCGGACAGGTCGATGCCCTGCTGTTTCTTGAACTCGCCGACCATCCACTGGACGACCTTCATATCCCAGTCGTCGCCGCCCAGGCGGTTGTCGCCGCGGGTGGCCAGCACTTCAAAGACGCCGTCGCCCACGTCGAGCAGGGACACGTCAAAGGTGCCGCCGCCCAGGTCGAACACCAGGATCTTGTGGTCGCCGGACTTGTTCTCGCCGTAGGCCAGAGCCGCAGCGGTGGGCTCGTTGATGATGCGGAGCACTTCAAGGCCGGCGATGGCGCCGGCGTCCTTGGTGGCCTGGCGCTGGGCGTCGGTAAAGTAGGCGGGCACGGTGATGACGGCCTTCTTGACTTCGCCGCCCAGATAGTCCTCGGCGTCGTGCTTCATCTTCTGAAGGATCATGGCCGAGATCTCCTGAGGCGTGTACTTCTTGCCCTCGATAGTCACGGTGTGGTCCGTGCCCATATAGCGCTTGATGGACATGACCGTGTTGTCGGAGTTGACGATGGCCTGACGCTTCGCGAGCTGGCCCACAAGGCGCTCGCCTTCCTTGGTGAAAGCCACCACCGAGGGCGTGGTGCGCGCGCCTTCACTGTTGGGGATAATGGTTACGTTTTCGCCTTCCATAACGGCGATGCAGCTGTTTGTGGTTCCAAGATCGATACCTACTACTTTACTCATGAGAAATCACCTCAAAAATTAATTTTCGTTTCTATGTATGTGGTACTGCGGTCTTTCCCGCTTATTCCCTAGTTCTGTTCCGGCGTTTCTTCGTCCTTTGGCTCGGAGTAGCGTCCCACCATGACCGTCGCGGGGCGGATGACTTTCTCGGCCAGCTGGAAACCGCGCTGAACCACGGTCTGGATCAGGCCGTCCTGCGCCTTGTCGGCCACGGGGACCATGCCCATGGCGTCGTGGCACAGAGGCGAGAACGCCTCGCCCACCGGGTTGAGCTCCTTGACGCCCAGCGAGGCCAGCGCGTTGGAGAACTGCTGCTTGACCATCCTGACGCCTTCCTTGATGGATCCGGGATTCTCTTCCGCCGATCCAAGCGCGCGTTCCAAGTTGTCGAACACGGGAAGCATCATCAGCACCGCCCGTTCGCTGCCCTGCGCCTTGAGGCGCTTCATCTCGCGCTCGGCCCAGTTGCGGTAGTTGATGCCGTCGGCCTGGGCACGGGCGGCGATTTCGCGCATCTGCTCGTACTGGCCTTTCAGCTTTTCAAGCTCCGACGCGTCGGAGTCGGTCACCTTTTCAGCGGTCACTTCCTCCGTCACGGGGACTTCCTTGTCTTTCATTTCATCCATTATGGGGATCCTCCTTCCCGGCCGCCGGCCCGTTCAGGCCGCTCAAGACGGCTTCAAGCACGGCGATCGAGTGTTCGTAGTTCATTCGCAAAGGCCCTATCAGGCCGACCACGGCCTTGCGTCCGCTTTCGGACGCCGTGGACATCATGACGGAACAGCCCTGCATAAAAGGGCGGGCGTTTTCGTCGCCGATGGTCACTTTCAGCCCATCGGAAGCGGCGTAGTCGTGGATCAGGTTCTCCAATCCCGCCTTCTCCTCCATCAGCGCCGAGATGGCCTGAATGCGGTCCTGTCTCTCGCTTGATTCGCCGTTGGACGTGAAGATCTCGCTGATGCCGCCCGTCGAAAGCGTAAGCCCGTCGCCGCTCATCATCCAGTCCAGACCGTCGAAGGCCGGTT
Organism: Pyramidobacter piscolens; assembly: GCA_004558205.1. Lineage (GTDB taxonomy): Bacteria > Synergistota > Synergistia > Synergistales > Dethiosulfovibrionaceae > Pyramidobacter > Pyramidobacter piscolens_A. The sequence goes on from SFDM01000029.1 coordinate 58,676, forward strand.
TGCAGCCGTCCCAGTTGGAGGAAAGCTGCTGGGCCAGATAAATGTTCAGCCCTTCGCGGACGCTGCCCCAGGGATGGCCCGAAGCGACGCGGTTGATGATCCGCGACAGGTCGTCCAGATGCTCCTGGGTGATGTCGCTCTTCACCTTGACGCGGCTGTGATGGACCATGCCGCCCTCAAGGACCAGAAGCAGAAGCACCACGTCGGCCGAGATCCTGATGAAATCCACCTTCTGAAGTTTCAGGTCGTCCACCACCTTGACGGCGGCGACGCTGAAACATCTCGTAAAACGGCCCAAAAAGCGGGTCACCTCGTTAAGGCGCTCGTCAAGGCCCTGAAGCTGGCTCGACATCTGGTTCATCCACTGCTTGATCTCCGGCGGCGGGACCGAGGGCCTGTGAAGGATCGAATTCACGTAGACCCGATAGGCCATGGACGTGGGAAGGCGTCCCGCCGAAGAATGAGGCTGGGAGAAATAGCCCATCTCTTCGAGATCGGACATCTCGTTCCTGATGGTCGCCGCACTGTGGCTTTTCAGAAATTTCCGCGAAATCGTGCGCGAACCCACGGGTTCGCCCGTCTGGATATATTCGTATACCACCGCGAGCACTATTTCAAGCTGGCGTTCAGTAAGCACCGCCTCACCCCCTTCGGCTTATTAGCACTCAATTAAAAGGAGTGCTAACGCACCCATCACGAAAGAGAGGATACCAGCATTCTCCGTTAATGTCAAGACAGGTCAGAAAGAAATTTTACTTATCTTTGCTGACAAAAAAATTCGGGTTTGTCCTTCCGAAAGCGCGTCAAAACCTTTCGGCGCCTTTCAACATGATTTACTTGGCTTACCATCCCGCGCAGCGCTCATTCACGCAAAGGTGCCTCTTTGGGATATAATAGAAAAAGATATAATAAGAAAAAATTTTCAAAAAGGAGGCGGCACCGTGCTGCGAGCGGCGCTTTGCGATGATCAGCCCGAAGATTTGAAAAAACTGTCGGCCGCGCTGCGGGAATATCTGGAGGAACGCGGGATCCCCGCGGAAATCGAGGAGTTCCTCCACCCCGACGAGCTGCTTTCGGCCTGCGAAAAAAACCCATTCCACCTGTACCTTCTGGACGTGGTGATGCCCATGGTCAGCGGCATCCAGGCTGGGCGGGAACTGCGGCGCTTCGATAGGGAAGCCCAGATCGTCTTCATCACCTGCGAACCGGGCTTCGCCCTGGACTCCTTTTCGGCCAACCCCGTCAACTACCTCCTCAAACCCCTCGACAAGGACACGCTTTTCGACACTCTGACCCTGGCTCTCTCAAAGATCGGCCTCGCCGAAAAGCGGACTGTGGCCGTCAAGACAAAAGAAGGCTACCGCACCCTGAGCCTTTCGTCCATCCTGTGCTGTGAATACGCCGGCCACCGGGCGCTCTACACGCTGCTCTCGGGCGAAAAGGTGCTTACGGCCACGCTGCCCTGCAGCTTCGCCGGCCACATCGCGCCGTTGCTCGCGCGCGGGCGCATCGTGCAGACCCACGCGGCTTTTGCCGTGAACGCGGCCCATATAGAGCACCTCGGGCGAACCGAGGCGCGGCTCCGCGGAGGCGTTTCCGTCCCCGTGTCGCGCAGCCAGTACCCCGCCGTCCGCGAGGCCTATCTGTCGCTCAGGCTGGAAGGACGCCATGACTGATCTGCTGCCCTACCTCGTCCGTAGCGCCGTCACCAACGCGATGATCATGCTGCTGATCTTTTCCCTGGCGCGGCCCAAACGCGGCCGCACCGCCTGTTTGGCCGCCGTGCTCGCCGCGTGTCTGCTCGATTCGGCCGTCAACGCCCTGTGCTACTATCGAAACGAACAGACCCTGGTGGTCTATGTGACCATGTTCGAGATGATCCCCGCCCTGCTGCTGACCAAGTTTCTCTTTTACGACAGCTGCATGCAGTGGTGCTTCAACATCATCACGGCGCTGAACATTCATTGCGTGGCGCGCCTTCTGGCGCGGGGGCTGTCGGCGTGCCTGCCCTATCCGGACGCGGGGGTCATCGCCTTCAGAGTGCTTCTGCTGGGCGGCGTGAGCTGGGCCTTTTACCGCCATCTTCGGTCGCTCTACGCCCAGGTGCAGGAATGCTGGGGGCAGTACATGCTGGCGTCGCTCAGCCTCCTGCTGGCTTTCGGCTACATCATGGTAATTTATAACAGCCTTCCCCAGTACTGGACGTTCTACGCGCTGATCTCCGCGGTAACGGTCTGCTTTTACGTCTCCCTTTTCTGGTCGCTGCGCGCCCTTTCCGAGAAGTACGCCCTGCGGGAGGAGAACCTGAGGATCAAGGTCAACGACCGCCTGCTGCGGGCGTCGGCAAACGCCATGGCGCAGAGGCTTGCCCTGATGGACGCCCTTGCCGCCCAATCCCGCATCCTTCGTCACGATCAGAGGCATTTCGACGCGGCGCTTTTGGAGCTGCTCCGTGCTGGCAAGTCCGAGGAAGCGGCGCGTTTTCTAGAACGGCGCGCCGCCTCCGGCCCCGTCCAGCCGAAAAACTGGTGCGAGAATCACGCAGCCAACGCCGCCGCAACTTTCTGGCTGAGCCTGGCGGAGTGTGAGGGCATCCGCTGCGAGGCCTCCCTGGACATTCCCCGCGATCCCGGCGTGGACTCTCTGGAGCTGTCCATGGCGCTGTCCAACCTTCTGGAAAACGCCGTCCACGGCTGCCAGGCCCTGCCGCCGGAGCGGCGCTGGCTCCGCGTCGCCGCGTCCTGCGCGGGGCAGCTGCTCCTGTCGGTGGAAAATTCCTGCGCACCCGACGTGAAGCTAGACGAGCGCGGCCTGCCCGCCGCGGAAGAGGGGGGCGGCGTGGGCACCCAAAGCGTGCTGGCCTTCGCGGAACGCGCGTGCGGCGAGGCCCTTTACGACATCTCGGATGGAGTCTTCCGCGTGCGCCTGATGCTTTAAGCGGTCACACAAAAAAACCGACGAAGCGGAAAAATGCGCCGATTAAGCAAAAAGACGGCGCGTTCCCCCTTTCAGGGTATGATAATCCCAACTGCGTCCTACAGCGCAGCCGGCGTTCCTACGCGTTTACTTGAAAGGCGAAAAGCCGGGATCAAGGTATTCCAACGCAAAGATTTAAAGGCAAGGAAGCAGAGGCCGCGAAGGCAAAACACATCCGAAACACATCCGAAACGCGTCGAAAAAGGGCGCGGCGAGAGAGAGCTCCTTCCCCGCCGTTCTCCCTGCTCACCTTCGCGTTTCCTTTGCGGGCGCTTCGCGCTGTAACCTTTTGATTCCGGCCTTCGGCGGCGGTGAACCGCGATTCATGGGCCGGCTGCGGAATTGACGACGCACCCTAAAAGGAGGAACCGTCATGAAAAAAGTATTATACCGTCTTGGCACGCTGGCAGCCGTGGGGCTGCTGGCCGGCTGGGTCCTAAACGCGCGGGGGGTTCCCTGCGCCGCCGCGGGCCCCGAAAGGAGCCCCGTCATGAAAACCATCGTCGTCAGCGACCTGCACTGCGGCGTGGACGACCGAGTGTCCGAGTTGGTGCGCAACCGCCCCATGCTGGTCGCTTTTCTTGAGAGTATCGCCGAGAAGAAGAGCGCCGACGAGGTGGTCATCGCCGGCGACTTCCTGGACCAGTGGTTCTATCCCGGCGATTACGACCTGCCCGCCGATTCCGCCGAAGTCTACCGCCGGGCCGCGGAAAACAACCCGACGGTGGTCGGCGCCATAAAAAAGCTTATTGCCTCGGGCGTCAAGGTGGTCTACGTGCCGGGCAACCACGACATGACGCTGACGAAAGACGCGCTGGACGCGCTTCTCCCGGGCGTCCAACAGGCCCGCGAGTCGGCGGGCATGGGGCGCTACCGCACCGGCGTAAGACAGGAGATCGTCATCGAGCACGGCCACCGCTACGAGATCTTCTGCGCCCCCGATCCCCTCACGAACAGGGAATGGATGGCCTACGGCGATCCCATCCTGCCGCCAGGCTACTTCTATGCCCGCATCGGCGTGACCAGCCTGGGGCAGGGCTTCCCCCAAACCGCAAAGGAACTGCCGGTGGTCCCGGAACCGCCAAAGGACGACCCGGACAACTACGCGGCCTACCTTTATTATCGCACCTGGATTGAGCTGATCGGGACGAAATTCCCCATAACCCAGCCCCTGGACGAGAAGTTTATCAAGGTGGGCGTGGACGGCTTCCGGGGCGATTTCAGCCTGTCCGACCTGATCCCGTCGCAGCAGCCCGACGGAAGCATCAGCGCGCGCCTCTACAAGGGTATCCAGTCGAACTGGCAGGAGGTGCAGAGGCTGAACCGCGTGGCCGTTCCTCTCACGGCCGCCCGCGCACTGGCCGAAGCCACAGACACCGAGGCTCATCTTGACTACGGCAAAGAGCAGTACTTCGACGTGGATCCCACGGTGGACGTGGTGATCTTCGGCCACACCCACATCCCCGCGTACCGAGCCTATGAGATCGGCGGCACAAAGAAGATCTTCGCCAACAGCGGCACCTGGGTGGACAGGAACTCCGACGACCCCCTGAACACGGCCACCTTCGTGGAGATCCTATCCGGCGAGAAGGGTGATTCCGTCAAGGTGCTCAAGTGCGTCGCCAGCGGAGACGCCTTCCTCGTCGTGCCGGCTGAAAACCCGTACATCGAGAAGGATTAGCGGAGGAAGAGCCGTTATGCCCCGCAAACTCATTATCGCGCTTATCGCGGTTTCGCTGGCGCTCCGCGCCGGGCAGGCCCTTCCGGCCAAGACTGAAGCCTGCGCGGCGAAACCTCATTCCTTAGGGTTGGCCGGCGTTGAAAACGCCCGAGATCTGGGAGGATACGCCACAAAAGACGGACGCAGAGTCAAGTTCGGCGTCCTGCTCCGCTCGGGCAAGCTCTCCTCGGCGACGGAAGAGGACGTGGCCACGCTGAAAACAGGCTACCGCCTCACGCTGATCCTGGACCTGCGCACCACCGCCGAAACAGCCGCCGCGCCCGACGTGCCGATAGTCGGCGTAAAAAACGTGGCGGTCAGAATACTGGACGAAAACGTTAAGGACAGTTCCAGCCTCATGTCAAGCCAGTACGTGGGACGGGCCGATTCCGTGGAGGACATGGTCAGGCTGATTCGGGACGGGGCGCTGACCGACGATTTCTACACTGGCGCTCTCACCTCGGAGCACATGCGGCGCCAGTACCGCGAAGTCTTTATGAAAGCGCTCTCCAACGGAACGGGCTCCATGCTGTTCCACTGCACGGGAGGCAAGGACCGCACGGGAATAGCCGCCGTGCTTTTGCTCACGGCGCTCGGCGTGGACCGCGAGACCTGCCTTCAGGATTTTGAGCTGACCAACGATTTTCTCAGGGCAAAGGTGGACCTTGTCACGGCCCAAGCGAAGGCCTTCACGGACGATCCTCAACTCCTGGCGAGCGTCGCGGCGCTCACGGGCGTAGACCGCTTCTATATGGCCAGGCTTTTCGACGAGGCCGACGCGAAATACGGATCCATGACAGACTTCATCAAAAGAGGCCTCGGCCTGTCCGACAGCGACATCGCCGCTCTGCGCGCCCTGTGCCTTGAATGAGCCCGGCCGAAGAACCGGTTCAAAAGACTCCATCCACAACAAGGCGCTTCGCGAGCTTGCCGCGGCGCAGACCGACAGGCAGAAATTCTAGTTTTTCAGACACCTCGATTTAAAGACGGCAAAGCCTCCAATCCGGTATGGATTGGAGGCTTTCGTTTCACAACAAAGGCGCCCCTGACCACGGATCGATTTTCCGCGGTCAGGGGCGCCTTTTTCAGCTTTGTTTAGAAGTTCTCGGCGATGTATTTGTAGGCGGTAAATCCGGCCACGGCGCCGTCGGCCGCAGCGGTGATCACCTGGCGGAGGGGCGTTTCGCGCACGTCGCCCGCGGCGAAGAGGCCGGGGACGCTGGTCTCCATGTTGGCGTTGACCTTGACCCAACCGCCCTTAGCGGTCTCGACCAGATCCTTGACAAGCTCGTTGTTGGGCTGAGTGCCCACGAACATGAACACGCCTTCCACGGGAAGCTCGCTGATCGCGCCGGTCTTGACGTTCTTGAGGACGATCTTCTCGACCAGGTCGCCGCCTTCGATGGACTCGACGACGGAATCGTAAACGGGAACCACCTTGGGGTTCTTCTTCATGCGTTCCACGGCCATCTCGTCGGCGCGGAACTGGTCGCGGCGGTGGATGATGTAGACCTTGGAAGCGAACTGGGTGAGGTAGCAGCCTTCTTCGACGGCAGTGTTGCCGCCGCCGACCACGGCGACTTCGCAGTCCTCGTAGAAAGCGCCGTCGCAAGTGGCGCAGTAGCTGACGCCCTTGCCGCTGTACTCGGCCTCGCCGGGGCAGCCCAGCTTGCGGAACTCGGCGCCGGTGGCGAGCACCACAACCTTGGCCTTGTAGTCGCCCTTGTCGGTGCTCACGATCTTGTACTTGCCGTCCAGGCTGATGCTCTTGACGGTGCAGTCCACAAACTCGGTCTTGAAGGCCGCGGCGTGCTCGCGGAACATCTTGCCGATCTCGGGGCCGCTGGTGTGGGCGATGGCAGGGTAGTTCTCGATCTCGTCGGTGCGGTTGATGGCGCCGCCGAAGTTGCCCTTCTCAAGCACCACGGTGCTGAGGCCGGCACGTCTGCCGTACACTGCCGCTGCAAGTCCGGCGGGACCTCCGCCGATGATAACCAGATCTCTCATTTCCATAATTATATCGTCCTCTCCTAAAGGAATTTGCGGAATCTTCTCCGCGAATAGATATCTTGAATCTCTGGCAAGTATACCAAAAAAACGAGTGTTTTTGTCACCTCAAAGCATCGGTAAATCGCCATTGAAGTACCCTTTCTTGGCCTGCAATATCACGTAAAATCCGCTCCTCGACAAAGTCGTTGGGCGCCAGGTCTCTCAGGGCTTCGGTCTGCCCGTTTCCGCCATATTCGACGCAGAGGGCGCCGCCGGGCTTCAGCGTCCTCCGGCAGAGTTGGAAAAGCCAGCTGTAGGGCTCCAAACCGTTGGCGCCGCCGTCAAGGGCCAGTCGGGGTTCGAAAATCGACACTTCTGGCATTAATTCCGGTATTTTGTCGGAAGGGATGTAGGGCGGATTGGACACCACCAGGGAAAAAACGCCGCCGGGAATGTCCGCCACGCTCTGGCTGTGCCAGAGCGTGGCGCGCCCGAGCAGATTCCGCTCTTTGAGGTTGCGCCAGGCGCAGCGCAGGCTTTTGGGATTTTTCTCGGCCATCAGCGCCCGGGCTTGGGGGAAACGTTCCAAAAGGGCCAGGGAGATGCAGCCCGTTCCGGTCCCCCAATCGAGAAAGCTGCCGCCCTGAAAGCTTTCGGCCGCAGCTTCGACGAGAAGTTCCGTCTCGGGACGGGGAACGAGGCAGCCTTCCTCGACGATCACAGGAATGCCGCAGAAATCGCAGCGTCCCAGGATGTATTGAAGGGGCTCGCGCTTTTTGCGCCGCGCGCAGGCGTCCCTGACCTGCCTTTGAAGCTCTTGGCCGGCGGGATCTTCGGCATGGGCGTGGATCCACGACCGGTCTTTGCGGGCGTAATGGGCCATGATGGAATCGGCTTCCAGAGCGGGCGAATCCAACTCACGCAGCTCGTCCAGGGCGTACTTCCGCAGCCGGCCGATGGAGCCGGGGCTATACGGCATCAAGAACTTGGAGCTTGGCGGCCTGCTCGGCCATGACAAGGGCCTTGATCATCTCGTAGAGGTCGCCGTCCATCATGTATTCCAGCTTGTAGAGCGTGAGGCCGATGCGGTGGTCGGTGACGCGGTTCTGAGGGTAGTTGTAGGTGCGGATCCGCTCGGAACGGTCGCCGCTGCCGATCTGGCCTTTGCGCTCGGCGGCTTCGGCGTCGTGCTGCTTCTGCAGTTCCATGTCGTAGAGCTTCGACTTGAGGACCATCATGGCCTTGGAGCGGTTTTTGAGCTGCGACCGCTCGTCCTGGCAGGTGACCACCAGGCCGGTGGGCAGGTGGGTGATTCTGACGGCGGAATCGGTCATGTTGACGTGCTGGCCGCCGGCGCCGCTGGAACGGTAGGTGTCGATCTTGAGGTCTTCGGCGCGGACTTCCACGTCCACATCCTCGGCCTCGGGCAGCACGGCGACGGTGGCGGCGGAGGTGTGAATACGGCCGCCGGCTTCGGTCTCGGGAACGCGCTGGACGCGGTGGACGCCGCTCTCGTACTTCATCTGGCTGTAAACGCCGTGGCCGTAGATCTGGAAGACGATTTCCTTGTAGCCGCCCACTTCGGTCTCGCTGGCGTCGATGATCTCCATCTTCCACCCCTGGCGTTCGGCGTAACGAGAGTACATCCTGAAGAGGTCGGCGGCAAAGAGGCTGGCTTCGTCGCCGCCGGTGCCAGCGCGGATCTCGACGATGACGTTTTTGTCGTCGTTGGGATCCTTGGGCAGCAGGGCCACGCGAAGTTCTTCCTCGATTTCGAGGATCCGCGGCTCGATTTCGCGAATTTCCTCTTTTGCCATCTCGGCCATGTCATGGTCGGCGGAGTTGGCAAGCTCTTGGGCGTCGGCCAGTTCGGCCTGGGCCTTTTTGTACTCCCGATAGCCGCTCACCACGTTGGAGAGCTCGGCGTGCTTTTTGCTGAGCGTCTGCATCTCCTTGACGTTGGCGGCCACGGCGGGGGCGCTCATCTTCTGTTCCAGTTCGTTGTAAATCGCTTCAAGTTCCCGCAGTTTGGGTTCAAGATTCATTCTGACGCTGCCTCACTGTTCTCGTTAAATTTTACGTCCAGAGCCTCTTCCAGGGAGCGGATGCCCACTTCGACCTGGTCGGGCGAGGGTTCGCGGGTGGTCAGGTACTGAAGACACATGGCTGGTTTCATCATGGCGCGGCCGCGCTCGCCCATGCCCGAGGCCGCGCGGATGATCTCGTAGGAAAGGCCGACCACCACGGGAATCAGGCAGACGCGTGAACCAATCCTCCAGAGCAGGCCGCCGGTTCCCGCCAGCGAGAAGACCAGGATGCTGACGATCACCACGATCAGCAGGAAGGAGGTTCCGCAGCGGGGATGAAGCCGCGGGCATTCCATCACCGACTGGACGGTCATGGGGCGGCTGGACTCGTAGGCGTTGATGGTCTTGTGCTCGGCGCCGTGGTAGGCCAGCACCCGGGCCACGTCTTTCCAGAGCCCGATCAGGCCGAGGTAGGCGATGAACACCAGACCTCTCATGCAGCCTTCGATCACGTGTCCGGCCCAGAGCGAAAGCCCGGCGGCGCGGCGGATCAGGTCAGCAGACCAGACGGGCAGGGCGATGAAAAGCCCCACCACCATGACCACGGCCACCAGGGCGGTGAGCAGCACGTCCTTGGCAGTCATCTCCTCTTCCTCGCCGAGGGAGATCTCGGCGGAGCGGGATAGGGCTTTGAAGCCTTCGCGCAGCATCTCCACCATGTTCAGGAAGCCCCGGATCACCGGAAGTTTGCCTATGCCCCGTTTGGCCCAGTTTTTCGCGGGCCAGTGCTCCAGGATAATCTCCTGGTTTTCCTTGCGGACGGCCAGGCCCCAGCGGGCATACCCCTTCATCAGGACGCCTTCGATCACGGCCTGCCCGCCCACGGGCATAGGAGCGGGCGCGGCGTCGGCCGCCAGCGCGGCGAGTGGGGCCGCAAGAGCCGCTAATAGTTTATTTTTCATTGATTCTTTCTTTTCTCCTTAATAAGGAAACGCTGAAGAGCTCCGTTTCTCGTGAAAAATGACGCCGAAGGACGTCTACTCGGCGGCTTTAAAGATCCCGGCAAGCCAGGGCTCGGCCTCTACGAGCAGGCCTGCCATGCGCTGCACCATGTCGCGGATCTCCCACTGGGCGCCCTTGACGAGGACTCGCTTTTCGTAGATGTCCAGCAGCGACCGCAGGTTCAGCGTGGTGACGAAGTTGGTGCAGATACCGCCGGGAAGCACGAAACGGGCGTCTTCCATGGGAACGCCGAGTTCCAGAAGCTGATCGTAACTTTTTTGGGCGTTCTTCATAGCCTCCCGATAAGCCTCCGCTTTAGCGCCATCGGCTGCGATAGCGGGGGGAGTCACGAAATCGAAAAGCTCATTTCCGGCCTTGGGCGCGCTCTCTGAAACGTAACGCTGGCTCTGGACGGAGAGGCTGACGCCGATCCTGTGGCGGCTGTACTGCGCGAGCAGCGTACGGGAAACGCCCTTGACGCCGTAGGTGACGGAACAATGTTCGAGGGTGCTCAAATGGCGGGCGCGCAGGAGGAAATCCACCAGTTTTTTCATGCGGCTTTCGCTCTCGTCGAGGGCGAAAATATCCTGGGGCGCCAGCTCGCTGTGACAGGTCCGTCCGGCTGCCCAGATGGTCCTGAGGAAATCGGGAGTCTTATTGAGCAACTTAATGTCCATTTTTCTGCCTCCTCAACAAAACAAGCGGTTCCCCGGACAGGAAAACCGCAGCTTTCACGCCTGTGGGCTGAAAGAAAATCGAAAAAAAACGGGGCATGGCTGCCCCGTTAGTCTGAACTGGTCTCTTTCTGGCCGTAATTCATGCCAGCGTATTTCTTGTTGAACTTCTCAAGGCGTCCGGCTTCGGACAGGATACGGCCCTTCTTGCCGGTGAAGAAAGGATGGCAGGCTGAGCAAACGCCGACTTTGAGTTCAGAAACTGTGGCCATAGTCTCAAAACGATTGCCGCAGGCACAGGAGACCTGGCAGGGGACATAGGCGGGGTGAATGTCTTTTTTCATAGCTTTGTGCACCTCCCAGCGTACAAAGATCAACCATTTACAGTGGATAAATCTAACACATCTTTTCGCTTTGCGCAAGTGCCAAAATCATTTGACGCAGCCCGGCGGTCTTCGCGGGAATTCATTCGGATTCACGCAAAAAACGCCGGGGCATGAAGCGCTGGTCAAGCCTGTCAGACGCCGCCGGTCATGCGGGGAAGAAGGCTCTTTCGCGGCTGGCACGCTTCATCAGCGCTTCACTACAGGTGCATCACGCCGACGCCGACTCTTTCATGATGGGCCACGGCGTGATAGGCGGCGTCGCCCGCCACGGCGACGGCGATCCACTGAGAATTCCTGACGATGGCGATCTTGGCTCCCACGCTGGTCTCCAGCACTCCCTGGGGAATGAAGGACGTGAAAGCTTCCTGGGCGGCGTGCATCAGAGCGTGCATTTCCGAAGGATTCTTCTTTACCACGCCGCTGTTCAGCGAGGCGCCGACAAGGGCGCGGCTGACTTTCAGAGGGAGCTCGCCTGAAATGCCGCCCACCTCGGTGGCAACGCAGCGCCAACCGCAGCCCGTCAGGGCTTCTTTGATCCGCCGCTCCTCGTCGATGTCGCCCGACAGGGCAAGATAGAGAGCGGCCTTCGCGGCGCTATCGTCGCCGGTGATCTTCATGCGCATGGTCACACTGCACAGGCATTTTCCAGCGGGCTTCTGCTCCGCTTCTGACTGCGCCGGTACTGGGGCGGTTTCTGTGTGCTCACTTTCGGGTTCTGCGTTCATTATCTTCGCGTCCTCATCAACATTTTGTTCGTCTGGCTCAAGGATAAATCCGTCCGAAATGAAAGTTGGAGGCTGTTCCTGCGATGTTTTCTTGGCAAACATTTCCTTCCATGTCATCGAGAACCATCCTTCCTCTTGGGTGAAACCTCGTCTTCATCAGCTCGACACAGCACTCAACCGTTCCAGGGCAGCCAGCCACCTGCCCGCGGCTTTGCATCCGGTCACGCCGCTGACCATCTGCGGCGATCCCCCTCCCCGCGCCGCCAGCTCCGGCTCTTTCAGCAGGTTTTTCAGGGGCAGCGTCACATTTTTACCGCACATCACCACGAAGGGAATCCGTTCTGATTCGCCGTCGTCAAAGAGCCCCAGCACGACGGCGTCGGGCGCGGCTTCGCTCCGGGCGGATAAACTGGACATGGCCATGTCCTTGGGCACTCCCGGCAGCGCGAAAAGGCTGACGGGCAGTTCTCCCGCCTTCTTTTCCTCCCAGGGAAGGGCCAGGTAGTCTCTCAGCTTGGACAGGGCCTTTGAAAGCGCCTTATTTTCGGCGCCCATGCGGTCCACGCTGCGTTCCAGTTCCTCGGGCTTGCAGTGGATTTTGTGGATCAGACGGCGCATGATGCGGCCGTATTCGGCCTTCGAAGAGCCGCCGCCCAGTGCGAAGGTCAGCTCCCAATCTTCGGGGCCGCCCTTGAAGGACTCTATGAAAATCTCCCCGATCTCCGAGGTGTTGCTCACATGGCTTCCCGAACAGGCGATGCAGTCAAAACCGTCGATCTCCACAACGCGGATCTCCGAGGCGTCAATGCGGCCCCAATTGGCTTTCAGCTGCGGCAATTCGCGAGCCTGTTCGAGGGGCAATACGCGGATGGTCACGGCACGCCCTTCTCTGACGATCTGATTGGCCTGCTCTTCGGAGGCGAAAAGGAACTCCCAGTCCACGGGGCCCGAAGCGTGAAAGAAGACCGACGTGGCATCCTCCCCCACGGCCACCTTATAGATGTGAATATCCTCGCGGGAACGTTCCATCACCTTGGACAGCACGTGCTCGCCGCTGTGCATGCGGGAAAAAATAGCGTTGCGCGCCAGGTCCACCTGGGCTTCGGCGGACATGCCGGCGGCCGGCGTCCCCTGGGCGATCTTCACGTCGAGGATCGCGCCGTCGCTCGATTTACGGCAGTCCAGCACGTCGGCCTTGAATCCTTCGCCGTAAAGCTTTCCTTTGTCGCCCGGCTGGCCTCCGCCGGAAACGTGAAAGGGATTTGGGTCGATGCGAATCTGCGCTTTCTTTCCAGTAATCTCACTGACTGACAGGATATGGCAGTACATTCTCTCAAGCTCCTTCTTGTATGTGACCTACTCCCGCCGCTTACCGCCTTCAGGCGGTAAGCGGCGGCTTCTCGTTCGAGGTACATTGTACATACCAGCATTCACGAGCTATCCCCCCGGGTCCCAGGGTTATGGATCTGTATCAGGCAGAAAGGAGTCTTTTCCCTTCTTCTCTCATGTTGATTGCCGCGTTCAGGTCTCTGTCATGATGGGCTCCGCATAATCGTGAAGTTTATACTGTCCGGAGCGCTCGCCAAGGGCCCATCGCCGTTCATCACAGGCGTTTCGGGTCAGGAGCCACTGCAGTTCCTTCAGAAAAGTTTCGTCAGAGGGACGTCGCCGGTCAAAGGAGTTCAAAAAAACTGCATAGCCGTTTTCGCGTAGCGCAGCTCAAAAAGAGTCCGCCAATCTCCGGTGTAGGACGAGACGCGGCCACACTCAAAGATTTCCCTTGTATCAAGGTAGGTGACCTGACCGTTTTCGATCTTTCCTGAATGACAGGCCATGGCGATGATGAGGCCGTTCAGCAGCGTCTCCAGTTCCGCCGCGTTCTGCGGATCCTGCTTCTTCCAAAAGGCCGCGATCTCTTCATAGGTCGTCATTATTCCTCCCTTTGACTGCGGACTTTCAGCTCCATCGTTCTGTCGGCATTGTATCACAGCCAGACTTCCGCGGGCTCCAAAAAACGACTCCGCTCTGGGGAGGTCGAAAATCCCACGCCCTCAGAGTCAGCGGCTCTCCCCTTCAAACTCCTTCTGGAAGGACTTTCCGGCGCTCATCAGAACACTGAGCATCCTCAGTGAATCCACGTTGTCGCAGACGATCTTGATGATGCCGGCGATGGGCATGGAAAGAAGGGCCCCAGCCACGCCCCAGAGCCAGCCCCACATCAGCAGCGACACCAGGATGATGACGGGGCTGAGGTTCATGTTGTCGCCCATGACTTTGGGCGTGATGATGTTGCCGATGGTGACCTGGATAACCAGAATGGCCGCTACGGTCAAAACGGGCTGGAAGGTGCTGGGATAGAACTGCACGAGGGACACCATGATCGGAGGGATGGAGGCTACGATGGAACCCACGGTGGGGATGTAGTTCAGCACGAAGGCCAGAAGCCCCCAGGTGGAGGCGAAGTCCACGCCGATCATGCTGAGGGCCATCCACACGCACAGCCCCGTGGCCGCGCTGATCAGGGTCATGACCGAGAGGAAACGCCCGATCTGGCTGGAGATGGAGTCCAGGATGTTGAGCACCTGAGTGCTGTTGGTGGGGAACGCCTTCCGCACCTTGTACTCGGCGTAGGGGCTGCCGATCAGAATGAACAGCAGGAACACGATGACCATCACCGTTTTTGAGGTGATCGTCACGATGGAACCTGACAGCGAAAAGAGGTAGCTTCTCAATTGGCCGCCCCAGTCGACGCTCTTCAGGAAGTCGCCCGAGACGCCAAGACGGTCCGAGAGGTCCTTGGCGATCCCCGTCAGCCGGTCAAAGTAGACGGGAAAGGCGTCCACGAAGCCCCCGAGCCGCTGGCTCAGGAAACCGCCGGCCAACGTCGCCAGCCACAAAAGCCCGGCCAACGCGACGATCGTGGTGAGTTCCACGGGGATTTTCAGCCTCGTCGTCACAAAGCGGACCGCGGGGGTCAGGAGGTAGGACAGGATCCACGCGATCATCAGAGGGAGAAAGACATTCTGAGCCGCGCTCAGCACCGTTCCTACAGCCAACACAGTCAACACGGCAATACAGGCCGTCAAAATCTTGAGATCTCGCAATAGCGCCACGCCCCTTTTAATTAAGCTCTGCTCTTATTTCTATTATATCCGCAATTGGCGATAAAAAAAAGGACGCCCTTCCGAAGAAGGCGTCCTTTTTTTGCTTAGTTTGCTGTTACTCCGTGAAGACAGTCTGCTCGGTAACGGGGGTCTGGAGCGCCTTAAGAGCGCGGGTGACCAGCTTGTAACGGAGCTTGAACTCCTCGGCGGGCGACTCGGCGGGGTTGCCCAGCGGGTGAGGAATAGCGACTGTGGGGATCAGACGGTTGGCGCCGACGCTCAGGGAGATCGGGACAATCGTCAGCATGTGCACAACCGGCACGTCAGCGTTTTCTTCAATAGCTTTGACCATCGTTGCACCGCAACGAGTGCAGGTGCCTCAGGTGGATGTGACGATAACGGCGTCGACCTTGCCTTTCAGCTTCTGGCCGATTTCGGTACCGAAACGCTTGGCGTTGGCCACGCCGGTGCCGTTGCCGACGGTGGCGTAGTAATAATCGTAAAGCTTGCCAACCTTGCCTTCCTTTTCAAGGGCGCGCATCACGTCCACGGGAAGCACGCGGTCAGGATCCTGGTTTGCGTAGGTCTGATCGTAGCCGCCGTGAGCGGTCTGGTATTCGCCCTGCTTCAGGTCGTCCACGCCCTTGATGCAGTACTCGCCGTAGTTCTGAGCGCTGGAGGCGGCGATGTGGTCGGGGTTGCCGAAGGGGACGATGCCGCCAGAGGTGACCAAAGCGATGGTAGCCTTGGAAGCGTCCTTGATGGGAGGTCTGGGAGTAACGCGGTCGAAGACGGGCATCTTGTACTCGGTCTCGAACTCCTCGCCCTTCAGTTTCTTGATAAGCATCTTGACAGCGCGCTCGGCGCCGACTTCGTCGTAGAACTTGTTGACGCGGACGCCGCGCTCGATGTAGCCTTCGGCCTTAGGCGTGCCAAGCTTCTCGCCCTTCATCAGGCGAAGAAGGATGCTGGCCATGGGAGGAACGGCCTTGCCCATGCCGCGGGCACTGTCGGCGGCGTTGACGATGTAGGTGTACTTCTTGTACAGGTCCACGCCGGGGTTCTCTATGTACATGGCGGAGACTGTGGGAATGCCGAGCTTCTCGCCGACTTCTTTGCAGACGGCGCCGCAAGCGGTGCCGTAGCGTCCGGCGTTGAAGGCGGGACCGGCGACGAATCCGTCGGCGCCGTACTTCTTGACGTGCTCGATAACCCAAGCGGTCGCGCTGTCCATGTTCTCTGCGAAATAGGAGTCTCCGCAGATAATCGTGGCAACGATTTCGGCTTCGCCCTTAAAGGCGGCGTTCAACGCAGCGCCGGGGCCGACAATGCCTTCGCGGATTTCAGGAGCGATGTCGGCTTTTTCTTCTCCACCGATGCCCGCGAAGAACTGGTTGATATAGTGAATTACTTTATAGGTCATAAGTTCCCCTCCTTAGTCTTGAAGGTATTAGAGAGTGTACTTGGAGTACTGCTCACGAATACCCTTGACGGCAGCGGCGAGAGCATCGGGATCGAGCACCATTTCCATCATGGAAATCTGCTCTTCCCAGGCTGCGGGATCAGCCTCCGCACGAATTTCCTCATCGAAAATATCATAAACGGCGAGTCCTAACTGGACGCCGGCCAAAGGTCCTGCATAGGTGGGGTCTCCGTTGGTCACGGTTTCGGCATAAATTTCCGCGCCTTCAGCGTCGGAAGAACCGAAAATGACCACGCAATTTTCCGCACCATACTTCTCAGACATGTCAATGACACGCTGTTGGTTCTGCAGGTCCATGGCACCAGCTGCCGTTCAGACGAAGCACTCGGTCGCTTCAAATACGACTTCTGCTCCGCTGTTTTCGAAACAGGCTTTCATTGCGGGTGCCGGAACACCGTCACGCTCGCCTAAAAGGATCAATTTCTTGCCAGCAAGCTTGCCCATGTGTTGCACCTCCTACTTACTTAATTTTTTTCGGCGTGAAAACTAGATGGTGTAGGCGCCGTTCTTGGTGAATCCGAGCTCGCAGGTAGCTCCGGTGATGATCTGGATCTCGGCAAAGATGCTGCCGTCTTCCTTCAGCGAACCGAAGAAGCCGCCGGCCATGATGTCGGCAAACTTGATGTCGCCGATAACCTTGTCCATAGGAGGCAGGGTAATGGTCTCGTTGGCGTTGCCGGCGGTGACGCAGGCGTCGCCTTCGGGGCAGGTGTCGGCCAGGGACTGGGACGCGCCGTCGCGGTTGGCGTACTCGTCGGTCACGAGGACGGTCTTGATGCCCTTGCGCTCAGCCTTCCAGCAGTTCAGGACCAAGTCGGCGTCGGGGTTGCCGAAGCCTTCCTCGGAGATGACCACGGCGTCGACGCCGAGGGTCTTGGCGAGCTTGACGGCGTAGGAGCTGCTGCGCTTCTTGTCGGCCAGGGTGACGTTTTCGTTGGTGATGATGACGCCCACGAAGTTCAGGTCCTTGCCGTGATGCTCATAGAGGCTCTTGATGACGGGGTTGTTCAGGTGAACGTAGGTGCTGTTCTTGTCGCAGGCAGACACGCAGTTGCCGGAGCAGATAGCGCCGTCCATGACTTCGGTCGCGTTGATCATCGTGGGGATGATCTTCTTCACGTCCACGCCGTAGACATAGGTGTCATGAAGCAGACCCTGGGTCTGAAGCATGTAGATGTAAGCGACCTTGGGAAGCTCGGGATAGGCGGCCATGGCGTCCTTGTAGCTGGGCGAGTCGTAGGTCTCGACCTTGTCGGCCTTGAATCCGGCTTTCTTGACTTCCTGGGCGACGAAGGAAGCGGCCTTCAGACCAGCGATACGGCAGCTGGCTTCGCGGTCGTGGTTCTCAAGACCTTCGACGGGGTTCAGGACGAGAACGATGTTCTTCGTCTCGGAGAAAGGCGTCAGCGCGGCGCCGGGGCCCTTCATGTCGACGATGCCTTCCTGGGGAGCCACCAAACGGCCGGTGGTCAGGATGGCGGCGCCGTCAAGAACGAGCGTGGAGCCTTCGCCCACGGTGTCAACATCGCCGATCCAACCAGGGAATACCTCGTTGGTTCCTTCGATCTTGCAGCGGGGTTCGATGGCGTCCTTCACGGGCATGATGCGGATGCTCTCGCCGGGATGGGCAAGTTCCACATCAACGCTGGCGAGACGCTCGTCATCCATCAGATGGTCGATAATGGCCTTCTTAACGATGGTGAGGACTCCGTCTTTCACGGAAAAAGCGTCTCCAAACACGATCTTATCAATTTTTACCTTGTGGAGTTCAAGCTTCAAGATAACTCCTCCCTTCTGGGAATCCAATGTCCCGCAGCGGGACATCACACCGGCTTTCGCCGGCTAGCGCGTAAAAAAACTGCTCTATCGTTTTTCGAACTTTATCGCGGCTTTTCCGCTCTGCCCAGCGTCAATGCCGTTCAAAAGAACGATGCAACGCTATCGGATCAGATTGTTCTTCAGGAGCGTTTCCTTCATGAGATCTTCGTCGATCTCGGAACAATCTTCGTACATCTGCGGCGGCGTTTTCTCGGGCGTCAACGGGTTTGTGCAATCCGTATAGACCCGCATGGCGCTCTCGATGAGGTTCAATCCATACTCGTCAAAGGCCGCACCGCCGCCGGACTTCTTCAGAAGCAGCGTCCTGAAGGGCTGCTGATGGGGCCTGAAGTTTCCGTACAGCGGGTGGTTCTGGAGCGCCCAGCCCTGATGGATCAGGTCTCTGCCGGCAGTGACAATTTCCTTCCCCGACACTTCGCGGAAGTCCACGGGCAAATTACTGTGTTTTTTAAATCTCGGGTTATTCGTAAGCAAAATAAAACGACAGGACACAATAATCTACCCCTTTACGGTGATTTCTGTGTCTCTGTCGTACGGGTCTGATCCGTATATTCAGAGCTGCGTCCGGACATGATCCTTGTGCCTGAGAGTTTCCGCGCATTTATATGCGTTGCCCCTTCGGCGTCTTCGCGTCGCCGCGAAGCGCTCTCTCACGTCCATCTCACGCTTACCTGTTATTTTATCCATTCCCCGAAAACAGTCAAGGCTTTGGAGTCAAAACCACACGTCCCATTATGAACCAACCGTAGGTCCAAAAGTACGAGGAATAATTTTTTTTGGGCAAAAATTCACGAGCATTTAGATGTTTTGCACAATTCGTTGTCATTCATAGCGGCAAACTGACATTTCTCCGCTTAAGTTCATGTTTTTTGAAGTACATGGAACCAGCGCCGCCTTGAAGGCCTCGGGCCGGGCGTTGACAAAAAAACCCCCGCAGTTTCTGCGGGGGAAAAAGAGCTTTTAGCCGATCAGGGTCTGAAGGTTTTTTTCGATCTGCTCGATCGTCACGGAGTCTCCGCCAAGACGGAGCTCGGCCACTTCGGCGCCGTCCTTGAAGAACAGGAAAGCGGGAAGGCCCATGACCTTCAGCGCCATAGCCACGCGGCGGTTGCCGGAGATGTTGACCTTGCAGAGGTCGGCCTTGTCGGCGTACTTCTCGGCCAGAGCCTCGACGCTGGGCATCAGCGCAAGGCAATGGCTGCACTTGGGTCCCCAGAAATCCATAAACATAGGCTTCTTGGCGCTGTCGGCGATGGCCGCTTCAAAAGTATCCTTCGTAAGTTCAAGTGCCATATAAATCCACTCCTCAAGATTAAAATTCAAGAATAAAAAGGCGAATTTTACACGCCTTCCCCATTGCTGGACATTCTAATTTTAGCGCCTTGCGCGGCCCCGTCAAGTGGCTGAAATACAGAGAGATGACGCAAAGAGCAAATAGATCTGCGACAAAAGGAAGTGTCCATGATCCGCCGAGTAAAAGAGGCGGCCCAGCAGGGCCGCCTCTTCCGTTCCGCTTAGATAAGCCCGAAATCCTGAAGCTGGGCGATCAGCACCACCGCAAGGATAGCGGGGACCAGGAACTTGAAGCACAGGTCGATTACCCCCTCGAAGCGCAGGGTTTTGCCCGGCGTGAGCGCCACTTCCTCGGCGATCAGCTTGATGCCGAAGCTCCAGCCGATCAGAAGGCTCATGACCAGAGCGCCCAAGGGCATCATGATGCCCTCGGCAAGCACGTCGTAAAAGTCGAGCCAGCAGTCAAAGGCCACGGGGATCTTTTTGAGGCCCATCATGACGCCGGGGCTGTTCATCATGGCGCCGCCGGCCACGTTGCTGCCCAAGCCGTCGAGGGCTACCGGAATGCCCACCACGAAGATGACCGCGGCCATGAAGACGGTGACCAGGCCGCGGCTTGGGGACTTGCCCTTTTCCATGCGACGGTCGATCATGTAGGTCGCGCAGACTTCAAGCAGCGACACCGACGAAGAAATGGCCGCCAGGAACACCAGGAAGTAGAACAGGAAGCCGACAAAAGCGCCGCCCACGCCGCCCATGCCCGAGACGAACACTTCGTGCAGGGAGACGAACAGCAGCGAGGGGCCCGCGGCGGGAGCCAGTCCGAAGGCAAAGCAGGCGGGCATGACCACCATGCCCGCCAGAATGGCGACGATGGTGTCGGCCAGGGGGATCAGATACATGTCCCTGGAAAGGTCCTGCTCTTTCGACAGGTAGGAACCGTAGGTGATCATGCACCCCATGCCCAGCGACAGCGAGAAGAACATCTGCCCCGCCGCCGTCTTGAGCACCTTGAAGAAACCGATTTCGGGGTCCGAAAACACGGAGAAGTTGGGGCTGAACATGAACTCGTGCCCCGCTTTAGCGCCGGGCAGGCTGTAGACGTAGGCCGCCAGCCCGACCAGAATGGCCGCGAGGGCGGGGATGGCGATCTTGTTGAAGCGTTCGATGCCGTGTTCGATGCCCCCCATGACGATGATGACATTGATCAGCTGGAACACCGCGAAATAGACGATCATACTGGGACCGTCGCAGATAAAGCCGCCGAAATAGGCTCCGCTTTTGACGCCAGCGAAATTAGCGCCGCCGCTGAACATGGCCTGAACGAAGGCGACCATGTACTTCATCACCATGCCGCCCAGCACGCTGTAAAAGGCGAGAATAAAAAAGCCCGAGGCCACACCCATGTAGCCCACCCAAGTGTATTTCTTCGCCAAAGCCCTGTAGGTGCCCACGGCTCCCTGGCCGGTCTTGCGCCCAAGCGCCAGTTCGCCCAGCATGATCATCACGCCCACCAGAAGGACCAGGGCCAGATAGACGATCAGGAACGCGAAGCCCCCGTTTTTCCCCATTTTGTAGGGGAATCCCCAAATGTTGCCCAATCCGACCGCAGAGCCAATCGCCGCCATCAGAAATCCGAAGTTCGACGCCCATTGGCCTCTGTGCACCACTTTTTTCTCTTCTGTCATCAATTTCGCCTCTTTTCCACAAATGATGCCCCCCTAAGGGAGTCTTGACGACTTTAATTATATTAAAAATAACAAAAAATTGCAAAGATGCTTTTAAAAGTGTTTTTAAAAAACAGCACACAATTCGGCGAAACCCTTCATTTATGACTCTTTCCCATAGGGTGGCTTACTATGATGAGAGCGTCAAGGAAAAGTAAAACCTGGACCGCCCCCTATAAAAGAAAAAGCCTTTCAGTTTTCCCTCTGCCTCCTCCGCGTCCCCGCATTGATATCTTTTGGCTTTGACCTTCGGTTCAACATGAAGCACGCACAATATGATGTCATTTAGCCGTTGAAACCCCAAGTATCTTCCTCAGGCCGGCCCCGGGCGTCAGCTGATCTGTTTTATTGGAAATGAGTACGAATTGATACTATTTTGCAATAAAAACGCAAAATGGGCTCGGAGGGGACGGCCCGAGGGGTATCCACCAAGCGAGTATAGGCAGGCCGAACAGGCCGAGATAGTCTTTAGCGACTGCATGGCCCCTCGGGCCGGCCCCGGACGTTAAGTTCAGAGCATCACGAAAACGGCGCCGGAAGGGTGACCTTCCGGCGCCGTTTTCGTGATGCTCTGAGCCTTCGAGATAGAACGTGGTCGTTGAAGTGCGTTTCATCTGCCTGCCCATTCTTTACAGAAGGGCCTCTTGGGGGGAAGGCTCCTCTTGACTCCGCCTAAATGAGCCCGAAGTCCTGGAGCTGGGCAAACAGCACCACTGCGAGGATGACTGGGACCACGAACTTGAAGCACAGGTCGATCAGCCCCTCGAAGCGCAGGGTTTTGCCCGGCGTGAGCGCCACTTCGTCAGCCACCAGTTTCGTACCAAGGCTCCAGCCGATCAGCGCGCTCATGATCAGAGCCCCCAAAGGCATCATGACGCCCTCTGAGAGCACGTCGTAAAAGTCAAGCCAGCAGTCAAAGGCCACGGGGATCTTTTTGAGGCCCATCATGACGCCGGGGCTGTCCATCATGGCGCCGCCGGCCACGTTGCTGCCCAAGCCGTCGAGAGCCACGGGGATGCCCACGAAGAAGATGATAAGGGCCATGGTCACGGAGATCAAGACGCGGCTCGGCTTTTTGCCTCTGCCCAGCTGGCGGTCGAGCATGTAAGTCGTGCAGACCTCAAGCAGCGACACTGACGAGGAAATGGCCGCCAGAAACACCAGGAAGTAGAACAGGAAGCCGACGAAAGCGCCGCCCGCGCCACCCATGCCCGAGACGAACACCTCGTGCAGAGACACGAACAGCAGAGAGGGGCCGCCAGCGGGAGCCAGTCCGAAGGCGAAGCAGGCGGGCATGACCACCATACCGGCCAAAACGGCCACGATAGTGTCCGCCAGAGGGATCAGGTACATATCCCTGGAAAGGTCCTGGTCTTTCGTCAAGTAGGAACCGTAGGTGATCATGCATCCCATGCCCAGCGACAGCGAGAAGAACATCTGGCCCGCCGCCGTCTTGAGCACCTTGAAGAAGCCGATCTCGGGATCCGAAAACACGGAGAAGTTGGGGCTGAACATGAACTCGAAGCCGCCTTTGGCGCCGGGCAGGGTGTAGACGTAGGCCGCCAACCCGACCAGAATGGCCGCGAGGGCGGGAATGGCGATCTTGTTGAATCGCTCGATGCCATGCTCGATGCCGCCCATGACGATAAGCAGCGTCAGCCCCTGGAAGAGCGCGAAGTAAAACAGCATGCCCGGCCCGTCGCAGATGAAGCCGCCGAAATAGGCGCCGCTCTTGACGCCGGCGAAGTTCGCCCCGCCGTTGAACATGGCGTGAACAAAGGCGAACATGTACTTCAGCACCATGCCGCCCAGCACGCTGTAGAAGGCGAGAATGAAGAATCCCGAGGCCACGCCCATGTAGCCCACCCAGGTGTATTTCTTCGCCAGGGTCCTGTAGGTGCCCACGGCGCCCTGGCCGGTTCTGCGGCCAAGCGCCAGCTCGCCCAGCATGACTACGACGCCCACCAGCAGCACCAGCGCCAGATAGACGATCAGAAAGGCAAAACCGCCGTTCTTCCCCATCTTATAGGGGAATCCCCAGATGTTGCCCAGCCCGACCGCGGAACCGATCGCCGCCATCAGAAAACCGAAGTTCGACGCCCATTGGCCTCTATGCACCACTTTTTTCTCTTCTGTCATATACCTCGCCTCATTTCTTCACTCGCTGAAAACGCCCAAGGCATTCTGCCACAAAGTTCGTTGCATTTTCAAATCCGATTCGTTCTGGTACAACAAGCGCGCAACCCCAATGGCTCTTTGCCGGCAGGAACTCTGGGGATTGCGCGCTCTAAAAAGACCGATTAAAGGCCTCAGAAGACCCTTTCTTTATTTAAACGAGGCCGAAATCCTGAAGCTGAGCCCAGAGGACCAGGAAGAGGATGACGGGAACGACGAACTTGAAGCAGAAGCTGATCAGGCACTGGCCGTTCAGCTTCGCGCCGGGAGTGACTTCCACTTCCTCGGCGAGGAGCTTGATGCCCCACTTCCAGCCGATCAGGAGGCTCATGATCAGAGCGCCCAAGGGCATCATGACGCCCTCGGAGAGCATGTCGTAGAAGTCGAGCCAGCAGTCTACCGCCACGGGGATCGTCTTCATGCCCATCATGACGCCGGGGCTGTTCATCACGGCGCCGCCGGCCACGTTGCTGCCCAGGCCGTCAAGGGCCACGGGGATGCCCACCAGGAAGATCAGCCCCGCCATCAGCAGGGTCATGGCCGTACGGTTGGGCTTTTTGCCGCGCTCGGCCTGGCGGTCGAGCATGAAAGTGGTGCTGACTTCAAGCAGCGACACCGACGAGGTGATGGCCGCAAGGAAGACCAGGAAATAAAAAGCCACGCCCACAAAGGCGCCCACGGTGCCGCCCATACCCGTGACGAAAACTTCATGCAAAGAGACGAAGAGCAGTGAGGGACCCGCTTTCGGAGGAAGGCCAAAGGCGAAGCAGGCGGGCATAACCACCATGCCTGCCATGATCGCCACGATGGTGTCTGCCAGAGGGATCAGATACATCTCCCGAGAGAGGTCCTGTTCCTTGGACAGATAGGAGCCATAGGTGATCATGATGCCCATGCCCAGCGACAGCGAGAAGAACATCTGCCCCGCCGCCGACTTCAGGACGCTGAAAAAGCCTACCGAGGGATCGGAGAACACTGCAAAGTTTGGCTTGAACATGAACTCAAGGCCCGCCATAGCGCCCGGAAGGGTCACCACGTAGCAGATCAGCCCCAGCAGGATCATGGCCAGCGCGGGAATGGCGAACTTGCTGAAACGCTCGATGCCCGCTTCAATGCCGCCCATGACGATGACCAGCGTCAGGCCCTGGAACAGCGCAAAGTACAGGAGCATGTCCGGGGCGTTGCAGACGAAGCCGCCGAAGAAAGCTCCGCTCGTGACGCCCGCAAAGTTCGCGCCGCCGTTGAACATGGCCTGGACGAAGGACACCATGTACTTCAGCACCATGCCGCCCAGCACGCTGTAGAAGGCCAGGATCAGGAACGGCGAAATGACCGCCATATACCCCACCCAGGTATACTTCTTCGCCAGCTCGCGATAGGTGCCGACCGCGCCCTTTTTGGTCTTGCGGCCAATCGCCAGCTCGCCCAGCATGACCATGACGCCTACCAGGATCACCAGAGCCAAATAGACCACTAGGAACGCGCCGCCGCCGCCCTTGCCCATCTTGTAGGGGAAGCCCCAGATGTTGCCCAGGCCTACCGCCGAACCGATCGCCGCCATCAGGAATCCAAACTTAGACGCCCATTGGCCTCTCCCCTGCTTCTCTTCACTTGACATAAAACCGCCTCCAATATAAAAGGGTAAAAAAATACCGTAATGCAATAAGCGGCCTCACAGATCTACAACTTATTCACACTACGTGGTGTGAAGCATTATAGAGGAGGCCAAGCCGCAAAGCAAGCAAATTATTTTTTTTCATTATAATTTTTCCATATTCAGACTTCACGCTACATTTAGCTCAAATTCACAAAAAGCCGCCTTGATGTATAATGGTGCGGTTAGGTTGAAAGGAGCGGAATGATACCATGTGTCTTGCGGTTCCCCACAGAATAGAAAAACTGAACGGCGACGGAACGGCCGTCGCGGCGGCCGGTCCCGTGCGCCGCAGCATCCACGTCGATTTTCTCGATTCCCCCGCCGTGGGCGACCTCGTGCTGGTCCACGCGGGATTCGCCATTGAAAAGGTGCGCGAACAGGATTCAAAGGAGCTGGAACAGCTTTGGGACCAGATCAGGGAAGGAGCCGGCGATGACGGAGCGCTCCCCTTTTAAAAACGCCGGTTTCCCCAATGCGGAGGCGGCCGCGGCGGCGCTGGCGGCGCTTGTCAGGAAGACGGGCCCCTTTCGTCTTATGGAAGTCTGCGGCACCCACACTGTCTCGATCTTCCGAAGCGGTCTGAGATCGCTGCTGCCCGAAGGGCTTCAGCTCCTGTCGGGGCCGGGATGCCCCGTCTGCGTCACCGACCAGGGTGACGTGGACCAGGCCGTCGAAGTCTGCCTGCGGAAGGGCTGCGTGCTCTGCACCTACGGCGACATGCTCAGAGTGCCCGGACGCGGCGGTTCGCTCCAGGAAGCTTCCATGCGCGGCGGCCATGTGCGCGTTCTTTTGAGCCCCATGGACATGCTCCCCCTGGCCGGCGCCGAGCCGCGGAAGGAGTTCGTCTTCTTCGCCGTAGGCTTTGAGACCACCACGCCTCAAACGTCCCTTCTTATAATGGAAGCGGAAAAGCGAAACCTGAAAAACGTCTCCGTCCTGGTCCAGCACAAAAGAGTCCTGCCGGCCTTGGAACTCCTGGCCCAGGACAGCCAGATCAAGGTGAAGGGCTTCTTGCTGCCGGGACACGTCTCCACGATCATAGGTCTGGAACCCTACCGCGTTCTGCCCGAAAAATACGGCATAGCCTGCGCCGTCGGCGGCTTTGAAGGAGAAGAGATCCTTTTGGCGGTCACGGCTCTGGCGCTGCAGATCGCCGAAAAACAGCCCCAGGTGGTCAACGCCTACCCGCGGGGAGTCCGCCCCGAGGGCAACCCTCTGGCGCGGAGGCTGATCGATCAGTGTTTCGAACCCTGCGACGGCCTGTGGCGCGGCCTTGGGGCCATCCCTCTGTCGGGGCTGGCGCTGCGGAGCGCCTACGCCCACAGGGACGCCCGCGCAAAACTCGGGCTCGCGCCGGTCCTGTCGTCGCCCATTCCGGGCTGCCGCTGCGGCGACGTGCTTCGCGGGCGGATCGCGCCCATGGAATGTCCTCTTTTCGGAAAGGCCTGCACGCCCCAGTCCCCCGTCGGCCCCTGCATGGTTTCGTCGGAGGGCAGCTGCTGCGCCTGGTATCGCTGGGGCAGTCAAGGAGGTAAATTATGAGTGAAGTGATCACGCTGGGCGAGGGCAGCGGCGGCCGCCTGACCTCCCGCCTCGTTCAGGAACTGGCCGGCCGCTTCGGCGCAAGCGACGGGCAGAAAGGCGGCTATGAGGACTGCTCTTTTATCTCCTCGGACCTGGCCGTCACCACCGACGGATTCACCGTGTCGCCCCGTTTTTTCCCAGGCGGCGACATGGGGCACCTGTCGATCTGCGGCTCCACCAACGACCTGGCCGTCAGAGGCGTCCGCCCGCGCTGGCTGACGCTGGGCATGATCATCGAAGAAGGCTTTCCCCGGGAAGAGCTGTTCAAAATCGCCGACAGCGCGGCCCGGCTCTGTCAGCAGCTTGGGGTGTCGCTCGTGGCGGGCGACACGAAAGTGGCGCCCCGCGGCGCGGCCGAGGGACTTTTTCTGAACGTCACGGCTCTTGGGACCCGCGCGGCGAAAAACGAGCTTGGCATGAAGAACCTCGCGGCCGGCGACGCGCTGATCATCACCACGTCGCCGGGACGCCACGGCTCGGTCATCGCGGCGCTGCGCTACGGCCTCGACCTGGGCGGCCTCGAAAGCGACTGCGCCGCGCTATGGCCCCTGCTGGAACCGCTGCTGGGCCTTAAAGGGCTTCACTGCATGCGCGACTGCACGCGCGGCGGCCTCGGCACCGTACTCTGCGAATGGGCCGAGTCCACGGGGTTGGGCATGGAAATCGACCAAGCGTCCCTTCCGATTCATCCCTCGGTGGAGGCCATCTGCGGCATTTTGGGCTTCGATCCTCTCTACCTGGCCAGCGAAGGCTGTGCGCTGATCGCCTGCGCGCCCCAGGCAGCCGACAAAATCCTCAGCCTGCTTAAAAACCACCCCCTGGGGCGGGAAGCGGCGCTGATCGGCTCCGTCACAAAGGCCCACGGCGGCCTGGCAGGCATGAAAACCCCCATCGGCGGCACGCGGATCATTGATATGCCCATAGGGGAAATACTGCCGCGAATCTGCTAACGCAGATAAATTGCCGTTTACCGGCGTCACTCGCTAAACGTCCCAGCTGCTCGGAACTCTCCCCGAGGCAATCCTCGGAGTACGTCAAGTACGCCTCCGGT
>SFDM01000005.1 GCA_004558205.1 Pyramidobacter piscolens
CTTCCGGTTAGTTGGTTGGCATCACAGTCCCTCTTCAACTGAGGTCTCCTTGGAGACTCTCTGCAAAGCGCTTCACGGGCGCACATTGATAATTAGTATAAGACGCATGCGGCTATTTGGGGAAACTCGGCCGTGCGTACAGGCGGGCATTGCTGACCTAATTTTTGTTTCTTCTTGTTTTTTGAAAGCTCTTTTGTATTTTGTCGCTTTTTCCGTTATTTGACGGGCGCCGCCAGGCCGTAGGGCAGGGAGCGCTCGCGGGCGTCGGATACGGCGTTGACCACGCGACCGTTCCACCAGAGCTCCGAAGAGCCGCCGCCGTCCAGGTTCAGCAGCGATTTCAGCTTCAGGCTCCGCCCCAGCCAGGCCGCCTCGCTCAGAGTCAGCCCCTGGCTGTGCCACGAAGACCGCCCGTCGGCCACGATCCAGACCATGTTTTTGCCGTCCCAGCCGAGCAGCGTCCGCGGGTGGCGGTACTGGATGATACCCTCGCCGAAGCCTTCCTCGCTGAACGTCCGTCCGGGCGAAAAGAGCAGGGGTCCGGCCTGCACCGCGTTGGTCATGGCCATGACGCTGTCTTCCCGCCATTCATATTCCAGCTTGGCGATATCGCCGACCTGGGCCGAAAAGTTCCCGTCGCGGCTGACCAGGATCCATTCCCCCGCAGCCATGGCGCCGCGCAAGCCCATGGCCGGCCGGACGTCGGCGACCTTGCCGCCGGCGATCCTGTAGGCCGTCCCGTTGGTTCCCAGCCGAGTCAGCGCTGTCCCCAGCGCCGGCGTGAAGATGCCGAGCCGCCCGTAGGGCACCGGCTCGTTGATCAGCACGGGCGTCAGGGGGCTTCCCCCCACGGAAACCCGCGCGCGGAACTCTCCGCCGGCGAACTGCATAGCCCGGTCATTCCATGCGGCCATGGAACGGTTTTGATAGGGGAGCACCACGGGGAGGCCATCGATGATCAGCGTGCCGATGGGGCGGCTTCCCGAGAAGAACCCGCCGTTGACCGCCGCCAGGGCCTTGGCCCCCGCGGCGATCTTTGAGAGCTTGGCCATGTTCGACCCCAGAGAGCGCGCGGTGACTATTTTCACGTCCGCCAGGGAGGCGGGCGTGAAAGACGTCCAGAAAAGCGCCCGGCTGACGCCTTCGGCGGGAACGATGGCCGCTTCGGGAATGTTTTTGAAGCGTTTCAGCATGTTTACCGCGTTCCTGCGGTCCTTCTCGAGAGGCGTGGCGACCCAGTAGCCGCAGTCCACGAAGATCACGTCCAGCTTGCCTCGCTTGGCGTTCTGTTTCGCGAACAGCCGGGCGTCCTTTTCCTCTTCAAAGACCTTCAGAAGGACCCTCCAGCCCGAGGGCGGGCGGCCCACGTTTTCCCTGTGGATTCTCAGCGTTCCTTCGGGACGGATGATTTTGTGATCCCACAGCACCGTACTGTGGCACGACGAGGCCCAGCGCAGCACTTCCTGAAGCTGTTCGGGTGTGGTGTTTTCCCAGGGGGTCTTGGTGACGCTTGCGGGCGCGGCGGGCGTGAGCGCCTTGCTCAGCGCCACGTAGCCTCTGATGTATCCGGGCAGTTGATCATCCTCGGGCGGCAGCGCCCACGCCGCGATC
Source organism: Pyramidobacter piscolens (assembly GCA_004558205.1). GTDB lineage: Bacteria > Synergistota > Synergistia > Synergistales > Dethiosulfovibrionaceae > Pyramidobacter > Pyramidobacter piscolens_A. Next base: position 1,612 of record SFDM01000005.1, read on the forward strand.
TCCGCCTCGTGGCGGAAGCCCATGGCCTGGAGCGCGAACATCAGCGTCTCGGCGTTGGTGGCGGCGATCTCGGGTGAAAAGTCGTCGGCGGGGTAAAGGATCCCCATGGAGAGCGCTGATTCCAGCGCCGCCGCGTAGGGCGAATCCCTGTCCACGTCGCCGAAAGCCTTTCCCTTTTCCATGGGGAGCTCCAGAACTTTGATGAGTTCCCCCAGCACCATGCTGCGCGGCACGTCAGCCAGGCATTCCGGCGCTCCCGCCAGAACGAGCACCAGCGCCGCCCAGAGCGCGCTTAATCTTTTTATAATCACGAGAACACTCCTTTCACTTTGCTTCTAACCCTTAAATTGTATCATCTTTCGCTCCATTTTCGCCAAAAGTCGCCGTTGACAGAAAAAGACGAAACTATTATAATGCAACTCGCCGGCTGGAAGACAGTCCGGCGTTGTGGGGGTATAGCTCAGTTGGGAGAGCGCTTGAATGGCATTCAAGAGGTCAGGGGTTCAAGTCCCCTTACCTCCACCATAACTCAATACTGAACGAATAGAAGGCTCAAGCCCCGGTGATACTAGGGCTTGAGCCTTCTTTATAGTGAGAAGGCAGGTCATATTTTGAAGCGGGGAGATTGGCCGTTAAGGAGTCTCTCGGGAGCCTATCTCTTTCTTCAGCCTTTTCAGGTCAATTTGTTTCTGTACGTTTTTTCTAGATTTAAAACTGCCGCAGTGTCCCGCCTATTACATCTGCCCCGCCCGGTTTTCAGAAGCCCGATGCATCTTCCGGCAGGGGCTCAGAATCTCTCCCGTGGTCAGATAACTATAGGTAGGGAATTCGAAGAGCACGGGCTTGAAGACGCCGTAGTCGATTTTACCGTCCTGGCCTAAAATCGACTCCTCCGCCAGGGTGGACAAGATCCTCAGGATGAAATTGTCAAAGATGGGATGGCTGTAAATGTCCTCCATCTGGCATTCCAGAACCAGCTTGGCATCGTCGATGACCGGCGTTCCAGCTTCTCCCGGTTGCCAGGTAAAGAGGTCGGATTTGTCCGTCTGCGCGCCCGAATGGCAGCCTGCGTAATCAGCTTTTTCCAGGATGTTTTCTGTGACGATGTTTAACGAAAGGCGCTTGTTTTCACGAATGAAGCTGTCCGCGTAATGGGTCTTCATCAGGCTCACCATAAGGCGATCGTGCCCGATGACGCCCACGTGGGCGACTAAAGTCCAGTTGGGCTTGCCGCCGGTCATGGTTCCCAGGATCACCAGCGGAGTAGGGTAGAGCGCCAAAAGCGGACCTAAATTCTTTTTCATTGTTTTTTCCTCTCTTCTCGAAGGTTCTTGGTAAATTCCATTTCAGGGACCGAAGCGTGCCGGCCTTCGCGCGGGCGTGCCCTGGCGCGCCTTACTCCTGCTGTTCGCCCCGCAGGCCCTTTTTCGTCAGCTGAATGAGGGTGGGCTGGTTCTCAATAGAGCTCTGATATATTTTAAAAGCCGTCGTTTTGTCCTGATACGCTTTATAGGACTCGCTCCGGGCGTATTTTTCATAGGCCTCTTTGTCGGCGTAAATCTCGAACGTGCGGATCCTGTTCGGCCTGTCCTTTTCCGCCGTGGCGAAGAGCCCCATGACTCCCTCTTCCGCCCCGACGGCCCGCCGCATCTCCGCGGCGAGGAGCGTTTTGTACTTGTTAAGCCCTTCGGGCCTGATTTCCAGGAACTGCATACGGACAAGGCGCCCCTGCCCCGAGGTTTTCTGCTCCAGGGCGATGGGGTCCGTCTCCAGAATTTCTAGGCGGGCCAGGATAGAAGCCCTGTCGGTTTGATACCGCTTGAAACCGGCGCTTGCCCTGTGTACCCGATAGGCTTCTTCGTTTTCATAGATTTCCAGCAGGCGGAAGACATCCGGCCTGTTCTTGTCTCTGCCGCCGTAGAGGGCGTAGGTCCCTGCTTCCGCGGCCGTCGCCAGCGCCACCGTCCGTGCGCCGATGGCCATCATTTCATCCATCTTCCCAGGCACGCTTTCAAGGATAGCCCAATGCACCATGGGCATTTTGCCCTCAGGCGTCCTGAGCGGCAGTGCCCCAGCTCCGGCGCCGATCGCTGCCAGTTCCGCCGCCATCAACATCACTCCTATTTTTCTCTGCCATGAAAGTTTTATTTTTATCCTCTTCCCTTTTGGGTATATAATGAACATGCACGTTAGACCTGTTTCTGGTCGATCATAAATTCAGGAGGCATGAGCTGTGTCCTACACCATAGGCCAAATCGCCGAAATTATCCATGAATCGCCCTACACGCTGCGATATTACGACAAGGAAGGCTTGCTGCCCTTTGTCAAGCGGACGCCCAGCGGTATCCGTGTCTTCGAAGAAAGCGACCTGGAACTTTTCTCTGTTATCCAGTGCCTCAAGTCCACGGGCATGCCCCTCAAGGAAATCGCCAAATTCGTTCAGCTCTATATGGAAGGCGACTCCACGATCCCTCAGCGCTGGCAGATGTTTGAAGAGCGGCTGAAGGTCGCTGAAAAGCAGCTTCAGGCGGCCAGGGAGCTTTACGACGACGTGAGATACCGCTGCTGGTTCTTTGAACAGGCGGAGAAAGCTGGCACCGTAGACGTCAAATACTCCATCAAAGAAGAAGACGTGCCTCAGGACATCCGGCACGTGAAGGCCGCGTTTGACGCGGTGCATCTGCGCGGCGCGGGAAAGTGACGCGGCGTGGCCCGCGAAGGGGCTTTTTTCTTCGCTGCGGCTATCCTAACGCTGACAGCCGGCTCTAAGTCAATCGCTTTTTTTGCCGCAGGAAATCAAAGTCTGTAAAGTGACGCCCCAAAATAGGAAAAGGAAGGAAATAGCGATGAAAAAAGGAATGAAATGGGCCGCGGCCGCGCTCTGCTGCCTTGCGGCGGCGCTGGGCGCGCTGGCAGCGTGGCAGCGCGCTGAGATCGCGCGGCTTCGGTCTGGCGGAAATTATTCGGACGAGATGAAGATGGCTTACGCCGTGGATTTGAAAGACCAGGGGGCCCACGAAGTGGAACGCATGGGCGACCACGCCGGCTCTCCCTATTTCAGCCGTGTGGATTTCTACAACGCGGAGCCCACGAAGACGCTTTCGATCCTGCGCCGCTTCCAGACCATCCAGCAGACCACCTGGTGGTCCTGCGGCGTCTCCTGCCTCGAGATGGTCCTGCAGCATTACGGCCGGCGCGGGGACTGGAACGAGAAGACTCTGGCGGCTCTGCGAAGCGACCATTCGGCGCTTCACAAGGGAACCTGCCTGGATCAGATGATCGAGATGGCGCAGAAAGTGGGCGGCTTCAAGATCGAAAGCACCTATGACTATGCCGCCAATCCCGATGCTGTCGACGCGGCTTTCTTGCGGCGCCGCCTGCGGGACGGAGTTCCCGTGATCGTGGGCTGGAACGACTGGGGCGGCCATTGGCAGGTCATCATCGGCTACGACGACATGGGCACCGACTATCCCGGCGACGACGTGATCATCGTGGCCGACCCTTTCGACACCACCGACCACAATCAAGACGGCTACGGCGTTTACGGCGCGGAGCGGTTCCTGTACAATTTCACTTTTTTCGATTTCTTCGGCGAGGAAAAGGGCCCGCGGGATCGCTGCTTCCTGGCGCTGACCCCCATGGCGCGGTGATATTTCGGGATCTTTGCTTAAGGCATGGGAAGAGACGGACGGTAAAGATAATCGATTTTCCCGAAGCGTTGAGGTTGGCGAAGGAACTGAACGCTGCCGTGGCCGGTGAGTTTTTTGCGAATTATGGCGTTTTTATGGGGAGCTTGCTGTAAAAGGAAAAAACGCTCTGGTACGCGGTGGATCGCCCTTCGCGCGCCTTTAGGAATCCTTTTTGCGGCGGCGAGCGCTCAGAGGTATTCCGCTTTCGCAGGGGACGTCCACCTGGCAGTTGCCGCAGCCGTATCTGACTCTCTGGTGAGGCCCGTGGGGAGGAAGCCTGGACTTGTCGAGGAAGGGGCCGCAGACCAGCTGGTCCTTGCCGTTCACGACGCCCTTCGAGATGTCGATCGCCCCGGCGGGACAGTTGACCTGGCATTTCCCGCACATGATGCAGTATTCGAAGGGATCGGCGTATTCCCGCGGCGTGGGCGGGATTTCCGCCGAGGTGATGACGCTGATGAAGCGTCCGGCCATGCCTTTGCGCGTGATCAGGCCACGGGACAGCCCGAAGGTTCCCAGGCCGCAGACGTAGGCCGCGTGGCGTTCTGACCAGTTGGACGCGTAGGGCGAAGTTTTCCTGAAACGGCTGTCGATGGACGGGCACACCGCCGAAAATCCCTCGGCTCTCAGGATCTCGCACAGGGCTTTCCCGAAGGCGTTCAGCATCATCTGCCCTTCGATCCTCCCGTGCAGCCACTCGTCCGAGGCTGGCGCTCCCGGCCTGCGGTTCCCAGCGGGGCGGTTCGACTGCCTGACCCTCTCCGTGAAGGGGAAGAAGAAGGACAGCACGCTCCGCGCGCCGGCGTTCCACTCTTGCGGCGTCATGGATTCCGGCCCCACGATTTCGGGGCGTTTCAGCTGGCCGAACAAGGGGTCGCCAGCCGCGGCGACGCCGCAGATCGGCTCGTCGTAGATTTTCATGCCCGCCAGATCGGGCCTCAGTGCGTCCTCGGCGGTCACCGTGTTTTCGGGCGCCGCGTTAAAAATCGAGGCGGCGCGGGCCATTAAATTTTCGTAGTTCATCGATTGATTCCTCCTTGTCTCCTGCGCGCAAGAATGCGTTCCTTCAGCGTGATTCAACGGCATTATACCCCTATTGCCCCCGCTTTGACCGCCGCCGCAAGGCCTGTTTTTCAGATTGCATTTCTAAAACAGGCATGATATTATGTCCAAGTCCTTTGAAGGGACAAAATAGCCTCCATTGAAATATCTCTTTGCACTGCATTACATTCTTGTAATTCAGAGAGTGCGCGATCAACAGTACAAACTGAGCAGGCGATGCGCTTTTTAAGAAAGCGCGTGTGGTCGGGCCGCCCGGGGCGGCAGCGGATGACTTTTTCAAGGCACATCTGCGGGACAGTGACGTTACGTTCCCGCAGGCGTGCCTTTTTTTGTACCTGACTGTTGGGAACAGCCGCGCCGGATCGGGTGCCATGGAGTTATCGCAATGCCTGAGGTTTTAGTGAGGGGGTTTTTGTATGACGGAAATAAGAACGGCGGAGCAGGGGCTGTCCGCGGCGGAAGTGAAGCTGCGGCAGGCTCAGTACGGGCGGAACGAGCTGGTTCCTCTGGAGAAGATGAGCTTCTTCAAAAAAATACTGCATATCGTCAGCGAGCCCATGTTCCTGCTGCTGTTGGCGGCCGCCGTGATCTACTTTATCCTGGGCGAGCCCAGGGACGGCGCGATCATGCTGGTCTCTGTGGTGGCCATCATCAGCATTGACGTGGTTCAGGAGTGGAAGACCGATAAGACGCTCAAGGCGTTGAAGGACCTTTCGGCGCCCCACGTGACGGTGATCCGCGGCGGAGCGGAGACGAAGATCGCCAGTGAGGAACTGGTGCCCGGCGACCTGATGATCCTCTGCGAGGGCGTCAAAATCCCCGCTGACGGTTTTATCTCCAAGTGCAGCGACTTCTGCGTGGACGAGTCGTCGCTCACCGGCGAGGCCGAAGGCGTCTGGAAAGTTCCTCTGGGCGAGGCTGACGCGGCGAAGGACTACTGGCGCAAAGATTATTGCTACGCCGGAACGCTGGTCACCCAGGGCAGCGCCCTGGTACAGGTGGAGAAGACTGGCCGCGCCACTGAATACGGCAAGATCGGGACCCACGTGGCCGAAGCTCCCGACCGGCCTACGCCGCTGGAAAAGCAGACCGCCAGCCTTGTCAAGACCTGTGCGCTCATAGCTGGCGCACTCTTTCTGATGGTGATGCTGGTCACCTATCTGGACATCTCGGACCATCCTCTGCGCGAGCGCCTGATTGAGAGCGTTTTGTCGGGCATCACCCTGGCCATGGCCATGATCCCCGAGGAGTTCCCCGTCATTCTGACGGTCTTTCTCTCCATGGGGGCCTGGCGCCTTGCCAAAAAGCAGTCTCTGGTGCGCCGCCTGCCCTCGGTGGAAACCCTCGGGGCCATTTCGGTGCTCTGCGTGGACAAGACGGGCACCATCACCATGAACCAGATGACGCTGCAAAGCCTCTGGGCTTATGGCGGCGACGAAAAGGAGCTGTGCCGCGTCATGGGCATGGGCTGCGAGCTTGAGACCTACGACCCCATGGAGAAGGCCATGCTCGGCTACTGTGCCAAAAGGGGCCTGCCGCCCGAAGAGATCTTTGAGGGCGTTTTGCTGAAGGAGTACGCTTTCACCAACGAGCTGAAGATGATGGGGCACCTCTGGGAGAAACAGGGCGTCCGCACCATCGCCGCCAAGGGGTCGCCCGAACGGATCCTGACGGTCTGCGCCCTCGGCGGGCAGGAAAAAGGTGAGATCCTGCGCCGTGTGGACTCCATGGGCGAGGAAGGCCTGCGGGTGATTGCCGTGGCTTCACAGCGGCTGAACGAAGGCGAAGAGGCTCCCTCGGAGCTTCAGGACTGCCGCATGACCTTTCTGGGCCTTGTGGGGCTGGCCGACCCGCCCCGCGAGGGCGTCAAAGAGGACGTGGCGTTGTGCGCCAAAGCCGGGATCCGTGTGGTTATGATCACCGGCGACAACGGCGCCACGGCCTCCGCCATCGCCCGCAAAGTCGGCCTGCCGGACTGCGATACCGTCGTCACCGGCGATATGCTGAACCATATGAGCGACGAAGAGCTGCGGGCCAAGGTGGAGCACGTCAGCATCTTCTCCCGCGTGGTGCCGGAACACAAGATGCGCATCGTTAAGGCCTTCCGCGAGGCCGGTCACATCGTGGCCATGACGGGTGACGGCGTGAACGACGCGCCGGCGCTGAAATACGCCGATATCGGCATCGCTATGGGCCGGCGGGGCAGCGAAGTGTCCCGCGAGGCCGCCGACCTGGTGCTGATGGACGACAACTTTACCACCATCGTGGAGACCGTGCGGGATGGCCGCCGCATTTATGACAATATCCGCAAGGCCGTGGGCTATGTGTTCTCCATTCACATTCCCATCGCCGCCGCTTCGCTGCTGGCCCCCCTGATGGGCATCGCCCCCGCTGACATGCTCCTGCTGCCTCTGCACGTGGTGCTTCTGGAGCTGGTTATCGACCCCACCTGTTCCATCGTCCTCGAGCGCCAGCCCGCTGAGCCCGATATCATGAAACGCCCGCCCCGCCGCCGAGGCGCAAAGCTGCTGAGCGCCCCTATTTTGGTCAAGAGCGTGCTCCAGGGGCTGACCATGTTCGCCGCCACCTTCGGCTCCTACTGCGCCGCGCTCCATATGGGAGGGACGGCCGAGCTGGCCCGTTCTATGGGGTTGGTAATTTTGCTGCTCGCCAATCTGTTCCTCGTGATTGTCAATAGCTCCGAGTGCCTGAGCGCCGCGGCCGCGCTGCGGCTTCTGGCTAAGGACTGGGTGATGTGGGCCGTGAGCGTGGGCAGCTTTCTGGGCGTGCTCGTGATTCTCTATTCGCCGCTGTGCGCTTTTCTGAAGCTGGCGCCCCTTTCGGCCGCGCAGTTTCTGGAAGCGTTGGCTCTCGCCGCCGCCTCGGTGTTCTGGTATGAGATCGTCAAAGCTTGGCGGAATTGGAGAGGCGAGCGGGGCTGATACTGGTTGTCTCCGGGGTTGTTTTGCCGCGGCCGGTAAAATATCAGCCGCGGCTATGGCCATCATTATTGCACGCGGGAGGCGGTTCTCATGCTGTCGGAGAAAATTGCGGAGGCTTTGGACCAGGGCGGTTTTTTGGAGGACTGTCTTTTTGAAAAGGAAACCCTGACGGGCGTCGATTTGAGCCGGATGGAGCTGAAAAACGTCCAATTCCGCAAGTGCTGCTTCGAAGGCTGTCATTTTACGAAGGTCAGCTTTTACGGCGCGCTCTTTAAAAACTGCGACTTCTCGAACTGCGCCTTTGCTGGCAGCTACTGGAAACAAGGCCGCGTCGAAGACAGCAGGGGCGACGGCTCTGATTTCGATCAGGCTTGCTTCAAGGAGAGCGAATTTCTCCGCAGCTCCCTGTGTTACGTCAACTTCGCGCGTTCCCTCTGGGAAAACTGCGCGATAACGGAGTGCCTCCTTAAAGAAAGCTCTCTGGCGGAGTGCAAATTCAAAAAATTGACCGTCAAACAGACTCAGCTGATCCGCGCCGACTTCTTCAAAACGCTGCTCAAGGGCATGGACTTCTCGGATTGCGAGATCGAAGGCATCATGTTTTCCGATTCTTTCAGCGAGCTTCGGGGCCTGAAAATAAGCCCCTCCCAGGCCGTGACGATCGCGCAGATGCTGGGCGTCAAGGTGGTGTTCTAAAATTTGCGGCGCGCCCTTCTTAAAGAGGCACTTGCTTTTTTGTGAAGGGCGTGGTATTATCCATAAGTCGTTTTGAGGCATGAAGCCGACAGAACGCTGCGTGGGGGTATAGCTCAGTTGGGAGAGCGCTTGAATGGCATTCAAGAGGTCAGGGGTTCAAGTCCCCTTACCTCCACCATAATTTAACGGAATATCTTGAAGAGCCGGTCGAAGGATCGGCTCTTTTTGTGTTAGAGCGAGACTATGTCAGCCTGTCTGGGTGGTATAATAAAAAAAGATCCTAATAATGGAGAGGATGATATGAGATGGATAAACAGACAATTACCGCGAAGGTGAAGGAAATCGTCGCCGCGCCGAGCTGCTGCGCGGAACTGAAAGCGGCGGGGCAGGCGTGGCTTGACTCGGTCGGGTCGCCGGCTCAGAAGGAAGCTGCCGAAAAACTGGTGCGGGAACTCAAGGAAGATATCTGCGGTATCGACGACGTGCTGGCGCTTTTCAGCTCCGACGCCGGAGCGAAGCTTTTTGGCGCTGAAACGGCGGCTCAGCTTGCCTCGAAAGCGAAGGAAGTCAAGGCTTCGGGCGGCAAGTACTGCTTCTGCCCCGCCTGCCAGGCCGGCGTGGAAGTGCTGGCCCATAGAGAGGCCCTTTTCGCGTAGGGATTGAATTCGGACGCTTGAAAGAGGGAGGACGGGAGGGAATCCGCAGGGAGCTGCGGATTCCCTCCCGTTTTCTGTGTTCCTGGCGGACTTTGCGATTCATACTGATTCCCTATTGACATGCTTAATATCAAATCGAAGAACCACGTCAAAAGATTTCAACGCAAAGGTTCGCAAAGGAAAACCTTGAAAGATTTTTTAAACCGCTAAATCAATTAAAATGCATGAATTGTCATCGTAATAATTCGTTTTTTGATTAATAATTTAGGCTTCGTTTTTCCTTTGCGATCTTTACGCCCTTTCTGTTCAGCCTTTGTGTTGAAATCATTTGATTTTGATCTTCGGTTTAACATTAAGCATGTTGAATGTGAACTAGTATCAATCCCTTGATCGGGTTTTCACCGGTCAGAGAAATTGACGTTTTGTTGGCTGCTGAATTGGCGTTTTCATCAATGCGAAGCTTTCTGGCGCTGTGTTAAAATACTTTAAGAACGAAACATTTTTATCGTTTACCCACAAGCTGGCGTTTTTGCGCGCCTAAAAGGAGGTTCTTTGTACATGAAATTTTTTCCCTTGACACTTTTCTGCGCCGTGCTGCTGTCAGGCTTTTTCATGGTTCAGCCGGGGCACTGCGGAGAGAGCGGGCAGCCGGGCGGCGGTGCTCTTCGTCCTCAGCCCGCGCCAGGCATCGTCCCTCGTCCGCCCGTTCCCGAGCCTCCTCCCGTTCGTTTTGAGGCCAAAGGCGCCGAACGGTCTGTGGAGCTTCGTGAGCTCGCCTTTAAGGCCGAGATCGTGGGCAGCCTGGCCCGGACTACTGTGGAAATGACCTTTTACAATCCCAACAGCCGAATCCTCGAAGGGGAGCTGCAGTTCCCGCTGAGGGACGGCCAGGCCGTGACGGGCTTCGCCCTGGACTTCGACGGCGCGATGCGCGACGCTGTGCCCGTCGAGAAGAACAAGGGCCGCCAGGTCTTTGAAGAGGTGATCCGCCAGAAGGTGGACCCCGCGCTGCTGGAAGCCACTCAGGGCGGCAGCTTCAAACTGCGCGTTTATCCCCTCCAGCCCGGCAAAACGCGAAAAGTACGCCTTGCCTATACCGAAAGCCTCGGCAGAACCTCCGACGGCCGCAGGCTTTACGTCATGCCCATGGCCTATGCCCAGCGCCCTGAAAAGTGCTCTCTGGAAGTGGCTGCGAGGGACGCCGGCGACGTGGAAATCCGCCAGAACCCCTTCAAAGCTCTGAACGTGAGCGAGGCCCAAGGGGTCCGCGTCATGAAAGCCGAGAGTGAAGACCTTGCGCTGACGGGGCGCGCTTTTGAGGCCGTGTTTTCGGGACAGAAAGACATTGGCGTCGTCCTGGGAAGCCGTGACGGCGGCACATGGTTCTACGCCGAAATTCCCGATGCGCCGGAAAATGAAGCTCTGCCCCGCCCGAAGCGCCTGACGATCCTCTGGGACGCTTCCATGTCGGCATTGAAACGGGATCGCGAGGCTGAACTGGCCTTTTTGGACGCCCTCTTTCAGGAGCTGAAGGCCCAGGACGTGCAGCTTCAGGTGGTCCGCGACGCACTGTCTCCCCTCCGGGAGTTCAAGGTGACTGGCGGCGATTGGCGAAAGCTGCGCGCGGCCCTGGAGTCGGAGCCCTGCGACGGCGCCACGTCGCTGCAAAGCTTCGACACTGCTTCCGGCGGTTCCGACCTGTATCTGCTCTTCACCGACGGGCTCGATAACTACAGTGCCGAAGCCATGAAAGCCCCGAAGGCGCCGCTCTATGCCGTGCTGTCCTCAGCCGGCGGCGACGCTGTCAAGCTCCGCGGTCTGAGCGAAGAAAGCGGCGGGATCCTGATCGACCTGACAAAGCTGGAGCCTGCCGACGCTTCGCGGCGTCTCCTGAGCTCATCGGCTCCGCGGGTTTCTGTCTCCGGCGGCGTTTCCGACGTGGTGGTCCGGCGGGAGCCGGGGCAGTATATCGCTGTGGCCGGAGCACTCAAAGACGCCTCCCGGCCCATCGCGGTGACGCTGTACGGCCCGAAGAGCGAAAAATTGGGAGGCTCCACGCTTTCAGCGGCTTCCGGCGCTTCCACGTCGGACTTCGTCCTCCAGATCTGGGCCTCTATGAAGATCGACGAGCTTTCCCGCGAGTACAGCCTGAACAGGGGCGAAATCCGCCGTCTGGGCAAAGCCTTCGGCTTGGCCACCCGCGAGACTTCGCTGATCGTGCTGGATAGCGCCGAAGACTATCTGCGCTACGACGTCATGCCGCCGGCGGAGCTGAAAAAGGCTGTGGATGGGTTGCGTTCCAAAATGACTTCCGGCGTCCAGACCGAGAAAAACAAGCTTGCCCGTGTCGCCCGGGAATGGGCCGATTATCAGAGCTGGTGGGAAAAGGAGTTCCCCAAAGGCCCTTACGTGCCGCCTAAAAAAGAGGCGGAGCCAAGACCCGGCAGTCTTCGTTCCGGATTTGGGTTCAGCAGCCTCTTTAGTGCCCGCAGCGGCGTCCCTCAGGCCGACGAGGATCGGATGACGGCCGCTTCGGAGGTCCAAGGAGCTCCTTTGGCGCCGGCTCCCGAATCTGAAACTCCGAGCGGAGCAGTAATCCGGCTCCAGCCCTGGACGCCCGACAGCCCCTACAGGGACCGCATGAAAGCTGCCCGTCCCGAAGACCTTTACAGGATTTATCTCGACGAACGTCCCGACTACCAGTCCAGCGTAGCTTTTTTCCTTGACGTGTCAGACCTGCTGGCTGAGCGCGGGCAGAAAGAACTGGCTCTCAGGGTGCTTTCCAACCTGGCCGAGATGGACCTGGAAAACCGCCAGATCCTGCGAGTGCTGGGCTATCGCTTGCTTCAATCCGACCGGGCGGCGCAGGCTGTCGTGATTTTCAGGAAAGTGTTGGACCTGTGTGACGACGAACCCCAGTCTTTCCGAGACCTCGGCCTGGCCCTGGAGCGCGCCGGCAGCCCTCAGGAAGCTGTTGAAAAACTCTATGAAGTGGTACGGCGCACCTTCGCCCGCCAGTTCCCTGGCATCGAGGTGATCGCCCTGTCGGAGATCAACGCCATCGCGGCCCGCCACGCCGGCGCGGTGGACGTCTCCTTTCTGGACCGCCGTTTTGTCAAGGCCATGCCGCTGGACCTGCGCGTTGTTCTGACCTGGGACAGCGACAACACCGACATGGACCTGCATGTGACAGATCCCAATGCGGAAGAGGCCTACTACGGTCACGCGCTGACCTATCAGGGCGGCCGCGTCTCCCCCGACAACACGCTGGGCTATGGCCCCGAGGATTATTCCCTCAGGATCGCCAAGCCCGGGATCTACCGCGTGGAAGTGAACTTTTTCGGTCATCGCCAGCAGGTTATCAGCGAGGCCACCACGATCCAGCTGGATTTCTTCACCGACTGGGGCCGCGCGAACCAGCACCGCCAATCGATCACCATGCGCCTCAAGGAGAAGAAGGACCGCATTTTTGTGGGTGAGTTTGAGGTGAAATAGAAACAGCGCGCGAGGCCGGAGGAAGCCCGATTCTCCCCCGGCCTCGCGCCTATTTTTTGAGCAAAGGTGATAGGGACGCTTGGAGATGCTGGACTGAGAGAAAAAAACGCCCCTCTGTTGTCTCTTGGTCATGAGCCAGCATGTTTGCCTTTGACGCCGTGATCTGCAGTAGCGACTGTCGTCGCTGAATCTTCGGCGTTTGAGGAGACAATCGCAGTGACTGAGTGACAGGCTCTGTGCCAAATTTCGACAACGGACTGTCCCAGTTTGGCCATGTTATGGGCAATGAGCTGGCTGGCCTAGACAGTTACGCTGCCGCGCGGACTCTTGCTTTGGAATGAATCCAAGAGGAGTTCTGTGCGCTTCCGATGGTTTCCACGCAGTGCGAGCGGCTTCGGAGGCTGTTCGGCTTCAAGTTTCGCTGTCATTGCAACTGTAACCACATCTTAGGTCTTCTGAAACGGATCGAGAGTTTCATTCAGCGCACATGATGGATTTGCTGAAAATGTGACGTGGAAACGACGGTGAAGACTTTTTACTTTGAGAGATGTCTTTTCTATTCGCGGTATGTTAGAATGATAAACAGCAGGAAAAGCGCAGCCGGACAAATCAAATAGTCAACATGATCCTTGTTCAAGGATGTAGGGCTGTTTGGGAGACTGTGAAATTTGTTCCATCGATATTACGTATGAAAAGATGATGGTTCTTGGAGTGTACGTAGTTTTGATATGCATGCGCAGTGGTAAAAAGTGTTTAAAACAATCCTGTTTTGTAGATACAAATGGAAGACAGAACCCCGCGTAAGCGGGGATGAACCGGCGACAGAAATCCGTCCGCCCCTCGTACAATCCAGAACCCCGCGTAAGCGGGGATGAACCTAAAAAAAGTCATCGCCCCATCTGCGGCGACAGCAGAACCCCGCGTAAGCGGGGATGAACCTCGAGGGCTTGACAGGGAGCTTCCGATGAGTTACAGAACCCCGCGTAAGCGGGGATGAACCGTCTGACCATTGGCGCGGCTACACGCAAATCATCAGAACCCCGCGTAAGCGGGGATGAACCCGCCAGTTACCGACGGGACTTGGACATGCGCGCCAGAACCCCGCGTAAGCGGGGATGAACCTTAAATGGCATTACTTGGAAATGATTTTACAGACAGAACCCCGCGTAAGCGGGGATGAACCCGGGCTGTGGCAAGCTAAAGACAGGTCGGGAAGCAGAACCCCGCGTAAGCGGGGATGAACCCCGGTCCAGCAGCCGCCGCAGTGCCTTCTTGTCCAGAACCCCGCGTAAGCGGGGATGAACCTTCACTTGCCATTTTATCTTCTCACCCCCGAGTCAGAACCCCGCGTAAGCGGGGATGAACCGGAGATCAACAACGAGCGCATACGCTACAACGCCAGAACCCCGCGTAAGCGGGGATGAACCTATTTAGTCATACATATGCGCTTGACAACTTAACAGAACCCCGCGTAAGCGGGGATGAACCGATGACGGGTCAATCCGGGCTAATGCTGCCTTTCAGAACCCCGCGTAAGCGGGGATGAACCCGTGCTACAGCCGGTCACGATTTTTCACTTGCCCAGAACCCCGCGTAAGCGGGGATGAACCTTTGTAGTTTGTTTCTGGCTTTGAAGCAGCTGCCAGAACCCCGCGTAAGCGGGGATGAACCCACCAGCGCTATTAGAGTACGCCGCGTTTCCGTCAGAACCCCGCGTAAGCGGGGATGAACCCAGAATGACCCTGTATGCCCGCGCTGTGGTGAACAGAACCCCGCGTAAGCGGGGATGAACCTTATCCCGCGAAAGACGCGGGCGGCCGCTATGGCAGAACCCCGCGTAAGCGGGGATGAACCCGTAACGCACGCACGCACAAGCACGTCATCGCACAGAACCCCGCGTAAGCGGGGATGAACCCCGAAGGAGAGGGTATAAATGAAGATTATCGGACAGAACCCCGCGTAAGCGGGGATGAACCTGGAAGCGGAACCCCATGAAAAGCCTTCTCGGACAGAACCCCGCGTAAGCGGGGATGAACCTAAAATCCCTTGATTTGACTCGCGAGAGCGTGACAGAACCCCGCGTAAGCGGGGATGAACCGTAAACGGATTGGGGGTTGTTTCATGAGTCTGGCAGAACCCCGCGTAAGCGGGGATGAACCTTTTTTTAAAAAGTGTTGTAGTGTCCATGGTTTCAGAACCCCGCGTAAGCGGGGATGAACCTGCAGTCACGTTCGAGAAAGGACCTGATCGCCCCAGAACCCCGCGTAAGCGGGGATGAACCTCCATACGCCGATGATGTTACCCTTGGCGTATTCAGAACCCCGCGTAAGCGGGGATGAACCTTAAAAGGCACCCCGGCGGGCAATTGGATTGAACAGAACCCCGCGTAAGCGGGGATGAACCTTCTGTTCCGCGCGCCTGGAAGCGACTCGGTGCCAGAACCCCGCGTAAGCGGGGATGAACCGTTTTGGATGGGAGGGATTGAGGGTGAAATGCCCAGAACCCCGCGTAAGCGGGGATGAACCTTGCGGTGTTTTGAGTTTTGCGCGTGGTACTCTCAGAACCCCGCGTAAGCGGGGATGAACCCCCTGGCGCTCCTGTTTATCCGCAATAAGAGGACAGAACCCCGCGTAAGCGGGGATGAACCCACTACCGCTACTATTCCCAGTACCTCCGTTTGCAGAACCCCGCGTAAGCGGGGATGAACCTAAAAAGAGAGGTCGCCCAAAAGGCGGCCTCTTCAGAACCCCGCGTAAGCGGGGATGAACCCGGGATTGCAGGCGGCCGAATACACGAACCGGACAGAACCCCGCGTAAGCGGGGATGAACCTATTCTGAAAAGTATGATGGCTCCGATCGCGGCCAGAACCCCGCGTAAGCGGGGATGAACCCCGGAATGAAGTATGACGATATGGCGCAGCTGACAGAACCCCGCGTAAGCGGGGATGAACCTCGGCGATCCACTGACAAAAAACCTTTCACCGTCAGAACCCCGCGTAAGCGGGGATGAACCTATTGAAAAAGGGCCGTCACTGGTATTAAACAACAGAACCCCGCGTAAGCGGGGATGAACCCACCTCCACCTCATCATCTGGTTCTTCAATTTCCAGAACCCCGCGTAAGCGGGGATGAACCCTCAAGCTCTGCCGAAAGGCATACGGAAAATAGCAGAACCCCGCGTAAGCGGGGATGAACCCGGTCGAGGAAGACGACGAAGTGACAGTGTTTGCAGAACCCCGCGTAAGCGGGGATGAACCCAGCCGCCCCCCTTCCAGAATAGGGGCAAAAAACAGAACCCCGCGTAAGCGGGGATGAACCTATCAAATTCCCCGCTGTCACACCGCCCCAATGCAGAACCCCGCGTAAGCGGGGATGAACCTTCACGACGTGGTGAAATGTTTCTTCCTCTATACAGAACCCCGCGTAAGCGGGGATGAACCTGCACTCACGGTCGAAAGAGGACCGATCGCCACCAGAACCCCGCGTAAGCGGGGATGAACCCACCTGCACTTCGTCTTCTTCTTCTTCAATCTCCAGAACCCCGCGTAAGCGGGGATGAACCCGTAGACAGCTACAGCGCCGAAGGCATGGCGTCCAGAACCCCGCGTAAGCGGGGATGAACCTCGAGGGCTTGACAGGGAGCTCCCGATGAGTTACAGAACCCCGCGTAAGCGGGGATGAACCGCCTACGGAAGAGACATTAGCATTGAAGAGGGTCAGAACCCCGCGTAAGCGGGGATGAACCTTTCCCGCAGGGGTGTCCTGCAGTTCGGGGCTGCAGAACCCCGCGTAAGCGGGGATGAACCCCAGTGAAGAATATTTCTTCACAGACTACGAGGCAGAACCCCGCGTAAGCGGGGATGAACCGCCTACGGAAGAGACATTAGCATTGAAGAGGGTCAGAACCCCGCGTAAGCGGGGATGAACCGATGGAAGGCATGGGCCACGACAAGGCCATGCGCAGAACCCCGCGTAAGCGGGGATGAACCGGGCGTTGACTTTTCCAGCCTGTTTGACTTCCACAGAACCCCGCGTAAGCGGGGATGAACCGATTAAAAAGATTAAAGATGTCATGCCGAAACACAGAACCCCGCGTAAGCGGGGATGAACCCACAGCTGGACTCATGACGCCGACATACGCCGCCAGAACCCCGCGTAAGCGGGGATGAACCCTTGCCACGACATGGAAGGCGATTGCGAGGCTTCAGAACCCCGCGTAAGCGGGGATGAACCCAAGATGAAGCCTATGGATATTAAAGCATTGAGCAGAACCCCGCGTAAGCGGGGATGAACCTCAGCAAGGCTTAGCCTTCGGGCTACCTCCGCTCAGAACCCCGCGTAAGCGGGGATGAACCCTGCACGCGCTCATGACTTGCGGCGTTCCACTACAGAACCCCGCGTAAGCGGGGATGAACCGCGTTGTCAGCTGCTGCACCTGCGACGGCGGCGCAGAACCCCGCGTAAGCGGGGATGAACCTCCAGCGGGGAGCCAAGGCGGCGGAATGCCTGGCAGAACCCCGCGTAAGCGGGGATGAACCTTGTTTTTTGACTCATGGGAAGCCTGGTGGTTCCAGAACCCCGCGTAAGCGGGGATGAACCTCAGCGTAGCACGAATTGACCGATTTGGGCTAACAGAACCCCGCGTAAGCGGGGATGAACCTCCACTATTGACAGACACGCAAGAGTGTGGTACCAGAACCCCGCGTAAGCGGGGATGAACCGGCTAGCCTACGGGGCTACCTCTGCTACTGACTCAGAACCCCGCGTAAGCGGGGATGAACCTATTCTTTTTAAAGCTTTTTCCCATTTTTCAACCAGAACCCCGCGTAAGCGGGGATGAACCTTCTCGGGTTGAGAGTAAAATAAATCCCTCATGCAGAACCCCGCGTAAGCGGGGATGAACCGTCAAGGCATGTAAAAGGTTGGTTCTCAAAGCACAGAACCCCGCGTAAGCGGGGATGAACCCGCAGGCCCTGACTGAATCCGGCTGGATTCACGCAGAACCCCGCGTAAGCGGGGATGAACCGTTTCGTAGGTAAAGCGCGCTTGGTGTCGGTCGCAGAACCCCGCGTAAGCGGGGATGAACCGTCCCAGCTTGCCGGCGTTGATCCTCCGGCGATCAGAACCCCGCGTAAGCGGGGATGAACCGTCGTGGTGGAAAGGGGGAGGGGAGGCACCCGACAGAACCCCGCGTAAGCGGGGATGAACCGGTATGATACAATGCAATCACGGTCGAAAAAGACAGAACCCCGCGTAAGCGGGGATGAACCTTATGGAGGTAAACAAGATGAAACCGATGACGACAGAACCCCGCGTAAGCGGGGATGAACCCTCTTCGGCGTAGTACGCTCCAAGGTCATAATCCAGAACCCCGCGTAAGCGGGGATGAACCTTATCAATATTAATCTGAGTTTTGGCCTCCTTACAGAACCCCGCGTAAGCGGGGATGAACCTAGTCTAAATATTTGTACATGCATTGCCCCTTGCAGAACCCCGCGTAAGCGGGGATGAACCTTATGGCGCTAGTCACTGCAATGCCTAGAGCCGCAGAACCCCGCGTAAGCGGGGATGAACCCGCGCGCTGTTATGGTAGAATGTGTTTGCATCACAGAACCCCGCGTAAGCGGGGATGAACCCAGGCGGGACATGCTATACCAGGTACCGAGCGCCAGAACCCCGCGTAAGCGGGGATGAACCCCACGGCGATGTACGCCCCGCTTTTGGTTCTTGCAGAACCCCGCGTAAGCGGGGATGAACCCGTTGTTATTACGGTTGTTAAAAGCGGGTCTCACAGAACCCCGCGTAAGCGGGGATGAACCTCGTGCTACCTTGATTTTATGATTATATGTGTGCAGAACCCCGCGTAAGCGGGGATGAACCCGTCTTCACTTCATTGTTTGGTTCTTCAATCTCCAGAACCCCGCGTAAGCGGGGATGAACCTCCCACCACTGATAGGAGTCCTCGTCCATCTCCCAGAACCCCGCGTAAGCGGGGATGAACCGGGCGCGCCCCTTTGGTGTGAGTGTGGCAAGTTCAGAACCCCGCGTAAGCGGGGATGAACCCCAGATCGCCACTCATCAGCAAGGCTAAAGCCTCAGAACCCCGCGTAAGCGGGGATGAACCGGTCATGTTGGAGCAGTCGGCAAGCTCTGTTTGCAGAACCCCGCGTAAGCGGGGATGAACCTACATCGTGTGAATACTTTGGTTCATGGACTCTCAGAACCCCGCGTAAGCGGGGATGAACCTCTGAGTTTTGAGCCTCCTTAGCGCCCAAAGCGCAGAACCCCGCGTAAGCGGGGATGAACCCCAGTCCCAGTCACTTTTACAGACCGCCTCGCTCAGAACCCCGCGTAAGCGGGGATGAACCTTTGGGTTTTTGCGCTCTCACGGAAGGCCTCGACAGAACCCCGCGTAAGCGGGGATGAACCCCAGCGCGTCATTCCCGACGCACTTTCATGGGTCAGAACCCCGCGTAAGCGGGGATGAACCTGGTCTTTGCCGGCACCGTGAACGGAACGGGCGCAGAACCCCGCGTAAGCGGGGATGAACCATACTAGAGGATAGGGGGATAGAGCGGGCTGGACAGAACCCCGCGTAAGCGGGGATGAACCCTTCTGGGTCTCTGGCGATCGCGCCTCACAGAGCAGAACCCCGCGTAAGCGGGGATGAACCTTGTAGTATTTCATTTTTGCCCTCTTTCCGCCGCAGAACCCCGCGTAAGCGGGGATGAACCCTGCCGCCTTCACGGCATTAGTTTTTATTTTACCAGAACCCCGCGTAAGCGGGGATGAACCCGGGATTGTAACCGGCTGAATACACGAGACGGACAGAACCCCGCGTAAGCGGGGATGAACCTTCCATATACCTCCACTTCCGATGTTTCATTATCAGAACCCCGCGTAAGCGGGGATGAACCTGGTCCCTTTCGTGTACTCTCCCATATTTGTTACAGAACCCCGCGTAAGCGGGGATGAACCGTTTATGTAGCTTGGAAAGTGCGCGGAGCTCATGTTTTTGTTGTTGAAAACGTAAATGGGAAAATCCACTACCTATGTCCTCAGAGTGCCGACAAAGATTGCGTATCATGGTTTTCTAAGGTGAGGCGAGGGATGACTTCTATTTGTCGTATAGATAACTTAAAGCCCTCAGGGGAAATAATCGAATGCTGCAATCCTGTGTAAGGGGGAGTGGAAATGCCAGTAACAATACGCGAGGCCGTAACAGTCGCAAAAAAAGAGGCAGAAGCTAAAGGGCTTTTGCTAGAAGGTGTATGCATTGAAAATCAGGACGGCTGGCGGTTTTCTTTTATCGATAAAAGAACAAAACGTCCGCTCCCCGACGACACGATCCCGTTTGTCGATAGAGAAGGCAGGTTTGAGTGCGAATTTAGAGGCATTCCGCCGGCGCCAATAAAAAACGCTAAAGACGTGAATATCTCTAAGTATATCGTGAATTCGGGCGTGTAATATGCCCTTAATCCTCTGAATAGTAAACAGTAAAAGCCGCGCCTCAATCGAGGGCGGCTTTTTTCATATGATGAAAGGAGCAGAACCCCGCGTAAGCGGGGATGAACCTTGCCGTGTTCTCAGCTGAAAGAGCGGCGAAGGCAGAACCCCGCGTAAGCGGGGATGAACCTTGACTCATGGGACGCCTGGTGCTTCCTGCATACAGAACCCCGCGTAAGCGGGGATGAACCGCGCGCTTTACCCTCGAAGCTTGCCACACTCACCAGAACCCCGCGTAAGCGGGGATGAACCGTTTACGTTTAGTGATGTTGAGATTAGGGTTGTCAGAACCCCGCGTAAGCGGGGATGAACCTTCTTTTGCTTCTGATTTTCGACTGCGGAGGATCAGAACCCCGCGTAAGCGGGGATGAACCTTCTTCAATCACTTGACGCCACACGCCGAAAGGCAGAACCCCGCGTAAGCGGGGATGAACCTCCGCTATGATTGACTCGACAAGGGCGCGCCCCCAGAACCCCGCGTAAGCGGGGATGAACCCGATTAATATCGGTAAGGCTTGCTTGTCCCAACCAGAACCCCGCGTAAGCGGGGATGAACCTGACTAAGTGGAGATTTTATGAGAACGCAGTGGCAGAACCCCGCGTAAGCGGGGATGAACCTTGCATCTTCCCGGCAAGCGATCGCCTGTGATACAGAACCCCGCGTAAGCGGGGATGAACCTATGACTTCTGGTGAATGGCAAGTTACTTTTGCCAGAACCCCGCGTAAGCGGGGATGAACCCTAGTCTTTCCGTAGCAGAGATATACTGCTTACCAGAACCCCGCGTAAGCGGGGATGAACCTACCGCGCTAGCCATGAACCAGCGCGGCGAAATCAGAACCCCGCGTAAGCGGGGATGAACCCTTTTTCATTAAACAGCTCGTCTTCTGGTGTCACAGAACCCCGCGTAAGCGGGGATGAACCCCCGTTACCGTCGTTATCCACAGCATTTTCATACAGAACCCCGCGTAAGCGGGGATGAACCTCCACTAACTCAGCTTTTACAAGCCGTTGCATACAGAACCCCGCGTAAGCGGGGATGAACCTGATTCACGTTAAAATCTCACGCTTGACATACCCAGAACCCCGCGTAAGCGGGGATGAACCTCTCACGCTTGACATACCACTGAGAGCATGTTACAGAACCCCGCGTAAGCGGGGATGAACCCCTTTATCTAGGTCATGGAATAGCTTGAAAAAACAGAACCCCGCGTAAGCGGGGATGAACCGTATTCCTGTTCCTTCGGTATAGTACGCTCCAACAGAACCCCGCGTAAGCGGGGATGAACCTTATGAAAATCGAAAACGAAAAAAGCGCTTGACCAGAACCCCGCGTAAGCGGGGATGAACCTCCAATAAATCTCATTTATATTCTCCTTCGTTTCAGAACCCCGCGTAAGCGGGGATGAACCCAGTAGTAATAACACCTCTTAGCACTTTATCATCAGAACCCCGCGTAAGCGGGGATGAACCCACCGTGTAAAGCCTTGCAACAGCTGGATTTACCAGAACCCCGCGTAAGCGGGGATGAACCCGTAATGCCGTCTATAGTCTAGACGTGATACCACAGAACCCCGCGTAAGCGGGGATGAACCCAGGGCTTATCGCCGCCGCGTTAGGTGTACAAGCAGAACCCCGCGTAAGCGGGGATGAACCTTATGCAATGCGGTCAAATTGAAGTCTGCGAAGCAGAACCCCGCGTAAGCGGGGATGAACCTTATTTCAAATTGCAGGACTTCGAGTCGGTACACAGAACCCCGCGTAAGCGGGGATGAACCTTCTGATATCTTGACAGCGCCTTCTGCTGTAGCCAGAACCCCGCGTAAGCGGGGATGAACCTTTTGAAAAAGGGCGAAGGCGTTTTCACGGAAACAGAACCCCGCGTAAGCGGGGATGAACCGTTGTTAGGGCTGAATTAAAATGCTCTATCACACAGAACCCCGCGTAAGCGGGGATGAACCTGTGCTTCAGGCTTAAGGCGCTGGCGATTGAGCCAGAACCCCGCGTAAGCGGGGATGAACCTCGCGCTAAGCGTTTGCGGGCGCTTGGGAACTGCAGAACCCCGCGTAAGCGGGGATGAACCTTGGTATGATCCCGGGCAAAACACTGCTTGTGGCAGAACCCCGCGTAAGCGGGGATGAACCCCAGTCCAGCACGCCATCCCACAACTTTTCCCACAGAACCCCGCGTAAGCGGGGATGAACCCAGCGGCCTTCCCTCTCGTTCCAGAGAGGACACCAGAACCCCGCGTAAGCGGGGATGAACCTTCGAGCAGTTCTACTTGTTCGGCCTCTTTCGCCAGAACCCCGCGTAAGCGGGGATGAACCTAGTGACAAAACACTAAGCCCCGCGTAGCGGAGCAGAACCCCGCGTAAGCGGGGATGAACCTACGTTGCATTGCAGTCATGACAGTACCTTTTGCAGAACCCCGCGTAAGCGGGGATGAACCCATTGCGATAGAGATAGACGGCAAAACGCACAACAGAACCCCGCGTAAGCGGGGATGAACCTACGAACAATTTTATAAAGTTTACCCTCGCCATCAGAACCCCGCGTAAGCGGGGATGAACCGGAACAGCCGGACTGCCACGCGCCAGCAGTGCACAGAACCCCGCGTAAGCGGGGATGAACCGTGGATGGCCCACACCCTCTGCACCATCATTTGCAGAACCCCGCGTAAGCGGGGATGAACCTGTTAGTCCACGATATGACGCCACCGCTGCTGACAGAACCCCGCGTAAGCGGGGATGAACCGTTAGAAAAAGCATGTTTGAGTCATGCTTTGATCAGAACCCCGCGTAAGCGGGGATGAACCTACACAGCTTCATGTACCTGTGTCACACACATACAGAACCCCGCGTAAGCGGGGATGAACCCAGCCTTAGACCTGCTTTGTTTTGCTTTTAGGCCAGAACCCCGCGTAAGCGGGGATGAACCCTTGCCCTTCGCTATAGTTTTTGATCTTGACACCAGAACCCCGCGTAAGCGGGGATGAACCTGACCTCGCGGCGCGCGGGAAGGTCAAGGCGTGCAGAACCCCGCGTAAGCGGGGATGAACCAATATCGTACTTAATCATGACAGATTTAATTTTCAGAACCCCGCGTAAGCGGGGATGAACCTCTCCAATGCTTGAATATCTCTTACGACTTTAGCAGAACCCCGCGTAAGCGGGGATGAACCCCGCACTGGCTGCTGAGCTGACGGGGACGACGGCAGAACCCCGCGTAAGCGGGGATGAACCACTGGGGAGGCCTTGAAGAAAAGTTCCACATGGAACTTTTCTTCAAGGCCTCCCTTGATTATGAAATCCGAGCGGCTGCAGTCTCTAATCGGTGGCTGATTGATACTAATTATCAATAGAACAGCTGAACTTAACGTCCGGGGCCGGCCCGAGGAACATGCAGTCGCTAAAGACTATCTCGGCCTGTTCGGCCTGCCTATACTCGCTAGGTGGTTACCCCTCGGGTCGTCCCCTCCGTGCCTATTTTGCGTTTTTATTGCAAAATAGTATGACGGGCTGTCGGCTGAGCGTGCTGGATTCTTCCTTGCTGATACAGAATTATTTTGTCATGTATTTTTGGAATGCAACTTCATTATTAAATTTTTATGAGTTTTTCAACTTATTATTTTACAAATCTCTGTTATTCTGTCACATATTCCTCTATAATTACAATGCTAAAGTGTTGATAGTATATCAATGCGCCGGTGAGGCTGGCTCTCTCACCGGCGCTGCCGTGCAGAATTTGTTCAGGCAAGGAGATTTTCATGCAGGATAAAACTTTATTGATGGGGATAGCTCCGGTTCCCCGCTTGATTCTTCGTTTCGCGCTGTCCTCTATGGGCGGGTTGATGGTTCACGCGCTGTACAACATCGTGGACAGTTTCTTTATTGGGCGTTATGTCGGCCCTGACGGGCTGGCTCCCCTTTCCGTCGCCTTTCCACTGGGGCAGATGGTGGTCATTGCCTTTGCCTCGCTCATAGGCGTGGGCACGGCGTCGCAGATCTTACGCCACCTGGGGGCGCGGGACTACGCTCGGGCGCAGCTGGCTCTCGGCAACGGACTTTTCGCGTCGGCGCTCTGCCTTTGCCTTGTCATGCTGCCGCTGGCGCTCAAGATGCCTCAGGCCATCATGCTTTGCGGCGCCCGAGGCCACGGTGATGCCCATCACGAAAGCCTACCTGGGCATCTGCATGCCCGCCCTTCCCCTATATTTCCTCACGATCGTGTTTATGCGCACCATACGCGTCGAGGGTCGGCCTCAGTGGGCCATGATAGCGGGGGCTCTTGTCAACGTGGTCCTGGATTGGTATTTTATCGCCCGGCTTAACATGGGGGTCGCCGGGGCCGCTTGGGGCACCATCATCGCGCAGGCTGCGGCATTCCTGTGGGTAGGTTTCTTTTACGCGCGGCGCCGGGGCGCGCTGGGGTTTTTGCTGGGGAGCCTGCGCCCCCGCTGGGCTGTCCTGCGGGAAACGCTCTCCGTCGGCGCCTCCACCTTTCTGTTCAGGATATTCCTCTCGGTCAGCATGGGCGTCATCAACATGCTCTTACGGCAATACGGCGGCGGAATCGCCGTCTCGGCCATGGGGATCTTCCTTGGCCTGAACAGCTTCCTTTTCATGCCCGTCTCGGGGATTTGCGTCGGCTGCAGCCCGCTGATCGGCTACAACTACGGCGGCCATAATTTCAGCCGCCTGCGCCGGACCGTGAAGATCACCATGATGCTGGCCGTGGGGTACTGCACGTTGTCAACCGTTCTGACGGTTTTCTGGGCTGAAGCCTTTGCGGCCCCTTTTTCGAAGGGAAATGATGAACTGCTGCGCATCGCGGCGCGCTCGCTGCGCATTGGGTACGCCAGCCTGCCTTTCAGCGGCGTCTGTCTGATTTCCATTTCTATCCTGGAATCGCTGGAGCTGGCAAAGACGGCGTGCTGTTTCAACCTGGTCCGGCAGCTGTCCCTGATTTCCGTTCTTCTGGTGCTTCCCCGGTTTCTAGGCGTGGACGGCGTATGGCTGACCTTCTTTGTGACGGCGTTTGCCGAGGGCGTCGGGGGCGCTTTGCTGGTAAAGTGGCACATTGTGCGTCTCGGGGTCTGGGGGGCAAGGGCGGAAAGCTGCGAACCGATGCCGCGTCTCCGGAGGCTTCCTCCGCCTGGCGGGCTGTCTGACCGCCGAAAGGCGCGGGGACGCTATTCCGGCGCCGGGCCGCTCCGGTGGGGAAGTCTGCGTTCCCGTTCAAAAAATGTTCCACGTGGAACATTTTTTGAACGGGAAAACGTTTCATAAAAATGGGGATGAACCTGGAAAATGTCGGGTCCATCCCCATTTTTCGCATAAAAGTTTTGAATTTGTCTGGCGGCCTTTCCTCGCGCCCCTCATTGTTTTCGAACTCCTCCTGGGAGGTCGTTTCATAGATGCGTGAACAGGATACAAGGCGCATTAGGAAAAATGCGAATCAGCGTTGCTCTTTCTCGGGCCGCAGGATCATCTGTTCAAAACGCTGCATGGCGAAGGTGAAGTAGACGTTGCGCCGGTAGCTGAGAAAAGCGTCGCGCGTCGTGTAGCCGCTGTCGATCTTGTAGAAACAGAGGCCGGGGGAGTCGGCGTTTTTCTGCACGATGCGGTTGCTGAGGATGGTGGCTCCCACGCCGAGACGGGCGAAATTGTACGATGTGGCCGATTGTTCCAGTTCCAAAATGACGTGCGGCGTCATATGGCTTTCGCGGAAGAGGAGGTCTGTGCACTGGCGCAGGTAGTTATGGCCGCTGAGGAGAATAAAGGGCACCTCTGCGAACGCGCTCAGCTTCACCGTTCGCTTCTTGGGCAGGCCGAAGACCGCGTCGCCGAGCTCCGCCGGCCGGAGCTGTTTGCACCGCAGCTTTTCGTTGATGTCGAAATGGGCGGGAACGGCGAGGACCAGGCACTCTCTGTAGCATACCTTCTGTTCGTATCTTTTATCGCCGTAGGGGCGGTTGGTGATGACGAAGTCCACTTCGCCTGAATCAAGCAGGTGTTTGACCTGCATGGTATTCAGGCTGCGGACGCTCAGATCGATCTGAGGATAGCGGTGATGGAAGTTCGCCAGCCATTCCGTCACGATATAGTCTATGTCCAGATTGCTGCTGCCTACGGACAGGTGCCCGCTCTGGAGTGTGCTTTCTTTTTCGACGAAGTTTTTCAGCTGCTGCTCGAAACTGTGAATCTGTTCCAGCGCCTGAATGTATTCAGCTCCGAAGGGAGTCAGCGAGATGGGCGTGGTCTGGCGGTTGAAAATTGGCAGGCCTAATTCCGATTCGGCTTTTTTTATGGTGATGCTCAGCGAAGGCTGAGTGATGAAAAGCTTATCCGCAGCCTTGCTGAAACTACGTTCTTTGTAGACGGCATAGATGTATTTCCCATATTGGAACATCTTCATTTCTCCTTAGTTCTGTCGTGTTTATGTCGAAGCATTTACATTGATAAATGATAGTATTGTAACATTTATATTGGATTATGTCGACGATTTGCTGTTTAATACCAGAGAAATGAAGCGCTTTTATAACTTATGCAGGAGGCGATGTGCATGATTGATTTGCGAAGCGACACGCTGACGCTGCCCGATGGGCCGATGCTGCAGACCATTTTGACGGCGCGGCTGGGCGACGACGGGCGGCTGGACGCCGAAGGGCGCGGCGAGGACGCGACGGTCAATCGGCTGGAGGACGTAGCGGCGGCTATGACGGGAAAGGAAGCGGCGCTGCTGTGCTGCTCGGGGACCATGGGCAATCAGGCGGCGCTGTTGACCTGGTGCCGGCCGGGTGACTGTGTGCTGATCGACGAGCTTCAGCACCTTGACCGCAGTGAAAAGACGGCTTTTGATCCGCGTCTGGGGCAGCTGAAAAAAGCCGTGTACCGCTCGGATGACAGCGGCATGCCCGACCTGGCGGACATGGAAGACAAGCTGAGCCGTGACCCTGTGAAGCTGATCTGTATCGAGAACACCCATAATTACACGGGAGGAACCTGCATCGACCTGAAGCACATGGCCGAAATCCGCGCCTTGGCCGACCGGTACGGCGTCCCCGTGCATATGGACGGCGCCCGGGCCTTTAACGCCGCGGCCTATTTGGGCGTGACGATCAAGGATCTGGCCCGTTATGTGGACTCTCTGATGTTCTGCGTCTCAAAGGGCCTGGGGGCTCCCGTGGGCTCGCTGCTCTGCGGCGCCAAGTCCTTTATCAGGGACGCCAAGGAGACGCGCAAGCTCCTGGGAGGCGCCATGCGCCAGGCCGGCATTATCGCCGCGCCGGCCCTGTATGCCTTGGAACATAATCTGGAGCGTCTAAAAGAGGATAATGAGAACGCCCAATACTGCGCGTCCCTGCTGAAGGGCCTGAAAAAGGTCAAGGTGCAGCGCCGCGTGCAGACCAACATCATGATGCTGGACATGGCCGACGCCGGCGTGACGCCGCAGGAGTTCTGCGCTAGGGCCAGAGAAAAGGGGCTGTGGATCCGCCCCATCATCGGCAGCTTCGTGCGTCTGGTCTTTTACAAAGGGATCACGCGGGACGATGCTGAAAAAGCGGCTCTGATTATTCGGGAAATTGACGCTGTCTTGTAAAAAAATTTAAGGGAGGTCGCAGCAATGGTTATAGGCGGTAAAAAAATTTCACTTACGACGCAGGTTTTCATGGCGATGATCCTGGGTTCCATCGCCGGGCTTTTTTGGAGCAAGACCATGGTGCAGCTTGGTTTTATCGGCGACATCTGGCTGAACTGCATCAAGATGATCGTGGTTCCCATGGTGCTCTGCACGATCGTGACGGGCATCATCTCGCAGGATAACCTGTCTTCCCTCAAGCGCGTCAGTTCGCGCATTATTGCCTATTATGTGATCACCACGGTGCTGGCCTGCGTGGTGGGCCTGGCGGTGACCACGCTGCTTCAGCCGGGCAGGTTCGCCAACTTTACCGGCATGGCCTCGCAGCAGATTAAAGGCACGGTGGACATCACCGTTGCGGGGTTCTTCAAGGGGCTCTTTTCCACCAACATGTTCAAGACCTTCACCGACGGCAACATCGTCCAGACGCTGGTTATCGCTATCCTGCTGGGCGTCGCCATCCTGCGCATCAAAAACGAGGAGCATAAGACGACGATGAAGCGGTGCTTCAACAGCTTCAGCAGCATGGTCTTCTCGCTGATTGGCATGGTTATGGCCGCCTCTCCGGTGGGCGTGTTCTTCCTGATGGGCAGTTCCTTCGGCAAGTATGGAGCCGGCATCTTCACGAGCATGGCCGTGCTGGTGGGGACCTATTACGCCTCCTGCCTGCTCCACGTGATTATCGTCTACGGAGGGTTCCTTCTGGCCTTTACGGGCATCAATCCCTTCAAATTTATCAAAGACAGCGCCGAGGTCTGGATCTACACCATTTCCACCTGCAGTTCCATCGCTGCAATTCCCGTCAACATCCAGGTAGCCAAAGAGAAATTCAACGTGCCCGAGCGGGTCTCGGGCTTCACGATCCCGTTGGGGTCGCAGATGAACTCCGACGGGTCGGTGCTGCTTTACGCTTGCGTGATCCTGTTCATCAGCCAGATGGTGGGGCAGCCCATGTCGCTGGCACAGCTGATCAACGTGATTTTCATCTCCACAATCCTGTCCATGGGCGGCGGCGGTATCCCCGGCAGCGGCATCGTCAAGCTGATGGTGGTGGTGCAGTCCGTGGGGCTGCCCATCGAGCTGGTCGGCGTTATCGCGGCTTTTTACCGTCTGTTCGACATGGGAACGACGACGAACAACTGCCTGGGCGACCTGGTGGGAACCATCATCGTGGGCAAAGCCGAGGAAAAGTACGCGAAAACGGAAGCGTAGCGCGGCCTTCGCCGTGGACGCGGCATAAAACAAAGAGGCTCTCGGCGTTCAGATTGACCTGTGCCGCGAGCCTCTTTGTTGGGCGGCGAAAAATGTTCCACGTGGAACAGTGCCCTTAAAAGGAAAATAGCAACGAAAAAAGAAGAGTTGCTCGCTGAATCGCGCGGGAACTCTTCTTTTCGATATCATGTAAATTGTGATGGATTGCTCTGAAAAGCCGGCTTACAAAGTTGGCACGCCGGGGGCGCGAAGGAAAAGCTCATTAAAGGGGAAAACATGCTCATGGATATCGCTAGAACGGAGCGTACCAGGGGCCTGATTTATAAGTTTTGCTTTACGCCCCTTTTGCGTTCCTCTTCGCGGTTTGGGGGCTTCAATCCTTTCCTTCCGTCCTTCGGTTTGTTCAGAGGGCGTTACTTTTCGTCGCTCAGCGAGAAGCTCTGAGAGCTGTAGGCCGTTACTTTGGCGAGGGCCGGCTTGGGGGCGCTGAGGCAGGCGTTGCCGCCGATGCAGCCGCCTTCGCAGCTCATGATCTCCACCAGGTTGCCCAGTTCGCACTTTCCTGTCTTGGCCCAGCGCTTCAGATCGCGGATGCTCATCTTGTTCAGGCCGTTGACCGCGGTGGGCTTCACCGCGCCGGGCTCGCCGCGCCATGCGGCCTGGACGGAGCGGGCCACACCGCCGCTCAGGGGGAAGTCGCGCCCCTCCTTGGAGCTGGCGTTGGCGAAAGACGTCTCGTCGCAGGCGGCCACGTCGATGCCCAGGGCGATCAGCGTTGCGCCGAGCTCCTCGAAGCTCAGGACGTAATCCACGTTGGGATTGTTCACGGCCTCGCGCCGCTTGGCGTAGCAGGGACTCAGGAAGACGGTGACGGCGCTGGGATGTTCGCGCTTGGCAATCTCGGCGGTGTAGTACATGGGCGTTTTCGTGTCGGACACGAAGGGCTTGATCTCGGGCAGGTGCTTGGCCACCAGCTCGTTGTAGGCCGCGCAGCAAGATGTGGTCATGAAGGCGTCGCCTCGCTCCAAGCGTTCCTGAAGGTCGTGGGCTTCCGTGCGGGCGGTGATGTCGGCGCCCTGGGCCACTTCGTAGACAGAGCTGAACCCTATTTTTTTGAGGGCGCTGTGAAGCTGTCCGGCGGTGCAGGGCAGCTGGCCGACGACCGCCGGCGCCAGCATGGCGATCACCTCTTTGCCTTCCCTGATGCGGGAAAGCACGTCGATCAGCTGGCTGCGGGCGTTGACGGCGCCGAAGGGGCAGGCGGCGACGCATTTGCCGCAGGAGATGCACTTGTCGGGATTGATGCGGGCAGTGCCGCTTTCGTCCTTGCTGATGGCGTCCACGGGGCAGGCGTTTTCGCAGGGGACCACTGTTTTGACGATAGCGCCGTAGGGGCAGGCGGCGATGCACATGCCGCACTTTTTGCACTTGGCTGCGTCCACCGTGGAACGGCCGTTTTCATGCTTGATGGCGCCGAACTTGCAGGCGCTCATGCAGGGGCGGGCCACGCAGTTCTGGCACAGCTCGGTCACGTAGACGCGGCTGGGCGCGCAGCCTTGGCAGGCGCTTTCGACGACGGTCAGCGGGGCGGCCGGCGACTCGCGCGGGGTTACGGCCTGGGCGGTGTACTCCGACGTAGGAGTGCATTCGTCGTCGTCTTCGAGAGAAACTCCCAACCCCGCGAGGGTGCGGGCTTTCAGGATGGCCCGTTCTTTGTAGACGCAGCAGCGGTAAGGCACTTCGCAGCCCTTGGGGCGCATGTCGTAGGGAATGCGGCGGGCGCTCTCCCCAAAGTCTTCGGAGTAGAAGGCTTTGATCAGGCGGACTAAAATCTCTCTTTTGATGCGCTTTGTATCCGTTTCCTGGGGGGTGATCATTGGAGCTTCCTTTCTACGGCTTCTATGACCTTTTCCTGAGTCGCGGAACTGATCAGTTCGTCGTCAACCATCACAAAGGGGGCTTTGGCAAAAGAGTCGGCGTTGGAACAGATTTCGAAACAGCGTTCTCCCGCGACGCTGACCCGTTCGCCATAGCGCTCCTGAAGCAGATCCACCAGGTTCTGCAGCTGGCCGCCGCCCATAACGAAGCAGGTTGTTCCAAGACAGATTCGCACGTTTACAGTTTTCATGATCAAGTCTCCTTATCGGTTTATATGTGTTGTATGATAACACGCTTTAAATATTTTTTCTCGAGGACCGCGGCGATCTTGCGGACCACGTCCTTGCGCAGCTCCATCTCGATGGGCAGCGACGGATCGTAATGGGCCTGGTTCAGCTTCGCGCCGAGCATGAACTCGATGACGTCGGACTCCATGAAGAAGGCTACCAGCTGACCCGCGGCGTCCTGCTTCTGCACGCCCTGCTCCAGGTATTCCAGCGTGCGGGTCAGCGTCAGGATGCCTTCGGTGATCAGGTCCACGCCGTCCATGTAGGAGAGGGGCGGCAGGTCGCCGCTGGTCATGCAGACGGGCGTGGTGATGGGGCGCTTGAGTTCTCGGGAGATGATGTTGGACGTGGTGCCGCCGCAGATGGCCTTGCGCCCCTCGAAGAGGCTGAAGGCGCGGGCGTACTCTCCGTCTTTGCTCTGGTCGTAGGGGGCGCCGGTGAAGACCAGCGACCTACGAGGATTCCTGAAATAGAGCGCGCAGGCCGAGACGTCGTCTTTAGCGCGGAAGTCGCCCTCCACCTCGAGGGCTTTTTGGACGACCGCGTCGGCCAGGTCGATGCTTGAAAGTTCCGGCGACTGGGTCAGCGTCTCCGTGAGAAAACGGGCGAGCCCCGACCGCCGAAGACCAAGGCGGTATTCAGGGCGTCCCAGGCCCGCCTGGGTGACGCCGTCGGAGCAGAAG
This sequence comes from Pyramidobacter piscolens, assembly GCA_004558205.1. Lineage (GTDB taxonomy): Bacteria > Synergistota > Synergistia > Synergistales > Dethiosulfovibrionaceae > Pyramidobacter > Pyramidobacter piscolens_A. The sequence continues at coordinate 33,358 of SFDM01000005.1, forward strand.
ACCAGACGGTCGCCTAAAAGGGCCTTGAATCGGTAGATCTTCATCTTCCGGTTGGGGAACGAAGAGGACGCGATCTCCTGATAGTCGGCGTTCAGAACTTCGCCGCCGCGGAGCCAGATGAAGTCGGGGTTGCCCTCCTCGACGATCTTGACGTTGCCCTCGTCGTCGCAATCCACGGCGGAGAAGGTGGCGTAGCTGATCTTGCGGATCTGGCAGACGGGCAGCGAGTTCATGATGGTCTCGGCGGCCTTCTTGATGGGTACGTCCTCTTCAATGAAGCGCAGGAGCATGGTGGAGGTCATAAGGGCTAGGATGTTGGCCTTGATGCCGCTGCCCAGCCCGTCGGAGAGCACGGCGATCAGGCGGCCCTGCGCGGACTGGCGGCTGCTGAGGAAAGCGTCGCCCAGGGCGTTCTGGCCGTGCTTTTTACACTGGCTGCAGTGAATGTCGATAAACACGGCTCAGGCCTTCCGCTCTTCTTTTTCGTCGCCGGCGTCGTCGGCGATGGAGCTGAGGATCGATTCCGTTTCGACCATGTGCTCGCCCAGCAGGCAGGCGATTTCCTGGACGATGGAGATGTTGCGGGCGATCACTTCGTTGGCCTTTTTGGCGACCTTTTCCCGGCTGCTCTGAGTCTGGGTGATGTCGGTGATGATGGCCCCCACGCTTTCGTTCTGTTCGATGGGGAAGATGCGGATCTCGTAATATTTTTTCTCGTAGAGATAGTGTTCCTTGTAGAGCTCCTGCCCGCTCTTCAGAACCGATTTGAACAGGTCGGTCCAGCTGAGCACCGAGGCGATGGGCTGGCCGATGATCTTTTCCTTGCAGCGCATCAGGCGGTCTTCGCAGTGCACGAAGTCCTTGACGAAAGCGTCGTTGACCTCCAGGATCCGGAGATCCCTGTCCACCATGACCATGGCGGAAGGCATTCCCTTCAGCATGGCAGCGGCTTTTTTAGCCGCCAGCTGGCGCATGTAGGAGGCGCACATGGAGGGCTCCGCGTCGCCGTCGAGCAGCGCGCAGGCCATCTCTCGGCAGGTCTGGTAGCCGCAGCCGGCACAGTTGAGCTCGTCGCGGGGCTCGTATTTGCCGATCTTTTTCAGTGCGCCGGCGATCTCGTCGAGGCTGTAGTTCTTCCGGCGCACGGGCTGAGATTCGTAGTTCACGGTGACGGTCACGTCGGGAGTCTGAGGGACGGCGCTCCTGAAAGGCGCCTCTTCCATGACCTTGGAGATGATGGAGAAGCTGCTGCGCCTGGTGGAGATGCAGGGGCCGGCAATGCAGCCGCCCACGCAGGCCAGCGCCTCGATGAACAGCGTGTGTTTCATCTCGTTCAGGTTCAGGCTGTCCAGCGCCTGGGCGAAGAGATCCAAGGAGCAGACGTTGAGCAGCTGCACGTTTTTGTTGACGCCGATGCGGCGGATCGTCTCGTTCATGCCGCCATCCAGGGGGTAGAGAGCGCCCTCGTAGGCCCGTTCGGGAGCGAAGCCGGCGTTGGGGTCCACCTCGCCGTCGTCGATGTCCACGTGCTCGTCCTTCATCCAGACGCGCAGTTCGTCGAAGGTCAAGGCGGCGTCGATCAGGTCGGGATGGCGGTCAGATTCGTTCTTCTTGCCGACGCAGGGACCGGCGAAGACCACATGGACGCCGGCCCCATAGGTCTCTTTGAGCAGCTTTGCGTGGGTCAGCGCCGGAGAGGCGAGGGGCATCACGTTGTTCACGAATTCAGGCCTGTAAAGCCGGACATAATCCACGATGACGGGACAGGCGCTGGAGATAAAGAGCCCCTTGGAGGCGGCGTTCAGCATCTGAGCGCTGGCGATGGAAACCTGCTGAGCGCCCAGGGCTGTCTCGCTGACGGCGCAGAAGCCCAGTTTTTTGAGCAAGGAGACCATCTTGGCGTCGGAATACTCAAAGGGGCCGCGCCAGCTGGGCGCCAGCGACAGAATGACCTGAGCGCCCTGGAGGAGAAGTTTTTTGACCTTCTCCACGTCGCTGCGGATCTGCTTGGCGTGGCTGGGACAGGAGCCCACGCAAGCGGCGCAGGCGATGCAGCGCGAAGGGATCACCTGCGCCATGCCCTCGCGGATCCTGATAGCTTTGACGGGGCAGCGGCGCACGCATCTGTAGCAGTCCTGGCACTCGTTGTTCAGCGTATAGACGGGGTTCATCCTTTCCATGGCGCCTATCCTCTTTGTTTCAGTTCTTCGAGCAGGGCGAGCAGTTTCTCCCTGGTCATGCCGTGGTAAGGTTTTTCGTCTATGAACAGGTTTGGCCCCTCGTCGCAGGCGCCGGTACAGCGGCAGCCCGTGAGCTCGACGCGGGCGTCGAGCTTTTCCTTCTGGATGTACGCTTCAAGAAAATCGAGGATTTCGTTGTTTCCTCTGGCGAAGCAGGAACTTCCCATGCAGAGCTTGATTTCCGTCATTTTTGCTTCCTCCCCTGGGAAAAACGACATGAGAAAACATCGAGCCGTCCTTTCCCCATAGATATACCATTATTGACCTTACATTATAGCGACGCGCGAACTCTGTCAAGGCAATGGAGTTAAGAAATATGTATCGAAAATAAAAATGAATGCGGCGCGAAAAAGGTGAATTTGGGGGCAGACGACGCGCTTCAAACGGAATGGCGCATGTTTTTTTGAAGTATTTTCTATTGATTTCTGTCTCGAAAGATTTATTATCTATTAGCGATGTGGTAAAATCATTTATATTCGATGGTTAATTGGTTTCGTCTTGAAGAATGCGTCATGGGACGGAAGGCTTCTTGTGTCTCAGGAGAAGGGAAGAGATGGGCTTTTCTCTGTCGGCCCAAGAGGAAGTTTTTCCGTTCCTTTTGTGTTTTTCAGTGATAAGGACCTTTTGAATGTGTAAAAAGTATGAATATGGTGGTTTTCAAATGGAAAGTTTTGTGCTAGAATTTATCATCAAGTAAAATGAGTTTCGTCTCAGAAGTCTTTTTATCACAATTACGACTACTTGGAAGGGAATGGAATATTATGATCAGCGAAGAAGCTTTGGAGAAGATGACATCGACCATTGTCGAGTTTTGCGAGCGTTTGTACGGTTGGGAGGGTTCTGTGGCGAAGATGGGGCGTCTGTCGCCCCCTCAGCTGAGGACGATTTGCGTTATCGGGCGGAACGAGGATATCCGCATGAAGGACATCGCCGACCGCATGGAGCTGACCACGGGAACCGTGACGGTCATGATCGACCGCCTTCAGGCGATGAAGCTTGTGGAGCGCTGCCGCAACGAAAGCGACCGCCGGTCCTACAAGATCCTTCTTTCCGAGAAGGGCAAGGCCTATTACGAAGAGCACAGGAAACGCCAGAAAGAACTGGTCCGCAAGCTTGCCCTCAAGGTCTCCGAGGCTGACAGAGAGTGCTGCCAGCGCGTTCTCGAGGATTTTATCCACTGCATCTAAGGGAGTTTTAGCGAGCCTCGCGGGAGACTGAACGCCTCCCTTTTTATGCTGTCGGGCCATGGGGATACTGAACGACCGCGGAGAAACGCCTCATGGGGCGGCTCCGGCGCCGGACTGAAAACTTTTATGGATTTTGGCGGCGGGCATGCCGCGCCGTTGAGCGCGTTGAATCGGAGATTCTCCGGAAAAATTGATCTTTTTCTTCAGGGCGTGCTTCTTCGCGAAGGACGCCCTGTGTCGTATTTTTTCCTTTTGATTTTTTCAGCGTTTCCATTACAATAGGGAGTATTCGTCTTTTGCGGAACGCTGACGTGAGTGAAAGCGGGGTAGGGAAGAATGGCGCTTCATCCGCTGCTGCAGGCTCTTATGCCTTTGATCAAGGGACTGTCCCTGACGCTGGGGCCTGACTATGAGGTGGTGCTTCACGATCTGAGCAGCCCGGACCGCTCGATCGTGGCTATTGAAAACGGACATATCAGCGGACGGGCGATCGGCGAACCTCTTGCTGAATATGCTTTGGAAATGCTCCAGCGCGCGAAGGCGGAGTCGAACAGGAACTACGTGTGCAACTTCCTGTCGCGCACGTCCGATGGAAAACCCATCCGTTCGAGCACGTTCTATCTGCGCGATACCGACGGGAAAATCGTGGGTTATCTGTGCCTCAACTACGACATGACCCGCGCCGAGATCGTGAAGCAGCTGGCCAAGTCTCTGACCTGCATCGCCGAACCGGCGGGAGGCGCGCCGGCGGCGGGGGTCTCGCTTCGGTCGGACATGCTGGAGGAAAACCTGAAGCACATCCGCAACCACGCGAGAAAGCCGCTGCACCTGTGTACCAAGGCCGAAAACCTTGAGCTGATCCGCGTGCTCGACGACGAGGGTTTTTTCATGCTCAAGGGCGCCGTGGAAAGCTACGCCCGGGAAGCGGGCAAGACGAAATACACGATCTACCTGTACCTGCGGAGCGTGCGCAGGGAAAAGGAGCGCCGTCTGGCTCAAGAGGTTTGAGTTAGTGAAAAGTGATGGACGTTTTATAATGTTTGTCGCAATATCTTTTCACAATCCATGCTTTATGAGGAAATGTATTTAGCATGTATTTTCTTTAAGAAAACACTGTGTTGTGGCCCCGTTTTACCGTATAATGTATACGGTTATGTTGTTCGTAAAGGCGGTGGTATGCGTGAAATGCCCACATTGCGGAAAGGAAGACGTGAAGGACATCGTCTATGGTTACTTGCCTTTCGACCTGGCGCGGCGGCAAAAGGACGGCGAGATCATCTACGGCGGCCTTTTTTTGCCCGAGGGCGCGCCGTCGCATTTCTGCGTTCACTGTGGAACGAAATGGTGATCTTGGCGAAAGGGGGAAAGCCTTAGGGTATTACGAAGGGGCGGCGTCGTCTCTTCTTAAACAGTGAGATCTCCCGGTTGTGCGCGGGGAGGCTCAGTTTTTTGACAGAGGGGGTATAGGAGATTGTTTGTTTTTGTCCTATCATTTGTCACCTACCTGCTTCTTTCCTGGTCAGGTGAGGCTCTGCCGGTTTATGAATATGTGATCGCCCTTCTCGTGGCGACCATACTGTTCCTGTCGGTCCGGAGCCGAAATCATTCCCGGCGCTATGGCGTGGAGGGCGTGAGCCCGAGACGCTGGGGGCTTTTTATCTGCTATATCTTTGGTCCCTTTCTGTTCGCTCTGATCAAGGCGAACATCGACGTGGCCCTGCGCATTATCACGGGTCGGGTCAAACCGGGCATCGTGAAGATCTCCACGGGCATTCAGAGCAGCCTGGGACAGACGGTGCTGGCCGACTCGATCACGCTGACGCCCGGCACGATGACCGTCGACGTCGACGAGACCAATGGGGATCTGTACATTCACTGGATTAACGTCACTGATCTGAATCCCACTGAAGAAATGATCTATGGTTCCTTTGGCGACTGGGTGAGGAGGATGATTCGATGAGCATGGCTCAATGGCTGTTTGGTTTCGCGGCGGCGTTTCTCGGAGTTCTCGCGATCGGCACGGTGGTCCGTATGATCTGGGGCCCCACTGACGCCGACCGCGCCGTTGCGCTCGACACCATGAACTCTCTGGTGATCGCCATCATGATCCTGCTGGCGGCGGCCTATGACTCGGTGCTGCTGGTGGACCTCGCGATCGTCTACGCCGGTCTTTCTTTCGTGGCGACCATGTTCCTGGCGCGCTACATTGAGAGGAGGAGCCGTTCATGAGCGCTGTCTTTCACGTGCTGGTCATTCCCTTCGTCATTCTGGGCCTGTTGGTAAACTGTCTTGGAGTGATCTCGCTTTACCGTTTTAAGGACGTTTTCATGAGGATGCACGGAGCGACGAAGTGCAGCACCCTGGGCACTCTGTTCTGCGCCCTGGCGGTGATCGTCTATTCGGTGATCCGCCTGATTGCGGGCGGCGAAGGCCGCTTCGCCGTGCTGATCATCCATATCGTCGCGGCCATATTCGGCCTGCTGATCGCCAACTCGACGGGCGCGCACGTCCTGGCGCGCGCTGCCTATCGTTCCGGCATCCGCCCCAAATATGCCGTCGTCGACGACCTGAACGCCTTCTGCGAGAAGGAGCTTCAGGAAGAGCAGGCGTCTTCTTCTGAAGAGAAAGGAGAATAACCGTGGACAATCTGCACATGATCGTACTTCTGCTTCTGGTCATCACGGGTTTCTTCTCCGTGTGGTTCCGCGACCTTCTGTGCTCGGTGATCAGCGCCGGGGCGTTCAGCCTGCTGATGGCGCTTGAGTTCTACATTCTGCAGGCGCCCGACGTGGCGATCGCCGAAGCGGGCATCGGCGCGGCCCTCGATACGGCCATTTTCATCATCGCCCTGACGGGCATCGGCTATGTCCATCGCGGAAACGGAGGCGGCAAACGATGAAAAACAAGGCTGTTTACGTGATTGCCGTGATCATTATGGGCGGCGTGCTGATGGGTTCCATGGCGCGCCTGCGTCCTTTCGGCGAGCCTGAGCAGGCGGCCATGGCGGTGGACGAGCATTATCTGGATCGCGCCGGCGTGGACCTTTCCTGCGAAAACGTGGTAACGTCCATCGTGTTCGACTACCGCGGCTTTGATACGATCGGCGAGTCTTCTGTTCTGTTCACGGCGCTTCTTTCCGTGATGATGCTGTTCCGCAAAGGAGGCAGAAAACTATGAGACCTCTTTCGATTATCGCGCGTACAGCCTGTGATATGTACGCCTGGTTCATGGTGGTGTTCGGCGTCTACGTGATCGTTCACGGCGACGTCACGCCCGGCGGCGGTTTCCAGGGCGGCGCCATCACGGCCACGTTCCTTGCGATGCTGCTGATCACTCAGGGCAGCAAGGTCGTCACGGGCTGGCTGAACACGAACATCTATAAGTTCTGTCTGTTCCTGGGGCTTTTCATGTTCATCGGCTTCGGCCTGATGGGCATTGGCTGGGATTTCAGCGGAACCATGATGCTGAACTGGGCGACGGTCCCTCATGACCTTCTCGCGGCGGTAAAACCCTGGTGGCCTCCCTCGGGGACGGTCGCCCTGATGGACATCGCTGTGGGCATCGAGGTTACCGGCGGGCTGAGCCTGATCCTGATCACCATGTTCAGAGCCATCCGCATGAGTGAAGTTCAGGAAGACGGCAAAGGAAAGGAGACGGGCCATGATCAGCAGTAATCTGCCCTATTTTGTGGTCGCGCTTCTGTTCCTGATCGGACTGGTCGGCGTGATCCTGGAGAATAACCTGATTAAAATCGGCATTGCCATTGGCGTCATGGAGTCGGCGGCAAACATGTTCCTGATCGTCCTGGGCTACAAGAACGGCGGTTATATCCCCGTGAAGTTCCTGATGCCCGAAGGCGTGACGAATTTCGTTCTGCCCACGCCCCAGGCTTTGACGCTGACGGCCATCGTTATCGCTTTGGCCACGTCGGCGCTGATGCTTTCTCTCATCGTCATGCTGTACCGCCATTATGGCACGCTTGACATTCGCGAAATCAGGAGGCTGAGAGGATGAACTTCTTTAATCACCTTCCGGCGCTGGCTCTGGCTCTGCCTCTGCTGGGCGCTTTCGCGACACCCCTGGTGGGCTCGCTGGCCGGCAACAGGGCCCGCAACGTCTGGGTGGCCTGCGTTTCAGGCCTGGTCGCCCTGATCGTCTTCGGCCTCCTGTGCCGTGTCGTCTCCATGGGAACTCAGATCTACGTCATGGGCGCGTCCAGCTGGAATCTGGCGCTGCCCTCGGGATTCTCGATTCCCGTGCGCATCATCATCGAGGCCGACGCCTTCAACGCCCTTCTGGCCTTTATCGCGGCCCTGTCGGGGTTTGCGGGGGTCATCTACGGCCTGAAGTTCGTCGATAAGTTCACGGGGCTGAACTATTACAGCGCGCTCTATCTGCTTCTGACGGCCGGCACTTTGGGCATGATCCTGACGGGCGACCTGTTCAACTTCTTCGTCTTCCTGGAAATCGCCTCCGTGGCCTCCTTCGGTCTGATCGCCTTCTGGCGCGACCGCCCCGAAGCCATCGAAGCCTCCTACAAGTACATGCTGGTGTCGCAGCTTGCGGCGATGCTGGTGCTGATGGCGCTGGCCTTCATCTATGGCCGCTACGGCGTCCTCAACATGGCGGGCTTCGCCAAGGCTGTACAGCCCGGCATGATCGAAAAGATGATCCTGATCTTCATCTTGGTGGCGCTGGGCATGAAATGCGGCGCCTTCCCGATGCACATGTGGATGCCCGATGCTTACGCCGAAGCCCCCGCTTCGGTCACAGTGCTTCTGGTGGCCACGAGCCAGGCTTCTCTGGTGGTGCTGGCCAGGTTCTGCTTCTCTCTGTACGGCACTGAAATGGGCACCGAGGCGGTTCCCTGGGCGCTGATCATCCTGGGCTGCCTGTCCATGTTCGGCGGCGTCACCATGGCCGTGGTGCAGCATGAAGTGAAGCGCCTGATGGGCTACCACTCGGTGTCGCAGGTGGGGTATATGCTGACGGCCTTCGGCGTGGGGCTTCTGGCTCTGGGCGACGCCAAGGCGATGAACGACTATGGCCTGATGGCGGTTGAAGGCGGCATTTACCATATGATCAACTACATGCTGTACAAGGGCCTGCTGTTCCTCTGCGCGGGCGCCCTGTACTACGCCGTGGGATCCCGCGATCTGGACAAGATGGGCGGTTTGGCGCGGAAGATGCCTGTGACCAGCGCTCTGTTCCTCATCGCCGCCGCGGCGATCGCCGGCCTGCCTCCCTTTAACGGCTTTGTGTCGAAGTGGATGATCTACGAGAGCGTCTTTGCCGTCCATCCCTTTATCATGGTGGTGGCTCTGGCGACGTCGGTGCTGACGCTGGCCTCCTTCGTCAAGGTCTATCAGGCGGCGTTCCTCGGGCCCGAGCGCCCGGCCCTGGCGGGGGTCCGCGAGGTTCCCTGCGAGATGCTCGCAGGCATGGTCCTTCTGACCGTCATGATCCTGGTCTTCTCGCTGTTCCCCTCCTGGACGGTGAACACGCTGGTCCGCCCTGCGGCTGAAGCACTTGTGAATAAGGCGTCCTACGCGGCCGCCGTTATGGGAGGTGCACTCTGATGTTTGGAAGCATCTTCACTGGCGCTGGCTTCTGGGATGCCGGCGCATGGATTCTCCTGTTCATTCTGGCCGGTTTTTATGCGTATGGTCTTCGTATGTTGGGCAGAAAGGACTACAAGAAGGGTACCGCTCAGGATGAGATCTATTATTCGGGCAACGTGGTGGGCGACGCCGATGAAATTTCGGTTCCCGCCAGCTCTTCCTACTGGGGATTTCGCGAGGCCCTTAAGGGGTACTACGCGCGTTTGAGCGCTCTGCATACGGGAGTGGGCACCGATTACGTGGGCTGGTTCGTGATCACGGCCGCGGTCATTCTCGTTTGTGCGCTCGTATAGGAGGCTGCTATGAAGCTGGATACATATCTTCAGATTCTGCCCAAGTCCCTTTGGGTTTTCAGCCTGAACACCGGTTCGTGCAACGGCTGCGACATCGAAATCGTCGCAAGCCTGACGCCTCGCTACGACATTGAGCGCTTCGGCATGAAGCTGACGGGGACGCCGCGTCATGCCGATGTTCTGGTGGTGACAGGTCCTGTGACTCGCTTTATGGAGCCCAAACTGCGGCAGATTTACGCGCAGATTCCCGACCCGAAGGTGGTGGTTGCCGTGGGCAACTGCGCCGTATCGGGCGATGTGTTCTTTAAATCCTACAACCTGGTCGGCCCCGTGGACAGGATTATCCCCGTGGACGTTTACGTGCACGGCTGCGCCGTCCGTCCCGAGGCGATCATCGAAGGCGTTGCCAAGGCTGTCGTCATTCTCGAGGGCAAGCGCGCCGCGCTTGAAAAGGGAGAGGGGGTCGGGGCTTAGATGGAACTCTATCTCGATAAAAAACCGAACTACAAGGTCCCTGCGGAAGTGCAGGCTTTTGTGCAGTCTCGGATGGGCGAAGCGCTGCTTTCCTCGGAGCTTCGCGAAATCAAGACTGGCAAGGCGGGGATTCCGACGGTCCATCTGTGGCTGACGGTGGCCCGCGAAGGTTTTCTGAAGCTTGTCGACACGTTGGGCGAGCTGGACTTCCCCCACTTCCACGTCTGTTCCGGCAACGACGACGGCGACACGATCCGCCAGAACTATCACTTTTCTCTCTACCGCTGCGAAGGCCGCGGGAAGGAGCTGAACGTCACCATCGTCGTGTCGGTGCCCAAGTCCGATCCTGTGCTGCCCTCGCTGCACAGCCGTATTCCCGGCGTGGGTTTTGCGGAACGCGAGATGTTCGAGATGCTGGGCGTGGATCACGACGGTCAGCCCGTGAAGGACCTGGTATTCCTTCCCGATGACTGGGACCGTTCTATCCTGCCCTGGCGCCGCGACGAGAAGGGCCCCGAAGGCAAGGGCGTCATCAACGAGCTGAGTTAGGGAGGTAAGGATAATGACAAAAACCTACAAGCTTCCAATTGGCCCTGCCCACGTGGGACTGAAAGAACCCGTTACCGCATGGCTGGACATTGAAGGCGAACGCATCGTCGACGCGCACATCCGTCCCGGCGCGATTCACCGCGGCATAGAATTCATGTCCCGCGACCGCAACCCCATACAGGTGATCTACCTGGCCGAGCGCGTCTGCGGCATCTGCTCCTTCAGTCACGCCATCGCCTTCGTGAAGGCCGTGGAGGACGCCGCGAAGATCGCCGTGCCCGTTCGCGGCCAGTACATCAGAAGCCTGGTGCTGGAACTGGAGCGCGTGCACAGCCATATCCTGTGGTGTTCCGTGGCCTGCTACAGCATCGGTTTCGATTCCGGCTTCCATCTGGGCATGCTGCTGCGCGAAAAGGTGATGGACGTGCTGGAAGCCCTGACGGGCAACCGTGTCAACTACGCCGTCACCACCGTGGGCGGCGTGAGATGGGACGTGACCCCCAAGGTGCGCCGTGCCGTAGAGGACCTTATCGCCTACTACCGCAACGAATACCAGGCCTTTTACGACGTGGTGATCGGCGATCCCGTGATCTGCGCCCGACTGCGCCATGTGGGCGAGCTGTCCCAAGCCGACGCCGTGAAACTCTGCGCCCTGGGCCCTACAGCCCGCGGCAGCGGCCTCCGCACCGACGTGCGCGAGTCCGCCCCCTACGACGCCTACGCTGACATCCCCGTAAAGGCCGTGGTGCCCCAGGACTATTTCGGGGAAGTGCACGGCGACGTGCTGGACCGTTTCCTGGTCCGCCTTCTCGAAACCTATCAGTCCCTGGACCTGCTTGAGAAGATCCTCGAAGGCCTTCCCGAAGGCCCCATCACCTTCGAGCCCAAGCCCGCCAAGCTGCTGAGCTGCCTCAAATCAGCCAGCGGCGTGGGCTATGGCTGTATCGAAGCCCCCCGCGGCGACACCACCCACGTGGTCGAACTCCGCGCCGGAGAAGAAAACATCTACTGGTGGAAACTCCGTGCCCCCACCTACGCCTCGGCCCAAGCCTGGCCCCTGATGTTCATCGGGAACGACCTGGGCGACGCGCCGCTGATCATCAACAGCATTGACCCCTGCATCAGCTGCATGGAGCGAGTGATCATCACCGACCGCGCCACCGGAAAGGGCTCCCAGATCACAAAAGAGCAGCTGCTCAAGCTGTGCCGCGAAAAGACAAGGAGGATGAGAACCCAATGCTGATCATTCAGATACTGCTCAGCGCGCTGCTGCTGCTCTTCCTCACCATCGCCGCCCTGCTGTTCCAGGGCCTAGACAGGATAGGCCACGCCCGCATGCAGCGCCGCGTCGGGCCGCCCCTGTCCCAGGGCCTTTGGGACTTCCTCAAGCTGCTGGGCAAAGAGAACATCACCCCCCGCACCGCCGTCCCCTGGCTCTTCAACGCCGCCCCCATGGCCAGCCTGGCCGCCGTGCTGCTCGCCTTCCTGTGCGTCCCCATGGGCACCGCCCCCGCCATCCTGACCGGCCGCGGCGACATGATCACCCTGCTTTACCTGATCACCCTGTCCAGCGCCGCCCTCACCATGGGCGCCTTCGCCTCCGGTTCCCCCCTGGCCAACACCGGCGCACAGCGCGAGATGGTGCTCATGATGAGTTTCGAGTTCCCCCTCGCCCTGATCGTCTCCACCGTCGCTTGGCTCACCTGGAAAAGCGGCCAGGCCGGCCCCGCCTTCAGCCTGAACACCTACAGCGCCCTGTCAGTGTGGAGCCTCACCGGATGGAGCGGCACCATCGGCCTCATCTGCCTGTTCCTCGCCGCCCTCATGGTCATTCCCGCCGAAAGCGGCACCGGCCTGATGGACATTGCCGAAGCCAAGACCGAAATCCTCGAAGGCCTCACCATCGAATACAGCGGCGTCAACCTCGCCCTGATCCACCTGGCCGTCACCCTGCGCGGCCTGGCCATATCCGCGCTGATTACCACCATCTTCCTTCCATTCAGCCTGGGCGGCTTCCTGTGGCTGCCCCGCGCGCTGGCCATGCCCCTGGACTTCCTGTGGTTCTGGGCCAAGACCTTCGCCGTCGCCCTGGTAGGCGTCACCTACCTGCGCACCATCTTCGGCCGACTCAAAATCTGGCAAGCCGCCGGCTTCTACTGGGGCAAAGTAGGCGTGCTGGCCCTGGCCGGCATGATCCTGATCACCATCGACGTCATGATGAGATAGGGGAGGGAAAAAAGACCATGTTGAACGCCATGTCACTGACCGCACTGCGGCAATTCTTCATGCACAGCTTCACCAACCTGTTCCCCGCCAAGAGGATCCCCGACGACCTGACAGGCGCTTTAAAAGCCGCCTCAGAAGGGAAAATCGCCCTCAATCCCCCCGTGCCCGTGTGGGGCCGCTTCCGCGGCAAGCTGAACTACGACCGCGCCAAATGCATTGGCTGCGGCCTGTGCCAGAAAGTGTGCCCGGCCAACGCCATCAGCCGCGACCCCGACGAAGCCAAGAAAATGATCTTCCACGCCGACCGCTGCTGCTTCTGCGCCCAATGCAACGACATCTGCCCCGTGCAGGCCCTGACCATGGGAACAGAGTTCGCCTTCGCGTCCCAAGGCGGCGAAGCCCAAAGGAAGGCCCAGACCGCCGAAAAAGACAGCGGGAAATCGACAGGAAAGCCCTTCCAAGCCCAATGGTTGGATGCCGACGTGGAAGAGTTCCTCCCCCCCGAAAGAGAGTCCCAGAACCCCGATGAAGGCCGGAAAGACGACAAAGAGGCCACAGAAGCAAACAACGTGGCCACCCCTCGGACGATCGACGAGAGCAAATGCGTAGGCTGCACCCTCTGCGCCAAAAGCTGCCCCGCCGGAGCCATCACAGGGACAGTGAAACAGCCTCATCACATCGACGAAAGCAAATGTGAAGGCTGCGGAATCTGCGAAGAGAAATGCCCAAAAGGCGCCATAGGGACAAAGTAAAAGCCAAAAAAGAGCGAGCCGCCTGGTATGTTTAGGCGGCTCGCTTTTTGATCTTCTCTTGCCCTCGGCACTTTTGCCCTGAAATTCTTCGGTCTGGCTTCTAGGAACTCGGAAGCCGATTTGCCCTTACGGCGGCTGATCGCGGCGTGAAGGGGTGATGAAGACTTTTTTTGATGATATAATTGTCTCGTATGAAAAACGAATTTCATTGACAGGGAGGTTTGCCAGATGGTTTTTAACGATGCCGAGCGCTACCTCAATTTCTACACGGACTATGGATTTAAACGGCTCTTTGGAAGCGAGCTCAGCAAGCATATTCTGAAAGATTTTTTAAACGCGCTGATGGCTTCCGAGAACAAAGGCGTCATCGAGAGCGTTACCTACCTTAAAAACGAACAGGTCGGCGACTTAGAGCTGGATCGGAAATGTATTTACGACATTTACTGCCTTACCGACCGCGGCGAGCATTTTATCATCGAGCTCCAAAAGGTGAAGCAAAAATATTTTAAAGACCGGACGCTGTTCTACTCCGTCGCGGCGATCCGCGAGCAACAGCAGCAGGGCAACTGGAATTTCCGTCTGGCGCCGGTTTACGTGGTCGCGATTCTGGATTTCATCCTTGACGACCGCCCCACGGACCCGCTGAGCTACCGTCATGACGTGGCCCTGCGCGAAGCCGGAGCTATGGAGCCCTTCTACGACAAGCTCTTTTTCATCTACCTTGAAATGCCTAAATTTACAAAGAAAAGTTCCGAACTGCAAAGTCACTTCGAAAAATGGATGTACGCCCTGCGGAATCTGAACCGCCTCAACGACGTTCCGACGGAGCTGCGTGAACAGGTCTTTGAAGAGTTTTTCCGCGTGGCTGAGATCGACCGTTTCAGCCCTGAAGAGCGCGCTCACTATGAGGAGAGCCGAAAACTTCAGCTTTCCGTTGACGTGATCTCCCGCGTTTCAGGTTTGCCGCACGAAGAAATTGAAAAACTGAGGTAAAAAAGCCGCTTAAGGGGAGAGTTTCTCTTTTGGGCGGAACAAGGAGGATGCAGCGCTATTCCTTGTTCCGCCCCCTGTTTCATAACTGCAGTTACCTTCGGGATGTGATTTTTGTATGTCTTTTCTGGAATCTCTTGCGACGGTTAAAAAGATTGTGGTTCACGACGGACGCTTTCACTGCGACGAGGTGCTGGCGGTGTCGCTGCTGCGCTGCGCGGGCTGCGCCGCTCCGGTGGTGCGGTCCCGTGAATATGCGGCTGAGAGCTGCCCTGCCGATTGGCTGATGGTCGACGTGGGAGAGCGTTATGACGGCGTCCGCTTTTTTGATCACCATCAGCCGGAAGCGCCGGTGAGGAAGGAATACTACGGCGCTGACGAGGCGGGGGAGAAGACGCCCTTCTGCGCCTCTGGGCTGCTGTGGCAGACATTGGGGCGCGATCTGGCGGAGAGGCTCTTTTCAGAGCCGGGCGAGCGGACGCGTTTTTTTGCTGACGTGGATCGGAAATTGATCCTGCCGGTCGATTTTCAGGATAACGGCCAGGGCGGGACCGCTTTTGCCCGTGGGCTTACCCTGATCGATCTTGTGGCGTCGAACAACAGCGACGACTTAGGAAGCAGGGAAAAGCAGGACCGCGCTTTTGAGACGGTTCTAAATGCGGTGAGCGTGCTGATCCGGGGGTATCTTGACGACGCGGCCGCGGCGATCCGCGGAGAGTCCGCCATCAGGCAATGCGTGAATGAGGCTCTCGACGCGGGGCAAAATTATATTTTTTTGAAACCCGGGATCCGCGGCTCCTGGAGAAAGCTGCTTCAGCAGGATTCGCAGCTGTGGCGCAGGACCAGGCACGTCAGGGCGGTGGTCTACGAGAACAATGGGGGAGATGGCTACTACATCTCCATGATGCCGCTGAACCGGACCGACCGCTGCTCGATCCGGTATCGGCTGTCGGAAAGCCTGAAAAAAGAGTTCCCCGAGTTCCTTTTTATTCATATTAACGGTTTTTTAGGATTGGTGAAGGACCTGAAAAATCTCGACAGGATCCTGAACGGACTGGAAAGATGCTATGACGCTCATTGACGGTGGCTTTTCGGAGGTTTGAGGACAGTGGACAGCCCCTTCTTTATGAAGGCACATTCCGCGGGGAGGTCTTGACATGAGTTCCAATAATGTAGAAACATGCGCGCTGTACGGCCTCTGGGGTAAGCTGAACGAGGATACCGGGGCTGTACAGCCTCTCGCGGCCCATTTGGCCGACGTGGCGGCGGTGATGGAGGGGATCCTGAAAAGCCCGCTCTCCCAACGGCGTATGGAACGCCTTTTGGGGGAGGTTCCGCAAGAATCGCTGACCGCCAGACTCTGCGTTTTGGCGGCCTGGCACGATTTCGGCAAGATCTCGCCGATGTTTCAACTGAAACGGCGGGAGAAAATGGAGCGCCTTACGCCCAAGCGATCGAGAAATCACATTGACACCGCGATTAACGCCATGACGGACGCTGCATTTGCGAATAAGTTTGTAAAGATGGTGAGCCCTATTTCAGCGTGGTTTGGCGAGAACGAAAGCGAAGAAGCATACGATGTTTTATCGCAGTATTTCTCTATCATCCTGAGCCATCACGGTTCGTCGCTGACCGATAATAGAATTCTTCGGGGAAATCAAGGCTCCTGCTGGAACGCATCGGCGGATTACGACCCGTGGCGTGCTCTGGAAGAACTGATGAAGCTGTCGCGCCGCTGGTTTCCGGAAGCCTTTGGGCCCGAAGGCCAGCTTCTGCCCCCAAACGCCCAGTTACAGCATCTTTACGCGGGAACGCTGATGCTGGCCGACTGGATCGCTTCCGACAACCGCCTGTTCCCATTCTGTGGCGAGAAGGGGCGCCCGAGCGTGAATGAAGAGGATCCCATAGTTTACGCGCGGGCGAACGTGCCTGCCGTCTTGAAGGATATCGGCTGGGACCTGTCGGACAGACGGCCCTCAAAAACGCCGGGGTTCTGCGCCCAGTTTGGCTTTAGCGCCAACGCGGTCCAGAAGGCTGTGGACGGCCTTTCTCTCAGCCCCGAAGGCGGGCTCTATATCCTGGAAGCCGAAACGGGCAGCGGCAAGACCGAGGCGGCTTTGCGGCTTTACACAAGGCTGTTCTCTGCTGGGCTGGTGGACGGGCTCTATTTTGCCAATCCTTTACGCTTTGCGGCTACCCAGCTCTTTGAGCGCATGGTGGCCTTTTCCAGGAACAGTTTTGGAGAGGGGGCCCTGCCCGTCACTCTGGCGGTGCCCGGCTACCTCCGCGTGGACGACCAGATGGGGCTGCGGCTGCCCAAGTACCAGGTGGACTGGGGCGAGCTGAATCGCCGCGGCATGGGGTGGAGCGCCGAAAGCCCCAAGCGCTTTCTTGCCGCGCCCCTGGCTTCGGGGACGGTGGATCAGGCGCTGATGGCGACTTTGCTGGTTCCTCACGCCCACATGCGCGCGGCGGCTCTGCAGCGCTCTCTTCTGGTGATCGACGAAGTCCATTCCAGCGACGCCTATATGAGCAAGCTGATTTACGACCTAATCCTCTGGTTCAGCCTGTTGGGCGGCCATGTGCTGCTCATGTCGGCTACCCTGGGTGGAAGCGACCGACAGGCCTATCTGGACGCTTGGCGCCGGTCGAAACAGGCAAGCCTCATGGGCTTCAAGCGCCCCTCGCTGTCCTTTGATGAAGCCTGGCGCTGCGCTTACCCTCTGCTGTCCACTCCGGACGGAGAGGTCGCTTTGCCGAACCAGTCTCAGCTCCAGAAAACTGTCGCGATGCGGCTTGGGCCTCTGCTGACGGACGCGGAAGCCGTGGCGGAGCTGGCGGCGGAACTTTTCAATTCTTCGCCGGATGGAGAGCCCTGCGTTCTGATCCTGCGCAACACCGTGAGACAAGCGCGCCTGACCCTGGAGGCTCTAAAAAAACGGCTTCCTGCGGATAGTATCTTTTCTGTCAACGGCATCCTCGCGGCGCATCACAGCCGCTATGCCCGCGAAGACCGCCGGCTCCTTGACCGTGAGGTAGAACGCCGTTTCGGCAAAGCGGGCAATCCGCTGGATCAAAAGCGCCGGGGCTGTGTCCTCGTGGCCACTCAGACGCTGGAACAGTCCCTGGACGTGGATTTCGACCTGCTGATCACAGACCTGTGCCCTGCCGACGTGCTGCTGCAGCGGATCGGGCGGCTGCATCGCCACGCCCGCACGGCGCGGCCGGAAGCCTTTGCCGGTCCGCAGTGCGGGGTGCTCGCGCCTCATGGGGAATATGACTGGCTGCTGGCGAAAGAGGCCCGGCGCTTCGGATACGGCGAGGATCGGGCCTATGAGAATCTGCTCTCGCTAGCCGCCACGTGGCGGCTGATCCAGGATAATCCCCAGTGGACGCTTCCCCGGCAGAATCGCTGGCTTGTGGAGTCGGCAGCCCACCCTGGTGCGCTGGAAGCCCTGGGGAGGCAGCTGGGGAACAAACGCTGGGAAGAAAACGCACGCCGGATTGAAGGCTCGGACATGGCAAAAAAACAGATGGCAGATCTGAGCTCCATGAAATGGCAAGAGGGTTTCTGCAGCAATGTGATCTCCCGCGACGCGGGGCATATGGTGACGCGTCTCGGTATGATGGACCGGACCGTGAAGATCGAGCCTGCCGCGGCCAGCCCCTTCGGAGGGGACGATCTGAAAAGCCTGTCTCTTCCAGGCTGGCTTTTTCCGCAGGAGAAAAATATGGACGGCGGCGAACTGAAAGCAAATGAGGATGAAAGCGTGGTAACCCTGGAAGGTTGCGGCGATTATCAGTCCTTTATGCTGGAAGGACAGCTGTTTTATTACGGCTCGTCGGGGCTCCTGTCAGAGCGGGAGTTTGAAGAGCTGGAAGCGATGAAATGAACAACGTCGCGAAGGGGTCTTGGGCGAATGCTCAAGACCCCTTCGCGACGTTGTGTGTCAACAGAAAAAAGCTTCGCGTGCGGGGATCTTATAAGAACCAATCAAACACTTGGTCCATCCCCGCTTGGCGAAGCTATGACTATTATAAACGATTAGAGCTAATTCTTCGAACTCCATTTTTGCTTCTTGACAATTCATAAAAAATCGGATAGAGTATTTTTATCAAATAGTGTATGATTAAAGGAGTGATTCGTGCGTGGACAAAAACGATGTGAACCTGTTAATCGATCCTTGGCTTTCCGTTGAAAAAACGCAGGGAGAGACGCAAAGGCTTTCGTTTCCAGACCTGTTCTCGGCGATGGAACGCGGCGAAGCGGCGTCCTTCCCCGCGCTTCGTCCCCATCAGGCCGGACCTTGGCACGTCTTTCTGGTGCAGCTGGCGGCCCATTGCCTTGAGCTGTCCGGCGAGATGCAGAACCTTCCCGCCCCCTGCCCTGAAAAGCCCTGGACGCTCCTAGGGCAGCACAGTCCCGACCAGTGGCGCGCCATGCTGCGGCTTTTGACTCCTGGCTTTCCCGACGACGAGCCCTGGCGGCTCGTGGTGGAGGACCTGAGTAAGCCGGCGTTTATGCAGCCTCCCGTCCCGGAGAAAAGCCTGACTGGCTTTAAAGGCGCGATGTACGCGCCCGATGATCTTGACCTGCTGATATCGACCAAGAACTTCGACGTCAAATCCAGCGTCGTAAATCAGCCTTTCTGTGAGGACTGGGTTTTCACCCTGATCTCCCTTCAGACGAACGGGGGGTTTATGGGCCGCGGAAATTACGGGATCTGCCGCCAGAATGGGGGGTTCGGCGTTCGTCCCATCATGACGCTTCAGTCGTCTTCGACACCCAGCGGACAATGGGCCCGTGACTGCCGTGTGATTCTCGGCCATCTCGATGAGATTTGCGGCGGTCTGTACGACATGGATGGGAAACGCCTTTTGTGGCTCGAGCCCTGGGATGGAACTTCGTCGCTGCGTTTGTCCCAGCTGCACCCTTTGTTTATTGAAGTCTGCCGCCGGGTGCGTTCCCGGCTGACGCCGGAATGCTTTGAGATGAGAAAAGCCCCTTCGCAGTGCATTCGAGTCGACGCTAAGGATCTGAGCGGCGCGGTGAACGATCCCTGGATCCCTGTTGTAGCAAGCGGCAAAGAGCCGAAGGCTTTTGGTTCCACCCTGTCTTATGAGAACATGGCGACGATTTTCGGTGATGATGAGATTAAAATGCCCTTGCTGCTGCGCTTTCAAAAAGGCATTGATCATGCGGCGGATGTGAAGGCCCGGTGCTTTGCCCTGATGAAAGGCCAGGGCAAAACCGAGGGCTACGTGGAAAGGATCATCCCGATAAAAAGGGTGGAAGGCCAAATTCCCCTGGGCGGCTTGACGCTGAGGCAGGCTGCCCAGGGAATGGTCGCGGCGGCGAAGGACGCGGAACATCGTGTCTTGAAGGTCGCGTTGGCTCGTTTCCTTTCCTGCCGCAAGAGCGGAGCTTCCAGCCTTCTGGACTGGAATGCCGCGGATGTGAAAAACTGGCTGCCGTCGGTGGTGAGATCCATGGACGCCGAGGTGAACGAACTGTTCTTCAACTGTCTCTGGACGGTTTGCGATAAGCTGGAAAACGGGAAAGCCGCCATGGATGCGCTTCAACCTTGGAGAGACAGAATGGTTGACCTTGTAAAAAAGTATTTCGAGATCGGCGTGGCCTCGCTGCCCTGCGGCGCGGCGCAGCAGAGCAAAGCTCGGGCTGTGGCGGAGCTTGTACTGTCGTCGCTGATCAGGAAGAACCTCAGCGGCGGTGCTGAGGGGAATCGGAAGGAGGAATCATAAAATATGTCTTGGGATGAAAATAAGTTTTTGGACAATCTGCACAGCGTCTTGGAACAGCTGAGTTCGATCGAATTTGAAGATGAAGAAAAGGAGTGGCGGCGCTTTTCCACGGGTGACAGGGCGTCCCTGCGAAGGATGAACCCTACGAAGGACAGCCTGCGTCCGCCGGCTTTCTGGCGGATTGTCTGTAAATTTGACGACGGACGAAATCAGCCTTTGCCGCGCGAAAAGGAAATGAAGCTGGCCGCTGTGCTTCAAGGCATGGCCCTAACCGCCGACGACTGCCTGACTTTGAACTCTCAGAAAGAAAAGACGCCAAGCTTCGGCGCCGCCCTTGCCAGCCTTGATAAAAAGGACGCCAGAAGCGCCGGTTCTGATAACGACAGCGGCGGTGTCGTAGCCAGGCGTTTGGATCAGCTGCTTCGTTCCAGCGGCGAACGCTTTTTGGACCTCCTTCGTTACACTCTCCGTTACGCGGCCTCGCAGAATCTGTGCTTCTCCTGGAAAAGCCTTGCGGAGCTGTGCCTGACGGACAGCGACGACCGGCGGCGTGATCTTTGCTCGCAGCTGACAAAAGACTTTTATCGCGCACAGTGGAACCTTGGGCGAAACAATGAAAACGAAAATAAAGGAGAAGAATTGAAATGAAGACACTGCCTCGTTTTATTCAGATATCAACGCTCACGACTTATCCCGCGTCGCTTCTGAACCGCGACGATTCCGGACTATCCAAGCGCGTTCCCTTTGGAGGCTCCAGCCGTACCCGAATCAGCTCCCAGTGTCTCAAACGGCATTGGCGTATGGCTGACGATCTGTGGAGTTTGAAAAATGTGGATCCTCAGATCGCCATTTCCGTGAGGTCCCGTAAGATTTTTCCGGAGCTTGTGGAGAGACCTCTGATCGCCGAAGGGCTTGACGCGGTGAAAGTGGCGGCTGCTTCGCTGGCGCTCCAGAGCATCCTCTACGGCGAAAAAGGGACCGAGGCCATCAGCAAAAGTAAAAAGCCTAAAAAGAAAGACGAAGCGCAGGCGGACCTTCTGTTGGACGATGATCAGGTTACGGGCGGCGACAGAAGCGAGCTGATCGTATTGGGGCATCCTGAAATTCAATATATCACACAGGTTGTGCGCAACACAGTCCTTCAGTCCAGCGACGCCGTCGACGCTGACAGGAACGCCAAGACCTGGTTCAAAGAACACCGCAAAGAATTTCAGGCGCTGAAATGCGGCGCGGGCCTGGACGCCGCCATGTTTGGGCGCTTTATCTCCGGCGACACCGACGCGCGCGTTTCCGCTGCGGTACACGTGGCCCACGCCTTTACGGTGCACGCCGAAGAATCCGAAACTGACTATTTTACCGCGGTGGACGACCTGGACCCGAACCACGGCAGCGCCCATATCAACGCCACCGAGCTGACCACGGGCATATTTTACGGCTATGTGGCGATCGACGTGCCTCTGTTGGTTTCCAACATTGAAGGCTGCGCTCAGAGCGACTGGCAGGAAGCCGACCGCAGTGTGGCCGGAAGGTTGGTAAAACATCTGCTCCATCTGATCGCCACCGTGACGCCTGGCGCGAAGCTGGGTTCTACAGCTCCGTACGCCCGTCCATGGCTGATCCTTACGGAAGCCGGCGACGCTCAGCCCCGCACCCTGGCCGACGCTTTTTACAGCCCAGTGCCCCTCAATAAAGGCGACGCACGCATGAAAGCCCTCAGCCAGCTCGCCCAGTACATAACCCGCAGCGACGAAATGTACGGCCAGAACGGAAGCCGTTGGGTCGCGTCCATGTACGACCAGCAAATCCCTTCGGCAGAAGTCCTGTCGCTCGATGCCATGGGCGATGCGCTGGAGAAAATCGTCGTCGACGCGGTGCTTTAAATGAAGATGCTGATTCTGCGGCTGCAGGGACCGCTGATGGCTTTTGGCGATATGGCTGTGGATGAAATCCGTCCTACCGATACCCTGCCAGGCCTGTCGCAAATGACAGGCCTGATCGCAAACGCGCTAGGCTGGACCTTCCAGGATCGGGAACGGCTTCAGCGCCTTCAAGATCGCCTCCGCATCGCGGCACGGGAGGACTGCCCGGGACGCTCTTTGCGGGATTACCAGACAGCACAGCTGAACAGCGACGACAAACTTTGGCGCAGCGACGGCGGCGTTGGGCTTCGCGAGGGCGGTTTCTCCGGTTATTTTACCGCTCAGCGGTATAGGGATTATCGCGCTGATTCCGCGGTAACGGTCCTTGTAAGCTTGACTCCTGCCGATGAGTTTCCCGCTCTGGAAGACATCGCGGAAGCTTTGCAGCGTCCAGCGCGCCCGCTTTTTGTCGGCCGGGTTTCCTGCCCTCCCGCGCTTCCTGTCTGCTGGGAAAAGGACGGGAAAGTGATTATAGAGGCGGAAAGTTTCGAGGCGGCCTTCGCCCGAGTCGGGCCCAGGGCGACGCCTAGTGACTCCCTGAACTTGCGGATGGCCGGAAATCACGCCGTGACTGTAGAGTGGCCTCTTTCGGCTGAGGAAGCGCAGTCCGCCGGCGGCGACCGCAGCGTCCATGTGATGGAGCGCTGCGACCGGCGTCGGTGGGTTGAAAATATTCACGGCGGGCGCCGCCTTGTATGGCGTCAAAGGATGCCGCTTCCCTCAATTTCTCAGCTGCCGGCGAAGGAGGATCGTCATGACTCTTAACATGATCTGCATGGATTTGGATCTGGGGGTGCTCTATCAATGGGGGCATTCAGTTCGCCTTGGCGGCGACGCGGGGTATCTGTTTCACGCCGCCTCGCGCAAGATTTTCGGCGAGCTTGGTCCCCAGCCATTTTTGATTCAAAGCGAACACGGCCGCGTTTTGGGGTATACGGCCGCGTCGGAGGAACAACTTAGAAATTGTATAAATTTATACTCTGCCCTAGACAGCCCTGTGCTGCTTCAGGCTTTACGCCTGCCCCCCGCCTGTTGCAAAAGCATGCCCGAGCGCTGGATTTCAGGCCAGCAGTACCGTTACAGCGTTTTTTGCAGGCCCACGGCGCGGAACGATAAAATTGAAGGCGACGTCTGGCTTTTGGAGACCCATCGGCGTTATCTCGACGCTGTGAACGACCAGTCCTTTTCAGGCACTTTGCAGGAATATCGTCAGCAGCACAACAACCTGCGGGAGCCCATTTATCGGGCCTGGTTTCAAAGACAGTTTGACGGCAATGAAAAAGAAGGAATTCCCCAGGCCGCCCAGCTGGAAACTATTTCTATCGACGGCTGCCAATGCAATATGCTGACGGCTCGCGGCGGCAAAGAACACAGCGGCGCTCCCACAAAGGGGAAAAAACGGAATATGCCCGAAATATCGCTGTCGGGAGTTCTGCGCGTTGCAGATCCGCAGGCCTTCGCGCGCTTGGTGAAACGAGGTATTGGACGTCACCGTGCCTTTGGGTACGGAATGCTTCTGCTCAAGCCCGGGGCCTGACATGGCTTTCGTGAGGCTGGGTCTTGAAACTGCGAGAGTTCCTCACTCAGACCGGCACGGTTTGATGTGGCTTGAACAAGGCAACCTCTTCGTCAAAGACGGAACCTTGCGCTTTATATCTGCAGGAAGCGCCAGCCTTGACGCTGGCGCTTATGATATTCCCTATCAGACCGTATCCATGATTTTGCTTGGCCCTGGGACCACCATCAGCCATGACGTCTTTCGGCTGGCTGGCAGTCATGGCCTGGGATTGATCGCCGTCGGCGAAAACGGCGTCCGCCTCTACACCGCTCCGCCGCAGAGCCCGGATACAAGCGAACTGGCCCGGCGTCAAATGAAACTCTGGGCGAATGCAGCCAGCCGTATGAAAGTAGTGCTGCGGATGTATGAGATTCGTTTTGGAGAGGCACTTCCTTCGCGGAATATCGAAGTCCTTCGCGGCATTGAGGGAACTCGGGTTCGGGAAAGTTATAAACTTTTAGCGCGGCGCTATGGAATTGACTGGAGCCGGCGGCAGTTTGACCGGCAGAATCCCGAAAAAAACGACAGCGTCAACAATGCGGTCAATCACGCCGCGACGGCGGTTTATGCCGCTGCCAGCGTGGCGGTCGCGGCCACGTCGACCATTCCTCAGCTCGGTTTTATCCATGAATCTTCCTATTACGCTTTTGCGCTGGATGTGGCCGATCTTTTCAGGATGACCGTGACAATTCCAGTCGCTTTTCAAGGGATTAAAAAAGATCAGGAAGATCCCTCCGTCGGATTAGAGCGTCAGGTTCGAAAATTAGCCGGCGCGACCTTTGCGCGAGAAAAATTGATATCTCAAATGATCGACGTCATAAAAGAGCTGTTGGCCGACCCCGAAAATCAAGAGGTAAAAGAATGTCCATGACCGTGGTGATCACAAATAACGTCCCCGGTAAATATCGGGGCTTTCTTGCCTCCTGCATGCTCGAACTGGCGCCCGGCGTCTATAGCCATCCCAAAATGAACGCGGGGATTCGCGAGCGAGTCTGGAACGTCATGAAAAAATGGTACGGCGAACAGTTTATTGACGGTTCCGTTATGATGATCTGGAGCGACTCATCAAAATCTGGAGGACAGGGCGTTGAGTGTTTGGGAATTCCCCAGCGGATGGTTCTGGATTATGACGGTGTCCTGCTGAGTAAATTAAGTGAAAAGGAATGTGCCGAGGAGAAAAAAGAAAATATGAAATAAGGCTGCTGAAAGAATAGGTATATCCTGTCTTGGGATATGGCTTTTCTATTTACCGTGTGCTAGAATAAAAAAGTATAAAAGGCGTAATGGGCAAATCAGATAGTGAATATGATTATTTATGCAAGTATTCAGAACAACAGGAATACAGAATGTTTTTTGATAAACAAATGACATGTAAGGCGGGTAATTACAAGAGTGCAGATGGATTTGGTGTATTAAGACGTCAGCGGAAAGTTTTAAAAAAAGAAAAGTTTCTAGATACAATTGGAAGACAAACCCCCGCGTAAGCGGGGATGAACCCAATCTGTGCGACGCGGTACGGGCTATGACGATCAAACCCCCGCGTAAGCGGGGATGAACCCACACGCTGCCGCATGACCTGCCGCGCGTGTATCAAACCCCCGCGTAAGCGGGGATGAACCCTTTTAGCGCGGTGCACGCCGGAGGCTTTTACTCAAACCCCCGCGTAAGCGGGGATGAACCGAGTGTTGCGCCACTTTTCGGCCGTCTCCATGTCAAACCCCCGCGTAAGCGGGGATGAACCCCCTTTCCTGTCGCCCCGCGAAGAGGTGGCCAACAAACCCCCGCGTAAGCGGGGATGAACCCCGCGCTGGCCGCTGAGCTAACCGGGACGACGGCAAACCCCCGCGTAAGCGGGGATGAACCTGGCGAAATATCTACAGCACGGAACGAGTTATGCAAACCCCCGCGTAAGCGGGGATGAACCGGTTTCGCCCGATGATTTGACCGGCGAGATGGACAAACCCCCGCGTAAGCGGGGATGAACCTTCCTGTTCTGGTTCGTCCACATAAATTGATACCAAACCCCCGCGTAAGCGGGGATGAACCTTGAGTTTCTTGTTATGCCGCTCAATGCTTTTGCAAACCCCCGCGTAAGCGGGGATGAACCAGGCTTACAGAGGTGACGGAGTGAGACACCCCACAAACCCCCGCGTAAGCGGGGATGAACCTATGTTGTGGCTACAGCTTTCCAGTTTTCGCCGCAAACCCCCGCGTAAGCGGGGATGAACCTGTTTCTACTGTGGCGAAGGCCCTTTTTGCTGGCAAACCCCCGCGTAAGCGGGGATGAACCGGCGGCGAACGAATGACCGAGGACGAAGCAAACCAAACCCCCGCGTAAGCGGGGATGAACCTCTCGATAAAAGGCAAGTCGCAGCCCTGCAGGGCAAACCCCCGCGTAAGCGGGGATGAACCGGAGAAAAACTGTAAGGAGGTTGGGTGTGTGTGCAAACCCCCGCGTAAGCGGGGATGAACCCCTTAGAAAATTACAAGAAGCCTTTTTTAACTGCAAACCCCCGCGTAAGCGGGGATGAACCTCTCGATAAAAGGCAGGTCGCAGCCCTGCAGGGCAAACCCCCGCGTAAGCGGGGATGAACCGAAAGTAAAGTTTGTATATTTGTTTTTTAATTCCAAACCCCCGCGTAAGCGGGGATGAACCCTCTGACCGTGTTTCTTCGTCGCGGCCGATGACCAAACCCCCGCGTAAGCGGGGATGAACCTAGAGATAAGGGAAAGGAGAGCGACGAAGTGGACAAACCCCCGCGTAAGCGGGGATGAACCCGCGCAGCGCCGCCACATCTCTCTCGTCGCGTACAAACCCCCGCGTAAGCGGGGATGAACCTTTTTACTTAGTTCTTCAAGGGTCATTTAAATGCAAACCCCCGCGTAAGCGGGGATGAACCCATCAGCGGCGAGCTGTCGTCGCTGCAATACATCAAACCCCCGCGTAAGCGGGGATGAACCCCAGACCAGCTACAAGAGGTCATAGACACGCTGCAAACCCCCGCGTAAGCGGGGATGAACCCGGAGCGGTTGGAATGAGCCACCTGTTCCAGCTCAAACCCCCGCGTAAGCGGGGATGAACCCGTTGTTAATGGCGCGTGCTGTGGTCAGCTTCGCAAACCCCCGCGTAAGCGGGGATGAACCGTCGTAAACACCTTCCGTCGCGGCCCACAGAACCAAACCCCCGCGTAAGCGGGGATGAACCGATAGCAGAGGCCAACGCCAGCCATAGCAAGCGCAAACCCCCGCGTAAGCGGGGATGAACCCGTGAGCTTTGCACTGTCCGAGACAGGCCCTATCAAACCCCCGCGTAAGCGGGGATGAACCCGAAACATCATTGATCCTATTCAAGAAATGATACAAACCCCCGCGTAAGCGGGGATGAACCCGTGAAAGACGCCAATAACTCAGTGCTGGATGGCAAACCCCCGCGTAAGCGGGGATGAACCTGCCGTCCGGTCGATAAGGTGAGGCGTTCCAGACAAACCCCCGCGTAAGCGGGGATGAACCGCCAGAGAGCTTAAAACGTCAATGGTTGGGTATCAAACCCCCGCGTAAGCGGGGATGAACCCGAGCGAGATAAAGCAGGTAACGCTATCCCTGACAAACCCCCGCGTAAGCGGGGATGAACCCACGGTCCCGCTTGCGACCAGCAGCGGAACACTCAAACCCCCGCGTAAGCGGGGATGAACCCCGCCAGCTGTCGATGTAAGGATAGTCGGTGAGCAAACCCCCGCGTAAGCGGGGATGAACCCGCCGTTGAGGCACAGCGCGAGGGGCTTGACCCCAAACCCCCGCGTAAGCGGGGATGAACCCTCCTGATCTGCGGGTAATCCGGTTGAACGACGCAAACCCCCGCGTAAGCGGGGATGAACCCGAGGAGTACCAACGCGTCCTGTCGTGGTAACTCAAACCCCCGCGTAAGCGGGGATGAACCTGCAGTATTTTCATAAGCCGACGTTCCATTTT
Source organism: Pyramidobacter piscolens (assembly GCA_004558205.1). GTDB lineage: Bacteria > Synergistota > Synergistia > Synergistales > Dethiosulfovibrionaceae > Pyramidobacter > Pyramidobacter piscolens_A. Next base: position 60,899 of record SFDM01000005.1, read on the forward strand.
GCAAACCCCCGCGTAAGCGGGGATGAACCCTTAACGAGTTTGAAAGCGCGAACCCGCGAGAACAAACCCCCGCGTAAGCGGGGATGAACCTTCTCGTTCTCCCGCCGCAGCCTGTTTATTTCGCAAACCCCCGCGTAAGCGGGGATGAACCTCGCCGTCTGAGCCTCGCAGAGCGGGCATTTAACAAACCCCCGCGTAAGCGGGGATGAACCTGAGTTTTACGGACAAAACAGCAATCCGCGCGTCAAACCCCCGCGTAAGCGGGGATGAACCGTATTCCTGTTTCCTCGGCGTAGTACGCTCCGACAAACCCCCGCGTAAGCGGGGATGAACCCCTCACACAGGCTGCAGGCGCTGTGCTGTCGCACAAACCCCCGCGTAAGCGGGGATGAACCGCTTGTGGCAGTCGAAAGGCTTACAGCGGTGACCAAACCCCCGCGTAAGCGGGGATGAACCGCGCATCGACGGCAAAGTAGAGATTGATTGCGACAAACCCCCGCGTAAGCGGGGATGAACCGGCGTAGCCAATGGTTTTGTGCAGGGCGTCAACCAAACCCCCGCGTAAGCGGGGATGAACCGACAATCCGCGTTACCCGAGAAAGCCCGAACATCAAACCCCCGCGTAAGCGGGGATGAACCTAGATAGCGTCGCTGATACATTCTTTTTCTTTGCAAACCCCCGCGTAAGCGGGGATGAACCTGACCGACGCTCTGGGGCTTGGCTTTGTGTTGACAAACCCCCGCGTAAGCGGGGATGAACCTGATTTAACTAAATCGTTTCCTTTTGGAGTCAACAAACCCCCGCGTAAGCGGGGATGAACCCGTTCCATGTATCGCCGTATATGGGATCTTTGACAAACCCCCGCGTAAGCGGGGATGAACCTCTTGTTACATTATCCATTGATCCTGATGAACACAAACCCCCGCGTAAGCGGGGATGAACCCGTGTGGATATTTTGGTTCGTTGATTCTTTTTCCAAACCCCCGCGTAAGCGGGGATGAACCGAGATTAAGAGGTCGCTGGCGGAGCTCGGTCAGCAAACCCCCGCGTAAGCGGGGATGAACCGCCGCACTCCTGACAAGCGGCAGAGCTGCATAGCAAACCCCCGCGTAAGCGGGGATGAACCTCTGACTCATGACACCACCCCCACGGGAACAATCAAACCCCCGCGTAAGCGGGGATGAACCCGCTGCTTGGCAAGACCTGGAACCTGTACGGACCAAACCCCCGCGTAAGCGGGGATGAACCGCGACGACAGCTGATACCCGTCGGCGCTCTCTACAAACCCCCGCGTAAGCGGGGATGAACCCCTGTGCGTTGATGTCGTCTACCTTTTTTTGCGCAAACCCCCGCGTAAGCGGGGATGAACCCATTGGCACGGGCTGTCACCTCCTTATGGCTGACAAACCCCCGCGTAAGCGGGGATGAACCTTTCACAAGATAATTGTCAATGTACGATACTAACAAACCCCCGCGTAAGCGGGAATGAACCGCTGGAACGACGGCAAAAAGCCCAGCCTCACCGCAAACCCCCGCGTAAGCATTGGGCAGGACAGATCGCGGATGCATGTCAATGGACCAAGTGTTTATGAAGCTATGCGCCAGAACGGTGCAAGCCAGAAAAAAGATGCCTGGAACACTCCTATTGATTGGGGCGGCTCTTATAATAAGTTGATAGCTGCTGCCGTAGGGGAAGGTATCACAGCTGCGGCTATAACGAAATTTCTGACAACAAAAGACACGCAGTTAATCCCTTCATGGGGGCCATGGTTGGTAGGCGGTGCAGCAGCTGCTAAAAAGCTGGCGGACCCAGAACAGAAAACCATCGTTATCAACTTCACAAATAACATTACTCTTTCTTCCAGCAGCCAAAAAGAGGATGTACTCGCTGCTCTCCAAGCTGCTATTCGAGAACTCGAAGAAAAATTCAATGCTGTCGTTAACTTGAGCATGACAGAAGACTCTAGACTTGCTTTTGATGGTTAAATGTTGTAAAATAAAGGCAACTAAAGCAGAGGGAGGGAGGGGACATCATGTCTAAAGAGAGAAAAATTCACTATGTAGGCTGTGCATGCCTTATTTCCTACCTGATGAGTCGTTTTGTTTTTACTGGTCATAAACTCACGAGCTTTTTATTTCTTTCTGCTGCTGTTGTCCTGTACTTCGTAGCGAGGTCTCTTGCAATGAAGACAGATGAAGAAAAGGATTCTAGCAAAGAAGCCTCATAACAAAAGCAGCCTAGCCAGAAATACAACAAAGCCGCATCCCTTGCCGGGAGCGGCTTTGTTTATCACGACACTGTAGTTCTATACAGAGGAACAGGCTTTCATGAAAGACATGCCAAAGGGCGTCAGAAGCAGCGATTCATTATCAATCATTATTGCTGGCGCCGCATTAAGATATACGTTCGAAGAGATGAGTAGATTTGTGAGACACTGGAGCCGCATTAAATTTCCAAGACAAACGTCCATTGTTTCAGTCTTTATTTTCGTAAATTCCCGATATAACGTGGTGCGTTTGATCTTCTTTGTATCTTGAGGCATAATCAGCCACTATTCAAAACAAGTCTTCAACACTCTGGCGTCAAGCGGTGAAAGCCCTCGCGGCAAACCCCCGCGTAAGCGGGGAGTGGCGGATTTAGGGAGGTCGGAAAATGGCATGGAACATCACAGATCTTTGTAGCCTAAGGAATGGGGCACAGTTTTTTGAGCAAGATGGAAAATAGAATGAATGAAAGCATTGCGTTGACACGTATAGCCATTACGAGTGTTATTGTGAAGAATAAGGATTCTGTGAAAATTTAAATATTTTGCTGTACGAATACAGCGATTTTGTCATTGGACGCCTGAAACTACCTTATCGAATTAAGAAGATCAATATCCTATTCATGGTTATTGACGCTCTTCGAAAGGTTATTTTGGCGTTTACCGGCAAGTTGGGTAATATGTCTAAAATTAGCGCTAAACTTGCATTCTAATGCAGCGCCGCCAGCTTGAGAAATTGACTTTTTCTTAGGGGAATTATTTACGTACAGATGACTATCTAGCGGAAAGCAGCTGTTTTAGGGTCTTCGGATTCAGAAAAAAGAGGTCATTAAAACGACTATTTTCCTTGTGAAACCTCTTAAAACGAAGAAGTTCATTCATCGCGAGAGTTTTTTTGAAACCAATCGCTATGACTAAGAAAACAAGTGAGCCCCCAGCTATTTTATCTTTGAAAAAACACACTCCCAGAACTGGCCGGCAACGGTAAAAAAACGCAATACCGGGCTGATTACTGTGCGACTCCGGTACTGAGTATCGGGTAGGTCGTAGAAAAGAAAAGGCGGGAAGCTCTCTGTCTGATGAGGAAGATCGGACCAGCGTATTCCGAGCCCTGTTTTTCTGTCGTGTCACATCTTTTCTATCAGAACGTCAATAGGGATGTTTCCTTCAGGCAGGATTATGCAGAACCGGGACGGTGAAAGAAAATGTTCAGCTCATTGCCGCTGGTTTTAGAAGTTCCTGAAGAAAAAGGCGCGCTGCATTATGCGCCAGGACGTTGAGCGGATCAAAATACTGCCGTTGCGTTTTTTTAAGACTCTTAAATGACGAGGGATCCAGATCCCCTCCGTTTATGTGGCGGAGTTTCTCAGGTCGGCGGCCCGAAACTTGGCGAAAGCGAAGGGGCAAGTATAAGCAATTATAAATAGTAGGAACGACGGAGTTCAGCTAAAAGAATTGATGCTCGGGGCGGAGAGCGCTCCCACAGCTCTTTTTCGTTATCTTGACGCCCTGTCATTGCGACAGATGACGGTATAATGTATTTTCTTTCACAAAATGCTTGTCATTTTTGGAATAAAAGCTATTATGACAGACATATCAGCTTAATTGACTAAACTTAAGGAGGAGTTCCCGTGCTTATTGTGAAGCTGCTTGTCGGTATTATTGCGGGTATTGTGATTGGGTCTTATGTCGGGCCGGATGTGATGGGAATCGTGGTGGTCCTTAAAAACGTTCTGGGACAGGTCATTTCCTTTGCCGTCCCCCTGGTTGTGTTGGGATTTATTGCGCCTGCCATCGCTTCGCTGAAATCTAACGCAAGCAAAATGCTTTTAACTATGCTCGGGCTTTGCTATGTTTCGTCGGTTGGCGCCGCGGCTTTCGCGGCCGTCCTTGGTTATACGATCGTGCCTCATCTGGTGATTCCCACCAATGTGGCGTCGCTGACGACTCTTCCTGATGTAATTTTCAACCTGTCCATTCCTCCTGTCATGCCCGTGATGACGGCTCTTGTGCTGGCTATTTTTGTGGGCATTTCCTGCATTTGGGCCCAGGCCGAGATGATGGACAAGCTTCTTGCCGAGATCAACCGTATGGTTCTCGAACTGGTGAAACGGATACTGATCCCCCTGCTCCCCTTTTTCGTATCGGCGACCTTTGCCCAGATGGCCTATACGGGGCAGATTGCGACGCAGCTGCCTGTGTTCCTTAAGGTCATCCTGATCGCCATCGCGGCTCATTTCGTGTGGCTGGCCGTGCTCTATGCCATCGGCGGAGCCATCTCCCGCAGCAACCCCTGGGAGGTCATCCGTCATTATGGCCCCACCTACCTGACCGCCGTTGGGACCATGTCGAGCGCGGCAACGCTGCCTGTGGCTCTTGATTCCATTCATAAATCGTCGGTTATTTCCCGCGAGGTGGCAGATTTTGCCATTCCTCTAGGGGCGACGACCCATCTGTGCGGTTCCGTTTTGACGGAGACCTTCTTCTGCCTGACCATCTCTCAGATGCTCTACGGACACATGCCTTCCCTGGTCACGATGGCGGTGTTCGTGATCCTCTTTGGTTTCTTCGCGATCGGTGCTCCCGGTGTTCCCGGCGGTACGGTGATGGCTTCGCTGGCGCTCGTCCAAGCGGTGCTGGGATTTGACGACGCGGGGACGGCGCTTCTGCTGGCGATTTTCGCGCTCCAGGACAGCTTTGGCACGGCCTGCAACCTTTTGGGTGACGGCGCTTTGGCCATGATGCTCGAAGGGTTTTATCATCCAGGAAAGGAAAAGAACCATCGGTAATTTTTGAAAAAACTGATAGGAACGGGGCCTGTTTCGTAACTATGACAGGCTCCGTTTTTGTTTTTACGGAGTTTCAGGAACAGGGCTGACGAAAGAGGCAGAGAATTTCAATTATGAAAAACTGCCGCCGGAAGGTTCAGCTGGTATAATTGCTATGTCTTTGATTGGATATGAGAAATTAAGGAGGACTTGATCGCATGAAAGCAATCTCTGTGGCGGACAAAATCTGGTGGGTGGGCGTCAACGACAGGACGACGCATCTTTTCGAAAATCTCTGGACGCTGCCGAAGGGCGTCTCCTATAACTCCTACCTGATCGACGATGAGAAGACGGCGCTCATCGACGGTGTGAAGGCGGAGTTCTTTGGCGAGTACCTGGAGCGCATTGACAGTATTCTAAAGGGGCGCCCGTTGGATTACCTCATTGTCAATCACGTGGAGCCCGACCATTCGGGGGCGATCAGAATGCTTCGCCAGGTCTACCCCAACCTGACCATCGTCAGCAACAAGCAGGCCCTGACTTTTATCTCACAGTTTTACGGCGACAGCGGCGCGACGCTGGAAGTGAAGGACGGCGGGACCCTGGATCTGGGTGCGCACAAACTGGCTTTTGCCGCGATCCCCATGGTCCATTGGCCCGAAACCATGGTGTCCTTTGAAACCTGCACGGGAATTCTGTTCTCCTGCGACGCCTTTGGAAGCTACGGCGCGCTTGACGGGGCGATCTTTGACGACGAGCTGGATATGAGCGCTGTCGAAGAGGAGACCCGCCGTTATTACGCGACGATCGTGGGTCGTTTCAGCGCCAACGTCCAGGCGGCTCTCAAAAAAGCGGCGCCTCTGCCTATAAAGATGATCTGCCCCTCCCACGGCCCGATTCATCGCGGCGACGTGGCGCGGGTGATCGGTCTCTACGACCGCATGAGCCGTCAAGTGACCGAAAAGGGCGCCGTGATCGTCTACGGCTCGATGTACGGGCACACGGCCTATATGGCGGAGTGCGTGGCCGAAGGGCTTCGTTTCTGCGGCGTCAAAACCGTGAAAATTTATGACTCCAGCGTCGCCGACCTGAGCTGCGTCATTCGCGACGTGTGGCGCTATAAAGGACTCGCGCTGTTCTCCTGCTGCTATAATATGGGGCTCTTTCCCGCTATGTACCCCGTGGTGGAGAAGATCGAAAACAGCAAAGTTTCCGGGCGAGTGCTGGCCGTCGGCGGCTGTTATACCTGGAGTAAGGGCTGCGAGCTGAAAGCGCTGACTGCCCTGGCCGAAAAACCCTGTTGGGATCTGGTCCAGCCTGTGGTGGAAGTGAAAAGCAACGCGACCGATGCGGATCGGCAGGCGCTGTTTGAAGTGGGCTGCGCGATGGCGCAGAAGATTCTGGCTGATGGAGACGACTGTAACTGCAAAGAATAGTGAGTTTTCTGCCGCAAAAAAACAGGAAGCAGACAGCGCCGCGATAAATGCGGCGGCTGTCTGCTTCCTGTTTTTTTACGCGTATTAAACTTGAGATTTAAAAACATTGGTCTTTTGGGGTATTTTGTGTATTGTATACTGTTTTGTAAAGTCTTGATTTCATGTGAATTTTATTATAGACTTCATGACATGGGATCGACTGAACACTGTCGACAAGATTTAAAGAAGTGACGATAAATTTTTGTATTGCGTGGCATATGTTAGCCATAACTTTCAGTCATTTTATTGAAAGCACTCGAAAGGGGACGTCTCACAATGAGCGGAGCATTGAGCAACATTCGCGTTCTGGATCTGACCCGGGTACTTGCGGGGCCCTATTGCACCATGATGCTGGCCGATATGGGGGCCGAGGTCATCAAGATTGAAATGCCGGTGACCGGCGACGACACCCGTGCCTTCGCGCCCTTCAAAAACGGCAGCAGCATGTACTACGCCAACGTGAACCGCAACAAGAAGGGCATCACGCTGAACCTGAAAGCTCCTGAGGGCAAGGAGCTGTTCCTCAAGATGGTCAAGAACGCCGACATGGTGGTGGAGAACTATCGTCCCGGTGTGATGGAAAAGCTGGGCGTGGGCTATGACGTGCTCAAGGAAGTCAACCCCCGCATCATCTACGGCGCCGTTTCCGGTTTTGGCTGCTACGGCCCCTACAGCAAACGCCCGGGATACGACATCATCGCCCAGGCCATGGGCGGCCTGATGAGCATCACCGGCCCCAGGGGCGGCAAGCCCACCCGCTGCGGCAGCGCCATGGGCGACGTGCTGGGCGGAATGAACCTGACCATTGGCCTTCTGGCGGCTTTGAACGCCCGCAACATCACGGGCAAGGGACAGCGCGTCGACGTGGCGCTGGTGGACTCAGTGGTTTCCAGCCTTGAGACGGGCACCCAGAGGTACTTCGAAAAGGGCGTTCTGCCCGAGAGAATGGGCAACGAGTACGCGGCGGTCTATCCTTACGATTCTTTCAAGGCGAAGGATAAGGAGTTCATCATTGGCTGCGGCAACCAGAAGCTCTATGAAAAGTTCGTGGGGCTTATGAAGAAGCCCGGGCTGCTGACCGATCCCCGCTTCGCCACGCTTCAGGAGAGGAATAAACACGAAAACCGCGTCGCTCTGGCCAAGATCATCGACGATTGGGCCTCGGACTACAGCGCCGAAGAGCTGGTGGATATGATCCTCGGCGTGGGCGTGCCCGCGGCTCCGATTATGGACCTGAAGGACGTCAGCGAGAACGAGCACATCGCCAAGGCCCGCGAGATGTTCGTGGATCTTGATCATCCCGTCATCGGCAAGATGAGGGTCAACGGCAACCCCGTCAAACTTCTGGGCACGCCCGTGGAGTTTGTCAAACCCGCGCCCGTGGCTCCCGGCGAGGATAATGAGGCTGTGTACGAAGGCACTTTCGGCCTGTCCGCCGAAGACGTCAAGAGTTTGAAAGAAAAGGGCGTCCTGTAGGCTGGACTGCCGTTGGATTTTGCAAACGGCGGCGGTGACTTCCAATCCGTTCTTTGTATATTTGGGGCTCTCGCTGCATTGAAATGTTTTTATTTTGGTAAGGAGTGATTCGCATGGAGTTCAACAACCTTCCCAAGACGGCTCTGATCCGCGAGGTCTGTCCCCGCGACGGATTCCAGAGCGTCAAGGAATTTATACCCACCGAAAAGAAAATCGAGTTCATCGAAGCCATGATCGCCGCCGGCGTCAAGGAAATGGAGATCACCTCCTTCGTCAGCCCCAAGGCTATTCCTCAGCTTGCTGACGCGGCTGAAGTGCTTCCCGAAGTGAAAAAGCGCCATCCCGAGGTGAAGTTCACCGCCCTGGTTCCCAACGCCAAAGGTGCTCAGAGAGCCCTTGACTGCGGCGCCGACGTGCTGAACTGCGTGTTCTCAGCCAGCGAGAGCCATAACATGGCCAACATCCGCCGCACCGTGGCCGAGTCTCTGGCCGGCCTGGACGACATTTTCGCCCTTGGCAGAGGCAAGGCGGAACTTTCCGTGTCCATCGCCACGTCCTTCATGTGTCCCTTCGAGGGGCGCACCAACCCCCGCCGCGTGGCCGAGCTGATCGGCATCGTGCGTGAAAAGGGTGCTCAGTGCGTCTGCCTGGCCGAGACCATCGGCACCTGCCTGCCCAACGATTTCAGCGAAACTCTGAATGTGATCAAACCGGCGGTGGAAGGTATTCCCACGTTCCTGCACATCCACGACACCTACGGCATGGCCCTTCTGAACGTGAAGGCCGCCCTGGATCAGGGATTCAACCGCTTTGACGCCGCCATCGGCGGCCTGGGCGGCTGCCCCTTCGCTCCTGGCGCCGCCGGCAACGCCGCCACTGAAGACCTGGTGTTCTTCATGAACGGTATCGGCGTCGACACCGGCCTGGATCCTCTGGCTCTCGTGAAAGTCGCCCGCAGCCTCAAGGAGTACGGCCTGAAGACCATGGGACACCTCTGCGCCAGCGCCTACGGCAAAGAAGCTCCCAAGTGCAGCGGCTGCTAAAGCCTCTGTCTGCGCTGCCTCTTTTCGCTCACGTCACGGTTTCAAGGCGGGGCTGAGAGTCCCGCCTTTTTTTCTCCCTATGCAGGGGGATCCGCATTATTAATTTTTATACAGGAGTGATTTTCGTGTTTAAGAAAGTTGTCGCTTTGGCCGCTCTCGCTCTTCTGTCCTGCTCCGCCGCCTTCGGCGCCGAGTACAAGTTGTCTAACCAGCTTCCCCCTTCGCATCATATTTCAAAGGGTATCCATGTCTTTGCCGAAGAGGTAGCAAAACTCTCCGAGGGAAAGATCAAGATTAAAGTTTTTGACTCGGCTCAGCTTTACAAAGATACCGAAATCCTTGAAGCCATTCAGGATGGGCTTATTGAAATGGGGCTTGTCGCCACAAACAAATGGGGCGGTATGGTTCCGGCAGCTGACGTCTTTGACTTGCCTTTCCTGTTTGTGGACCTCTCTTCTCCCGGTAAATTCCTTGACGGCGGTGCTGGCGCTATCCTTGACAAGGAGTTTATGAGCAAGGGCGTTAAGAATTTATTCTGGGTTGACTATGGTTTCATCCAGATGTGGAACAATAAACACCCTCTCCACAGACCCGAAGATTTTGTCGGCCTGACCATGCGCTCCTACAGCGCCGGTGATTCTGAGACTTTGAAGGCCCTTGGTGCCGCTCCTACGCTGATGAGTTCTTCCGAAATGTACATGGGCCTTCAGTACGGCACGGTTGACGGTGCTACCACTGGTATGCCTGCGGCCGTTTCCCGTAAGATCTATGAAGTGTCCAAGTATCTGACCATCGCCAACTACAGTACCGCCGAGTTCTGCATCCAGTCCAACCTGGAGTGGTGGGAAGAGCTTGACGCCAAGGATCAGGAGATCATCCTGAAGGCCGGTAAAATTGCTGAAGCTTGGATCCGCGACGCTATCGCCGCTTCTGAAAACTCGGCAGAGAAAGTTGTCCGCGATTATGGCCTTACCGTCAATACATTGACTGCCGAAGACCGCGCTTCCATGGTTGAAGCTACGAAGAGCGTGAAGGCTGACTTCCTGAAACGCGCCGGCAAGCCTGGCAAGGACCTCCTTGACGTCGCCGAAAAGCTTTTCAACTAAACTGATTTTGTGAAATTCTGTCTGGACCCCGACGGCGCCCCGCCGGGGTCTTCCTTTCCAGCGTGTGTTGATTGGAGGTTTCGAAAAATGCTTGAAAAGATTCGTTCCGCAGTCAAGGCCGGAAACCTGTTTTTGGGGTATCTGAGCGGCATTGGGATCCTGATAATGGGCTTTATCCTTACCTATGAAGTTTTTGTTCGTTATGTGTTGAACTCTCCTACCGTATGGGTGCAGGAAGTTTCTATTTACCTGTTTATGTGGTCAATGCTGGTCGGCGCGGCCTATACGCTGATGCAGGGGAAGCATGTGCGTATTGACCTGCTCTTCGACCGGCTGCCTCATAAAGTTCAGCTGATTCTTGACGCCATTACGAGTGTTTTCGGCGTTATCTTCTGCGCTGTGGTCACTCAGCAGGCGTATAAGATGATCACGAGCAGTCTCAAATACGGTAAGGTTTCGGCGACAATCCTGCGCGTGCCTATGTGGCTCATCCAGCTTCCGCTGCTGCTGGGATTTGGTCTTCTGACCTTCCAGTTCTTCTTTATCATTGTGGATCGGCTCGCTACGCTGAAAGCTGAAAGCAAAGCCTAAAAGGAGGCCCCTGTCTTATGACTGATTTCCTGCTTGTCATTGCCGTTCTTCTCGTGATTTTGTGCATGGGACTGCCCGTGGCCTTTTCGCTGGGCGTAACGTCTCTGATCCTGATTTCTCTTTTCGCCCTGCCCCTGAAGGTTGTGGGCGCTACCATGTGGTCTTCGCTGGATAGCTTCAACACGCTCTCTATCCCTGTCTATATTCTGATGAGCCAATTCCTGCTGGATGGCCGGGTGGGCGACGATCTTTTCAACGTCATGAATACTTGGGTCCGCCATCTGCCCGGAGGACTTGCTATCGGCACTATCATGGCCTGCGCGTTCTTCGCCGCCATCACCGGTTCCGGCGCTGCTACAGCCGCCACCATCGGCATGGTTGCCTATCCTGCTATGATCAAGTACGGCTATGACAAAAAATTCACCCTTGGGCTTCTTGCTGCCGGCGGTACGCTGGGCATCCTGATTCCTCCCAGTATTCCCATGATCATCTATGGTACTGTCACCGAAGATTCCACGGGCAAGCTCTTCATGGCCGGCGTCGTTCCTGGACTGCTGCTTACCGCTATTTTTGTCGTGTACGCCGTCTGGCGCAGCAAGCGCGGCGGATACATTCCTACGCCCAAGGCTTCCTGGAAAGAGCGCTTTTCGATTACCTTCAAGAATCTTTGGGGAATTGCCCTTCCCTTTATTATTATCGGCGGTATCTATACGGGGCTTTTCACGCCCACGGAGGCCGCTGCTGTCGGTTTGGTCTACAGCATGTTCATCACCATCGTGGTCTATCACACGGTAAAGCTGAGGGATATTCCCAAGATCTGTCTGAAAGCCGTTCCCACGTCCTGCATGATTGCCGTTATCATCTGTTCGGCGCTGCTTTTCGGCCGCGTCATGACCATGCTCGAGATCCCTCAGAAGCTCACGGCTTTCGTTGTGGAGAACCAGATGTCCGCCATAACCTTCATAATCGTTATGAACCTGCTCATGCTCTTGCTTGGCGCTTTGCTGGAAACGGTTTCCGTGATTCTGCTGACCATGCCTCTGGTTACGCCTATCCTTCATGCTCTGGGCGTGAATACCATCTGGTACGGAATTGTGGTTACTATCAATATGACCATGGCTTTGATCTCGCCCCCTGTGGGCATGAACCTCTACGTCATCAACGGACTGTTCCCGGACGTGAAGATGGAAGAAGTGATTCGCGGAGTGACGCCCTTCATGCTGATCATGCTGGGGTTCCTGGTTTTGAGCATTCTGTTCCCGCAGATGAGCCTTTGGCTGCCTTCTATCATGTAGTGAAAGTAACGAGGTGTGGATAAGTGAAAAATGAAAAAAATACGAGACTTCGCGCTCGTCTGAGGGAAAAAAAGATTCTTATGGCACCGGGCGCCCATGATGGCCTTTGCGCCAAGATCTTTCAGCAGGCGGGGTTTGAGGCCATCTACATGTCTGGTTTTGCAAACTCTGCAAGTTTGCTGGGAAGGCCAGATGTGGGGCTGCTTGATTATACTGAAATGCTTGAAAGGGCGACGGCTCTTGCAGACTGTGTGGACATTCCTATTATCGCCGACGGCGATACGGGATATGGCAATGCCATCAATGTTGGAAGAACTGTGAAGGGATACGAAAAAGCCGGCGTTTCCGCCATTCAGCTGGAAGATCAGGTAGCTCCTAAAAAATGCGGTCACATGACAGGACGCGAGGTTATTTCGAGCGACGAGATGGTGGGGAAGATCAAAGCTGCCTGCGACGCTCGCACCGATGACGATTTTATGATTATGGCCCGCACTGACGCCAGAACTAATTTGGGCATTGATGCCGCTGTTGAAAGGGCCCTTCGCTATGAAGAAGCCGGCGCTGACATCATTTTTGTAGAATCGCCTGAATCTGTCGAAGAAATGAAAAAAATTACATCTAGTTTCAAAGTTCCTACTGTGGCGAACATGGTAGAATTCGGGCGTACGCCTCTTCTGTCGGCGGCTGAGTTACAGGAACTTGGTTACAGCATCATGGCGATTCCTGTCATGTCGACTTTTGTAATCGCCAAAGCCGTAAAGGAAGCTGCTGAGATCATGTGGAGAGAGGGCGCCACCAAGAATATACTTGACCGCGCTATTTCCTTTAAAGATTTTACTGGCCTTCTTGGTTTGCCTGATGTTCGGGCGATGGAGGAAAAGTACGCCACTGGCCGTCATGTTCAAGAGTAGCTTGGTACGATCTACTTTTAAGTAGCTATTAGGAAGCTCAGACTCTTGAAGCGGAGTCTGAGCTTTATTGAAGGTGAGTCCTATGCCGGAAGAATTTACAACGCCCCAGTCGATTGCTGAAGAAGTGACGAATTTTCTTCGCCGGCAGCTGCTTATGGGGAAGAGATTTCCTCCTGGTTCCTTTATCAGAGAAGCTGAAGTGGCTGACGAGCTTCATATCAGCCGGTCCCCTGTGAGAGAAGCGCTGAAGACGCTGGAATCCCACGGTGTCGTGAAGACCCTGCCCCGCCGCGGAGCTGTGGTGCTAGACTATTCGAGGGAGGAAATGGACGAGATTTATGACGTCCGCATCCTGCTGGAGATGAAGATCTACTCTCATATCGTCGAGGCGGGGCTTCTGACCGACGAACATTATGAGTGGCTGATGGCCTGTATGGGGCGTTTCTGCGAAGTGAACCGCGTCTTCGAGGAAAGCCACGAGAAGGGGCAGCTGCAGTTTTTTGACATTGACAGCGAGTTCCATTTCTACATTCACGACATGGCCCGGCTTCCCTGGACGACGGAACTCTTGAAGAAGACCTACTCGCGGCTGTACCAGTTTCGGATCCGGCGCATCGGGAAAGAGGATCTGGACCGGCTTGTGAAGTTCCACAGGGCCATTGTCGACAATCTCCGTTCCGGTGACTTGAAGGCGCTAAAGAACATCCGGATTGAAAGCTATCTGGTGGGCAAGGCTTATAACTAAGTTTGCTGCTGGGAAAAATAAGCTTTCTATCTAATACTACTTATCATCAAAAGGGCTTAATGGGAAGGATTATTGAGGTAGAATAAACAGGGGTGATGAAGAATGGCTGTGAGATATGAAATAAAGGCAGAGCAGAAGGCAGAGATAGAAGCAGCGTGCAAGAAAAATAAGAACAAACGAACCGAGGCGCGACTGAAAGTACTCAGTATGCGCGCAGAGGTAAAGAGTTTAAAAGAAATCAGTGAAGTTACAGGGTATCACTATGCACATGTCAGTAAAATAGTCTCTGCTTTTGTCAATCATAGTCTCACATCTATTATAGAAATCAATTATCCAGGAAACAAACGTAATATGACCTATGAACACGAGGCAGAAATCCTCGCGCCCTATCTGGAAAAAGCCGAAAAAGGGCAGCTCGTATCAGTTGCAGAGATAGCAGAATCCTATCAGAAGGCAGTGGAGCATCCAGCCAGTCCGACACAGATATATAGAGTTCTGCGCCGGCATAACTGGCGAAAGGTGATGCCGCGAAGCCGTCACCCCAAGAAAGCAAGCGAAGAGGCGATTAATGCCTTAAAAAAATTAACGAACGAATCCAGGAACTAAAAAAGTTATCCCCCAAAAAGAAGGTACGCAAGGTACGTCTTATGTTTCAGAACGAGGCGGGCTTCGGCAGAATTAACAAGCCAAAATACTGCTGGTGCAAGAAGGGGGTTCGCCCTGCAGTTCCATGCCATCACATCAGAGAATACAGATACGCCTATGGAGCAGTGGAGCCGCTTACGGGAGAATCAAGTTTTCTTGTTATGCCTTACTGTAATACAGAGTGTATGAGCATATTTTTACAGGAACTTTCCAGAAAATTTTCAAAAGACAGGATTCTTTTTTGTTGTGGCGGAGCGGCGTGGCGTAAATCCGGGACCCTTAAAGTTCCAGAAAACATCACCATATTTCATATACCGCCCTATACGCCAGAGATGAACCCCATAGAGCAGATAAGGAAAGAGTTGCGCACCCGGGGATTCAGAAACGAAGTTTTTTCGACACTTGAAAATGTCGTTGACCATCTCTGTGACACGATTTGCTCTCTTTTTGCAAATATTATAAAAAGCATCACCGGACGAAACTGGGTCATTAAGTGTTTTAGTTGATAAGTAGTATAAAACAGGCGAGAACTTGCGCATCTTTGCGAGTTCTCGCCTGTTTCATGTTTTTAGAATGGATGTACTTCATAAGGATAATTTTTTTTGCTATTAATTCAATGAGTGAAGAAATAAAGGAGTATTTGAAAGGAGATTTTCAATATCTCTGCATGCATTTTCAAGTTCTTTAATTTTTGCCATGAGTTGAGCAGTATGAATACTGTTAGTATTGACCGGATAATCAGTTGTAAGATATTCGTCCAATTTTTTTTCTATAGCTGGTGTATTTTGGGGTAAGTATTCTCTCTCTCTGTCTGCAAGGTTTATTTTACCATACCTTTGTATTCCATTTCTGTATTGGCTGGGCGTTTGAGATAGGATTCTTTTGAAGTAACTGTTGAAGCTTTTCAGGTTAGGAAAACCATGTTCTGAAGCGATCTCTGTCAGGGAGCGTGATGAGGCACTAACATCGTGCAGAGCTCGTCGGAAACGAAGCCGGTTTAAGTAATCATAAAAATTAATGCCTAGTTTGTGTTTAAAAAACGATGAGCAATATGTCCTGTTATATTGGAGAAGAGTTGCTATGTCATCCAATGAAATTTTATGCATATAGTTTTCTTCAAGGTATGCTAATACTTTATTGATAGAAGAATCTGCATGATCTCCTTCGTGATGTTGATTTTCATAGCTTTCTGTTTTGCAAAAATTTGAAATAAAAATGTCCATGAGCGTATAATAAGCTGTAAGAACTTTGCAGCGTCTAACTGAAGCTTTTGTATTTTGGAAAGCTCTAAGCATTAGAGCAGCGGCGCGTCTTATTTCATTAAAAGGTGCGAGGTAGCGGTTTGTTTGTCCGGAGTTACAGTTGAAGGAGAGTTTTTTCCATGCTGAATATGCTATGGGCATACGGATGGTCATGGCGATATTGCCGGCACCGAGCCATGCCAGCATATGTTCTTCATTCGGATTTATAAGAATAAGATCGTCTTCTTTAAGGCAGATCTTCTGGCCTCCTATTATAAATTGCACTTCTCCTTGTAACGCTATGGAAAGTTCTAGACTTGGATGCCAGTTAAAGCAATAGCCGTTAATTTCTTGGATATCATGTATGCTTTGTATAATATTGTATGTATCATCTTCTTCTGATAAAACATAGTAATAATTATTTGTCATTGAAAAACTCCTTTCATTGGATTATGTGTTTAATGTTATTTTATATTTTAGTCCATGTTAACTTTGCATCTTCGTTTATAACTGTCTTGAATGGGTTTCATTGATTTACTTCTTAAAGATCTCTGTGAAAGATAAAAATAATTGACCTTATGGTAAAATATTTATATCGTCGACAGTGTATCACATCTTTAACCGTAGTATTCATGAACTTTTATGGATTTCTTCTGGGGTAAAAAATTAACTTTTTCCATGTTTTCTAATCTTGTAAGATAAGCAGAAACCCAAAGTTTGTTAGATGAAAAGTTTCAAATTATATCATTGCGTACTGTTTAGGGCTCTACTAAAATAACATAAAGGGTATGTGAATGATCTATCCTATCCTGCCTCGTATTCTGAAAGTGACCATAAAAGTAATTGAAATGAGAAAACTATACGCTGGTTATTTGATTAGGATGATGCAGTGACAAGCTCATTGTCTGTTTTGTCAGAAGTTGTGTTTATTGCGTGGCAAAGTGTTCTTTGGGGAGACTATGGCATAGGAAGAAATTTTTTCCCTATACATTGTTCAATAAAAGATAGCGGGAGTGTTTGTATGACAAATTACAACTTCCCTGAAGAAAGGAGTCTCTATGAAAAACGGGGAAAGACTTAGGGAACTGCTTTCCAGAGATACTTTGATTATGGCTCCCGGTGCATATGATGCTTGGTCGGCTAAACTGATTGTTAAAGCCGGTTTTCCGGCGGTTTATATGACAGGGTATGGGGTGTCTGCAAGCGTTCTGGGAGTTCCTGATATTGGATTAATCTGTTTTAAGGAAATGCTGGATGCCGCAAGGAATATCACTAACAGTTCCAAGACTGTCACGATTTGTGACGCCGATACTGGTTTTGGTGCACGTCTGAATGTGATGCGCACTGTTGAAGCCTACGAAAATGCTGGCGTCGCCGCTATTCAGCTGGAAGACCAGGTTATGCCCAAACGATGTGGGCATATGGAGGGGAAGCAATTGATTTCCCAAGAGGAGATGGTTGCAAAACTGAAAATTGCCATTGATACCAGAAAAGATCCTTCCCTTTGTATTATTGCACGTACAGACGCGAATGCGGTTGATGGTTTTGAAGCTGCTATGAAGCGGGCCCAAGCCTATGAAAAAGCCGGCGCGGATATTATTTTTGTTGAAGCTCTCACAAATGTTGAACAGATGAAAGAAGCCTGTGCGCGTATTGATCGCCCTATGCTGGCAAATATGGTAGAGAACGGAAAAACGCCAATGTTGGATGCAAAAAAATTGTGCGAGATTGGCTATAAATTAGCGATATATCCGACCTGTACGTTATTCGCGGCAACGAAGGCTCTGCAGAATTTGTTGACCCAGTTGCGCCAGGATCAAACATTGGTCACCTGTCTCCCCAGCATGGTTGATTTTGCTGAGTTTAACGCACTGATGGGGCTTGACGAAATCCGTGAATACGAACGTTCCTTTGGGCAGGAATGCTGATTGTCCGTTATTCTTTAGGCAAGTGTGCAGAAGAATGTGTAAATATATTGTTCCGATTTTTTATATAAATAAGAAAGGGTGAGAAGAATGGAAAATATGAATCTTGATTCTACAAATTATGACGTGGCAAAGATCACTAACTATGACCGTCGGATGAAACGCGGTGAAAAAGATGCGATTCTGTTCCATGGACTCGGCTTTTTTGCAACGGTTATCGCTACAGTCTGCATGTTTGTCTTTGGTTCTGGCGACCCCGCAGGGATGGTTTATTTCTTGGGACTGCCTCTGTGGTTCTCCGGTGGCGTAGTGATTTATCTGATCATGTTTATAATTGGCATGGTCCATTTACAGAGAAGCGAGACATTTTCCCTCGCAGCTCGGGAACATAAGAAAGGAGATGCAAATAAATGATTGATTTGGGCGGATTTTCCATGGCCTCCAGCACGCAGACTACCATGTTGGTTATTTTTTTGATTTATACGGTTTTGATTGTTGGGCTTGGTGCATATGTGAAATTTTCCTCTCGCCGTAATTCCAGTGATACTTTATCTTCCTTCCTAACCGGGGGAGGTGGATTGGGCGCTTTTGCCATCGCCATGATTGCCGCTACAAATTCCATGGCGGGCGGGACTATGGTTACGGCGCCTGGGTTGACCTATGCTATCGGTTTTTCCGGCGGTATCATTTATTATGCAGGCTTTTTAACTGCCGCTTTTGGACTTGGTTCCATTGGTATCAAAGCCGCGATTTTGAAAAATAGAATTGGCGCTGTTTCTTTTCTTGATCTCTTCCGGCTGCGTTTTCGCTCGAAGGCGGTCATTGCTGCATTATCTTTAACCTGTGTTGTGGGATTACTCTTCACTGCTTGTGGACAGATCACTGCCGGAGCTAAAATGTTTGCAGCGATTACAGGAAGCAATCAATATTATTTAGGATTATTTCTGGTCATTGTCGTTACTGTGATTTATACTTCCACGGGCGGCGTTAAATCGATGGCTAAAGTTGCCGCGATTCAAGGCGTTATTATGCTCACTGCCACATTTTCTATTATGATCATGTTGCTTTTTAAGAATGCGCAGACCTACGGCAGTCTGTCTGCCGCTGTCGAGCATATGGGAACTGCCTATCCTTCTATGCTGCGTGCCAATACGGCTTTTACTTTTCTGAATGCGTTTGGCACCGTATTATTCTGTGGCATTGGCCTTGGCGCTATGCCCTTTGCGGTCAGCGTTTCCTTGACTTACGATAACCACAGGACTCTGAAGCGTGGTGTTATGATTTCCTGCTTAATATTCACGATCTGCCAAGGTTTGATGTGCGCTACAGGCCCGTGGGCGCACAATCTGAACCCTAACCTGGTCACTCGCGATTACACTACTTTTTTTGTCGCGACTAATTTGCTTCCCTCCTGGGTTGGCGGTATCATCTTTTGCGGTGTTTTCGCAGCTATTCAGTCTTCTTTGGCCGGTTATTGTATGAGCGCCGCAGCTTTTTTTGCCAAAGACTTTTATGTGGATTGCATAAAGCCCAACATGGATGAAAAAGGTCAGAAAAAACTGACCACTGCTACGATTTTAGTGTTTGCTGCTATTGCGACTGCGATTGCTCTAAAACCTACTGATCTAACACAGTATATGATCAACTTTGCGTTGGGATCTCTTGCATCTGCGTGGTATTGGCCTGTTTTGATGGGGCTATATTGGAAAAAGGCGACAAAAAAAGGAACCTTTTGGTCTTGCGTCAGCGGTTTTGTGATTTACATGGCCTTCTACTTTATATCCAGCGTTATTCCTGTTACCAAGGCCTGGTGGATCGCTAACATGGGCAATGTACATGCTTTTGTGCCCGCGTGGATTGTTAGTTTCGCCGTGATGTACTGTGTAAGCCTTGCCACTCAAAACGACAGAGTGCCTCTTGGTTATTTCCAGGTCTTCTTTTGCGATGATTACGACGATACCTATGCAAAAAATTTCAGATTGTAGGCGTTTTTGCATCTGAAAATAACAAATGAAGGAAGGGTGTGTCATGAGCTATATCAAAGTAGTAAGCAAAGGAAGTTACTTTGTGGGCGGTGAACGCGTGACGCTATCCGGTGGAGAACCAGTCCAAATCTGTTATTGGCCCGGCGGACCGGTGCTGAATTATAATCCTAACGGCGATTTTCAGGCAGGGCAGATGTATGTACAATATACCCGCATTGCAGATCCGGTTGTTCCCTATCCTGTCTGTATGATTCATGGCGGCGGTGGTACTGGAGCGCTATGGGAATCGACACAGCAAGGTGGCCCTGGCTGGGAGTATATGTTTTTGAAAAATGGTTTTAATGTCAATGTATCTGACGGTGTGGAGCGCGGCAGAGCATCTTGGGCACAATTTCCGGAGATTAACCCGGGGCCTCCCATGTTCAACAGTTATGCTGAGCGTTGGACAACCTATCGCCTTGGTGAAAAATTGGGAGAGTCCTATGCTGGCAGCCGTTTTGATGTCAACAAATATGACGATCTAGTCAAACAGCAGGTTCCGCGCTGGATAACGTCTACGGCAATGGCGCAAAAAGCTTACGATCAGTATATAGGAAGCCTGAATGACGGCTGTATTCTTTTAGCACATAGTCAGGGAGGCCTGTTTGCAGTGAACGCCGCGCTTGCACATTATCAAAATGTGAAAGCTGTCGTGCTTATTGAGAGTTCATCCTCCATTGATGTGAGTAAAACGGATGTGTCAGCGTTCAAAAATATTCCCTTTTTGTTTGTATGGGGAGATTTTCTAGGGGAAGAATATTGCAGCGACAGATTTACCTGGATCGGTAACTTTGCCTATGCTGGTACTATGAGAAATTTGCATAAGCAAATTCTGCAAATGGGTGGAGACAGTACATGGCTTCATCTGCCGGAAATTGGCATTCGTGGCAACACGCACGCCATGATGTTGGAGGATAACAGTCAACAGATTGCGGACCTCGTGTGCGATTGGCTGAAAGGACATGTTCGTTGAACTCTGGCGGCATAGAAACTCAAATCCGGCGCATCGGGAAAGAGGACCTAGACCGGCTTGTGAAGTTCCATAGGGCCATTGTGGACAATCTCCGTTCCGGCGACTTGAAGGCGCTGAAGAACATCCGGATTGAAAGCTATCTGGTGGGCAAGGCCTATAACTAAGTTTGTTGCTGGGAAAAATAAGCTTTCTATCTCAAACAGGCGAGAACTCGCAAAGTTACGCGAGTTCTCGCCTGTTTTTTGTACATATTTCCGCTAGAAGCGCCCTGTTCTACGTGGAACATTGAGTCCCGGTTTTGCGTTTAGGCGAAAAAAGACATTCTTATACTATAGATTATAATAATCGCAAGGCTAATTGAGGGGAAATGTTCACTGTTGAAGACGCTGGAAATCAAGGGGCATTTTTTGACTCAGACGGCGCCGTCCGGTAGGCATTTTGTACGAAACAGGCGAGAACTCGCAAAAGTATGCGAGTTCTCGCCTGTTTCATATTTTTCAGAATGGTTGCACAGCTAGCGCAGGTACACTCTACTCTTGGCAGCAAATCGCGCAAAGCCCTGCAAACACGGTCGCTATTGTTTAGTAAAGTGTGAAGGTATGTGTTGTAATCACTAGAGTTAGAAAGTTATCTACCGATAGTAGGGTACATATAGCCGTTGTGCTCATTAGAAATCAGTGTAAGTGCTCACACCCGATTGGTTGTCGTAGCAGGGTATGGCATGCTATAGACGTTCATTTTTCTTTTCTTATGTTTAATGTTGAAAAACTTTTTCTTTCTTGTTGAAGTTTTATGCAGAATGAATTACTTTTGACTGTTTCTTTTTCTTTCGAGTTCTTGCGATGATTCTAGGTCAGTGTAATAGGATGTATTAATAATACTAATTCGCGTAAACAGATGATCATACATGTACTTTCTTGCAAGAAGAGGATCACGGTTATAAAAGGCCGTGAGAATATTCTGGTGATCATCGTTGCTTCGCTGTTTTATTTCTTCTTTGACATACTGATTGAACTGAGAGTAATTTTCTCCCCTAAGTTGGTCAAGCAGAGTATTGAGTAGATTCGAGAGAATATCGTTACCTGACATGGTGGCGATATTCATGTGAAAATCAAAGTCGTCAGTATGGAAAAGATTCTCTCTGATATGTTTTTTATCTACATTATTTAGAATGGTTGCTAGCTTTTTGACATCTTCGTTAGAACAACGGAGACAGGCATAATAGGCTAGTTCAGGTTCGATGATCAGTCTGGTTTCAAGTATTTTTTCCACCGACGCATTATTTCTTAATTCGTTGAAAAACATCATATTGTGAACATTTATTATCGCGTCGCTGGAAATAAAGGTTCCCACGCCAGCTCTGGAGTCTAGGATCCCAAAGTTCTCTAATATTTTCATGGCTTCTCGCATGATGTTGCGACTCACATTGAAGGAAGAGGCTAATTCGATTTCATTAGGAAGTTTGTCTCCTGGTTTCCATATCCTTTCCTCAATCAGTTTAGTAACAGCGTCAACTAACTGTACGCTTAGATTCACTTTTTTCATTTTTGGTAGCATATAGATCTCCTTATCTGTACTCTATGCATTTCCACTGCTGTCCCAAATAGCTTGGGTTAGGAAACTGGCCTGAGCATTTGCAATGTAACGCGTAATGTGCATCATGTTGAATCCAAAACCAAGGTAACTTGACGGAGAGAGTAGGCGAATCCTGCTGTGTGCGGTTCTGTACAATGGGGTCTCTTCTATTTTGGACAAGAGTGATATAAACGCAATTAATACTGTATTCAACAAAACTGCTCAAACTTATTCCTTATAGCGATACTGATAGTTAGAACGGAGAAAACGATAAACTTAATTTTATTATACACCATGTATTTGCAAACAACAATGGAAACGAAGCAAAAAGCTTGTAGAGTGAAAAATTACATTCCATCAGTGACGAAGTAGAAGATGGAGCCTTAAGCCACCAGTTGCTTCGGTTTTTCATTTCAGCTTCCTGACCCATCCATCAAGTTTTTACATCAAAATTGAGGAATCTTTCTTTTACGAAAAAAGTCTATATATCCTATTGCAAAACAAGTCTTGTTGTACTACAATCACTTTAGAAAAGAAAAATACATTCTGCGGTGCTCTTCAAAGGCAGAGCGCTATGTCTTTGATGGTTGTTTGGAGGTTTTTCTTTTTGGATGATCCGGTTGTAACATTAATAGTGCATTAATATCATGGTTTTTGAATATCGTAGTTTTTTGTAATAAGAGCCATTTAATTTTAAGGAGGAGATCGTATGAGCCAAACTTTTGCAATTATTGCGGCAACAGTAGCAGTGGTCTTAGCGACAATTATCCCTACTTACTATATCTCCAACAAGCAAAAAACAACCGGCGAGGACTGGGCTATTGCTAATCGTAGCCTTCCCACATATGTAGTTGTAGGAACTCAATTTGCCAGTGTTTTTGGTGGCGGCATCATGGTGGGGCACTTAGGCAATGCCTATCAAAACGGTATTGGCGTACTTATCTACGGTGTTATCATGGTTTTACCCTTCGTTTTTTTGTCTATTATCGCTAAGTGGATTCGCCAGAATCAGTTTGCCACTATTCCGGATATTCTTGGGAAATATACAGATAACAATAAGGGTATAAAACTTATTGCTTCTCTGATGACCATACTTTTCCCTTTGGGATGGATCACATCACAGATAACTGCGTTTGGAAGCATATTCTCCTCTCTTACCGGCCTGGATTATACTGTGCTTTGCCTCATTTTCTCGGCGGTTGCTCTTTTCTTTATCATGCCTGCAGGACTGAAAACAGTGGCTTGGACTGATTTCTTTTTTGCCTGCTTCATGGGTATCATCCTGTTAGTCTCTATGTATTATGGTACTGAAATGGCCGGTGGTGTATCAAAGATTGTGGCAGCTGCTGACCCAGCTTTGATATCCTGGCGTGGTTCTATCGAGAAACTGGGGTGGGGAACTATTTTTTTGTGGTTTTTTGCGGTTCTGCCCGGCGGTATGACTAATCAGATGTATTTTCAAAGAATATGCGCTATGAAAGATGAGAAGAAAGTTATCGGCAATTTAATTATTTCAGCAGTGGTTTCTTTAATCGGATTCGGTTGGGCTGTTTATATGGGCATAGCTATCAGCACTTTGAACACAGAGCTTGGCAGAAATGCCGTTACAGGTTGGTTTATGAGTAAGCTTCCGCTGTGGCATTTGGCTCTTTTCGCGGCAGTGCTTTTTGCGGCCATGATGTCCACTGTAAGTTCGGCTGTCCAGTCTATGGCTGTAAACGTAGCTCATGACATGATGTCGGTTATAAATCCTGACATGACTGAAAAACAAACTCTGACACTTTCTCGCATTACTTGCGTGGCTATTATGATTTTCTCTTTGGTAATGTGCTTGAAATTTACTGATACTCTTGCTTGGCTCGTGGCCATGAATGCCTTTTCCGCAGCGGCACTGTTTTGCCCCATCTTTGTAGGTTATGCTCTACGCAAAAAGAATGTGGTTACTAGCGCCGGCATTGCATCCGGTATGATCTGCGGTGCCATCGGCACTACTGTTGGTATGGTAATGCACACCGCCGTCAATTATGCGGCTATCGGCATTTTGTTTTCGCTCGTGGGAATGCTGACAGTTTGTGCTCTTACTCGTAAAAAAGAAATAAGCGTTATCAAATAGTTAAAAAACACAATTCAAAGGAGCGTATATTTACTATGAAGGAACATATTGCGATTATTGGTGCAGGAAATGGCGGACAGGCTTTTGCGGGCTATCTCTCTCTTGCGGGAGAACGCGTTAAAATTTTCGATGTGGTGCCTGCTACGGTAAACAAGCTTAATGAAGTGGGCGGTGTGCTGATAGAGGGCAACAGCAAGTATAAAGGGTTTGGAAAGATCGAAAAAGCTACAGACAACATGCGGGAGGCCATTGAAGGCGCTAGGCTGATTATGATTGTTCTTCCTTCGCTTTATCATGCCGACATGGCTCGCCAGATGGCTGCCTATCTGAAAGATGGTCAAGTGATTGTGCTGAATCCTCATGCTTCTATGGGACCCGTAGAATTCCGTAAAGTCTTGAATGAGTGTGGGGTTACTGCTGATGTAACTATTGGTTGCACCTCTACGCTGCTCTTTGCTTGCCGTGCCGTTGAAATTGGACATGTAGTGGTGGCTGGTCAAAAGCGACACTTAACTATGGCTGCCTACCCTTCCAGCCGTAACCCTATTCTGGCTGAGATATTCAAGAACCTCATTCCTGAATTTGAGGTGGTGGATGACGTGATTCGCGTTAGTCTGGACAATATCAACGCTCTTGTTCACCCCGCGCCTACCATTTTAAATACCGGACGTATTGAATCCAATACGCCTTTTGAATATTATATTGATTGTACACCTGCTCAGGGGCGTTATGTGGACGCTTTGGACAAGGAACGCATGGCATTGGCCAAGGCTTATGGCCTGGAAAAGGTTAAGCCGCTTGTAGAAGAGTATAAGGTTATGTATCGTACTCACGGTAACAACATGTATGAAATCCTTTCACAAAATGAAGACCTTCATGGTATCAAGGGTCAGAAATCTTTGGAAACTCGCTACCTTATGGAAGATGTCCCGTGTTCTCTGGTTGCTCTCCAGACTCTTGGAAGGATTGCCGCTGTTCCTACGCCTTGCATAGATGCTATGATTATAGTGGGGCGCACGCTGGTTCCTGGCATGATTGAAGGTCGCACTGTGAAGAACCTTGGTTTGGAAGGTATATCTAAAGAAGAATTTATCAAGATGTGCCGTCAGTAATATTGTGGGATATTTGATCAGAAGCTTATTGTTTTCAAGATTAGAATCTTCAAGTAAAGGCTGTATCGTGCCTTAAGGATTTTCCGAATTAAAATTCGCATATATGAAATTTTCGCGTATATGTGTCTTGCGCTGGTGATGTAATACTGTCTCAGAAGTTATCTTGTTTTGAACGGCAATACTGATAATCATCTTCCCAGCGGTGTTAAAGAACTTTGATAAACATTGTGTTAAAATGTTGTTTTTCAAGGCCTGTAGTTGAGTTTTTGTAAACAAAAAATGCGCTTTTCTCCGTTTTATTGGGCGGTGAAAGGCGCGTTTTTTGTCCTGGAGTGAATAGAAGTTCTCTGAAAAATAAAATGAATCAGCCCTGTCCCAGCATGACGTCCCGTCTCCTTTGAGCCAGCTCGGTCAGCTCGTCGTCAAATCCGGCGATACTGAACAGCGCGTAGGTTATTTTAACTTTCTCATCGACAGAGCTCAGACAGCGAGCCTTTTCCTCTAAATCATGCAGTACATTGAGGCCCATCTTTGATTTTTTGTATTTGCACTCTCCCAGGAGTATGTTCTCTCCCGTTTGGTCAAGGGCGCCCAGGTCAATCTCATGAGAGCCGTCCCACCAGCGCCCGACGCGCTGTAGGGCGAAGGGAAGCCTGCCCTCGGCGTTCCAGCTCCACAGTCGTTCACGGCAGACCTGTTCATAGACGAAGCTGACATGGCTGTCGATAAAATGTGCCTTAAGGTGCTCCAGGACGTAGTTTTCCTGCCCGAGCTCAATATAGTTCAGATAGGGAAAGACAAAACGAAACCAGAAGAGGATAAAATGGTCCTTCACGCGGTAGAGCCCGCGTTTGCTCTTATCGGGCTGGCTTTCTGTGACTGGAACGTTGCGAGCCAGAATGTCGAGGTCGATCAGCGTTCTCAGGTACTTTGTCAGGCTTGTCTGTTTTGCCTCGAGGGCGGCGCTTATGCGAGAAAGTTTTTGATTCTCCGCCGCGATGGTTTTGATGATGGAAAAATAGGTCCCCACCTCGGTCACTTCCCTTTGAAGAAGGAAGCGTGGCTCGTCGTGGAGGAAACTCGACGGCGACAGGACGTTTTGGGCGATCAGTTCGTCTATGGAGCCTTCGCCCCTGAACAGTTCTACGTATTTGGGAACGCCACCGGTCACGCTGTAGCGTTCAATGCGCTCCGGCAGGCTCATCTCGGGAAAAAACTCGCTGTAAGAGGCAAAAGAGAGGGGCTGAAGCCGGATCTGCGCCGTACGGCGTCCGTAGAGCGGACTGCTGTAGTTCAATGTCTGCGCCTCCATCATCGAAATGAGGGAGCTGCAGAGGATAACTATCACGTTTTTTGAACTCAAAATCCCGTCCCAGATTTTTTGAAAAAGAGACGGAAAAGCCGCGTTTGATTTTCAGAGATATTGAAATTCATCGATGACGATTACCAGCTTTTGAGAGCCTGCTGAATCCGCGAGAACCTGAAAGATGGGACCCCACTCTTGAAAATCAGCGCTTTTCAAAAGCGAAATGCCTAGAAAATCGGCGGCCATATCCTTGAACGCCCGGCGGTTAAGCGCTTCTGTTTCCTCCGTCGCGAGAAAATACACCGCGGGTTTATCCTTGATGAAATGCAGAATCAGCGCCGTCTTTCTAACGCGGCGGCGGCCGTAAAGGACGACAAGTGACGCTTCCTGGCGGCTGTATTCTCTCTCCAGCGCTTTGAGTTCTTTGACGAGGTTAACGAATGGGAACAGCGGAGAGGGGAAACCTGAGCCGGAGACGGCTTAAGGCGCCCTTCTTCTACTCCATAGA
Source organism: Pyramidobacter piscolens (assembly GCA_004558205.1). Taxonomy (GTDB): domain Bacteria; phylum Synergistota; class Synergistia; order Synergistales; family Dethiosulfovibrionaceae; genus Pyramidobacter; species Pyramidobacter piscolens_A. The sequence goes on from SFDM01000005.1 coordinate 87,996, forward strand.
ACAGCTGAACTAACGTCCGGGGCCGGCCCGAGGGGCCATGCAGTCGCTAAAGACTATCTCGGCCTGTTCGGCCTGCCTATACTCGCTTGGTGGATTCCCCTCGGGTCGTCCCCTCCGTGCCCATTTTGCATTTTTATTGCAAAATAGTATAAGGACGTTTTTTGACTCAGGCAGCGCCGTCTGGCGGGACTTTTATATGAAACAGGCGAGAACCCGCGAAGATGCGCGAGTTCTCGCCTATTTTTCGTGCATATTTCCGCCGGAAGCGCTCTGTTCTACGTGGAACATTGAGGCCCCGTTATCTCAAGACCGCCGTTTAGGCGAAAAAGAACAGCTGGGGCGGAATTAGCCCCGTGGCGAACTTGTCCGCGGCGGCCTGGATATGGTGCTGTCCCTTTTCCAGGCTGAAAACGCCGTGCCCGGGGAAGAAGGCGTCCACGGGAAGCTTGGCCAGGCGTGCCATGGCCTTTGAATAGGCGTAGAGGTTCACGTCGGGCAGCGACTGGATCAGAACCTGGCCGCAGGCGAACACGGCGTCGCCGGTAAAGATCGAGTTTTTTCCGTCGATTTGGCCGAATAGGACCATATCCTGAAGGCTGTGTCCGGGGACCATGCAGGCCTTCAAGGTCACGTTTCCGAGGGTGACGCAGTCTCCTTCGTTCAGCGGTATGATCCCGGGGCATTTAGGATAGGAAAAGTCCTCAGGGTAGAGGATCCCTTTGGCCAGCCCCACGCTTGTGGCGGTCTCGTCGCCCTTTTCGATGGCTTCCGCTTCCATTGCCGGAGCGTAGACCTCACAGCCCGAAAGCTCCTTGACGTGGGCGGCGCCGCAGGCGTGATCGCCATGGTAATGGGTGAGGAAGAGCTTCTTAATGTCGGTCATTTTGAAGCCGTGAGACTGAATGACCTCGACCATCCTCTCGGAATCGAGGCTGACGCCGGCGTCGATCATCATGCAGCCCGCGCCGGTGTCGATCAAAAAGACGTTGCAGTCCACGGGATGGGTGAACGAAAATCCCCATTTGCCGCTGGCGACCATATAGATGCTGTCGGTAAGTTTCATACTGAAATTCCTCCCTTTCTACAAGACTCCAGAAAAACGGGACAGGAGTGCCGCGCCTCGGCGGCGCCGCGTCCCAAGGTTATTTCCACCTCCGCGACTCGGCCTTGACCAGCAGCGCGCCCGCGACGCCGCCGAGAAAGTCGATCACTGGGAAGGTGGCCCATACGCCGTCCACACCCCAGAGCCGGGGAAGCAGCAGGAGAATGGGGATCAGTGTCAGCTGTCGTATCAGGTTGAACAGAAACGCCGTCTTCGCCTGCCCCAGCGATTCGAGGACAGCTACGGAGATGAGGCAGACGCCGCTGAAGGGCAGGCAGGCGTATCCGATGCGCATGGAGCGCGCCGTGACGCGGACCAGTTCATCGTTTCCCTTGGAGAACAGGGCCACAAGCGCTTCGGGCCAGGTGACGGCCACGAAGGCCGAGAACACGAAGTAGGCCACGGCCAGCGTCATGGCGATCCTGACGGTCTGGCGCAGGCGGTCGAAGTTGCCGGCGCCGTAGTTGTAGCCGATCAGCGGGCTGGCTCCTTCGCCGATGCCCGTGACGGGCATGAAGAAGAAGCTGTCCAGGCCGAAAAAGATGCCCATGGCCGAGATGGCGATCTCGCCGCCGTACTTTCCTAGGAGCACGTTGAAGATGACCATGGCCAGTGAAAAAAAGATGTTGACCAGAAAGGGCGATATGCCCACGGCGGTCATTTCCCGCAGGACGGGCCAGCTGGGGCGCATGCTCCTGAGCGAAATCCTCAGGACGCCCCGCCGTCGCACGTAAAAGAAGGCTATCCACAGGAACGCCGCGATTTGCGCGATCACGGTGCCCCAGGCGGCTCCCGCCACGCCCATGTGGAGGCGGGCGATGAAATACCAGTCTAGGACCACGTTGGCGAGCGCCCCCACGATCATACCCCACATGGCCTGCTGCGGCTGTCCCTCGGCGCGCATGGCGTTCATGAGCACCATGGCGAGAAACTGCAGGGGGATGGCGGGCGCGCAGATGGCAAGGTAGACTCCCGTAATGGGCGCGATATGCTCTGTGGCGCCGCAGAGCATGATGATCTGCGGCATCAGCAGCATCAAAAGCGGCATGGTGAGGCAGAGGAAGGCCGCCGACGCGAAAAGACCGTTGCCGAAGGCCTGCTGCGCCTTGGCGTAATCCTGAGCGCCCAGGCGGCGCGAAATCTGCGACGCCGAGCCTACGCCGATCAGCGAGGCGAAGGCGACGATCAGCAGCACCAGAGGAAAGACGATCGAAATGGACGCCAGCCCATCGGCGCCGACGTAGTGGCCGATGAAGATGCGGTCCACGATGTTGTACAGCGCGTTCGCCAGCAGCCCCACCATGGAGGGCAGCGCGAAACGGAGGATCAGGCGGGGAATTGGAGCTGTCCCCATCAATAAAGCTTGGTCCTGCATGAAAACAACTCCCTTGTCTGAACAAAAAATGTTCCACGTGGAACATTCTAATCCGGAAAATGTCCTGAGCGGAACATTTTGCTAACTTGCTGTTGATTGGGCTGAAAGCTGAGCCAAAAGATTGGAACGCAAGGGACGCAAAAGCCGCGCGGAGGATCGCAGCGTAAACCTCAGGCAGAGGGGAAGCCGCGCATCAGAGTCCAACCGGAGCGAGGTTTGCCAAGCGTTTTGTCTAATGCATAAGATTCGCTCTGCGAGGCTCGGCGTTTCCCCAGAGAAGCCCTGCGCGCCAGTCTTGTGACCTGCCCGTTCCTTCTGACCGCCGCGATCTCGCTGATCTTCTAAATCAGCGTCGCGATCACCGGCGAAAGGGTGGTGATCGCCTTCAGCGAGCGCAGAGCCTGGATCAGCCCGCGGACGCGGGGGACTTCTCCGCGCACCACGATGACCTCCAGGCAGTGGTCGTGATCGGCGTGGACGTGGGTGGTGCAGACAATGGCGTCGCCAAAGTCGTGCTGCAGCTCCGTCATCTTCGTTCCCGCCTCGTGGGCGTGATGGTTGTAGGTGATGGTGATCGTCCCGTAGACCAGCCCGGCTCCCTTTTCCCAGGTATCCTGAGACACGTATTCGCGGATAAGCTGGCGCAGCGCCTCCGAACGGTTGGGCAGCCCCGAGTTTTCAATGCGTTCGTCGAAGCTTTGAAGCAGGTTCCCGGGAACGGCCACGCCAAAGCGAACGAGATTGTCCACTTCTTTCCCCTCCTAACTTTTGCCCGCGGGCCTGGCTACGACCCAGGGCTGAGCCCGCTCCTCGCGGGGCATCACGAATGTATCATACCAAGTGCTGTAGAACTTGTCCACATGCTCCACCACGTAGCCGTCTTGGCAGTGGTCAGCCGTATCGTGCGGGTCGGCCAGGATCAGGACGCCGTGAGCCGAGTTGCCCGTGCCCATGTCGTCGTAGCCGATGATCACGCGCCAGTGGGCGCCCCAGTCGATGTTTTCCACCATGACTGGCGCGCCTGAGGCCAGCGTCTCGCGCAGGAACAGCGTGAAACTGTCCAGCGTGGGGAAGGAGAGGCATTCTTCCATGCGCCAGGGCGGCAGGTCGACGTCTTCCGGCACTTTGCAGGCGGAGGCGAGGTTGGACTGCACGTCCCAGCCGATCCCCTTGAAGAACCCCACAAGGTCGGAGACGGGAATGGGGCGCCGTGTGTCCGAAGGCAGCCCGTGCAGCGCCGCCATGGCGTCGGCGATTTGAAGCTCCTGCCAGCTCGTGACGCCGAAGTGGTAGAGCACCATCAGCGCCACCGCCGACGCGCAGGTGTAGCCGCGGGTCTGCTGGTAGGTGCGGAAGCAGGGCAGTATGGACAGCGAACCGTGGCTGTACATGTGATAGTAGTCTCGTGCCGTGAAGTAGGGCGAATTGGGGCAGTCCGCAGCCTTGAAAAAGGCCGTGGCCTCCGATTCAAGATTATAGTCGCCGGGGACGGGGATCCAAGGGTCGCCGTACCAGCGGTCGGCAACGATGGCCGCTTCCTGTTGGCTGAGAAGTCTCAGGTTGGGAAGAGGCGGCGTTTTCTTTTCAATGGAAGCTGTCATAAGCCATCCCTCCAAAATAAAGAGCTAAATAGAACGTATCATTTCATTGTACCGCAAATCTCTCCCGATGTGGCGATTAAATAGAAAAAATCGTGATTGCCGGGGGGGGAAAATAGGTCAGAAGATTGGAGCGCGAAGATCTGCAGAGTCAGTCTTCCCAATGAGAAAAAACTTGTGGCGAACCTCGTTTCAACAGGGCCGAAAAAAGCCCTTCACTTTTTGTTTTACGCCGCGATTCATGGCGCGAGCTTTACGCCCGCAGCGTACTAATCTTTTGATCGGGCTTTCTCAGAACGGCGATTTACCCATATCGTCGGATTTTGAGATTCGTGGTAAACTCTGGAATATGAAACGGCGTTGAAAAAATTGGAACAATCTGCAAAGGAGCGAATATACATGGATTACCGTATTGAAAAGGACAGCATGGGCGAGATCAAAGTGCCCGCGGAGCACCACTGGGGCGCTCAGACCCAGAGGAGCCTGCAGAACTTCCGCATTGGCACCGAGACCATGCCCCGGGAGATCATCGAGGCCTTTCTGATCCTCAAGAAAGCTGCCGCCGCCGCCAACGGCCGCCTCGGCGTCCTGGACGTGAAGATCGCCAAGGCCGTCATGGACGCGGCCGAACAGCTTCTGGCCGGCGACTACTGGGACGAATTTCCGCTGAAAGTCTGGCAGACCGGCAGCGGCACCCAGAGCAACATGAACGTGAACGAGGTCATCGCCCATTTCGCGTCGGACCGCCTGGGCCGGAAGGTCCACCCCAACGACCACGTGAACCGCAGCCAGAGCAGCAACGACACCTATCCCACGGCGCTTCACATCGCCGCCGTGCTGGCTGTCGAAAAAGAGGTCATTCCCGGCCTTGAAAAGATGCATCAGTGCCTGAAGGAAAAGTCCGAGCGCTACATGGACCTGGTCAAGATCGGCCGCACCCATCTGCAGGACGCCACTCCCCTCACGCTGGGACAGGAGATCAGCGGCTGGGTGCGCATGCTTGAACGCTGCCAGGCCATGATCATGACCTCCGCGGAGTTCATGAAAGACCTGGCCCTGGGCGGCACCGCCGTCGGCACGGGGCTGAACGCCCCCGAGAAGTTCGGCGAGACCGTGGCGCTGGAGATTGGCGACATCACCGGCGTGGACTTCCGCACCGCGCCTAACAAGTTCCACTCCCTGACCAGCCGCGACGAGATCGTCCACCTCCACGGCTCCCTCAAGGCCCTGGCCGCCGACCTCATGAAGATCGCCAACGACGTGCGCCTGCTGTCGTCGGGCCCCCGCTGCGGCCTGGGGGAGCTGGTCATCCCCGAAAACGAGCCCGGCAGTTCCATCATGCCCGGCAAGGTCAACCCCACCCAGTGCGAGGCCGTGACCATGGTGGCCGTCCAGGTGATGGGCAACGACGCCGCCGTCGGCGTGGCCGCCAGCCAGGGCAACTTCGAGCTGAACGTGTTTCTGCCCGTCATCGCCTACAACTTTCTCCAGAGCTGCCGTCTTCTGGGCGACGTGATGGTCTCCTTCACTGACAACTGCCTGGCTGGGCTGGAAGCCAATGAGAAGCGCATCAGGGAGAACCTGGACAAGAGCCTGATGCTCGTCACGGCCCTGACGCCCAAGATCGGCTACGACAAGGCCGCCGAGATCGCCAAAAAGGCCCATCACGAAGGCACTTCCCTCAAGGAAGCGACGCTGTCCCTGGGCTATCTGACAGAAAAAGAATTCGACGCCGCGGTCCGCCCCGAGCTGATGGTGGGCCGCAATCCCGCGAAGTGAGGCCCCGAAAGTGAAGATCTTTATCAGCGCCGACATGGAAGGCGCCACGGGCATCACCAGCGTCCATCAGGTGGACAGCGAGCGGCCCGAGTACGCCTTCGGCTGTGCCATGCAGCTTCACGACGTCCTGGCCGCCGTTCAGGGCGCCTTTGACGGCGGTGCCGACGAGGTGATCGTCAACGATGCCCACAACCACATGACCAACCTGGACATTCGCAGCTGGCCCAAAGGCGCCAGGCTCACCAGCGGCTCGCCCAAGACCCTGGGCATGATGGAAGGCTTCGACGAGTGCGACGGCATGTTCTTCCTGTGTTACCATGCCATGGCGGGCACCCGGAACGCCGTCATCGACCACACCATCTGCCCCGTCACGGTTTACAGCGTTGCGGTCAACGGCCGCGAGTACGGCGAGACGGCCATCAACGCCGCCGCCGCGTCGGCCAGAAAAATTCCTCTGGCGCTGGTTACGGGTGACGACGCCTGCTGCCGTGAAGTGCGCTCCTTTTTCGGCGACAGTGTGGTCACCGCCGAGGTGAAGCGCGCCCGCGGACGCATGGCCGCTACGTCCCTGCCGCCCGAGGAGAGCGCGGAGGTCATCCGCGCCGCCGCGGAAAAGGCCGCCCGCCTGATCGCCGCCGGCAAAGCGCCGGTTATGGACTTCCAGCGCCCCTGGACCGTGGAGATCATCTTTCACATGACAGCCCAGTGCGACGCTGCAGCGACCATACCCTTCGTGGAGCGCCTCGATGGCCGCCGGATCCGTTTCGCCGGCGACGACCCCATAGAAATGCGTCGCTGGATCAGCGCACTGCTGGATCTGGCCGGAACGGCGTAAGTGGAAGGTATCGTTGAAAAATGTTCTTAATTACAAAAGATCAATCGAAAAAATGTAAATAGAGACAAAAAAACGATGGATCTTTTGTGTCTCCTTCGGGCATACTGAGGCTGTGGTGATTGCTATGGAGCGTTGCGCACTGGAAGAGTTAAAAAAATGGAAGGCCAGTTCCGCCAGAAAGCCTCTGATCATCCGCGGCGCCCGTCAGGACGGTAAAACCTGGCTGATGCGCGAGTTGGGAAAGGAATGCTATAAAAGGACCGTCTACATCAACTTTGAGGGCAACTCTGTGATGGCGCGGCTCTTTTCCGAAGATCTGGACGTTCGGAGGATCCTTTAGGGCATTGAGTTCGCTTTCGGCGAGGAGATTGGCGCCGAGGAGACGCTGCTCATTTTTGATGAGATTCAGGAAGTTCCCCGGGCTTTGACGTCGCTAAAATACTTCTGCGAGGACGTCCCGCAGTACCAGATTGTGGCCGCTGGGTCGCTTCTCGGCGTGGCGCTGCATCAGGGAACGTCCTTTCCTGTCGGCAAGGTGGATTTTCTCGATCTCTTTCCCCTTTCTTTCGCCGAATTCCTCTGCGCCGCTGGGAAAAAAACGAGCGGCACTGCTGGAGTCCGGCGGCTTTGACCTGGTGGGTGCCTTTAGAAACAAGTATATCGACTCTTTGAGGGAGTACTATTTTGTGGGCGGAATGCCCGAAGTCGTAGACAATTTTATGCGGAATAGGGATTTCGGCCAGGTCGTAGAAATTCAAAAAACGAATCCTTTCCGCCTATGAACTTGATTTTTTCCAAGCACGCGCCCGCTGGTGAAGTGCCTCGTATCAGGATGCTTTGGAACAGCGTTCCTTCGCAGCTGGCAAAGGAAAATAAGAAGTTCATCTACGGCCAGGTTCGCGAGGGCGCCCGCTCAAAGGACTACGAACTGGCGCTTCTCTGGCTGGCGGACTGCGGTTTGATCCACAAAATCAGCCGTGTCAACAAGCCCGGAATACCTCTCAAAGCCTACGAAGATCCCAAATCGTTCAAAGTTTATGGAGCCGACGTGGGGTTGCTGTGCTGTGCCGCCGGCTTGGACGCGGCTTCTCTGCTCAGAGGGAACGAGATATTTACCGAGTTCAAAGGAGCTTTGACAGAACAGTTCGTCTGTCAGCAGCTGAAAACGCTGAAAAACATCCCAATTTATTACTGGACGAACGAGAACGGCGCCGTCGAAATTGATTTTCTGGCTCAGATCGACGGCCGGGTCGTCCCCATAGAGGTGAAGGCCGAGACAAACCTGAGGGCGAAAAGTCTGAAGGTCTACCGCGAAAAATACCAGCCCGCACTTTCAGTTCGCCTGTCCATGGCGGATTATAAAGCGGAAGAGGGGCTTCTCAATTTGCCCCTCTACGCTGCAGGCCTTTTACCCGAGGAATGCCGGAAGGCGCAGGGCAACGAAAGATAATTCCGCGTGCCAGCCGCTGGCAGGCGCCGACAGCGGAGAGCCCGGACAAAAGGAGGGGGAAGAGGACTGATAAACCTCTTTCTCCCTCTTTTTTGCGCCGGAACTTCGGTCAACCAGGCGAAAAACCCACTTGCTATGGTAAAATTTACATTATTTCTGAAAGTGATTGATTGACCGAAGAAGGAACTTTGAAAGTTTTTCGGCTCTATGGGGTAAAATCGATCTGAGAAATTTTCAGCTATCCCGACGGTTCCGGAATGCAAAATGATGGTTTTATCAAAGGATATAAATTATATAAAGAGAGGTCGATAGATTATGTATTATTATGTGGTTGATTCCTTTACGGATCATGTCTTCGGAGGCGGCCCTGCCGGGGTGGTCATCACGGATCAGTGGCTGTCCGACGAGACGATGCAGAATATCGCGATGGAGAACAACCTGGCCGATACGGCCTTCGTCGTGAAAGAATCGCAGGGATACGGGCTGCGCTGGTTCATGCCCGAGGGAGAGATCAACTTGAACGGGCACGCCACGCTGGCGGCCGCGCACTGCCTGTTTAACTACCGGGAACCGGGGATGGAAAAGGTCCTGTTTCACACGAAGAGCGGAGACCTGGCGGTGACGAAGGAAAATCAGCTTCTCGTCCTGGATTTGCCGGCGGTGTTCAATCATCCCGTCGAATTGACCGATGAGATGACAGCCGCCCTGGGAGCGAAACCCGCTGAGGCCTACTTCGGGCAAAACCTGTTTTTCGTCTTTTCCACCGCCGACGAGGTGAGAAAACTGAGGCCCGACTTTGAAAAGATGAAAAGACTGCCCCTGGGACAGGGCGTTTTCGTCTCCGCCGTCAGCGACGAGCACAGCGATATCGTCGGGCGGACCTTCTGGCCTAAAATGGGAGTGGACGAAGACCCCGTATGCGGAAATATGCACTGCAACCTGACGCCCTTCTGGTGCAAGCGCCTTGGAAAGAAAGAGCTGGTGTCCCATCAGCTTTCGAAGCGGGGTGCCGTCGTCATCTGCGAGGACTGCGGAGACCGCGTGAAACTGAAAGGGAAGGCGGCTTTGTTCTTGACCGGAAAGGTTAATATCTGACTTTTCCGTTGGCTCCCAAGCGGAGGCTGCGCCATCGGCAAAATGTCAGTCATGGTCTGGCGCGGAATTCATGAAAGGGATGTTGCCGGCCTGCAAAATACAGCGTTACGTCAGCTACGTGGCACGGCGCAATTGGGAAATATCATGATATTCTCTTTTGAAATTGCCTATGCTCCTCGAAGGTGAGGGGAAATATGAACGGAGGAATATGCTATGGCAGAGAAGACATTCAGAGGGAAAATCACTGCTAAAGGTACGGAGATAACTGTGCTGTCGCAAGGGACTGTGGACGATTACATAAGTCTCACGGATATTGCCCGGTATAAAAACGGCGATGACCCAAATGGCGTCGTAGCGAATTGGTTCCGCAACAGAAACACTGGGGAGTTTCTCGGCGTTTGGGAGCAACTTTATAACCCACATTTTAACCCCCTCGAATTCGAGGGGGTTAGGAAAGAGGCCGGGCTGAATGCTTTCACGCTGTCGCCAATGAAATGGATAAAAAACACAGGAGCAGTCGGCAGTCAAAGCGGGACGAGGCGGCGGAACTTTTGCTCATAAGGACATTGCTTTTGAGTTCGCCTCTTGGATTTCAGTGGAATTCAAACTACACATCATCAAAGATTATCAGAGGCTGAAAACTGATGGGAACAGCCGTATATCGCTTGATTGGAACGTGAAGCGTATACTGGCAAAGGTCAACTACCGCATTCACACTGACGCAATCCGCGATAATCTAATACCGCCGAAACTGCGGCGCGACAGCGATCGTTCGTTTACGCTGATGAAGCCGACCTTTTGAATGTAGCCCTGTTTGGGCAAACCTCCGCCGAATGGCGTAAAACCAACCCCGGCAAGGATGGCAATATGCGCGACTATGCAACGATTGAGCAGTTGCTTGTATTGGCAAACCTCGAAAACGCCAACGCTCTCTATATTGGCAAGGGCATATCGCAGGAAGAGAGAATTACAGAACTCAACAGCCTTGCCCGCCAGCAGCTCGCACAGCTGCTTGAAAACAGCAGCGTTAAAGGCATGAAGCCCCTCGGTCTCAAAAATACAGAAGAGTAACGATATGGCGTTGCAAAAATTTAAGTTGGTCCCGGCGTTTATAAAGCATAACGTTCAAAAACCTCCTGCCAAGAAGGAGTTTTGTTTCATTTGAGAGGCTCGCCGAGTCAAAAAAGCCGCCATTCGTGAAGGACTGGCGTTAATCCTGCTTAGCAGGCTGGGGCGAAGGCTGCAGCCTGTTGTTGGTTCCCCACAGGCAAAGCTCGTCCAGCACGTGCATCAGCGAGGCGCCCCGCTCGGAGAGAGCGTATTCGACTTTGGGCGGTATCTGCGGATACACGGTGCGGACGATCAGCTGGTCCCTTTCGAGCTCTTTCAGATTTTGGCTCAGCGTCTTGTCCGAGACCTTTTTCAGATAGCGCTGCAGCTCGTTAAAACGGACGGTCTTAAACTCCATGAGGCAGTAGAGGATCACCATTTTGTGCTTTCCTGATATGAGCGACAGCGTGTAGCTGAATCCCGTGTCCTCAAAATTGGCCTTCTCGATGTAGTTCCGTATCATGACAAGCTTCCTTTCTGGTAAGTACCTTACTTTAATGATGGTACTTGCCGAAATTTCTCCCGCTATTATAATCAGTTCATCGAATCGCGTCCAGTGAGGATGCGGCAGTTTTGAATTTGGGAGGTTTTTCGACATGTTGAAAGAACTGGGAGTTAAACCCTATCTGTTTCCAATGCCTGTCCTGATGATTTCTACCTACGGCGAGGACGGCCGGGTGGACGTGATGAATATGGCCTGGGGCGGTATCTGCGCTGAGAACATGGTCGCGCTGAACCTTGACGAGGCCCACAAGACTTCGGAGAACATCAAAAAGCGCGGCGCTTTCACGCTCAGCATCGCCGACGTCCCCCACATCGAAGCGGCGGACTTTTTCGGGATTGCCAGCGGAAACGACATGCCCGACAAGTTTGAGCGTTCGGGCCTCCATGCCGTGAAGAGCGCGCGCGTGGACGCGCCGGTGGTCGTCGAATTTCCCGTCACGCTGGAATGCCGGGTCGTCGAATGCCAGCACTCTGCCTGCGGGTTCCGCGTGCTGGGCGAAATTGTGAATGTGCTGGCTGACGAGAAGGTGCTGGACGAAAAAGGCAAGGTGGACCCGTCAAAGCTGCAGGCCTTTGTGTTCGACCAGTTCCAGAACGGCTACTACGCCGTCGGCGAAAAGGTCGGCCAGGCCTGGCGGACCGGCGCGGGATTGATGAAATAACCCTTTTACACGGCGAGGCTCCCTGGCTGTCAGGATCAAATCCAGCAGTCAGGGAGTCTCGCCGTGTTTTCTTTACAGGACACGGACAGGCCTGAATGGGGGATCCTGAAGAAACGTTTTGCCGCCGCGCAAAATAAGATTCCCCCTTGACCTGGAGTCCGCTCCAAGGCGTATACTCTGCCTCAGACTGAGATGATTTAAACCCTTTTCTCTCAAGTCTAAATGGGAGGTAAACAAAATGAGTAAAACCTTAGTGGCTTATTTCTCCTGCACCGGTGCTACGGAGAAGGTGGCGCGGAAACTGGCGGAGGTCGTGAAGGGCGATCTTTACAGGATCGAACCTGCCGTTCCCTATACAAACGCCGACCTGAACTGGCAGGACGCAAAGTCGCGCAGCTCCGTGGAAATGCGCGATAAGTCGTCCCGCCCGGAAATCAAGAAGACGGCGCCCGACATGAAGGACTATGACGTGGTTTACGTGGGCTTCCCCATCTGGTGGTACATTGCGCCGACCATCGTCAACACTTTTCTGGAAAGCTGCGATTTCTCGGGGAAGATCCTGATTCCCTTCGCCACCTCGGGCGGCAGCGATGTGGGCGAGACGGACAAATATCTGCGCGTTTCCTGCTCGAAGGAGACTCAATGGAAGCCCGCCAAAAGGTTCTCGAACTCAGTCCAGCCCGAAGCGCTCCGCAAATGGGTTGAGGGGCTGCACATTTAATAGGGGAGGATCAGAGATGGCATATTTAGGCGAAGAGATCAAGAAACTGGGATTTGGCCTGATGCGTCTGCCCAAGAAGGGCGACGAGATCGACCTGGAGCAGACGAAACAGATGGTGGACCTCTTTTTGGAGGCGGGCTGCACCTATTTCGACACAGCCTGGGCCTATCCGGGAAGTGAAGAGGCCATACGCCGGGCGTTGGTGGAGCGCTGTCCCAGAGAGAAGTTCCAGCTGGCGACGAAAAACGCGGCGTGGATTAACTGCAAAACCCGCGAGGAAGCCGCTGCCCAGTTCGACACGTCCTTAAGGCAGACGGGCGCGGGCTATTTCGACTTCTATCTGCTGCACAATTTGGGCGAACACCGGACCAAGTTCTTTGACGACTTCGACATGTGGAATTTTGTGCAGGAGAAAAAGGCTCAGGGGCTGATCAGGCACGCGGGCTTTTCGTTCCATTCCACGCCGGAAGAGCTTGACGAAATCCTGACGGCCCATCCTGAGATGGAATTCGTGCAGCTGCAGATCAACTACGCCGACTGGGATTACCCGGCGGTGCAGTCCCGCCGCTGCTACGAGATTGCGCGCAAACACGGCAAGCCCGTGGTGATCATGGAGCCCGTGAAGGGCGGCATGCTCGCCAACCCGCCCGAATCGGTTCAGAAGATCCTGAAGGACGCCGAACCGGACATGTCGGTGCCCTCCTGGGGAATCCGCTTCGCCGCCGACCTGGAAGGCGTGGTCACCGTGCTGTCGGGCATGAGCAGCCTCGAGCAGATGAAGGACAACCTCTCTTACATGAAGAACTTCAAGGGCCTGACGGAATCGGAGCGGCACACGCTGGCGGCGGCGCGCGAAGAGCTGAAAAAGATTCCGCTGATCCCCTGCACAACCTGCAATTACTGCGCCAAGGTCTGTCCTCAGGACATCGGCATATCAGGTTCCTTCACGGCCATGAACTACATGACGCTCTATCACGACCTGGCGGCGGCACAAAACCAGGAAAAGTGGCTGGTGGGCGGCCATGGCAGAAAGAAAGCCGTCCAGTGCATCAAATGCGGAAAGTGCGAGCAGGTCTGCCCCCAGCATATCTCCATCCGCGACGAACTGGCCAAAGCCGCCAGGACGCTGGGATAAGGGGCGGCGCCGCAGCGCGCGGGCGATCCATACGTGCCCATTTTGCGTTTTTATTGCAAAATAGTATTAGAGCAATTTTCATAAAAGGGTTTATAAAGGGATATTCTAACCCCGTAAGCGACTGTTTTGCCGCTTCTGACTACTGTTGCGCTTTTTGAAAATTGCTAAGTCCTGGGTCCCAATGGGCAGTTCCAGAAGTTTTTCGGCCATTCTATTTCCCCCCCCTGCGATTTTTCTTAATATCACAGACGCGGCGCTGGCAATTACTGAGGCGAAGCGCGCCAGGGCCGAAGATCAACGCGCTGATCGATCGGCTCGACGCCGCCCCGTGGCTGGCTTAAAGACTCGAGTTTTATATCATGATAAAAAGAAGCGTTCCTGCGAGATTTTGCGAGGAACGCTTCTTTTTTTGCGTTATTTGCCTTTTATGGGGAATGTTCCACGTGGAACATTTTCCTGTGAAGCCGGAACTCCAATTGATTAAAGAAGTAAAAGATATGATATAATAGAAAAAGTTAAGATTAAAATTCATCAGAGATGGTTTTCCCAGCCTTTTCTGAAGGACGCTGAACGGCTTCGCTGAATAGGCCGCGAGATTTTGAAAGGATAACATGAACGAATATGTCGAAAAGCTGAAGAACTATTGTACACCCATGCTTTTGTTCCTGCTGATCACCCTCAGCGTCGGGCGTTTTTTCCTGCGTTCAAACGACGCGGTGGAGAGATCGGCCCGCAAGCATCTGTCCGACACGTCGGCAAGCCAGTCCGTCGCTTTTAATCAAAAGCTCGGCGGTATGTACGCCGCCCTGGAAGCCTTCGCCGCCGGCCTGGGCGACTGGAAACAGGCCGACCGGGAGCGCGCGCTTTCCAGCATGAACTCCCTGCGCCGCGCCTTCGGTTTCGATTATGTGGTCGCCGTCGATCACAGGGGACGGGGCATGAACCACCTGGGGCGGGCGGGCATCGACCTCTCGAAAAGAGGCTATTTCAGGCAAAGCATGGAGGGAAAGCGCGCCATTGCCCACATCCTTTCGGGGGCCGTGGACAGGGCAAACTCCTTCATCGGTATTTCAGTGCCCATCCGAGATAGCGCTTATGGCGTAGCTGGCGTGCTGTACGCCAGCTACAGGACCCGGAACTTTATCGGCCTGTTCACCGCTCTTTCCAGCGCGCGGGCCGGACGTTCCTACCTGGCGGACCCCGGCGGGAAGGTGATCGTGGCGTCCACGCCGCTCGGGGACGGGGAAGGCTGCCCCTCAGCCAACATCTTCGAAAAATTTGCCCGGATTCGTGATTCCGCGAGGAACCTGGACGAGATCAAAGCCGACCTGGCCCAAAAACGCACGAACACGGTCACTTATTCCTTGAATGGCGTGCCGTTCTGCGCGTCCTACACGCCTCTGGGGGCTGAAAACTGCGACTGGTACGTGGTCAACGTGGCAGAGCGCTCGGCCGCGGACGACACGGAAGCGCTGATCTCGGGCTACGCGAAGGCGATGCTCCTCCAGCTTCTGCTGCTGGGCACGCTGCTGCTCCTTTACACGTCCCGCCAGACCAGCCTGCGTTTCCGCCTTGCCGCCGCCGCCCGGGAAGCCCGGGACGCCAACCGCGCCAAAAGCGCCTTCATCTCGCGCATGTCTCACGAGATCAGGACGCCGCTGAACGCCGTCATAGGCATGACCCTGCTGGCCCAGCAGAATTACCGCGACATCGACAAAGTCAAGAGCTGCCTGTCCAAAATCGCCCTTTCGTCTCGCATGCTGCTGAACATCGTCAACGATATCCTGGACATGTCGGCCATCGAGAGCCGGAAGCTGGTCATCGCGAGTCTGGATTTCAACCTGGACGAGCTGCTGTCGTCGCTGAACGCCATCTACGCCGAACAGTGCCGCGCCAGGGGCGTGGCCTTCACCGTGGACAGCGCGGATGCCGGGGGCCGCTGGTTTAAGGGCGACGGGCTGCGCCTGAATCAGATTCTGCTCAATCTGCTTTCTAACGCCGTGAAGTTCACCGAAGCGGGCGGCAGCGTGGCTTTGAAAGTCTCCCGGGTTGCAAAGGGCGGCGCGGCGCCGCGGCTGCGCTTCGAAGTCTGCGACAGCGGCTGCGGTATGAGCGGCGACATGCTGGCGCGCCTTTTCAAACCCTTTGAGCGCGAAAAGGGCGCCCAGGGGCAGAAATACGCCGGCACGGGGCTTGGCATGTCCATCGTCTGGAACCTGGTGAAGCTCATGGGCGGCACGATCGCCGTGAAAAGCGCCGAGGGCGCCGGCACGGCGGTTACGGTGGAACTGCCCTTCGAGGAGGGCGGCGGCGGGGCCGGGGCGGAGACGAAGGGCGCTTTTGATTTCACAGGGAAGCGCGTCCTGGTGGCGGAGGACAACGAGATGAATCGGGAGATCGCCAGGGAACTTCTGCGCTCCGTGGGGTGCGATGTGACCTGCGCCGTGAACGGCGAGGAAGCCGTCAGGATTTTTGAGGCGTCGGCCCCGGGCAGCTTCGACGCGGTGCTCATGGATATTCAGATGCCCGTCATGGACGGCTTCGAGGCCACGCGGCGCATCCGCCGTCTGGGGCGCTCCGATTCCCAGGCCATCCCCATTATCGCCTTGACCGCCAACGCCTTTTCCGACGACGAAGAACGCTCAAAAGGAGCGGGCGTCGACGCTTACGTGACGAAACCCACCGCCCCCGCCGCGCTCTTCAAAGTTCTGGCGCAGCGTATGGGGCGGGGCGATAATACCCATTATCCATAGAACAGCTGAACTAACGTCCGAGGCCGGCCCGAGGGGCCATCCAGTCGCTCAAGACTATCTCGGCCTGTTCGGCCTGCCTATACTCGCTTGGTGGATACCCCTCGGGCCGTCCCCTCCGTGCCTATTTTGCGTTTTTATTGCAAAGTAGTATAAATTGAAATGCTCAAACTGATTAAACGCTGAAAAAAAAGAAGCGTTCCCGGGAGGTTTTGCAGGGAACGCTTCTTTTTTTTCAGTTATACTAATTATCAATAGAACAGCTGAACTAACGTCCAGGGCCGGCCCCTTAGCAGGCATTCATTATTTCAGTTGGCTATTGGTATTAAAAGACATGTTCCGCGTGGAACATTTTCCGGGGAGATCAGAACTCCCATTTTAGGAGGGCGCTGCCTCCGATGTCTTTCTGTCCGCTGCTGAACTGGCCTTTCAAGTTCAGCTTCAGCGTAAAGTCTTTCTTTTTTGCCTCGAAGCTCAGGGACGTTCGGAAGCTGTTCTCGTCGGTCACTGTCGTCAGAAATTCGCTGGGACTGCCGGACAGCGCGGATGCTCGACTGCGATAGTCCAGGTCGCCCGCGGCGCGCACGTAGGCTACCTCAAGACTGGGGCTCAGATTCCAGCCGCTTCCAGCGGTCTTGCAGTACCAATCGAACTTCACGCCCAGAGGGAAGGTCCATTGGTTTATGCCTTCGCTCTCGCCCCGATAGTCCAGGCTTCCGTTTTTCAGCATGTCGTAGCCGCTCTCCGAATAGTGGGTGAAACGCACTCCGATAAAGGGCGCGATTCTCATATGACCATTGTCGTAGAGCGCGTTGTAATAGCCCTTCAGACCCAGGCTGGCCACCTGGCTGCGCATGTCGTTGACCCTGTAGGCGTTGCTGCCGTCGGCGGCGTTCATGTTGTTCTTCAGCCAGTGGACGCTAGCCGTACCCGTCATGTCCCACTTCCCCAGACGCCGGCCGGCGTAGGCCGCCAGACCGATATACTTGCCGTCGGCGCTGGCGCCGCTCCATTGGCCCTTGCCGTCGCTTTCGTACTTGCCCAGGTCCAGCGCCAGGCCGATAGCCGTTCCATTTTTCGACTGATCGGCGCCGATGGTCACACCATAGACCGTAGTGTCCATGTCCTGCCTTTTATCGCCGATTTTCATGCCATCCACTCGGTTCTTGCCGTAGTTCATGGCCGCCCAGACGGAACGGCTCTTGTCGCCGCGGGGCAGGAAGCCCATGGCCGCCGCCTTGGCAAGACCGGCGCCGCCCATCTCGCCCTGCAGGAGGCTCAGAACCCGCGCGCCCGTATTCTCCATAAAGGCGCCGGTGATGACCAGGGCCGTGCCTCCCGTGGACAGAAAACGCGGTTTGAAGCTGGGAGTGGGAGTTCCCGTCAGCGTCAGCACGCCGCCGGCCCAGCTGCTGAATTCAGTATAGTCCGTCGAGCCGTCGGTGATCTTCCACAGCTTCGCGTCGCCGTAACCGGCGAAGCCCGTCAGAACCTTGTAGCTGCAGTCCAGCGCCGCGCCCTCCACCTTCAGGACCGCGCCCCCGGCTACCGTCAGAGTGGCTGCGCCGTCGCCCGTCACGGCGAAGCCGGACTGAGCCGCCGCGCCGTTGATGATCAGCGTGGAGCCAGCCTGAGCCTCGAAGGTCCCCGTCACGGTGATTCCATTCGTGAATTTGGCGCTGCCGCCCGAAAGCGTCAGGCGCCCCGTCGTAATGGAATCGGAGCCTCCAAAGATGTAGTCTCCGCCCGTCACGGTCATGGCCGCTGGGTATACCGAACCGGAGACGGCCACGTTTTTGTTCTCCGCCGCGCCGCTGAAGGTCACGCTGTCGCTG
Source organism: Pyramidobacter piscolens (assembly GCA_004558205.1). Lineage (GTDB taxonomy): Bacteria > Synergistota > Synergistia > Synergistales > Dethiosulfovibrionaceae > Pyramidobacter > Pyramidobacter piscolens_A. The sequence goes on from SFDM01000005.1 coordinate 105,947, forward strand.
GCGTAAAAGACGTCGGGGCTGTGGCTGCTGTCGTTCAGCCAGCCTCCACTGTAGTTTTCCCAGCGGTCTTCTTCCGCGCCGTTCCAGGTAAGCTTGGCGGTCTGTGCCGTCAGAGTCAATATTTTGTAACCGTCAACGTCGCTGCTGGTCACTGAACCATCGCGATATTTCGCGGCGTTGAAGTTGCCGATGCCGTCGATGTTGCCGTCATTTCCGACGCGCATGAAGTCCGCCCGCAGGGAACCATCGGCGCCGAATTCTGCCGCGGAGACCCTCAGGTCTACAGAAACTGCTTTGTCAGTGCTGAGGCCTTTACCGATGTACAGATTCTTCGCTCGGATGGTGAAAAGATCCTCGCTGACGGAGGATGCGGAAACCGTCAGGGAGCCGACGCCGAGCCCGACGCTCTGGTCGCCGCTGACGGTAAATTCTACGCCGTGATCCGCCGACAGGTTCTTTGACCGGACGATGATGGAGCCATTTTCCGAATAGACGTCGGATCGGGCGCCGCTAAAATTGATGTCTTTGTCCGCCGAGAGTTCCACGTCGTTCACGGCGTAGATCGCTCCGCCTTTGACGTCGAAGCCCTCCCGTACCGTCAGAGTGGTGGCGAAAGAGATGTCGCCGCTTGCCGAGAGCGTGGCGCCGCCATAGGAATAAATCGCTCCGCCTTTGAGCCAGTCTCCGTATATACTATTCGCCCCAAGATCGGTGCTAATGGAAATGTCGTTTGAAAAGGTCATATCCCCGCCCGCGTTCAGTACAACGCCGTTGCCGCGAATCAGGCCGCCGGTGATTTGTGCAAAGTTGTGGTTGCCTGGAACCGTGACACTGACTTTGTTTCCCTCGAAAAGAAGGTCGCCCGACCGGGCTGTCAGCGTGATATTATATGGGGAATAAATCAGACCGCCCGAAATCTGCGAACCTCTAGGGTTAATCGATCTCGTGCTGCTTTCCGCGCTGACCGTCATATTCTTAAAACAAAGGGATTGGCCGGCGGAGATCGTCACGCTGCCATCACTTCCGTAGATCAGGCCGCCTGTAACGTTAGCTATACCAGAATTTGACGCGTATATTTCGTTGTTTTCAAAGACCACGTCCTGCAGCTCGGACGTCAGCGCCGCCTGTCCGCCAGCCCAGACGAGACCGCCGTTCACAGCTCCGGCTACGTTCTCAACCTTGTTGTTCTTAAAGGCGAGGGACTCTCTTTTCGACGTCAGCGCGACCTGGCTGCCAGTGCCAGTGGTATACACCGTACGCACCAATCCGCCCGAGACAGAGTTGGCGTCGGCGCTGACGCTGTTGCGTTCCATGGAAATCTCCGCCGCGGAGATTTCCACAGAACCTTGGGTGCTGATAGTCGTGCTGGGCTGCTCGTTATCTGACACATTGACACGGAGATCGCTGAAGTTCAGCTTTCCAGAGAAGTCCATGCTGATGTCCATGCTGATGTCCACGCTCGTGCTATTATTCAGCGACGTGCTGATCAGGCTTGCGGCGGAGTTGGAGCTGATGTCGAAACTTTTCATGATCAGGTTGTCGCCGAAGATGATCAGAGAGGTGTCGAGGCTGGAGAGGAACATGGGAATAGTTCTGTCGCCGGAACCGATCAGGGCATGGCCGCCGGGGTTCTATACCTCTCCGCTGCCGCAAATCTGCACGTCATGGCTGACCGTAACGTCGCCCGAAGCGAGAGCGGCATTCAGTTCTTCATACTCCATATACTCTATGGCATAGGCTGGCGCGGCCAGCATCAGAAGGATGGCCGAGAGTCCGAGCGCCCGAGCGGAACGCGATATTTTATACCTTTTGTGGTTCTGTTTCATCATACACGCCTCCTTGATAATGGTATTTACCCTAAAGCTTCCTCCATTGATACCTTTTTTACTGTCTATGATTGGGGCGAAGATGAAAATTTGCCGCCTTTCCCCGTTGATTTATGCTAATTATCCATAGAACAGCTGAACTAACGTCCGGGGCCGGCCCGAAGGTCATCCAATCGCTCAAGACTATCTCGGCCTGTTCGGCCTGCCTATACTCGCTTGGTGGATACCCCTCGGGCCGTCCCCTCCGTGCCCATTTTGCATTTTTATCGCAAAGCAGTATTACGCCGATTTCCCTGCGGCCGGAAATCGTTTTGGAGCCGCTGTTTCTTTAACCTCATAGAACTTCTTTGTTGTACGGCCAGATCTGGCATCCGGGAACGGCCCGAGGGGCCGCGCAGTCGCTTGGGACTAGCTCGGCCTTCGGCTTGCCCATGCTCGGCTGGAGGATACCCATCGAGCCGCCCCCTTGGAGTGGATTTAGAGCAATTTTCAAAAAGCGCAACAGTAGTCAGAAGCGGCAAAACAGTCGCTTACGGGGTTAGAATATCCCTTTATAAACCCTTTTATGAAAATTGCTTGTAGTAAATCTTTGCCAGGGGCGTTTCAAGCCCGCGGGGTACGAGTTTCAGCTCAAGGTCGCGGGGTTCCTCCGCGGGGATTTCGACGGATACCGCGTATTCGGCCCAGGCGCCGGCAAGGGTCAGGCTGCCTTTGGCGATTTCCTGCGCTTCCTGGGAGTTGTCCAGGGGATTTCGCGCCGTGAGGGTCCAGTCGCAGGGGATTTCGCCCCGCGTGGCGGCGCGCCAGGAGAGCGTCAGAGAAGCCTTTTCGCCGTCGCCGCTTTCGTCGAGATTCCGGTCAAGGATCTTCGTCTCGAAGCCCCGGACGCTCAGAGGCGCGGCGAAGTCGCCGCAGCGGATTTCGTAGACGCCCGTGGGAATCGGGGAGGGAATCGTGAACTCAAACTCCGTCTCCTCGGACTCCTCGGAAAGGATGAGCAGCTTTTCCTCGGGCTTGAGAGACCGGTCGCCGAAAAGAGGCGACCGAAGTGTCAGCTCACTTTCAGAGGCGCTGCGCACCTTGATTCGCGCTGTCTCCCCGGCCTGGTACTGCGGCTTGTGGGGGATCATGAGGATTTCGTCGGCGCTGTTCAGCACGGGCAGAGCGTTGATCACCACGGAGCGCCCGCTGGCGTGATAGAGCGCGAACAGTAGCTTATTGCCACTGAAGGACACGGGAATGTCGCTGAAAGCGGCTTCGGCCTTTCCGTCCTTAAGGCGCACGTCCTGGGTCCAGCTCTGATCGTTCCAGGTGACTCTGAACTGGTAGTCGCCGTCGGGAGTGCCCTTTTCAGCTTCCGCCGTCAGGGTGACGCTCATGCTGCCGCCCTCGGTGTAGGCTTCTTTGTCGCTTTGAGCCGTGAGCTCGAAGGAAGGCGCGCGGATTTCCAGCATGAAGTCCCTTTCTGCCTCCTCGGCCTTGGCTTTCACGAGGATTCGAGACGTCGCGGCGTCGTCGGGCACGGTCACGGGCAGGGCGATTTCCCTGCTCTCGCCGGGGCCGAGGGTTACTTCGGCGCTGTGGCTCCGCACGTCGGGAATCATGACTGAACAGAGCGCCGAGCCGCCCACGCCGCCGCGGTTTTCCACGGTGAATTTCAGGGTTGTCTGGCTGCCGGGGCGCAGGATCTCGCCTTCGGGGACCGCCGTTATGACGGGCGTGAACTTCACGGGCGCCTTGGTCTCTGACAGAGGCCTGAGCAGGGCCGACGCCCTGGAGGTTCTGCCGCCGGCGACAGCGGCGCGAAGCGAGGTCCCCGCGAAACCCTCTTTGCGAATGGACAGCGACGGCACGCCCGAGGGAACTCTGTCGAAAAGAACCTGTCCTGAAGCGTTGGTGACCGCTTTGACGGAGCCCTTTTCCAGGGGCAGCGTTACGACGGCTCCTGCCAGAGGTTTTTTCGCGCTGTCAGCGACTGTGAGAAGCAGCCTTCCCAGTCCCCTGGGCATGATGGGCGTCATGGGAACGGAGACCGTCAAATCGCGGCGTCCAGCCGTGAAGAAGACCGACGCGGAGCTGTCGCGATATCCGGGAGCTCTGACGCCAAGGGACAGCCGCGCGAAATCGGTTGATTTGCGGCAGCGGATTTCACCGGAGGGGGCTGTAAAATCTCTGCCGTCGAGCCGGAAGGTGGCGCCGCGCACGGTGCGCCCTGTGGCCACGTCGAAAGCGCGCAGAGTGGCCTGACCCTCGGGAGCTTGGGGCGTCATGAAGAGCTTGCTCTGAACGGTACGTCCCGGATAGGCCGCGGGATAGTAGTCTGAAATTCCCCTGTAGCCAGGAACTTCGAACCAGGTACGCTTGTTTCGCCAGGCCGGGGCTTTCACGCTGGCGGAGGCGCCGGCGGCGAAAGCTCTGGCTCCCTGGTCGAGAGGCAGGGAAACGAAGCGTTCAAGCGGCTGGCTTGTCAGCGCGTCCATGGGCTGAAAATCGACAACGCCCTTAGACGGCCACAGGCTGACCGGGCAGAGGACCTTCCTGCCGGCGAAGACTGGCGGATAGAAGTCGCCTGTTTCCACGTAGCCTTCGCTCTGAAAAGCGGACCGCCTGTTCCCTTCCTGCGCTTGTCTGACTGCGATTTCCTTGCAGAAGGAAAGACTGCCGCTGTCGAGGGCGATTCCTGTGAAACGCTCAAGATTCGCTCCTGTGACGGCATCGGACAGGCGGAACTCGACGGTTCCCCGGGTGGGCCACAGGGAGACGTTCCTTTCAGCTTTTCGTCCGGCGAAAACCGTTGGATAGAAGTCGCCCGTTTCGGCGTATCCTTCGCTCCAGAACGCGGAACGCCTGTTCCCAGCCTTTGACTGTCCGAGAGCGAGGCCGTCGGCGTAAGCCATGCTGTCACTGTCCAGAACGCGGCCTACGAATTTTTCGAGAGGCGCGCCGTTCAGGGCGTCCCGGACGCGGAATTCCACCGCGCCTTCGCTGGGCCACAGAGCTATGGTGCGCGTGATTTTCCGGCCCGCGAAGTTTATCGGGTAGAAGTCGCCTGTCTCGGAATAGCCTTCGGCCCAGAAATTTGTTCGGGCGTATTTTTCAGAGGTGGTTCCAGAGGCGAGGCCCTCTGCGAAGGCCGACTGGCCTCTGTCCAGGATAGAGCCTGCGAATTTGGGCAGAGGCTTGCCGCTGATGGCGTCAAGGACTCTGAATTCAACTTCGGCCCGCAGCGGTCTCATGTGAACGAGGCGTTTCACCTTCTGTCCGGGGAAGAAGGCCATGCCGCGGAGGTCCAGACTTTCATAGCCCTCGGCGGCGAAGGTCAGATCGCTGCGGCCTGGCGCGTTTTCGCACTCGAAAAGCCCTTCTTCGTAAATGAAGGGTTTTCCTGAGAGCTTACCCCGGAGAAGCGTGACTGGTTCGCTGGTGATGAGATCGCGTATTTCGAAGAGTATGCCGCCCTTCTCGCTGGGCAGCGGCGCGTCGGAGGGATAAAGCACATAGTCTTCGACGATGCCCTTTCGATTTCCGCCGCCTGAATAACCTGTGGTTTCCAAATTATGGAAGTTCGTCAGGGAGAGCTTCAGGCTGAAGGAGCCTGGGGGCAGCTTGAAAGCGAAGGAGCCTTTGGCGTCGGTTTGCGTCTTGTACTCCCTGTCACCGGCTTTCAGAGTGACTTCGACGCCTTTCAACGGCCGGCCGTCGGGATCGCGCGCCAGCGCCCTGTAGGCGAAGGAGCCGAGGCGGGGCTGCAAGTAGATCTCTTCGCTCAAAGATTTTTCCTGGACGCAGGCGTTCAAAAAGAGCTCTGTCTCCAGAGGTTCAAAGTCTTTGTGCTCAAACCTGAACTTCAGCCGGCCCGTGGGGACCGTCACGGCCAGAACCCCGTCTTTGCCTGTGTTCCCAAGGGGCTTGCCTGACAGAGAGATCTTCACGTCTTTCAAGGGCTTGTTCGTCACCAGATCGCGGAGAACCAGGCTCCTCACGGTGTTCAGCGGCGCGAGCCAGTAGGTTTCAGCCTCGGCGTTAACGGCGTTCATGAGGCATTCCGTCTCAAGGGCTTTAAAGCCTTCGCGCGAGAAGGTCAGGCGTTGACGGCCGTCGGGCAGAGGCAGTTCGGCGGTCCCGTCGGTTTTTGTCAGGATGGTGCGGTCATTCCAGACGATTTTGACGCTGTCAAGAGGTTCGCCGGAGATCAGGTTTTTGACGACAAATCTCGCGGAACCCGGATTGGCCGCGCGGTCGGGCTTCAAGTAGAGACGGCGCGGAACGGTCTCGGAGATCGTGAAGAAAGCTTCTGTTTTCAGCTTTTGATAGCCCGTCGCCTCCAGGGTAATCCTGCGGCGTCCCGCGTCCACGTTGTGAAAACGCGCTATTCCCTTGGCGTCGGTGGTTTCGGCGGGCGCGCCCTCGGAATCGATGGTCACGCGGGCTTGAGCCAGGGGTTTTTCTGTCACCCAGTCGAGGACTTCAAATGACTCGGCGCATTTTAACGGCCTCAGGTAGGCCGTGAAGTCAGCGGGCCGTTCTCCGGCGTAAAACGCCGTCTCAAGGGTCTCATAGCCCGCGGCGGTCAGGCGGATTTGCCCGCACCCCGGCCGAAGCCGTTCGATCCTCTCGCGGTTCAGCGACGACGATACGTCGCGGGTCCAGCCGTTGTTAGTTCTGATGAGAGCCTGAACCTTTTGGGCTTCCTGTCCCGTGGCTCCGTCGAAGACTTTAAAGCGCAGCTTGCCCACGGCGGGATAGAGGTTTTGTTCCAGTTCGAGGCCCTCTTCAACCTTTACGTCGAATCGGCTGGACGATTCGCTTGAGCCGTCGATCAGGCATCGGACTTCGTAATTTCCGGGCAGAAGCGCCGCCGACCAGTTGCCAGCGGCGTCGCTGCGCAGGCTGTGGCTTTCGTCTCTGCCGTGCAGGCTCAGTTCCATGTGAGGCAGGGCTTCGCCGGTCACGCGGTCGATCACGCGCCCCTTCAGCTTTCCAGTGCCGAGGCCGCTTCCAGAGGGCAGCAGCTCCACCTTCAGAGGCTGGTTCTCCCTGGAGAGAATCATGTCGCCTGTGAAGGGGTTGTACTCGTCGGCCTGGGCCTGAAGCGCGAATTTTCCCGCGGGGATCTGGAGTTCAAAGGCTCCTTTCTCGTCGGACGCGGTTTCAAAGAGAGTTTTTCCCAGGTGGAACGACAGAGTTCCCTTCGGGACGGGCTTTTTGGTGATTCGGTCCGTCAAAATGCCCTTGAAGGTCTCCGGCGCGCCGAGGTAGTTGAAGACAGCGCTGCCTGCTCCGATCATGGAGCCCTTCAGAATCACGTAGGCCTGCACCGAGCAGGGGCCCGAGGTCATGTCTGATGGCAGCTTGAGGGATTGGGACGCCTCAGCCTTCTCGGCTTCGGCGGTAAAGCTTTTCTCCTCGGAAACTCTGGAGCGTCCCGCGCCGTCCAGAATCACAAAGCGGACGCTGCCCGCCGACGCTGCTTTGAAGGGGTTCTCAAAGGACAGCTCGGCCTTGATTGAGCCGCCCACTTCGCAGGCCTCTTTATCGAGTTTCAGGGAGATCTCGGTCCTGGGCGCGTGGGTGTAGAATCCCTTGCTCATGGAGGCCAGGCGGGCTCCGCTTTTTGCGTCGAAAACGTCCACGTAAAAGCGGTCGTTGCCGTCGTCGTTGATCACGGTGATGACCTTTTCGAGGGTGAAGGTCCCTTCGGCAGGCAGACGCACCTGGTCGGTTCCCTCGTAGAGCTTCTTGTTTTCCGGGCTGGACGCCCAGCTGTTGTGAATGAAACGCCACTGAACCTTCAAATCCTGGTCCTGACCCGTCCTCTCCCAGAAGAGCGCTGTGAATCGGGCCTGAGCCCCGCGGACGTAGTTTTCCAGGTCGCTTGCCAGGGAGAGGTTCAGAGGGGCCTTGTTCTCGCTGGGAGCCGCGGCGTTCCGCGGCAGCACGCTGACCACAAAAGCCTTTTGCGGCGCGGCGAACCCCGCCTTTTTTCCTGATTCGTCGAAGAAGTCGGCGCCGACGCTGTAGAAGCCTGATTGGGACGCCGACGGGATAAGAATGCCCTCGGGGCCGCTCTGAGTCTCGATCTGGCTTCCGTCTGGCGCGAGAACCAGCGGTTTAAAGCTCTTCCAATGAACGCCTTCGGGAACTTGGACGGTTACGCCTTCTGAGGAACTGCCTGAAGAACGGGCCTGAATTTTCACGCTGGCGCCCCTTTCGATGAAAGGGACCTCTCCGTTGTCAAGCAGATAGGCCAGAAGGTCGCGGAAGAAGAGCTTCTCGTCGGAGGTGCTTTGATGATTGCCCGCGGCCCAGTCCAGATAGAGCGTCGAAAGGACGACGCGCCCCTTTTTCCAGGGGTAGGCGATCATGCAGGGCTGGCCGTTCTTTGTCCGCGACAGCCAGATTTCGCTTTTTTCGGGATAGTCCAGGAAGTAGCCGTCCACGTTGAAGTCCGGCTCGGCTTTTGTCATGGAGGCGAAGGCCCCGATGTTTTTCATGACCCGCGCCGAGGCGTACTGGCAGCTCTGGTCTTCTGCGAATCCGTAGGCCTTGACGTCGCCGGGGATCGCTCCGTACTCCCTGCCGAGCTGCTGCGCAAAAGCGAGTACCGTGCCGCCCGACTCAAGGTAATGTTCGATCAGGGCCTTGAACCGAGCTGAGCCTGCATAGTCCGACAGCGCGCCGCTGGGGATGATCAGAAGACGGTAGTTGGCGAGCAGGTTGGGATTGGCGTCGGGACGAATTATGACTGCCGCTTCGCTGGCGCCCATAAGAGAGGCCGCGCCCCGGGCGTAGCCCGATGACAGGATAGCCACGTCGGGAGTCAGAGCCACGTTCCAGATCACGTCGCGGCGCACTTCTTCAATCACTGATTTCTGTTCAGGCGAGAGTTGCGGAGCCATGTCCAGGGACGCGGGGTCCATCGCCGCATCGAGGAAGGCCCCTAACGTCTCGGGGTTCAGGTCGTGGCCTGAAATTTCGGGATCGCGGTTTTGCAGCCATCCTGTCACGAAGAAATCGCCCTGTGAAAGGGCACGCAGCCAAAGAGCCCTCTCCTGTACGGGGAGCGCCAGCAGCGCCGCGCCGATATTTTCGTTGTCGTCGGGGTTATCGGCGCCGGGAGTGCCGAAGGTGATACCCAGTTCCTGAGCGCGCTGGTCCTTGAACTTTTTGACCCATTTTTTCAGATCCTCGGGAGTCGTGCTGTTCATGAGCTCAGCCATCTTTTGGGGATCCTTGAGAATGGGCTCGAAGATGCGCCAGTACTTAAAGCGGTTTTTCTCCCAGACCGGAGGCAGCGGCCCGCCGCCAATGGCTTTGGAGATCAGATCCGACAGAGGCTTGTAGCGCTCCTTCATGGCCTCTTCGTTCTTCATCGCCTCCAGGGCTTTTTTGTAAGCTTCATAGTAGGCGTCGAGAGTGCCGGCGGTCACGTAGCCCAGTTCGCTTATGGTGAGAATGTCGCCGGCGGCGGGGATCATCTTTGCCCCTTCCCAGCCCAGGTAGATTGCGGTCCACTGTTCGGGCGTCAGATTCCATTTTTTGCCCTTGGCCTGGTCTCTGTAATACTGTTCCAGGTCCTGGGCATAATACTCATGGGTTGTGTCGATGGCGCCCTGGATGCCGAGGAACGTTCCCGCTCCGAGGGCGAGCGCTTCGCCCAGGGTCAGCATTCCAAAGTTTTCGGGATCGCGCTTGGCTTCCTGTTCCAGGTGATCGCTGCAGGCCTTGAGCCCCATGTAGACGCCGTAGATCCTGCCGAGAATTCCTGCAACCGCGCTGGCCTTTTCAAGCTTGCTTGTGCCGGCGCGGGTTTTGACGTGAGGCGAGTCGACGTCGGCAGGCTTGGTCCCTTTGAGGGGCTTGGCAGAAGGCGCGTCGGAGGCCGTTCCCAGGCGTTTCGATGGAACGTCGGCTCCAGCGGCCGCCTTTTTGATGCCCGTCAGCTCCGAGGGCTTGGGGTCAGCCGGAAGGGGTTTGGCCTTCCCGCCTGAGGCTCTCCTGGCGTTGTCCTTGGCAAAATGCTCTGGGGACATGGTCTTCTTCGTGTAGAGGTCGGTGATCTTCCCGTCGGCCTCGACCTTTATCTTGCGCCCCGCCAGTTCGGCGCCCGTCTGTGGCGAGTTTTTCGTGATGCCCTTCAGCGTCGCCTTGTTGGTCTCGTTGATGGTCGTGATTTCTGCCTTGGTCTTATTCCAGGTGTCGAGGTCCTGCTTCGTCCAGGCGGAACGCGGCTTTGCGTCCAGATCAGTGAGTGTTTGCCGACGCTGCTTCATCAGCGTGTCGCTCTGGCTTTTCGCGTTTTTGGCCGAGTCCTGAAGGGCGGCGTTGGCTTTTTTCTTGAACTCGCTGATCTTTTGCTCCCGCACCTCGGGCGGATCCTTAAAGTCCGTCACTCGGGCCTGTTCCCAGCTGCCGCCCTGCTGAAGGGTCTCGCACTGCTTTTTAAAGCCGGGGTCGATGTCGGTGTTTGACCACTCGGCGGCTTTCACCACGCTTTTTCCGATGGTCTTGCCGTCGCTCAGGTCAGTGCCTTTGCCTGTGAGCCCCGCTTCAGAGGCTTTTTTCACGTTGTCCAGGACGGCGCCTTGGGGATCCTTGACGCCCATTTTGCCGTCCGACGTCTCGTAGAGCCCTCCGGCGCTGGAGAAGGTGTCTTTAGCCATGCCGGAGCTTCTGACCCAGTCTTTCCACTGCCGGCTCCCTTCCTTGAGCTGCGGCGGCTTTTCCCAGATCACGATGTTTCGGGTCTCGTCGATATAGCGGTGTGAGTTGTGGGGATCCTTTTTAAACTGATAGCCTTTGCCGCTGTCGTTCATCTTGTCGGCCAGCTTTTTACCGCCGCCGTCCTTTATGGCCGTGATGTCCATGTCGCTCTCGGGCGATTTTGGATCGCCGCCTGAGCTGATGTAATCCTTCGTCGGATCGTAATTGCCTTTGGCGTCCTTCTTTGCGACGTGCTCGTCAAAATCTGCAGGACGTTTGTCTTTATTGTCTTTGTTGTCTTTATTGTATTTATACTTGTCGAAAATTTTCTGTCGATCCTGAGCGTATTCCTGATGTTTAACGGGATCATCAAGATTGTTGTCCCAGTGTTTTTTGTCGTTTTCAGCAAGTTCTCTGCGAAAATCTTCCACAAGTTTTGTATGCTCGTCTACGTTCTCCTCCGCCATGGCCGCCGAAAGTTCCGGCTGAAAAACCGGCAGAGGCCCCTGAAGTGTCAGGCTCAGGAGCAGCAGGAGCGCCAGTAATTTGCGCCACAGGAATTTCTTCATGATTCTGCGCCCCCCTTTACTTTTCGGCTTCCCAGAGCGCGGCGATTTTATTGGCGTAGGCCGCCGCGGAAGGGTTCTGCGCCCAGGCCGAAATGGCCTTTTTGAGCGTTTCAATGGCTAGTTTTTTATTGCCCTTAGCGCGCTGAAACTGAGCCAGGGCGAATAGCGCGGTTCCGTCCCCTCCGTCGGCGTTCAGACGGCTCTGGACGAAGGCCTCGCCTTCGGCGGTTTTCCCGCTGATCAGGCAGGTGGCGCCGAAAAGGGGCATGACGTTCAAATCGAAAAGTTCTGGTTTTTGCGCGAAGGCTTTCAGAAAATGGGTTACAGCGTCTTCAAAGCTCTCATCCTGAAACTCCAGACCGGCCAGGAAGACCAGCGTCTCAGCGTGACTTGGGTCGAGTTCGAGAGCCTTTTCGCAGGCTTCCCTCGCCAGGGACTGGGTGTAACTGTTGGCTCCAAAGGCGCCGTAGACGCGGGCGAGGATATAAAAGAAATCGGGCCGTTCGGGACAGATCTCCGAAGCCGAAAGGGCGTAGGCCAGAGCTTTACGCAGCTCTGGGGCCTCGTCGGGCGAAGGACGGGGATTTTTTGCCCTGTAGGCCTCCAGAGCCTCAAGGGCGATGGAGCCTCGCAGAATCCCCAGAGCCAGCCTGTTCAGCTCCGAGGGATCCTTTTCGCAGAGCTCCATAGCGCGGCTTTCCGAGGCTGGAGGCTCATATTCATCGGGGGCTTGGCCGAGATCCTGATCGGGCATAGCGTCAAGTTCCTTGACTGTGAGGTAGACTGAGCTGTTCCTGTTGGCCATAAAGTCAGAAAGGTCTGCGTCTTTATCTATTTTTTCCTGCGCTGGCGGCTCCAGGACTCTGGGCCCCGGCTCCTCTGCGAAGGAAGGGCGCGGCAGCGCGCAGAAGACGAGGAGAATCAGATACAGGGAGATCGTTTTCACAGAAATTCCTCCTTTGTATGTGTATTTTTTATTGGCGCATTTTTGTGGAGAATTTGCACGAATAGGAGACTGTGAGCCTCTTCAGTTGATACAAAACGAGGGAGTCAAGGCGCAAAGAGCCTCCTTCATCTGTACAGGCGAGGGCTTTGCGCGGCAGGACTCCCCCGGAGTGTTTCTGACGTCGGATTTCAGACGTGCCAAGGGGGGATCAAAGCGGGCGGCGAACCGGCAGGGGCCGGCGCTTTCATGGGGCTATTGCAGGCTCTTCAAATATTCCGCCACTTCGGGCTTGCACCACTTTTGCGCCAGTGAGAGCGCTGATTCCCCCTCCGGCGTCGTCACTTTTGGATCGGCTCCGGCTTCGACCATGAGTTTTACCACCTCAAGCGGGGCCAGCATGCGGACGCTCCACATCAAGGGCGTCCAGCCCTTCTGGTTCTTGCTGTTGATGGAGACCTTGGAGCGGAGGAGCACGTAGAATTCCGCCAGAGCCTTTTCCCATTCAGCGGCTCCCTCCGCGGCAGTTTCTGCTTTTTTGTCGGCTTTGTGCCGGGCTGCTTCGGACAGGCTTACTGCGACCTGCTGCATAAGCCCGCTTCCCTTTTTGTTCAGACGGTGAGGGTCGCAGCCCAGGTCTATAAGCTGCTGCAGATCTTCGGCGTTTTTTCTCTGGAACAGAAGGATCGGCGTGTTCCCCTCTTCATCGCTGGCGTTGATGTCGTAAATTCCCAGAGAAAGCAGGTACTTCAGCGTCTCCAAATTACCGGCGCGTCCTGCTGAGAAGATCAGCGCTGAATGCCCATCGGAGTCGGCCCCCTTGGGATCGGCGCCCTTCGAGATCAGCCACTGAAGCTGCTCGGGCGTGGCGTTTTTCTTGCCAGCACGTACCATAAAGGGTGTTTCGTCTCTAGAAGTCTTCACGTCGAGCCTGGCGCCCTTCTCGATGAGCAGTTTTGAGAGCTCCATGCTCTCGTCGTCTATGGCCAGAGCAAACATAATAGGATAGTTACCGTCTACGGCTAGATTGGGATCGGCGCCATGGTCGATCATGAGTTTCGCCATAGACGGTTCGTACTTGCGGAGCGCCCAGGCCAGAGGCGTCCAGCTTTGATCGCTGCGGCGCGCGTTCACGCCGGCGCCCTTGGAGAGCAACAATTCTGCCATAGGACGCTTGCTGGAGTCGTCAACAGTCAGGCAGAGGGGCGTGCGCCCATGCTTGTCGAAGGCGTTAATATTGGCGCCGTATTTTATAAGCAGTTCGGCCATGGAGAGCTTTTTGCCCTCTTCGGCGATCACAAGCAGGGCTGTTTCTTTGTATTTATTGGTAGCCTCGATGTTGGCGCCGTTCTCCAGAAGGGCTTTTACGAGATCCTCCCGTCCCTGCTCCGCCGCTTCGATCAGGGCGATTGTTTGATATTGATCTATCGGCGCGTTCAGGTCGGCGCCTTTTGAAGCTAGCAGGCCTATGACTGCTGGATCCTCGGTCCTGCCAAGAGGCGTCTGCTGTCTGCGGCAGGCCTGATTGGGGTTTGCTCCCGCATCAAGAAGGACTTTCACAAAATCAGCGGCATTTTTTTTCAGCTCGGCGGCGTAATAGAGCGCCGTGTTCGTGTCTTCATCGACCAGATTCACATCGGCGCCTTGCGCTAGAAGTTCTTTAACCTTGGGCAGGTCTTGCTTGATGACAGCCGCCATCAAGGCCGTTCTTTGGCGGTCGTCCCGTGCGTTTGGATCGGCGGCCTGAAGGGAACTACAGAAACTTGAAATAATCCCGAAGCAGAGCATAAGAGCTGCAAACTTTTTCATACTATTTTCCTCCTTTAATAATTGAGACGCTATTGTTGAGCTTTATGTGATCTTCCACGCGGGCTCTGACAATCTCATAGTTTTCTTTGGTGCAGAACAGATAGATCTTCACTGCCCAGGCTGCTTTGACAATGATCAGCCGGTCTTGAGGACGGTATTTGACAGATCGCGCCTCCTTCCAGGCGATAAAGGTCTTGAGCGAGCTCTTTGCCAGAAAAAACGTACCCATCGCCCCTGGCCGCCTCGTGAAGAGCGCCAGGATCAGGCCGAAGCGGTAAAGCCTTTCAAGCCGGCGGGACTGCTTTTTCTGGTTTGCCGACACGACGCCCTGCCCGTCCAGGCGATACTCCACGTCGTAGCTGCCGCCATAGACTGCCAGCACGACGATCGCTGTGATCACCAGAAAGAACCCGATAAAACAAAAGGCATAATATCCATCACTTTGCCCGTCTATAAGCCACAGCTTGGTCATCCAGAGAAGCAGAAGTCCAAAGGGGATTCCCAACACCAGAAGGATGGCGCGCGTCACAGGGTTGTTGTGAAATAGGGAAATTTGCTGCTTCCACTCCAGAGGTTCTTCTGTTGTTTTAACGTTTGTCTGGGTTGTCATCGTAGAATACCTCCAATGAGTCGTCATAGCCGGTCATTTCGCTGAGAACCTGTTCTTCCGTTTTATCCTTAAGCCTATCCTTAAATTTCTTCTTTTGAGGCCATTCTCCTTTCTCCTGTCGTCAGATGTGATTATTATTGTACAAGAACTACTCATAGATGTTCTGTCGTGACAGAATTTTGTCAATGACGCTTTTAATTTAGGCTTTGACAGGCTATACTGGCGTAAAAAGAAGGAGGCACGTCAAATTGCGTTTTCACGAAAAACTGGACGGCGCGATGACCGCCGCGGGGTGTTCCAACACCGCGCTGGCGCGAGTCCTGTCGGTGGACCCGTCGCTGATCAGCCGTTTGAGAGAGGGGCGGCGTGTTCCCGCCGAAAAGAGTCCTCTTCTTGACAAACTGGGGCAGGGATTGCTCGACGCCGCTTTGAACGTGTCGGCGCCTCAAGCTCTGGCGGCGCTCTGCGGCGCCTCGGAACGTGATTCAAAAAAACTGGCCGAGGATCTGATGTTATGGTTTTCGGCCGAGGATTCCCAGCTGCGTCGTCTCGGAGGCCGAAAAAGCCTGGGGCGATTTTTTGAGAAGGAAACGAAAAAGGGAACCCTTCACAACTTTGGCGCTAGGCTGGACTCTCTTATGACGGCGCTGGATGTCTCAAACGCCAGGCTCGCGCGGGCGCTGAACGTGGATCCGTCGCTGATCAGCCGCTATCGCTCAGGGCTTCGGACGCCGAATCTGCGAAGTTCTGTGATTGGCCCCATAAGCGACTGGCTTGCGGGGGGCGCGCTTGAGAGCGGGAAGGTCAAAGAGCTTTCAGCGCTTTTGGACTTGAACGCAGGGGAAGTGGAACTGTGCCGTCCCGAGCTGGCTTCAGTTCTTTTCGAATGGCTGCGTTCCGGGAGCGAAGAGGATTACCCCAGAGGGGTGGAGCGCATTTTCAGCATTTTCAGCTCTCTCCCCTTGAGCGTTTTCTCGCCGATCCCTCTCGAAGAAATTCAGGCTTTATATGGCGCTGCCCTTCCGCAGACCGGTCTCTTTGAGGGCACGGAAGGCATGCGGCGGGCGGTGGTCCAATTTTTGGCGCTGGCCGCCGCGCAAGCGGAGCCCGGCGCTCTGGATCTTTATTCAGACCAGGATATGGGGTGGATGGTGGACGACGGCGAGTTCAACCGGATATGGCAGTCGCTCATGTTCCATACGCTGTCGCGGGGGCATCGGATCAGGATTGTCCACAACGTGGACCGGAGTTTGCGCGAGATGCTTGAGGCCATCCAAAATTGGCTTCCGCTCTATATGACCGGCCAGATCGAACCCTGGTACTGTCGCAGGACGCTGGGAAGCCGTTTCTCCCACAGCCTCTTCGTCATAGAGGGGAAAGCGCTGTTGGCAGGCTGCGGCGTCGCGGGGCCGCTTGATGGCGTGCCGCACTTTCTTTCCGTGGACAGTGAGCTGGCGGCCCTGGGGGCAAAACAGTTTCAAGCGCTGTTGAACTGTTCCTCCCGCCTTCTCAGGATCTTTACGTCATCGCAGGCCGAAAATTACGAAGGTTCTGTTGCCGAGTTCAGAAACATTTCAGGCAGGCTTCGGACTTTTGGCCGCGTCCCCATGCTTTGCACGATGCCCAGGGCGCTGTTGGAGGGGATGCTTCAAAGGTGCGGCTGCGGCGGCGAAGAACGTCAAAGTGCGCTGGAATACCACGGCGAGCTGGTAAGGGCTTTCAAGCGAACGCTGGACAGCGGAGGCGTTGAGGAGTTTATTTCCCTTGACTGCGGCGATTCTTCCGGCAGGCTTCAGGCGCTGATTCCCCTCTTTGTGCTGAAAACGCCTTTGCTCTACGGCTCTGAAGAACTTGAAATTCATCGGCGAGCCGCTCGAGAACTGGCTGAAAGGGACGGGCGTTATCATTTTCGCGAACTCAAAAAGACGAGGCTGGGCAATATACGCGTTTCCTTGAAGGGACATGCTGAAGCGCTTATTGAACGGGGCCAGGCGCCGAAGGTCCTTTTTTTGTTCGACCATCCCCTGATGTGCGGCGCCTTTGACGGCTGGTTTGACTGGCTCGGTATGGAAACGGCGGGGGAATGACGGGGGCTCTAGAGCAATTTCCCAGAAGGCATTCATAAAGAGTAAGTCAAATAATCAATGTGTTTTAGCAAGTAAAAACGTGATATAACATGGTACAGAAGAAAGATCATCATATGCATGTTGCATCATGAAGCCAGAAAAATGCTGGTTGAAGAATACGAACATTGGCCTTCCTCAATAAAGATATTATCTGAAACATTTCATGCAGGAGTGCGCCGAATATATCAGCTGGTTCATCAGAAACTGAGCACAGGAACGGCAGACGCACAGACCTATAGGTGTGGTCGAAAGCCGAAGCTGAGCAGGGAATTGATCGAGAAATTGAATCTGCCTTGCAGTGTTCCGACTCTGGATTGTACTGTCTGCGGGTTTTGCGAGCAATTCGGATTTGGCGGCCAACGCATAAGAAAAGCTTATAAGAAAGGACCGCATCTGAAAGCCGATGCGGTCCTGGGGGTGTGCTCTTTATTCTGTTTGAAATTGCGCCTTCAGCAGCTCGGCAAATTCCTCTGCGTAGTATCCGGAATTGTCAATTTTCCAGAACGCGCAGTATTTGCGCCGGATCGGTTGGCCCTTTCGCCGCAGCGGGACGCGGCGCAATGCGCCTCCGAGCTGGGCGAGACGACCTCCTCCTTCGATGGGCATCACGCCCTTTCCGCCCAGCACCATGAGCCTCGCGTCCTCGATGTTTTCCGCGAAGAGAAAGTCGCCGTGGAAGCCGACGACCTCCCGGTAAAAGGCGCTCTCGTTTTCGCGCTGCTCCTTTGACGTCACGAGGACGCAGGGGCTGTTTTTAAGATCGTCGATTTCAATGGTCTCGCGAACGGCCAGCGGGCTTCGCCTCGCCGCCTCCACATAGCAGTCCGTGGTGACGAGCTCAAAATTCACATATTCATCTGAAAATGCCCGGCGCTGGTCGCTGAGCACCAAATCTACGCCGCCGAGCCGCACAAGGTCATAGAGTTCCTCGTGGTTGCCGTTGACCACCTGAAGAGCGACATCGGGGTTTTTTTCGGAAAACGCGGCCATGGCGAGCTGCAATTCCAATCCGCCGTAACAACGGAGATAGCCGATCCGCAGCTGCGCTTCGTCCTTGTGCGCAATCTTGACTGTTTCGCGGCAGAGCTTTTCAAAGTCCGCCGTCAGCATGAGGCTGCGCTTGTAAAAGTGCTCGCCGGCAGGAGTCAGGGAGATCTTTCTCTTGCTCCTGTCCACCAGCTTGACGCCCAATTCATGCTCCAGGGCCTGCGGCTGTTGTGAAATCGCAGATTGGGAGATGTAACATTCCTCTGCCGCTTCAGTGAAGTTCCCGCATCGCGCGATAGCCTGAAAATATCTGATTTGCCGCAGCATAACGAAACCTCCCCATGGCTGCAATGCTCTTTGCCTGTTGATCCAAATAATAGCATAGAGCTATAAATCAGTCTATGAGACTAATTCGCATTCAACATGCTTAATGCCGGACCGAAGATCAAAGTCAAAGGATTTCAACGCAAAGGCTGAACAAAAAGGGCGCAAAGGACGTAAAGGAAAAACAAGACCTAAATTATTAACAAAAAACGAATTAATATGATGATATTTTATGAATTTTACTTGATTTTGAGGCTCTAAAAGTCTTTCAAGGTCTTCCTTTGCGAACCTTTGCGCTCTTTGCGTTGAAATATTTTGACGTGGCTCTTCGATTTGATATTAAGCATGTCAATAGGAAAATAGTATGAGGCGAAGCTCGGACAGATCTCGGATTTCAAAAATCCGAGATCTGTCCGAGCTTCGTCGTCCAGTGTTCAGATGATCTGTTCCTTGA
This sequence comes from Pyramidobacter piscolens, assembly GCA_004558205.1. Classification (GTDB taxonomy): domain Bacteria; phylum Synergistota; class Synergistia; order Synergistales; family Dethiosulfovibrionaceae; genus Pyramidobacter; species Pyramidobacter piscolens_A. The sequence continues at coordinate 124,298 of SFDM01000005.1, forward strand.
AGAACCTCTGGGCGTTGCGGAACATAATCCCTTCCGCCTGCTCCTGCGAAAGCCCGCGGTTCAGGAAGTACTCGTACAGCCCCGCGGCCTTCGCCGGCGTGTTCAGGCAGTCCGGCAGCACCGAACCGTCGAAATCGGAGCCCAGCGCCAGGTTTTTCTCCGCGCCCAGCTCCAAAAAATGTTCCACGTGGAACATCAGGTCGTCCAGGCTCTTCACTTCGCCGTCGTCCCGGATAAAACGGACGTAGTAGTTCAGCCCGATCAGGCAGCCCCGGCGCACCATCTCGCGGATCATGTCGTCGGTCAGGTTCCGCTTGTGGGAGCAGACCGCGCGCGCGTTCGAATGGGTGGCCACGAAGGGTTTTGCCGCGATGCCCAGCAGGTCGGCGAAACCGGCGTCGTTCAGGTGGGACACGTCGGCCAGGATGCCGCAGCGTTCCATCTCGGGAATCACTTCGCGCCCAAACTGGGAAAGGCCGTGGTCGGTGGTGTTGCCCGAGCCGATCTCGTTTTCGCCGTTCCACACCAGCGTCATGGCGCGCACGCCCGCGTCGCGCAGCACCTGTACCCGCGCGAGGTTGCCCGCCAGAGCCGATCCGTTCTCCACCGTCAGGAAGGCGGCGGTTTTGCCGGCCGCGAAGGCGGCTTCCATGTCGGATCCCGAACGGCAGGGCGCAATCCGGTCGGCGAATTTCTTCATCTGTCGTTCAAAGTTGAGGCGGTTGAACTCAAAATAATCGATGGCTGCCTGGCCCCGTTCCTCGTCGGGAATGAAAATTGCGTAAAACTGCGCCCAATGGACGTCCGAGGGAATGGCGGACAGTGAGAGGACTCGCTTGGGGTCGTCCAGCGTGTCGGGATTGCCCGTGTTCGCGTATTTTCCCTCGGTGAGGGTGTCGCAATGAAGATCGATTAAAGCGTAGGGATGCATGACAGTCTCCTTGGTGCCGGCGGAAGCGAGCTCCCGCCGGCGCAATTATTCAGTAACCTCAGGCGCAGATTAGACGCCGGCCGTCGTGACCACGGAGCCGAAGATGCTCATGATCTTGCCCACGCCGATGCCGCCGAAAGTGCCGATCACGTAGCCCATCAGGGCCATCAGCACGCCCACGGGGACCAGAGACCCCGCGTAGGAACCGGCCAGGATCGGGGCGGACGCGGTGCCGCCGATGTTGGCCAGCGAGGCCACGCCGCAGGTGAACATGTCCAGCTTGAAGATCTTGGCCGCGATCAGCATCAGCACCAGGTGGATGCCCAGGATCATGAAGCCCGCCATAACCCAGACAGGGGCATCCTTCATCTCCAGCAGCGAGGCGCGCGAAGCGATCAGGGCGATGACGGCGTAGAGCATGATGTTGGAGAGCTCCACGGAACCGGCGATTTTGCCGATGGGAGTGACGGCGGCCACCAGAGCCAGCACGGAGAGGATCAGCACGATCCAGGTCGCCTTGTCGGCGAAGGGAATCATGGCCGCCAGTTTGTTGCCCAGGTCAGTGCAGACCGCGGACACAAGCAGAGACAGTCCCAGCAGGAACAGCAGAGAGGCGAAGGTGATGGGCTTGGTGTTGCCCTTGGCTTCTTCTTCCAGGTTCTTTGAGACTTCGTCCAGAATCCGGGTGTCCGACTTGGTCCAGGCGTTGAACCGGTGCGCCAGCGCGTTGACGGCCCAGAGCAGGAACATGACCCAGATCGAGTAGTCGATGGAGTCCACGACGCCGGCGTAGACCAGTTCGGTCTCGGACGCGCCCAGCGCTTCGGCGACGGCCACCAGGTTGCCCGAACCGCCCATCCAGGAGCCGCACAGAGCGCCCAGCGCGCGCCAGGCCGTGGGGCCCAGGTACTTGGCCATGACCGCGTAAGTCACCACAAATCCGATGGCGATGGTGATGGAAGCGCAGAAGAACCCGGAGATCATCCGGGGCCCGAGCTTGAGGATCTTGCGGATGTCGCAGCGCAGGAGCATGAGGAAAATCATCGCGTAGAGGATGGGGTTGCGCACCGCCGAGTAGGCCGCCTTGGTCGAAGCGGGATCCCACACCTTGTAGGTGCAGCACACCATCGCCAGCAGGTAAAGCAGGATCACGGGAGGCACATACTCGAAGAACTTCCACTTGGTCACTTTTTCCATGCCGACCAGGCAGGCCGCCATGAAAATCAGCACTGCAATGTACATAAAGCCGTTGGTAATCATAAAATCCTTCCCCTTTTCAGCTGAATTTTGTTGCGCTTAAATAAACGAGTCACAGGGCTCGGTTATTCCTTAGAAGAGACGTTTTGCCGTCTGCCGGAGGATTGACGTTTTTGTTTGAAGAACGTCATGATTCGTATTCTAGCCTGAAAAAGCTTTTTTAGCAATTCTTTTTTTAACAATAACGTTTTTTTCATCCCGATTGACGGCGGGTTTTGCCGCTGTTGACCGGGGTAAAAACAGATCATAAAATTTCGACGTCGGGATGCCCTTGGGTGTTATATGAAACAGCCCTATAGAGAAAAAGCGCCAGTTCCTGTTTCTCTTTTGCGTTCTCCACGGTCTTTAAAATTCGGCTTTGGGCCGGGTTTTTCAGAAGGAAAAATTTATTATGAAAAGATCGGGACCCGATGGTGAAATCATCGGGTCCCGATCTTTTCATCTCGTGCAATTTCCCATAGAAGGACTTAAGGTCTGACATTCGGGGCCGTACAGTCCTATGGCGCCAATGTTTGCCGAGCGGTTTAGTCCTCGCTGCCTACCAGTTCGTCGAAAATTTCCTTGACCTTCTGGATCTTTTTTACCTTCCACACGTTGGAGCCGCAGAAGAACAGCCCGTCTTCCCAGTTGCCCTGAAGCGCGTTGACCAGCGCTTTGGCGATGCAGAAGGTCTTGCGCGTGCTCTTGTAGACGCAGTGGCTCAGGCAGTTGGCGATGCAGGGCTCCACCTCCGTGTCGCTATGGCTGAAATAGCGCTTGAGCATGGGCGTGAGGATGGCGCGTCCCGGGAGGCCGCAGGGGCTCTGGAGGAGCACCACGTCCTCGGGTTTGGCGTCCACGTAGGCCTGCTTGAAGCGGTCCGACGCGTCGCCCTCCACGGTGGCGGCAAAGCGGGTGCCCATCTGGACGCCGCTGGCTCCAAGCTCGAAGGCGTGAAGCATGTCCTTTCGGTCGAAGATACCGCCTGCCGCGATGACGGGGATATCCAGTTTGATCTCCTTCAGCCAGCTGACGAGAGCGGGGATCACGTTGTCCAGAGACAGCTTGGTGTCCATGGCCTGTTCCTCGGTGCTGGCTCCAAGGTGCCCGCCGGCCGCGTTGGGCGTCTCGACCACAAAGGCGTCGGGCGTGCGGTTAAAGTGCTTGGCCCAGCGGCGCACGATGATGTCGGCGGCTTTGACGCTGCTGACGATAGGAACCAGCGCCACGTCGGGAAAGTCCTTCGTCAGCTCCGGCAGTTTCAGGGGCAGCCCCGCGCCGGAGATGATGATGTCCACGCCGGCCTCGCACACGGCGCGAATCTGCTTTTCATAGTCGCTCAAGGCGCACATGCAGTTTGCCGCGAGAACGCCGCCCTTGGCCTTTTCGCGCGCGCGGGCGATAAATTCCTTCAGCGCCTGCACGTTTTTCTGCATCACGTTGTTCACGTTGCAGGTCATGGACGCCATGCCCAGGCCGACCGTGGCCAGCGTTCCGATGCCGCCCGCCGCGGCGACGGCGCCGCTGAGGCTGGGACCGGAAATCATAACTCCCATACCGCCCTGGATAATCGGAAAACGAGGCTGGTACTTCCCGATTTTGAGGACGGGTAAATTTTCAAGTATCATTCAGATTCTTCCCTTCACGTTGAATTCGCGCTCAGGAATAAACGCTTTATTCTCTGAGTTCCAACCATCAAAGCTGGAATAACGGATATGATATTCCATTTTTCCCCGCCGCGCAAGCGGCAGAATGACCAAATGTAATTTTCTCATTGCGCCGTATCTTTTATGAAGCCATGAAAAACGCTGAGCTGCCATGGGGTAAGGCCCTTCGGAGCTCAGCGGAATGAGATTAGAAAAAACTATTATTCTTTTCTTGTAAAACTATTCTATTGAGGCAGAAACTTTTTTAACCGAAACGTTTGAAGGCGTTCAGTACATAGGTCGCGAGGAAGTAGAGTCCGGCCAGGAAAAAGGCAAGGGTGACGGGATTTCGCAGGTTCCTGAGTTTCAGCGAAAGGGCCCTGGGCTTGGGACAGGCCTCGATACATCTGGCGCAGCTGATGCACTGCGGCGTGTTCAGCCCGATGGACGAGGAAAGGGGAATCGCCATGGGGCAGCTCCTGTCGCAGGCGCCGCAGTGGACGCACAGATCGTCCCGGCGGGTGACCGTGAAAAGGCGCGACAGCCCGACAAGGCCGTACCGCGCGCCCTCGGGACAGACGTAGCGGCAGAAGGGGCGGCTCATGAAAAGCCCCAGAAGCAGCGTCAGCGCGAAGCAGAGAATCGCGGCCGCCGTCAGCGCGCGTCCCGCCACGATGGAGAAGAATATCCTCCGAGTGTCCAGAATGGACATGACCGCCCCCAGGGAGACGAACAGGGAGACGTAACGGATCCATGAGAGATACTGGTCGTATTGAGGCGGCACCGTGATCTGCTTTTTGATGAAACGGCGGTTGACCGCCCAGAGGATGTCCTGCAGGGTCCCGAAGGAACAGACCCAGCCGCAGTAATAGGTCCCGACGAAGAAGATCAGCGAGACGATGGTCAATTTCGTGGCCAGGGGCTTCACGCCGAAGGACAGGCCCCACAGGACGCAGAACAGGAAGAAGAGCTGGACGCCCCAGCGCAGGGGCGCAAGATATTTTTTGTTCATCACATAACCTCCGAGGAAAGGGGACCGCGCGGCGCCAGGGCCACTGCCGCGTCAGAATCCCGAATCGAATTTACTGGCTGCAATAGTAGCCCTTTTGAGGCCCGAAGGCTATGATCAAAACTACAATAATAGAATAAAAAGGGAGCCCTCCGCTATGGGAAGAGCGGAAGGGCTCCCTTTTCCGCTGGAACCGGATTAAAGCGTTTAAAAGACGCTGGGAACTTCGATGTCGCCTTTACGGATCTTCTCGGCGGCGTCGTTGAGCTGCGCGCGGATATCCGGCGCGACCAGCGCCGAAGTCTGCTTGCCCAGAACCAGCCCCACCGCGTCCTCGGTTAGGCCGAGGCTCAGCTTTTTGCCCAGGGGCAGCGTCTTCTGCGTGGCGGCGCGGATCAGGTCGTATACGGCGTTGTCCACTCGTTTGATCGCCGAAGCGACCACGTCGCCCGGGGCCAGGTCGTCCTGGGGCGCGTCGCAGCCGATAGCGTAATACTTGCCCTCCCGGGCAGCGTCCAGGACGCCCAGCCCCGTAAGCCCCGCCGCCTGAAAGATCACGTCGGCTCCGCGTTCATGCTGGCCGGCGGCCAGTTTTGCCCCCAGTTCCCTGTTGCCCCAGTCGCCGGCGTAGTCCACGAGAACCTGAATCTTGGGGTCCACGCTCTGGGCTCCCGCCTCGTAGCCCACCCTGAAATCGCGCAGGACGGGAATGTCGTCGCCCATGATCAGGCCGATGACCTTTTGGGGGTTCAAACGCTCTCCGCCGTGCGTCGTCAGTCTGGCCGCGAGGATGCCCGCCAGATAGGCGCTTTCATTCTGGCGGAATACCGCCGAGACCACGTTGGGTGCGGCCACCGCGCCGTCGATGAGCGCGAAGCTGATCTTGGGATTGGCCTGCGCGGCGGCGCTGAGCTGCTGAGCCAGGCCGGAGCCGACGCAGATCACCATGTCGGAGGTTGCGGCGGCGTCGGCCAGCCGGGGAAGGTAGTTTTTAGGATCGTTGAGGCACTCCAGGTATCGGGCGCTGATTTTCAGATCCTTGGCGGCCTTCTTCATGCCGGCTACCGCGCTGAAACCGAAGGAGCCGTCGCCGGCCTGGCCGTCCAGGACCAGAACGACCCGCAGCGGCCGGGGCGCCGTCATGCCGCGGAAAAGCAGGACTCCCGTGACGATCATTGCCAGAACGAGGATAATCGAGACCCAGGGGCCCCTCGGTGACAATCTTTTACGCATGGTCCTCAAGCTCCTTTCACATAAGGCGGTTCGTTATTTGACGGGTGACGGCACCTTGTAGAAGATGGCCGTCAGGACGGGGACGAAGAGCAGTGTCAGCACCGTGCTGACCGCGAGCCCGAACATGATCGTGATGGCCATGGACGAGAACAGCTGGTCCCAGATCAGGGGGATCATGCCGAGCACTGTGGTCAGCGCCGACATGGAAACGGGACGGAGGCGGCTGACGCCCGACTCCACGATCGTCTCGTAGCGGTCTCTGCCGGAAGCGAAGTCCGAAGCGACCTGCTCCAGCAGGACGATGGTGTTCTTGATCAGCATGCCCACCAGGCTCAGAAGCCCCAGCAGCGCGAGGAAGCTGAAAGACGAGTTCATCAGCAGCAGCCCTCCAGTGACGCCGATCAGGATCAGAGGCATGCAGAGGAAGATGATGATGGGCTGCTTGAAGCCGTTGAACAGGAACACCGTGATCGTGAACATGAGCAGCACGCTCGGGATCAGAAGCCCGCGCAAGCCGCCCTGGGCTTCCTCCTGGCTGTAATGCTCGCCGCCCCATTTCAGCTGATAGCCTACGGGGAGCTTGATCGCTTCGATCAAAGGCCTGATTCGGTTAAAGGTCTCCGTGGCGTTCTGTCCCAGCTTCACGTCGGCCTGGGCGGTGATGACCCGGCTCCGGTCGCGGCGCAGGATGATGGAGTCCTCGAAAACCGTGGCGATATCCGTGACCACGGTCCCCAGAGGCACCATCTTGCTCGCCGCCGGCGCCCAGATCGGCGACGACATCAGCCGGTCCACCTGGTAGCGCTCGTTTTTGGGCACGCTGGAAAGAATCGGAAGCAGCTTGTCGCCGTCGCGGTATACGCCCACAGCGCTGCCCGTGGTTGCCGTCAGGATTGCCTGGTTGATGTCGGGGCGCGCCAGGCCCAAGGCCCTCATCTGATCCTTCGCCACCTGGGGCCGCAGGACTTTGACGGGCTCGCGCCAGTCGATGCGCACGAAGTCCGTGGCGCGGTCCGCCTCGAGGATGGCCGAAGCCTGAGCCGCCAGGTCTCTGAGGACGGCGGGATCGCTGCCGTAGAAACGGGCCTCGATCTTGGGGCCGCTGCTCGAGCCCTTGGCGAACAGCTTGCTGATGCCGCGGACGTCCTGCATGGATTCTTCCATGAACTCGCGCGTCTTTTCGATCAGCGCGTCGGCGTCCTTCGGGGTTTTAACCTCCACGAGAAGCTGCGAATAGGCCGTGTTGGGGTCCATGGTGGAGTAGGTGAGGATGAAGCGCATGGAGCCGCCGCCGATAAAGGACGTGACGTTCTTCGTCTCAGGCTGCTTCAGCAGGAACTCTTCAAGCTCCCGGGTGCGTTTGCTCTGAGAGTCGATGGAGGTCCCCTGAGGCTGGTAGAGGTCGGTGATGTAGTAGACGCCGCTCGCGTCGGGGAAGAAGCTTTGATCCACGAAGGAGAAACCGATCAGAGAGAGGACGAACAGGACGCCCACCGTGATAACGGCCAGCCAGCGGTTGCGCAGGCACCATTCGAGGACGGCCCGGTAGGCCTTGAACAGAGGTTTGTCGTAGGGATCGCTCTGCGTTCCCGAGGGCTTGAGCATCATCACTCCCAGCACGGGCGTCACGGTGATCGCCAAAAGCCAGCTGAGCAGCATGGAGATGCCCACCACCTGGAACAGGCTCTTGCAGTATTCGCCGGTGCTGTCGGGAGACAGGCCGATGGGGGCGAAGGCCAGCACGGCGATCACCGTGCCGCCCAGCAGGGCCCATATGGTGCCGCTCACGGTGTCGCTGGCGGCGTCCTCTGCGGATTGGTGCCGCTCCACGCCGACCAGGATCCCCTCGGAGACGACGATGGCGTTGTCCACCAGCGATCCCAGCGCGATAATCAGAGCCGCCAGGGACACGCTCTGGAGGAAAATGCCGCTGAAGTTCATAATCGTAAAAGTGGCCGCGATGGTCAGCACCAGCACGCCGCCGATCAGCAGGCCTGTGCGCAGCCCCATGAAGATGAGCAGCACGCCCACCACGATGACCACCGACTCGATCAGGTTGATGATGAAATCGTTCACCGCCGCGGTGACGGCGTCGGATTGCATGTAGATCTCCTGAAGCTCCATGCCTACGGGCGTCAGCTCTTCAAGCTCCTGAAGGCGCTTTTTGACTGCCTCGCCCATGGTGACCACGTTGCCGCCGGCCACCGACGAGATGCCGATGCCCAGCGCCGGACGGCCGTCGCGGCGGAGGATAAAGCGCGTGGGATCCAGGTAGTCGCGGCGGATCTCGGCCACGTCGCGAAGGCGGATCAGGTTGCTGCCGCTGCCGCCCAGCACCAGGTCGCCGATGTCGTTCACGTCGGTGATGGCGCCTGTAGGGTCGATGCGGAGGAATTCCGAACCCACGTTGGAGCTGGCGACCGCGGAGATGGTGTTCTGCTGGTTGAGCACGCCGAAGATTACCTGAGGCGAAAGCCCCAGTGTGGACAGTTTCGTCCGCGAGAACTCCACGTAAATGGCCTCGGTCTGGTCGCCGGAGATGTTGACCCGTGCGACGCCGGGCAGGAGCACCAGCTGTTTTTTGAGGAAATCCGCGTGGTCCCAGAGCTCCCTCATGGAATAGCCGTCGCCCACCAGAGCGTAATACTGTCCGAAGACGTCGCCGAAGTCGTTGTTCACGATAGGCGTGGAAGCCCCAGGCGGCAGCGAAGGCGTTACGTCCACCACCTTCTGGCGGAGCACGTTCCAGATCTGAGGCAGGTCCTTGGCCGTATAGGCGCTCTTGATGTCCACATAGATGATGGACAGCCCGTCGGTGGAGCGCGAGCGGAGCTCCTTAATCTCGCCCATGGCCTGGATGGCATCTTCGATGCGGCTGGTGACTTCCGTTTCCACCTCCAGGGCAGTGGCTCCCTGGTACTGGGTGGTCACCACGGCCGTCTTGATCGTGAACGCGGGATCCTCAAGCTTCCCCATTTCCACGTAGGCCATGAGCCCCGCAACGAGGATCAGAACACAGAGGAACAGGACGACCGTTGTACGTTTGACGCTTGCCCTTGCGATGTTCATAGAATCACTCCTTTAGCGTGTGAGGCGAACTTTCTGTCCCTCTTTGAGATAGTGCATCCCCGCCGTGACGATCACGTTTTCAGGCTTCAGGTCGCCCTTGATCTCGATCCGGTCGCCGCGATAGGCCCCCAGCTCGACAGGCACCTTGTGCACTGTGCCGTTCACGTACTTCCAGATCCAGCTGCCGTGGACCTGGTCGCCGATCACCGCCGAAGCGGGGACGAAAAAGCTCTGATCCTCCGGCGCAAGCTCCTTCACGGTGTCCACTGTGATGTTCACAGGCATGCCGGGCAGGATCCGGGCGTTTTCGGGCTGTTCCATCGTGACGGTCACGGGATAGGTTTGAGTGCGGGCGTCGGCCTGAGCGCCGAATTCCTTGAACTTCACGTCGAAGGTGCGCCCCGGGAAAGCGTCGAAGGTGGCCGAGATGAACAGCTGGATGCGGTCCGACAGCCTGGGGCTGGTCAGGGGGTCGCTCGAGACGCTGACGTTGACCACGTCCTTGTCGGGCACGTTGAACACGATTTCCACGTTCTTCAGGTTTTGAAGGCTCGCGATAGGCTGTTTGGCCTGCACGTCCTGGAAGTTCTGCACCATGCGTTCCACGATCACGCCGTCGAAGGGCGCGCGAAGCTCCGTGTCGGCCAGGGAGTCCTGCGCCGCCGAAACCTGCGCCTCGGCGGACTTCAGGTTGGAACGGGCCACGTCCAGAGCGGTCTTGTAGCGGTCGTACTGTGCCTGGGCGATCACCTTTTTCTTGTAGAGTTCCTCGTAGCGCCTGAAATTATTCTGAGCTTCGGCGTGTTTGGCGCGCGCCTGGGAAAGGACGCTCTGGGCGTCGTTCAGGCGCGTTATGAAGTCCCGCGGGTCGATTTTCCCGATCAGGTCCCCCTTCTTTACGCTGTTTCCCATGTCGAAGGGCAGCTCCACGAGAGGCCCCGAGACGCGGAACGACAGGTTCACTCTCTGCGACCCCTGAACGGTGCCGAAATAGTGATGTTTCGTCATGGCTCCAGCGGCGCTGAGCGTCATGGTCCTCACGGGCCGTGCTAGTTCCTCGGCCTGCGCGGGTTCCTCCCGCGGAACCGTGAGCATGCGGTAACCCAGATAGCCGCAGCCGGCGATGACGGCCAAAAAAGCCAATTTGCCGGCGAAAGCAGACAGCTTTGAATTCACGTAATTACCTCCAGTCATGAATTAATCCTTTTGATTTGAATCACGTAGTGCACAGCCTGGTCAATCATGACGATTTCCAGACTAAAACAGGATTAGTTTAACACGAGATTTGTAAAGCGCAACTTCTTTGAGAGAAAAGAAGGGCAAGGGAATGTTCGGCTCTTGACAAAAGGGGCTTGTAAGAATAACATATGAACAAATGATCATGTGTGGAGGCGAAAATGGAGAGAAAAGATGAAGAACTGGATTTCTGCGGCGTCAACGTGATTCACGAGGACGCTCTGGCGCGGGCGCGGTCGGCTCTGCCGGACGACGGGGCTCTGTCGGGGGCGGCGGATTTTTTCAAGATGTTTGCCGATCCCACTCGGATGAGGATTTTGTGCGCGCTTCTGTCGGCGGAGCTGTGCGTCTGCGACTTGACCTGCCTGATGGGCGTTTCCCAGTCGGCGGTGTCCCATCAGCTGCGCCTTTTGAAGGCTGCGCGGGCCGTCAAGACCCGGCGCAGCGGCAAGACGGTCTATTACTCTCTGGACGACGGGCACGTGGAGCAGCTGCTTCGCGTCGGGCTGGAGCACGTCCGTCACGCTTCGGAGTCCGGCGACTGAGCCGCCGGGATTCTATTTTCAAGGTGTCCTTTTAAAAGCCACAAAAAGGAATCGTTAAATTAACGTTAAATTAAGGAGAGATCTTTCATGCACGATGTTTTGCACGATCACGATGAAATCAGCAAAGTACAGTCCTGCCCCTGCGGCTGCGGCCATGACCACAGCCACGAACATGACCACGAACACAGCCACGACCACGGCCATGAGCATTTTCATGACCATAGCCACGACCACGGTCACGAGCATACTCACGATCACGGGACGGACAGCCGGCCCCACGTTCACAATCCCGACGGCACGGTCCGTTATCTGGCCGAGGGGGAGACGGTGCCCGCGCCGAAGCTGCGCCGCCGCGTCTCCACGGCCCCTAAATCCGAAGGCTGCCCCTGCTGCGGGCATAGCCATCCCCATGACCAGCCTCATGTGACCGACGAGCACCACCACCATCACGAGGAGGGGGAAGCCTGCGGATGCTCCTGCTGCAGCTCTGAGAGCCCCTTCAGCGAGGCGTCGGAGAAGAAGGACGACTCGTCGGGCGAGGATGACGAGGAAGGAGACCAACGGGGGCTCTGGATCGCGGCGGGGCTCTTCGCTCTGAGCTTTCTGCCCTTTCTGGAGCCCTGGAAGTTTTACGTGCAGCTGGCGGCCTTTGCGCTCGCCGGCTGGGGCGTGGCGCGCGAAGCCTTTGAGGGGCTTTTGAAGAAGGATTTCTTCAACGAGAACACGCTGATGCTCGTGGCCTCCCTTGGCGCGGCCGCGTTGGGCGACGGCGCCGAGGCCGCGGCGGTCATGATCTTCTACCGGGTGGGGGAAGGCCTTCAGGAGCGGGCCGTCCGGCGTTCGCGCCGAGATATCGCCGCCTTGATGGACATCCGCCCCGAATCGGCCCTGCGGCTGCGCGGTGCGGAGCAGGAGCGGGTCAGCCCCGAGGACCTGGCCGTGGGCGACGAGATCCTCATCGTGCCGGGAGAGCGGATTCCCGTGGATGCCCTCGTCCTTTCGGGCAGTTCCGCCCTCGACCAGTCGGCGCTGACGGGCGAGTCGCTGCCCCGCGACGTGGCTCAGGGCGACGAGATCCTGAGCGGCGCCGTGAACATGACGGGAACCCTGAAAGCCCGGACGCTGCGCCTCAGCTCCGAGTCGGCGGCTTCCCGCATCCTGAAGATGGTGGCCGACGCCGCGTCGCGCAAGGCGCCGACGGAACGCTTCATCAGGCGTTTCGCGCGGGGCTACACTCCGGCGGTCTTCCTGGCCGCGGCCCTGCTGGCCCTCGTTCCGCCGCTCTTCTTTGGCGGCGCTTGGGAGACTTGGATCTACCGCGCCCTGATCTTCCTGGTCATTTCCTGCCCCTGCGCCCTTGTCCTGTCGGTGCCTCTGGCCTTTTTCGCCGGCATCGGCGCGGCGTCCAAGCTGGGCGTCCTGATGAAGGGCGGCCACAGCCTCGAGGTGCTGGCCAAGTCCGACGTGATCGTCTACGACAAGACGGGCACCCTGACGCGCGGCCGTTTTTCCGTCAGCCGCCTGTCGCCCGCCGACGGCGTGACGGACAGGGAACTGTTGGCGGCGGCCGCGGCGGCCGAGCGCGGATCGACCCATCCCATAGCCCGTTCCGTGACGGCGGCTTATGAAGCGCTCGTTCCCGGGGCCTTCGCCGGCCTCGGCGGCGCGCAGATCACGGAGCGCGCCGGCATGGGCGTCATCGCCGACGTGGATGGCCGCCGGGTCGCGGTGGGCAACGGGGCGTTCATGAAAAACGAGGGCGTCGCCCTGCCCGAGCTCCACGGCGATCCCTCGGCGACAGCGCTTCTCGTGGCCCGCGGCGGCCAGTTTATCGGCGAAATTGAAGTCAGCGACGAAGTCAAGCCTGACAGCGCTGAGGCCATACAACGGCTGCGCGCCGATGGAGTGTCCCGCCAGGTCATGCTTTCGGGCGACCGTCGAGAGATCGCCGAGGCCGTGGCCCGCAGCCTCGGCCTTGACGAAGTGCGCGCCTCTCTGCTGCCCGACCAGAAAGTGCGGGCCGTGGAAGAGCTGATGAAGCTCCGCAGGCCTGGCGGCACGCTGCTTTTTGTGGGCGACGGCATCAATGATGCCCCCGTGCTTGCCGCCTCCGATGCCGGTGTGGCCATGGGCCAGCTGGGCAGCGACGCTGCCATGGAAGCCGCCGATATCGTGCTCATGACCGACGAGCCAAGCCGCCTCGTCCCGGCGCGGCGGCTGGCGAAGAAGACCCTGTCCATCGCGCGCCAGAACGTGGCTTTTGCCCTGAGCGTCAAGCTGGGAGTCATGGCCTTGGGGGCCGCGGGCTTTGCCTCCATGTGGGCCGCCATGTTCGCCGACGTGGGCGTGGCGCTGCTGGCGGTGCTGAACGCTTTGAGGGCCATGCGTGTCACATCGGCGCGCTGAAAAAAATTATTGTCCTCCGCTGTTCCAGTTTTGCCTCCGATGGTGTATGATTCTGCGCGAGGTGATACCCCGTGTCGAAAGCACAGAAGACGAACGCCGTCCGCGAAATCGAGCGGCTGAAAATACCGGTCCGCGTCATCGAATATGAAGTGGACGAAGAGGACCTGAGCGCCCTTCACGCCTCGGAACTGCTGAACTTTCCCATCGAGCGCATTTACAAGACCCTGGTGCTGCGCGCCGACGGACGGGCGAAGGAGCTTCTCGTGGCGGTGATCCCCGGGGCGGAGGAGCTGGACCTGAAAAAACTGGCGGCCCTGTCGGGACACGGCAAAGTGGAGATGGTCCACATGAAGGAGCTCTTCGAGCTGACGGGCTACATCCGCGGCGGCTGCTCGCCCCTGGGGATGAAGAAAAAATACCCCACCTTTCTCGACCAGTCGGCCTTGGGCTTTGAGACCATCGCTGTGAGCGCCGGACGGCGGGGCCTTCAGATGGAGCTGTCGCCCGAGGACCTGCGGCGCGCCGCCGGCGCGAAGGTGGGCGCTATTGCGCGCCCTGTGAACACAGTGGAGGATTGATGTAAAATGCGATGGATTCTGTATGCCCTTCTGGCGATGAACGCAGCGGGATTCGCCGTCACCGGCTGGGATAAGCGCTGCGCCCGAAGCGGCGCGCGGCGCGTCAGCGAACGGGCCCTGTTCCTGTGGGCCCTTCTGGGCGGTTCCCTCGGCGTCTACGCCGGGATGCTGGCCTTTCGCCACAAAACCCAGAAATGGTACTTCAAGTACGGCGTTCCCGCCATCGTCCTGGTCCAGATCGCCCTCGGCCTGAAGCTGCTCGCGAAGCTGCCGCTGTTCGTCTAGGGCTGTGCGGCGCTAAGGGAGAACTGTTGCCATGGAAAACTTTACGATGAAATTTCGCGTGCGGTACGCCGAGACCGATCAGATGGGCATCGCCCATCACAGCAATTACTTCGTCTGGTTCGAGGCCGGCCGCTCCGAGTACTGCCGCGCCCTGGGCCTGCCCTACGGCGAGTGGGAGAAAGAGGGCGTCTACATGCCCGTGGTGGAAGTGCAGTGCCGCTACAAGTCGCCCCTCCGCTACGACGAACTGGCCACGCTGGAAGTCCTTCCGCCCGAAATCCGCTCCTGCACCATGACCTTCCGCTACAGGCTGCTTGGCGAGGCGGGAAAGCTGGCCGCCGAAGGCTGGACGAAGCACGCCTTTGCCGACGCCAAGGGGAAGCTGATCCGGCGCGAAAACGATTTTATCAGGCATCTGAAGGAGCTTGCGCAGACGCCGCCCCATACCCAGGAGGAACCTCTCGAATGATAGAAAAGCCAGCGATTGCCATTGCCTGCAACCTCGAACACGTCAAGGACAAAGAACACGTGGCCGTCATCAGCTCCTACACGGGAGCCCTGCTCCAGGCTGGAGGCGCGCCCCTGGTTGTGCCCATCACGTCCGATGAGGCGGCGCTTGAAGCCTGTCTCGGTGCGGTGCGTGGGCTTCTCCTGCCCGGAGGCATCGACGTCTATCCGCTTCTCTACAAGGCCCAGCCCGATCCTCAGCTTGGGCGCCTGATCCCCGACCTGGATCATTTCCAGATCAGGCTCTTTCACCTGGCCCGCAAGCGGGGAATGCCCATCCTGGGTATCTGCCGCGGCGCGCAGGTGATCAACGTGGCCATGGGGGGGACGCTGATCCAGCACATTCCCAACGACCGGTCCGCGCTGGGGCATCTGCAGAACATGGAGGGGCGCTGGCCCAGCCACAGCGCCAGCGCCCTGAAAGGATCCATCGTCGCCGGGCTTTACGGCGAGAACTTCGAGGTCAACAGCTTTCACCACCAGGCCGTGGACATTCCCGCGCCGGGCATGCAAGTCACGGCCCAGGCTCCCGACGGCATTGTGGAAGCTATCGAGAGCGAACAGGGCCCCTTCCTGGTGGGCGTCCAGTGGCACCCCGAGCGCATGGTCAGCGAGGGTTCCCCGTCGCTGAAGCTCTTCCAGCGCTTCGTCGCTGAAGCCGCGCAGTACCGGCGCTGAGACGCCGTAAAAACAAAGGCATCCGAAAAAGGGAGAACCCGCGTGATTCCGCGAGCTCTCCCTTAAATTTATGATCTATTTCTGCCACAAGGACGATGTTCCACGTGGAACATTTCTCGTGTAATACTGATTCCCCATTGGTGTGCTTAATATCAAATCGAAGAGCCACGTCAAAAGATTTCAATGCAAAGGGCGCAAAGGTTCGCAAAGGAAAACTTTGAAAGACTTTTAGAACCGCAAAATTAATAAAAATATATAAATTACTATCATATTAATTCATTTTTTTATTCATAATTTAGGTCGTGTTTTTCCTTTACGTCCTTTGCGCCCTTTCTGTTCAGCCTTTGCGTTGAAATCCTTTGACTTTGATCTTCAGTCCGACATTAGGCACGCACAATGCGAATTAGTATAATTTACCGGCTTGGCCTGCTGCGGCAAAAGGGCCCTCTCCAGGTGGAGAGGGCCCTTTTGCATGAGGTGTTGTCAGATTGCGAAAAGCTGGGGCAGGTGCTTGTAGACTTCCGCCAGGGGTTTGCGGGAGGGGGAGCCGTGGATCATGCGGAAGGAGTGGTCCGAGCCTTCAACCTGGAAGAACTGCTTGTCCGCCACGGGAATTCGGTCGAAGATGCGGCGGCAGGCTTCTTCGCTGAAAGTCCCGTCTTCGGTGCCGCGGAAGGTGCGGACCCATGCGGTGCGCACGCGCTCCGCGGCGCTGTAAAGTTCTTTGGGGCTTTCCACGGTGTTGATGATGGGCAGCTTGAGCACCTCGGCGTTTTCCGGATAGGTCTCGTCGCCGCTGCCGCAGATCACCAGGCCTTCGAGGTCCTCGGGCGCCCGGCCGCCCGAGGTGTAGCCCCCGGCGATGAGCAGCGCGCTGAGGCCGCCGAGGGAGAACCCCCACAGCGTGAGCGGCAGCGCGGGATAGAGCAGGCGGACCGCCCTGTAGGCGTTTTGGGCGTCTTGAAGTTCCTGGGCGTAGGTTTTCCCATCAAAGGCGTCGTAGATCCATCCCATGGGGTTGCCGGCGTAATCCTGGCGGTTTCTGACCCGGCGGCTGCTCTCGGCCATAACCGGCAGCACGCCGTTCTCGGCCAGGGCCCTGCCGATTCTGGCGTATTTATTGCCGGCGTCGGCGCAGGCGTTGCTGTGAACCCCGTGAAACAGCAGAACGGCTTTCCGCGGGTTGTCCACGATGCCCGCGGTCAGGATGACCGTCTTGTCGCCGTAGGTGCCGTCGATGTATGTCTCTCTCCAGCGCATGTTGAAAACCTCCTTGCCCGTTTGAAAAAATAATAATCAGAAAAGCGATGCGTCAGGGGCGGCAGGAAACGCCGCGCTAGTCCTTCTGCTCCTGTTCGCGGGGTTCGGGGAGGGAGAGCCAGGTCCCCCAGTCGAAGCGGATCAGGCCGCTGATCAGGTAGATGGAGATCAGGATCAGCAGGGCCGCCTCGCGGGTCAGCACTGCCACGGCCGCGGCGAAGACCGCAAGGCCGTAGGCCTTACGCTTGTCCATGCAGCCCTTTTTGATCGTCTTCAGGTTGCCGTAGGGCACCGATGAGATCATCAAAGCGCCGTCGACGAAGGCCAGGACGGCCATGAGCCAGGTGGGGACCCGGCCCAGGACGCCCGCCAGGACGAAGGACACGAGGAACAGACCGCCGGCGGGAATCGGCAGGCCCTGGAAGGGGCCGGGACGGTGGACCACGTTGAACCGCGCCAGGCGCAGCGCGCCGCAGAGCGCGAAAAAGGCCGCCACCACGGCGCCCAGAGCGCCGGGCAGCGCCTTCAGCGACACGGCGTAGACCAGCACCGCGGGAGCGACGCCGAAGGAGACCACGTCGCCCAGGCTGTCGAACTCCACTCCGAAATCGCTGCTGACGCCCATGGCGCGGGCCACCTTGCCGTCCATGAAATCAAAGAACACCGCAAAGGGGATCATCCAGGCCGCGGGCAGATAGTAGCCGCGGACCACCAGGATCAGCGACAGCATTCCGCAGAGCAGGTTGCCGCTGGTGATCATGTTGGGGATGTTGTTTCGGATCGGAAGGTCCCTTAGATGCCTGCGGCGCAGCCTCAGCTTAAATTTTTTCATTCAGTTACACCTCCGCTATCACAGTTTGGCCGGCCTTGACTTTCTGGCCGACTTTCACCACACACTTTACGCCCAGAGGCAGGTACACGTCAACCTTGCTTCCAAGTTTGATCATGCCGAAACGCTGAGCCCTCTCGAGCCTGTCGCCCTTTTTCAGGCGGCAGACGATCCGCCGGGCCAGCAGCCCGGCGATTTGGCAGACCAGAACCGGTCCCTGTTCGGACTGGTAGCCCACGTACATGCGCTCGTTCACTTCCGAGGCTTTTTCCGCCGACGCGAGCCATTTCTTGCCGGGGACGTATTCCAAATACTGAATTTCGCCGTCCGAGGGCATGCGGTTTACGTGGACGCTCAGAGGGCTCATGAAGACGCCGATCTTCAGCGCCTTTCCCATGTAGGGATGTTCCGTCTCGAAGATCTCGACCACTTCGCCGTCGGCGGCGCTGGTCAGCCCCGGCCCTTCGGGCGCGCGGTCAGGGTCGCGGTAGAACCAGACCGACAGCGCGAACAGCGGCAGCGTCACGACCAGCGCGGCGCTGCACAGGAAAAGGGAAACCACCGTGAGCGCGCAGGTCACGGCGATGGAACGGTATCCATCGGGTGCGAATTTCATCGTTTATTCCTCCTCGTTGGGGGTATCGGGTTCGGGATCGTCCTGGCCAGCTGCGTCATCGCCGTCGTAGGAATCCTCTTCCGGCAGGGCCTCTTCGTCGCCGAAGGGCAGGTCGATCTCGCTTTCAAGAGGCTTGCTGACGGGGACGGCGTTTGTCTCTTCGCTCTCCTCACCCTTGTGGATGACCGAGATTCCCGCCACGCTGTCGCCCTCGTCGGGCCTAACCAGGTAGGAACCGGCGGCGCCGCGTCCCAGCTGCGGGATATCGGACACCAGCAGGCGCACCATGCGCCCGTTTGCCGTCATCAGCACCACCTCGTCGTCCAGAGAGACGCTGGTGGCGACGGCCAGACTGCCCGTGCGGTCCGAGATGCCCATGGCCCTCATGCCGCCAGTGGCGCGGTGGTGCACTGAAAATTCGTCGTAGGACGTGCGCTTGCCGATGCCCCGTTCGCTGACCAGAAGGATCTGCCTGGACTCGGCGATCACTTCGCAGGACACGATTTCGTCGCCTTCGTTCAGCTTCATGGCCTTCACGCCCCGGGCGCTGCGCCCCATGGTGCGGATTTCGTCTTCACTGACCCGCAGGCCGCGTCCCCGGCGGCTGACGAACAGCAGGTCGTCGGTCCCGCGGGTGGTGCGGACCTTGGCGATCTCGTCGCCTTCATCCAGCGACAGAACCTGGCGGCCGGCGCGGGTCAGGTTGTTCAGCTCGGCGATGTCCATGCGCTTGGCGATGCCGCGGCGCGTGACGAAGAGCACCGTGTGGTGGTCTTCCGTGAAGGTTCCCTTCAGAGCCACCACTGTTTCGCCCTCGTTCAGCGAGATGAACTTGGAGATCTGTCGTCCCTTGCCGCTCTTCGTCTCGGGAATCACGTGCCCCCTGATGGCGAACACGCGGCCCCGGCTGGTGAAAAGCATGATGTCGCTGTGGGTGCTGGTCACGTCCACCAAGGAAACCTGGTCTTCCGAGGTCAGCACGGCGCCCTTGCGTCCCTTGCCTCCGCGGTTCTGGACGCCGTAGTCTTTCAGCGGCGTGCGGCGCAGGTAGCCGTCCTGGGACAAAGTGACCACGATGTCCTCCTCGGGCAGCAGATCCTCGTAGGAATCACCGGCGGTTTCCACGTGGGCCTGAATTTCGGTGCGGCGCTCGTCGGAGAACTTGCGGCGCAGCTCGACCAGTTCGTTGCGGATCACGCCGTCCAGCACGTGGGGATCGCCCAGGATTTCCTTGTAACGCGCGATGTCCGTCAGCAGCTGGGCCATTTCCTGCAAAAGCTTTTCGCGCTCCAGTCCTGTCAGGCGCTGAAGCCTCATGTCCAGAATGGCCTGGGCCTGCTTGTCCGAGAACTGGAGTTCCTCGATCAGCCCCTTTTTCGCGGCGTCGGTGTCGGAAGCGCCGCGGATGACGCGGATCACTTCGTCGATCATGTCCAGGGCGCGGCACAGGCCCTCGATGATGTGCTCCCTCGCCTCGGCCTTGGCCAGGCGGAAGGCGGTGCGGCGGCGCACCACGCTGCGGCGGTAGGTCAGGAACTCTTCGAGCATCTGTTTCAGCGTCAGCTCCACGGGACGCTGGTTCACCAGCGCCAGGTTGATCACGCCGAAGGTGCTCTGCATCATAGTGCGGTTGTAAAGCTGGCGCTGGACCAGTTCGGGATCGCCGTCGCGGGTGAGGTCGAGCACCACGCGCAGCCCCTGGCGGTCCGACTCGTCGCGCAGGTCGGCCACGCCGTCGATGGCGTGGGTCTGCACGCACTTGACGATGCCCTCGATCATGGTGGTCTTGTTGACCATGTAGGGGATTTCGGTGATGACCACGCTGGTCTTGCGCTTGGTTTCCTCCACGTGGCAGCGCCCGCGGACGACGATCTTGCCGCGGCCCGTGCGGTAGGCGTCGATGATGCCTTCCCGTCCCATGATGATGCCGCCGGTGGGGAAGTCGGGGCCGGGCAGGTAGGTCATCAGCTCTCCCAGTTCAGCGTCGGGCTTGCTGATCAGGCAGCAGAGCGCGTCCACCACCTCGCCAAGGTTATGAGTCGGCATGTTGGTCGCCATGCCGACGGCGATGCCCGTACTGCCGTTGACCAGCAGGTTGGGCATCATGCAGGGCAGCGTCATGGGCTCCTGCAGGGATTCGTCGAAGTTGGGGGCCCAGTCGACGGTGTCCTCGTCGATGTCCTGCAGCATCAGTTCGCCCAGTTCGGAGAATCGGGCTTCGGTGTAACGCATGGCCGCCGCGCTGTCGCCGTCCACGGAGCCGAAGTTTCCCTGGCCGTCCACCAGGGGGTAGCGCAGGTTCCAGGGCTGAGCCAGACGGACCATGGTGTCGTAGATCGATGAGTCGCCGTGGGGGTGGTACTTGCCCATGACTTCGCCGACCACGCGGGCCGACTTCTTGTAGGCCTGGTTGTGGCGGATGCCCAGCCCCATCATGCCGTAAAGGACGCGGCGCTGAACGGGTTTCAGCCCGTCCCGTACGTCGGGCAGCGCACGGCCGATGATGACGCTCATCGCGTAATCCAGATAGCTGTGTTTAATTTCAGGGACGAGGGGATGTGCCAAGACCCGTCCGGTGATCTGTTGCTCTTCCATGTCAGAACCTCCATCGTGCTTCATAGGGTCGCGAAGACCTCTTATGCTACGTCCGTACTCTTCTTAAACCTGTCTATTTTAACATTTTCAGAGCGATTCTGCCCGCCCCAATTCACATTTCCCCGCAGGGCGGGAGGCAAACCTTGTTGTATAATGGGTCGAATAACTTTTGAGGAGGCTTTTCTTTGAACTTTCTGCTGTCAATTCCTGTGTTTGGGTCAATCGTCAACGCGTCTGCCGTGATCGTGGGCGCCACGATTGGGTATCTGCTTCGTGCCCGTATCCCCGAGAACGTGATGAAACTGCCGGCGCAGCTTTTGGGGCTTTTCAGCTTTGTCTTGGGCGTGGGCATGGCCATGAAATCCCAGAATATGCTGATCCTGGTCTTCAGCGTCGCCGTAGGCTCCATCGTTGGGGGCCTGCTGGACATCGAGGGCCGGACTGAACGCGGCGTCCGGGCGCTGGAACGGCGCTTTAAAAACGCGGGGTCGGGCTTTGCCGAGGCCTTTATGTCGTCGAGCATGCTCTTCTGCATGGGCTCCATGGCGATTCTCGGCGCTTTTGAGGAGGGTCTGGGCGGCTACCCGTCGCTGTTTCTGACCAAGGCGCTTATGGACGGCCTGATGGGCGTGGCACTGGGAGCTTCGCTGGGAGCCGGCGTGATCCTTTCCGCGGCGCCGGTCTTCATCTATCAGGCGGGACTGACTCTGGCGGCCAGTTTCCTGCAGCCCTATATCACTGGCGCCGCGACGGTGGAGATGGCCGCGGCCGGCGGGCTTATGCTGATGGGCATCGGCTTCAACATCCTGGGCCTCCTGAGGGTCAGAGTGATGGACGCCCTGCCCGCGCTGGTCATCGCTGTGGTTCTCGTTCGGGTTTTTGCGGAATAACCGACGGATTTTTCTGTGAAAGGCAGAAGATCCCGCGGCCTGGCGCGCCTCTTTTTCCTTGTGTTTCGCTCAGCTTATGTGTTAGAATGGAGCCGCTTCATAATGAATAAATTTTTCAGGAGGCGTTATGCTTGGACTGTACTTTCAAACCGCTCGAGCTTTCCATGCTTGCGGATTATAAAAAATACTGGCTGCGATGCAGCGAGTACTCTTCGGATCAGAGTTTTGTGGTGCTTTGGTCCTGGACCCACTTTTTCGGCTACGAGGCCTGCTGGGAGCGCGACCTGGTGTGGATGCGCCAGACGCGCCCCGATCTGAAATGGCTTGCCCCGGCGGGCGACTGGCACCGCGGTGACTGGGCCGAGACGCTTGAAAGGGTCGTGGGGCCCGAGGCCACCTTTGTGGACGTGCCCAAGTCATTGGTCGAGATCTGGCAGGCGCAATTAGGCTCGAAGATCACGGCCGAGGCGGATCGCGACAGCTTCGAATATCTCTATAACGTGGAGGAGCTGGCGACGCTGGTGGGCAACAAGCATATGCGCCGCCGCAACAAGGTCAACCAGTTCCGCCGGCACTACAGCGCGCAGTACCTGACGCTGACGCCCGAGATGACGCCCCGCGTGGTGGAGCTTCAGAAGCTCTGGTGCCAGGAGGAGCAGTGCAAGGAGACGGACATGCTGGACGCCGAGAGCGAGGGCATCTATCATGTGCTCGAACACTGGCAGGAGCTGGGGCTCATAGGCGGCGCCATCGAATACGAAGGGCGGCTGATCGCCTACACTCTGGCCGAGCCCGTCACGCCGGACCTGATCATGATCCACTACGAGAAGGCTCTGCCCGAGTTCCCCCAGGCCTATCAGGTGATCAACAAGGACTTCTTGTTCTACGACGCCCGCAGCTACAAGATCGCCAACCGCGAGGAAGACATGGGCGACCCCGGCCTGCGCCACGCCAAGATGGCCTACGCGCCCTGCGGTTTTGTGGAGAAGTATACGGTGCGCTGGAACGCCCATAATCAGTAGAATTACGGCAGCGCTTCAGCTTTGTGACTTGTTTTTTCAGAACGGGAAACTTCAATTGCAACGCAGCATGAGAGGCAGAGGAATTTTCCGCGCTAAGAGCGCGGGATTCCTCTGCCTCTTGTGTTGTCATATCCCTTGCCAGCTGTGCGCGCATGAAGAAATAGCTATCAGCAGCTCCGCAGGATAGCTCCGAGGCGGGCGATGCCTTCGATGATCTTTTCGCGGCTCATGCAGGAATAGTTCATGCGGGCGTGGTTGTGCTCCTGTTCCAGCGGGAAGAAGGTGGCGCCGGGCACGTAGCCCACGTTGGCCTCGGGAAGGGTCCTCTGGCGCATCAGCTGTTCTGTGTCGATGCTTGCATCCACGGTCAGCCACGTAAAAAGGCCGCCCGCGGGGTTGGTCCAGCTGGCGCTCGAGGGGAATTCCGCGGCCATTCGTTCGAGCATGAGATCTTTTTTCTTCTTATAAAGACTGCGGATTTTCTGGATGTGGGCGTCCAGGTCGTACATGTCCATAAAGGCGTTGGCGGCGTAGACCATCAGCGTGGAGGACTGGCTGTCCTCGGCCGTTTTCAGAAGGCTCATTTTGCGCGCCGCCAGCGGGGAGGCCACCACCCAGCCCAGCCTCATACCGGGCGACAGGATCTTGGAGAAGCTGCCCAGGTGGACCACGCGGCCGTCAGTGTCGAAGCTCTTGATGGCCGGCTGGGCTTCGCCTTCAAAGCGGATTTCGCGGTAGGGGCTGTCCTCCAGGACCATCACGTCGTATTTCTGCGCCAGCTCGTAGAGCTTTTTGCGGCGCTCCAGCGGCATGGACACGCCCATGGGGTTCTGGAACTCGGGGATGGTGTAGATGAACTTCGCGTCGGGATGGGCTTGGAGGGTTGCCTCCAGAGCGTCCATCTTCATGCCCTCGCCGTCCATGGGTACGCAGGCGTAGCGCGGCTGATAGACGTTGAAAGCGATCAAGGCGCCCAGGTAGGTGGGGCTTTCGGTGATGATCTTGTCTCCCTTGTCGATCATCAGTTTCGCCATCAGGCTCAAGCCCTGCTGGCCGCCGGTGGTCATGAGGATCTCGTCGGGCACGCAGTTCACGCCGGCGCGGGCCATCCTGGCGGCGATCTTTTCACGAAGTTCGGGGATCCCCTCGGACGTGCCGTATTGAAGGGCCTGCCGCCCCTGGGCGCGCAGCACGCGGTCGAGCACGGCGCAGAGCTGTTCGACGGGGAATACATCGGGGTCGGGATAGCCTCCGCCGAAGGAGATCAAATCCCGCCCGACGCCGAGTTTAAAAAGCTCGCGAATCGCCGAAGGCTTGACGCCTTCCATGCGCTCCGCAAATTTATAATCCATTTAAAAAACCTCCTCATAAAAGAAAATAGTACCACGGTGAAGATAATCAGATAAATTGCCGTTTACCGGCGTCACTCGCTAAACGTCCCAGCTGCTCGGAACTCTCCCCGAGGCAATCCTCGGAGTACGTCAAGTACGCCTCCGGT